>JBEIGD010000037.1:0-33091 GCA_040382075.1 Opitutaceae bacterium
GGCCTTGGCGGCAGCAGCGAGGCGGGCCTTCTCCTCGGCCGCCCGGCGCTCGGCCGCCAGCCGCTCGTCGACCTCAGCCGCCTCGGTCGGGTGAATCTGATGGTAGTAAGCGTTCGGCTTCGCGAGTTGTTCGCGGTTCAGGAGCAACCCGCCGAAGCGATCCGTCACCGCGATCGCGAACTCCTGGTCCATCTTGATCGCATCGAACGGGCACACCTCCACGCAGATCTGGCAACTCATGCAGACCGCAGTATCGATCGCGAAGACGGCGGGGTAGATCTGCGCCTTGCCGGTCGCATCGGGCTTCTTGTCCTTGCTCTTCTCGATGTAAATGCACTGCGGCGGGCACTCCTTCTCGCAGATCTGGCAGGCCACGCAGCGCAGCGTGCCCATCGGGTCGTCCGCGGTTTCCGAGACCAGGAACGGGAAGTTGCGGTAGGCCTCGGGCAGCTTCGGCTGCACCTCGGGGTATTCCTGGGTGACGTAGCGCGCGGGGTCGTGGTAGCTCCCGACGAGATTCTTCGCCGTGACCGCGAGCCCCTGAAGAAGTCCTTTGCCGAGCATGAGTGTGGGTGGGGGTGCGGGGTCAGCGGTCGACCTCGCCGAGCACGATGTCGATGCTCCCGAGGATGATGACGGCATCCGCGATGGAATGCCCGAGGCAGAGGTCCTCGAGGATGGTGAGGTTGACGAACGACGGCGCGCGCACGCGGTAGCGGGTGGGATTGCCCGTGCCGTCGCTCACGAGGAAGAACCCGATCTCGCCCTTGGGGCCCTCGATGCGTCCATAGGCCTCACCCGCCTTGGGCCGGAGCCCGCGCTGCTTGGCCTTCGGATCGAGGATCGGGCCGCCCGGCAGGCCGCCCAGCGCCTGGTCGAGGATCGAGATCGACTCGCGCATCTCGAGCATGCGCACCATGTAGCGATCGTAGACATCGCCATCGCGTCCGATCGGGACCCGGAAGTTAAACCGCGGATACACCCCGTAGCCGTCGACCTTGCGGAGATCGTGACCCACCCCACTGGCCCGCAGCATCGGGCCGGTGACGCCGGCGTTGACCGCGAGCGCGGCGGGCAGGCGGCCGACGCCCTGGGTGCGGGCCATGACGATCTCGTTGCCCGACAGCAGGGCCTCGAACTCGTCGAGGAACGCACCGTACCCATCGACGAGCGTGCGGGTGGCGGCGAGCCATTCGGCGGACGGATCCACGCGGCAGCCGCCGAAGCGCTGGAAGTTGCACATCATGCGGGAGCCGCTGAGCGACTCGAACAGATCGAGGATCTTCTCTCGCTCGCGGAACGCGTACATCAGCGGCGTGCCGCTGCAGCCGCAGTCCTGCATGAGAAAGCCGGCGAGGCAGGTGTGATTGAGCAGCCGGCTGAGCTCGGCGAGGATGACGCGCACGTATTCGGCGCGCTCGGTGACCGGGATGCCCGCCAGCTTTTCCACGGCGAGGGCGTAGGCCCAGTTGTTGGTCATCGAGTTCAGGTAATCCAGCCGGTCGGTGTACGGCATGGAACCGAGGTAACTCGTGCCCTCGCCCAGCTTCTCATGGTTGCGGTGGAGGTAGCCGAAGACCGGCTTGAGGCGCACGATCCGCTCGCCATCGAGGACGACATCCATGCGGAACACGCCGTGGGTGGACGGATGGTGCGGCCCGAGAGAGACCTCGAGCAGGTCGCCCGCACCCTCCTCGGGGGCGAAGGCGGGCGTGCGCAGGCCGAGGGCGGCGCCCTCGATCTTGCGCACGCGGGCGAGGCCGGTGGCGGCGGGATCGGGGAGCATCATGGCGACGGCTGGACCGCTCCCGGGGCGGCGGCGGACGGATAGTGGCGGCGGGCCTTGGCGAGCACCGCGCCGTGCGGCGTGGGCTCCCACTCGTAGTCGTCGGGCTCGACGTAGTCCTTGCGCATCGGATGTCCGGCGAAGGCGTCCCACATCAGGATCCGCCGCAGGTCGGGATGCCCCTCGAAGACGACGCCGTAGAGATCGAAGACCTCGCGCTCCTGGAACTCGCAGCTGCGCCAGACCGGCGTGAGCGACGGGAGCGTGACGGCGTCGGTGCGGTTGCCGGTGCGCGCGCGCAGGATCACCGGACCGTGGCGCCGCGCGACGGAGTACAGGTGGTAAACCACTTCAAGGTGACCCGGCTCGATACGCGTTTGCTTGCGCTCGATGACGACCGGCGGGCCGCCGGGGGCGCCGGGCTGGGATTCCTTGACGGTTTCAACGACCTCGCGGTCCGGCGAGTCGAGCCCGGTGACGTTCGAGCACTGGTCGAGGGCGAGTGCGGCGTCGTCGCGCAGGAAACGCGCGACCTCGCGCAACCCAGCGGGACTGATGCGGAGGGAAACCTGGCCGCCCGGCGATCCATTCGGCACGAACTCGATGGACACCCCGGGAAAGCGGGCGAGCAGACGATCGCGCAAAGCTTCGGGGGATTCCATGGGTGGTGGCCGGTTCAGGCTTTGTCCGGCCGCACCAGCGCGGGCGGTTTCCAGACCTCCGGGGAGAACGGCGGCTCGATGTCCTCGGCGCCCAGTTCCGGCACGGCGGCATCGCACGGCAGATCGGAGCGCAAGTGGCGCGGGGCGTCGGGCCCACGGAGCGGCTGCTGGCGGATCTTCTCCTGCAATTGCACCAACCCGTGCAGCAAGGCCTCCGGACGCGGCGGGCAGCCCGGGATGTAGATATCGACTGGGATGAAACGATCGATGCCCTTGAGGACATTGTAACCCTGCTTGAACGGCCCGCCGGAGATCGCGCAGGCGCCCATCGCGATGCAGTACTTCGGCTCGGGCATCTGGTTCCAGAGGCGCACCACGTGGGGAGCCATCTTCTTGGTCACGGTGCCGGAGACGATGATCAGATCGGCCTGGCGCGGGGACGGGCGGAAGACCTCGGAGCCGAAGCGCGCGATATCGAACTTCGCCATCGAAGCGGCGATCATCTCGATCGCGCAGCAGGCGAGACCGAAGTTGAGCGGCCAGACCGAGTGACTGCGGCCCCAGTTGTAGAGCTCCTGTACGCTCGTAAGGAGAATCCCATGACGACGCAGCTCATCGCGTTCCTCCGCGGAGAGCGGACCGGGAGCGGAGGCATCGGTGGGGGCGTCGCTCATATCAGGACCATTCGAGATGCCCGCGGTGCCAGGCCCAGACGAGGCCCTCGGCGAGCAGGAAGAGGAAGATGAGGATGGCGACCCACGCGCCGGCAGGCAGGCCGGTGAAGGCCACGGCGAGCGGAAGCAGGAACAGCAGCTCCACGTCGAAGATCAGGAACACGATCGCGTAGAGGTAGTAGTGCGCCTTGAACTGGATCCACGCGTCGCCACGCGGAGCCACGCCGCACTCGTAGGCATCCTGCTTGGTCGGACTCGGCTTGGGCGGCTGGAAAAACCGGAACCACAGCTGCGCCACAGCGAGCAGGGCGATAGGGAAAGCGATGGCGACCAAAAGAAACAGGGCGAGGAACGCGTACGGGTGTAGGTCCACGGCGAGAGAACCGACAGCTTTGGCAACGGCGGCCATTGTTCAACCTCCAACCACTTCCAGCCCTGGCCGAAGATCACGTATCGGTTGCCGGCACCGCGTGACCGCTGGGTTGCGCGGCCCACGGCCGCGACACGGTCTCCGGGCTCGCGTGACGAGGGAGTGCCCACCGGGCAAACGGAATGCCAACGATTCTCATGGGCGTGGCAAGGACTCTCCTTCCCGGACGGGCGCGATCTGTTAGTCTGGAGGTTCGCCGTGGTCATGCCGCCTTTCCGCCCCAGTCCCAGCACCCGCCCCCTCCGCCGTCGCCCGAACCGGGGTGAGACGTCCGCCGCCTTGCCGAAGGACTTTGTCTGGGGGGCGGCAGCGGCGGCCTATCAGATCGAAGGCGGCTGGAACGAAGGCGGGAGAGGCCCCTCCATCTGGGATCACTTTTCCCAGACCCCGGGGAAGGTCTTCGAGGACCACACCGGCAACGTCGCGTGTGACCATTACCACCGCTGGAGGGAGGACGTCCGATGGATGCGCCGACTCGGGCTCGATGCCTATCGACTCTCGGTTTCGTGGTCGCGGATCTTGCCCCGGGGGATCGGCCGGGTAAATGCCCGAGGGCTCGACTTCTACGATCGGCTGGTGGACACGCTGCTGGCGGCCGGCATCCGGCCGTGGGTGACCCTTTATCACTGGGACCTGCCGCTGGCGCTGCAGGAACGCGGGGGATTTCAGAATCGAGAGATCGTGGAGTGGTTCGGTGACTACACCGAAATCGTGGTCCGCCGGCTCGGTGACCGCGTGCGGCACTGGATCACGCTGAACGAGCCCCCCGTGATCGTGGGTCTCGGAATGCAGCAGGGCGTCTTCGCGCCGGGCCAGACCCTGTCCTTCGCGAAGTGCCTTAAGGCGGCGCACCACCTCCTGCTCGCGCACGGACGGTCGGTGCAGGCGATTCGGGCGACGAGCCCTGGGCCGGCGCGGGTTTCCCTGGCGCATACCGGACGCGAGCGCATCCCCGCGAGTCGCTCGATCAAGGATCGTGAAGCCGCGCGGGCGGACACCTTCCGCTGCACGGAACGCGGGTTCGACAACCTCGCGTGGTGGGCGGATCCGATGATCCTCGGACGCTATCCCGAAGACGGCGTGAAGGCCTTCGCCGCGGATCTGCCGAGCATTCGGACGGGGGACCTGGCGCTCATCTCGCAGCCGATCGATTTTCTCGCTTACAATTGTTACTCCGGGTTTCCCGTGCGGGCGGGAGCGCGCGGGGAGGCGGAGCGTGTGCCCGGCGGCTGGGGCCCGGGGAACCCACGCGGCACGCTCCCGTGGCTGCAGGTGGCGCCGGAGGCGCCGTACTGGGCGGCGCGCTTCCTCCACGAGCGCTACCAACTCCCGGTCGTCTTCACGGAGAACGGAGTCTGCACGACGGACTTCGTACACTTGGACGGGAAAGTGCACGACCCGCAGCGGATTGATTTCCTGCAGCGCTACCTCGGAGGAATGGCGCGGGCGGTGCGCGAAGGCATCCCGGTGGAAGGCTATTTCTACTGGTCGATCCTCGACAACTTCGAGTGGGCCCAAGGCTACAAGGACCGCTTCGGCCTGATCCACGTCGACTACGGCACCCAGAAGCGGACGCCGAAGGATTCGTTCACGTGGTACCGCGACCTGATCCGTCGGCGCGGCGCCGGCCTGTGAGCCCGCCCCACGGGGTGCGCGAAGGGGCCGGCCCCGGCGCGAACGCGGGGGCGGCTTGCCATCGAGAAGGGGCCAACGCAGGCTGCCGCACGTGAACCGGCCCCAGGTGCTGCTCGTCTTCCTGCCCCGCTTCGGGGAAAGCGCGCACATGCTCCGCGGCATCGCACACTACGAACGCACGCACCAAGTCTGGGCGGCGTACCACGACGACCAAGCACGCGCCCTGGAAGATCCAACCTGGCTGCGCAGCCGTCCTTGGCGCGGCGTCATCACCCGTCACGCATCAGAAGGTCTGGTGCAGGCCTGCGCGGAACTCAGGATCCCGTTGGTGGACCTCGACGACACACCGACGTTTTGGGGTGTGCCCAAGATTCGTCCGGACAACCGGGCCATCGGTCACCTCGCCGCCGAGCACCTCCTCGAGCGCGGCCACCGACACTTCGCCTATGTCGGCTTCTCCAGCGAATCGTATTCCAACGAACGGGGCGACGGATTCGCGGAGTCCCTCGCGCTGGTCGGGCATGCGTGCACGCGCTTGGAGATTCCTTATCCCGGTGACAATCGCCCGGTCTGGGATCCGCCGCAGATCGAACAACTGACTACCTGGCTCAGGGGTCTGCCCAAGCCGGTGGGGATCCTCGCATGCATGGACCTTCGCGCTCAGCAGGTGCTGTCCGCCGCGAGCGAAGCCGGCTTTCTCGTGCCGGAGGAAGTGGCCATCCTCGGGGTGAACAACGATCTCAATCGCTGCGAACTCAGCTTCCCTCCCCTTTCGAGCGTCGCCCCCAACTCTTTCCAATCCGGCTACCGGGCCGCGGAGATCCTTGCCCAAGCCTTGGCCGGCGGCGGCGGCACCGCAGCCATCGAGCGGGTCGAACCCACCGGCGTGGTGACGCGGCGCTCCACCGACGTCCTCGCCATCGCCGACCGCGTCGTGGCCTCGGCCCTGGGCTTCATCCGGGAGCGAGCCTGCCAAAACATCTCGGTCGACGACGTCGTCCGCCACTCCCACACCTCCCGCAGCCAGCTTGAACGCAAGTTTCGGCACTTTCTCGGCCGCACCCCCCAAGCGGAGATCAGACGCATTCAAGTGGCAACAATTAGGACACTCCTGCAAGAGACTGACTTTCCCTTGAAGAAAATCGCCGCTCTGTCGGGATTTGAGCACGTGGAGTACATGTGCGTACTCTTCAAGCGCGTGACGGGCCAATCGCCGGGGGCGTACCGGCGGCTGCAGGCAACCGGGAATTCTCAATAGCACCTTCGCCTCGGAGACGGCTGAAGGAGGCATTTCCCATTGGAAATGCCGGACGGCGAGTCGGCAACATTTCTCAAGCAAGATGTAAGTGATCTCATTTACCTCGGGCGCTGGGTTCTCTAATCTAGGACACCCGGAGGCTTCCTCCGGCTCTGCCCTTGGATCGCTCCGAGGGCGTTGTTTGTCCTACTACCCTCAAGCCCCCCAAATGACCAAGTACCGTGTGCTCTCGCGGGCCCGAGCCTTTGCGCTCCTGCCCGCACTCAGCCTGCTCGCGCTGGCCCGCCTTTCGGCGCAGGCCGTTCCCTCCACGCCCTCCAGTTCTGCGGCCAAGCCCTCCGCAGACGAGACGATCGAGCTTTCGCCGTTCGTCATCGAGGCCGACGAGGACGAGGGTTATTCCGCCAAGAACACCCTCGCCGGCACGCGTCTGCGTACCGAGCTGAAGGACGTGGGCTCGGCGATCAGTGTCGTCACCCAGAAGTTTCTCAAGGACACGAACTCGAAGAGTTCGGCCGACCTCCTCGTCTACACGACGGGCACGGAGGTCGCCGGCCAAGGCGGTAACTTCGGCGGCGGCGGCGACGGCGCGATCATCCAGGACGGTTCCTACACCAGCCCGGTGGCCAACACGCGCGTGCGCGGTCTCGCAGCGGCGGACAATCTCCGCGACTTCTTCCTCACCGATATTCCTTGGGATTCGTACAACGTCGGTCGCGTTGATCTCCAGCGCGGTCCGAACTCGATCCTCTTCGGTATCGGCTCACCGGCCGGCGTGATCAACAGCAGCCTCAACACCGCATCGTTCCGCGATGCGAACAAGGTTGAGCTGCAGGTCGCGACGTTCGGCTCCGTCCGCGGCGTGGTCGACTTCAACAAGGTCATCCTCCGCGACGAACTCGCGGTCCGCGTCTCGGCGGTGATGGACAACACGAACTACCGGATGCAGCCGGCGTACCGTGATGACCACCGCATGTACGGCGCCGTAAACTGGCAGCCGAAGCTCTTCTCCAAGGGCAGCGCGAAGACCTCCATCCGCGCGAACGTGGAGTCGGGCGACATCAAGGGCATCAATCCGCGTTACACCCCGCCGATGGATGCCATCTCGCCGTGGTTCACGTCGATGAACAAGGCGACCTACGACTGGCAGAACAACAGCCAGGTCACGGACCGGGCCAACGCCCGCTACAGCCCGTACGTCGGTGCCGCCGGTGGCCGCATCTTCGACGGTCAGGTCGTCGCGTTCAACGCCGACAGCCCCACGCCGGGCGTCGCGTTCGCGGCCAGCCCATACACGTTCCCGACGAATCTGCCGCCGGCCAACAACGAGACGTCCAACGGCTCGTACAAGGGCATCGTCACGTACAACAACATCGCGAGCAACCTCCGCCTCGATGGGTACGTGATCAATCCCTACAAGGCCAAGTCGCTCACCGATCCGAGCATCTTCAACTTCTACGATAATCTGATCGAGGGCGAGAACCGGAGCAACACGAGCAAGTTCGACGCCTACAACGTCACGCTCAACCAGACGTTCCTGAACAACCGCCTCGGCGTCGAGGTGGCGTACGACAAGCAGGACACGCAGTGGGGCTACCGCAACTTCCTCGCTTGGGATGCGGCCGCAATCTCGGTCGACATCATGCGCACGTTCATCGACGGCTCCCCGAATCCGAACGTCGGCCGCCCGGTCGTCATCGGCGGCGGTGGCTCGGCCGGCAGCGGTCGCGTCGTCCGCGAGCGCGAGTCCGCCCGTGGCACGGTCTTCGGCGAGCTCGATTTCAATGACTTCATGGATCGTCAGGCTCCGTTGGCCAAGATCCTCGGCCGCCACGTGATGACCTACAGCGGCGCCATGCAGCGCGCCGACACGCTCCAGACGTCGTGGGCCAACTGGTACACCGGCTCGGGCTACGCCCAGACCGCCAACTCGTCCGTCGGCCAGGCCTCCCGCGACATCTCCAGCCTGACCTACCTCGGTTCCGCGCTGACCAACGCCACGTCCGCCAGTGGCTTGAACATGCCGCGCATCACCGCGATCCAGCAGCCGGTCTCGACGACCGTGAAGAACTGGGACGCAACGACCAAGACCTACAAGGCCTACCCGCTGCCGGTCGTTAACCCGAACGACGCGACGTACAACAATGACAATCGTCCTTACCTGCAGGCGTCCAAGAACCGCGACGAGATCAACTCGCAGGTCTTCGTGTGGCAGGGTTACTTCTTCAACGGCGCGATCGTCCCGATGGTCGGCTGGCGCAAGGACGTGGCCGAGAACTTCAACGCGGGCGACCCGCGCAAGGACGCGGGCGTCGTGACCAACTACGCCGATGCCGAGTGGCGTCTCCCGACCGGTCAGCTCGAACAGGGCACCGGCAAGTACAAGGAGCGCCTGTACAGCATCGTCGACGGCCAGACGCACACGTTCAGCATCGTGGGCCACGCGCCCAAGGCGATCATGGAGAAGCTCCCGGGCAACCTGACCGCGAGCGTGTTCTACAGCCGCTCCGCGAACTTCCAGCCCGATGCCTCCCGCAAGGATATCGTCGGCGGCCTGATCGCGTCGCCCTCCGGCAAAACCGAGGACTACGGCTTCGCCATCACGGCCCTCAACGGCAAGGTCGCCTTCAAGGTCAACCGCTACGAGACGTCCGTTTCCAACGCCACCCTCTCGGGTGAACTCGGCAACGCCTACCTGATCGGCGCCGGCGAGGCCTGGGGTCAGGCCGCCGCCGTCCAACTGAAGGCGAACAGCGGCAACTGGCCGGGCGACGGCAACTACGGCACGACCTCCGCCTCCTCCAAGTTCGGCGCGGGCAACATCCTGCGCTGGCAGCCGGCCGACGCCGGGAATCTCGTTCCCGACTCGCAGGGCCGCCAGCCGGGTTCCAACGGCTACCAGCAGACCTACAGCCAGATCTCCATCGACCGCCAGTACGACATCCAGCGCGCCTCGACGGATGACTGGATCGCCAAGCCCGTGCCGGCTTCCTTCCAGTCCGCGTGGGGCATGACCGGCTACGCCACCGGCTCCGGCAACTGGAGCATGAACAGCGTCGCCGTCACCGGTGACACGCTGTCCAAGGGTACCGAGTTCGAACTCGCCGCCCAGCCGATCGACGGTCTCGACCTCTCCATCAACGCCTCCAAGACGACCGCCAAGCGGCTGTCCATCGGCAAGGCCTACTCGGATTGGATCGAGAAGCGCCTGAAGGACTACGCCGGCCCGATGGGCGACATGCGCCTCTGGGGTAATGGCAACTGGGCGCTGGAGCGCGGCTCCGGCGGCACGGTGCGCGACAAGTTCGAGAACGAGACCCTCCCGGCCTACAAGCTGGCCCTCGCGCTCAACAACTCGAACGTCACCGAGCTCCGTCCGTGGCGCTTCAACGCCACCGCCAACTACGCGTTCAAGTCCGGTCGCTTCAAGGACGCCAACGTCGGCGGCAGCTACCGCTGGCAGGACAAGCAGGTCACCGGCTACCGCCTCAACTCGACCAAGGACGGGTACAACGTCGACAACCCGTACTACGGCCCGACCGAGGACGCGGTTGACCTGTGGGTCGGCTACCAGATGAAGATCCTCTCCGATCGCGTGAAGTGGCGCGTCCAGCTCAACGTGCGCCATCTCTTCGCGACCGACCGCCTGATCCCGCTCACGGTTCAGCCGGATGGCAGCCCGGGCGCCTTCCGCATCGCGGAGCCACGCGTGATCTCGCTGACGAACTCGTTCGAGTTCTAAGCGACCCGCGCTCCCGAAGCACACGGTCTCACTCCAGGGCCGGTGGCACTCGCCACCGGCCCTTTTTCTTGCCCAACCCCCGCGCGTTTCCCGCGCCGCAGGATTGCCGCTGCGCGGCGTCCCGATTTACCTTCTCTGCCGATCGCCCGCCATGGAACGCACTCTCCCCGGAAAAAGCCGCGCCGGACTCGATCCTCGTCGCACCCTCCAGCGCTGGATCCTCGCCAGCCGCCCGTGCGTCGCGGCACTCGCACTCATCGTGCTCAGTGGGTGCGCGCCCGAGGCCCAGCCTCGATCGACGCCCACCCGCTCCACCACGGTCGCGCCCCCGGCATCCTCAACCGCCTCCTCGCCCGAGATCGATCTGGAGCGCTTCGTCTCCCTTCCGGTCGGACCACCCTTCACCGGCAAACCATGGATCTCTCACGTCACCACCGGCGATCTCGACGGTGACGGGCGCACTGACATCCTCGCGTGCGACGACAAGCTCAACGCCGTCGTCTGGCTGCGCCAGACCGCCCCCGGCACGTTCGCCGAATCCATTCTGCGCGACCAACTGCCCGCACCGGTCCACGCCGAGATCGTCGACTTCGACCGCGATGGCGATGCCGATGTGATCGTGTCGTGCATGGGACAGGTGTTTCCCAACAACGATAAAATCGGCTCTCTCGTGCTGCTCGAAAACGACGGGCGACAGACCTTCTCCGCGCACCCGCTGCTTGAGCAGGTGGCGCGAGTGACGGACGCGCGGGCCGCAGACCTCGACGGAGACGGTCGACTCGACCTCGCGGTGGCTCAGTTCGGCTACAATCAAGGGGAGGTGCGTTGGATGCGCAATCTCGGTGGAAATCGCTTCGAGAGCCACGTGCTCCTCTCGCTGCCCGGGGCGATCAACGTCTGCATCGCCGACTTCAACGGTGACGGTGCCCCCGACATCGCGGCTCTCATTTCCCAGAACTACGAGGAGATCTATCTCTTCGAAAACAGCGGATTCGGCACGTTCACGCAGAAGATCATCTTTGGCTCCACCAACGAGGACTACGGCAGCTCCGGGATCAGCATCTGCGACCTCAACCGCGACGGCCGACCGGACATCCTGTACAGCAACGGCGATGGCTTTGCGTACGCCGATCCGGGCAAGCGTCCGTGGCACGGGGTGCAGTGGCTCGAGAATCGCGGCCAGGGGTTCTTCAAGTATCACCGCATCGGCGACATGGATGGGGCCTACAGTCCGATCGCGGTGGACTTGGAGAACCGCGGCGTGCTGGACGTTATCTGCGTCAGCGGCTTCAACGACTGGAAGAACCCGCGGGCGGCTTCGCTGGTCCTGTTCCGCAACGATGGGCAGCAGCGATTCACCCGCACGGTGCTGGCACACCAGCCGATTCAAATGATCTCAGTCGCGGCGGGCGATCTCGATGGATCGGGCCGCCCCAGCCTCGTCACGGGTTCGTTCTACGCCTATCCGCCGTTCGACAACATGGCGCGCTTGACGCTGTGGAAGCCCCGCAAGCCATGAGGAGCGGGCGTGCAGCCCGGAGCCAACCGGGAGCGCCGGCGTCACGCTGGAAGCTCGCACTCGTCTGCGGCCTCCTGCTCGTCGGATGCGGGGGTGCGGCGGGGCTCTGGCACGCTCACGTCCAACGCGCCACTGTCGCGGCACATCTTCCCTCGCTTCCCGAGGAAGCATCACTCAACTCCGTCGCGCTCGCCGAGCGCCTGCGGGCCGCCGCGACGCGTGCCGGAGAACTGCTCACCGCCACCGAGGGGCTGGGCGAGCTCGCGACGCTGCTGCATGCAAACGGTTTCCCGGCGGCCGCCCTCGTGGCCTACGAGGGGCTGCAGCAGCTCGAACCCGCGGACCCGCAGTGGCCGCACCGACGGGCGCACGCCCTCGCCGGCTTCGGGCAGCTCGAGGAGGCCGTTCCGCTGTGGCGCCGGGCGTCGGAGCTCGCTCCCGACTACGCCCCGGCGCGCTTGCGCCTCGGGGACGCCCTCCTGAAGTCCAACCAATTGGCCGAGGCCGACCGGGCTTATCGCGAGGTGTTGCGCCGGACGCCGAGCAATCCGTACGCGTCCCTGGGAGTCGCTCGCGTGCACGTTGCCCGCGCCGAGTGGAGCGCCGCACGCGACGCCCTCGAGCAGGGTCGCCGCGCGCAACCGGACTTTGTCGGAACCCTGATCCTCCTCGCCACGGTCGAGGAACGGCTCGGCAACGACGAGGCTGCGCGCGCGCTGCGCGCCGAGATCGCGATGCGGGAATTCTCCGACGTCCCCGATCCGTGGCTCGAGGCGCTACTGGACGACTGCTACGACGCCTACCGCGTGAGCGTGGGCGCAGCCGTGGCCACCTACTCTGGGGCGCCAGAACGCGCGGTTCAGTTACTCGAGCGCGCCCTCGCCCTTGCCCCGAACGACGGCAGCTACGAACGGCAGATGGGCAAGTTGCTGTTTCAACTGTCGCGCCTCGCCGAGGCGCGCCCTCATCTGGAGCGTGCCACCCGTCTTTCGCCGGGGGACTCCGCGGCGTGGAGCCTGCTGGTCGATCTGCTCGAAAAGTCCGGTGACACCTCGGGGATGCGTCAGGCCCTGCAATCGGGCCTGCGTCACTGTCCCGACTCAGCCGCGCTGCGCTACGCGAACGGGCGACAGCTCGCACGCGCCGGTCAGGTCGGAGCCGCCATCGGGGAGCTGCGCAACGCCCAGCGTCTCAAGCCCGACGAGGCGCGCCCGTTCGTCGAACTGGCCTTGCTGTTCTTCCAGCAGGATCGAATCGAGGAGGGTCTGGCAGAACTTCGCGGTGCCCTTGTCGCGGAGCCCGATCATCCGTTGGCGATGAGCATCCTCGCCCGCCACTCGATCGAGACCGGCGACGCCGCCCAAGCCCGGCATTGGATCGGTCGCCTGCGCCGACAACACCGCTTCTCCCGCGAGGATCTTGCTGCCCTCACCGCCGTCTACCAGCAGGCCTTCGGACAAGTGCCCTGAAGAGCTGCGCGCGGCGTTTCATGCGCGACCGTACCCATCTCCCGCTCAGCGGGGCATCTGCAGGCGGCGAAAGACCAGCAGCGGAGCGTCGCTGCGCGAAACCACCACTTCTTTCCGGCCATCCGCATCCAGGTCGATCGCCACGACCGCAGTCGCCTGACCCGTCACCACCCAGCCACTCTGGGCCGACGGGACCGCAACGAAGCCGCCGCGGCCATCGCCGCGCAGCACCACGCCGAGGCCTCCTTCGAACCAGCCAATCGAGGCAACGGGCGCACGGCTATTCTGGCCCAGCACCAGATCGGAGTTTCCGTCACCGTCAAGGTCATCCACCAGCACCGCCCCCACCGGCGCCAGCTGCGCCTCAGTGGGAAGAGGCGCAAAGCGATGCGGCCCGTTCACGGAGCTGAGCAGAACGCCGCTGCGCGCTTCCGTGACTTCCCACATCCGCGCCGCCGCGATGACGTCGGGATCGAAGAGTTCATCCACCGAGGCACGGGCAAAATCGTTCACCTTCGGAAAACGCCGCCGGATCGAAGGGACGACCGCCGCGAGCTGCTTCGCGGTGCGGCGAGGGAAGAGCACACCCCCCACCCGCTCCGCCTCGATCAGGACCGGGTCCGCGTCCGGACGAAACTCCCCAATCAGCAGTACTGCCGTACGTCCGTCGCCCACTTGGTAGGGAGTGTTGAGACCCAGGTTGCCCACCACGAAATCCGGCCGACCATCGGCATTGAAGTCTCCCTCCGCCAGCGCGCTCCACGCACCGCGACCCGCCGCCGCGAAGCCGATGGACTCAGACTGATCCTCAAAGGCTCTCCCCGCGCGGTTCCTCAGAAATCGTACGCCACCCCAATCGAGCGTGACGACCAGGTCCGTCCAACCATCGCCGTCGGCATCGGTAGCGAGCGCGGCGGTGACCATCCCGAGGTCAGACCGGCCCAGCGACCACTGCTCCGTCGCATCGATCCAGCGTCCCTCTCGCCACGCCAGGATCAAGCTGCGTGGCGCCTCCGGGAAACGCCCGGGCTCGACACGTCCACCGACGAAGATCTCCGGCGTGCCATCGCGGTTGAAGTCGGCCGCGACCACCGCACCCACGCTCAGGGGTAGCGGCGGCAGGAGCGCGGACGCATCCTCTGCGGCCCCGCCTGCCCCGATCTGCCAGAGGGTCGGCTGATAGGCCGGCGTCCCCGCCGGCTCACGCACGCCGCCTCGCGTGATCAGCCACTGTCGTGGTCCTCCCTCGACGGGCCGCACGACCAGCATCGGACCATCGTTCACGAGGGTTGGAGACGCCCCGGCCGACGGCACCCGGACCGCACGCACCGAGGCAACGCCGGTCTGCACGAGCATCGCGGGGTCGAGCACGCTGCCGCCGATCAGGAGGTCGTCCTTCCGGTCCCCGTCCAGGTCCGCTGCCACCAGCGCGGGTCCGCGGCGATCGTGCCGGATCGGGAGCAAGGGCTGGGCCGCCGTCTCATCAACGTCCGCCTGCCGCACGCGAATGCCCGGGGCGAGTTCAGCGGTGACGTCGCGCAACCAAGGGGTTGGCGGCGGGTCGATCGCGGGAGCGGTCGGTCCCGTGGGGTCCTCGACCACCCGATAGCGCCGGTCGACCGCGAGGTCCCGAAACTCCTGCACCGCACCGCTCGGCCAGCGCACGGTCAGGCGACGGATCCGCGCTTCGTTCCCAAGGCCGAAGTGCAGCACCGGTTCGCTGGTCGAGAGATAACCGCGGGAGAGCACCAAGGTGCGCACCTGCACGCCGCTCGCGGTTTCCACCTCGACCCGCGCGCCGACGCCGAAGCGGTTGCTGCGCTCGCCGCGCAGCGAGACCAGCAGGCGATGTCCGCCTTGGCTGTCGTTGCGCAGCAGGGTCACCGGTGCCTGATAGTTCGCAAAAATCAGATCGAGATCACCATCACCGTCGAAGTCCGCCGTCGCCGCCCCGAAGCTGACCCCAACCTGGTCGAGACCCCAGGCCTTGCCCGTCTCCACGAAGCGAAGGTCACCGGCGTTGCGGTAAGCCAGATTCGCCTCCGCCAGCACCGGGCTGGAGCGCATGATGCGGATGCGCTCAGCGGGGCTCTCCGCCAGCATCATTCGCGACAGGAGATCCGTATTGTGAAGCTCGCGGACCATCCCGTTGGTCACGTGCAGATCGAGGCGGCCATCGTTGTCGAAGTCCTCAAACCGCACCGACCAGGTCCAATCCGTCGCGGCGACCCCCGCGAGATGCGCGGCCTCGCGCATGCGGCCGACCCCGGAGTTGAGGAAGAGCGCGTTGCGGAGCAACTGCGGCGCCACCTCCGACGTCACCACCGGATCGCGGGCCACGGTCCGGGAATCCGCCATCCCGCGCTGATCCTTGGCGCGCGTGGTCGCCGCCATGTCCGCCACCAGCAGGTCGATGCGACCATCGCCGTCGACATCGCCGAGATCGGCTCCCATCGCAGAATAGGGCGTAGCGGGCAGGACGGCTCCGGCGACGTTGCGAAACGTTCCGTCATGGTTATTTCGATACAACTGGTCCGGAAACTCGAAATCGTTGGCGACGTAGAGATCCGGCCAGCCATCCTCGTCGAAATCCCACCAGAGCGCGGCGTGCCCCTGCGTCTCGCCCTGAATGCCAGCCTCATCGGTGACCTCGCGGAAGCGCCCCTCGCCGACATTGCGAAAAAGCCGGTCGCGCTGGCCGTGGGGCCGATGCTTGGCGTCGAGGAGGTTCGTCTGGATGTAGACATCAAGCCAGCCATCCCGGTCGTAGTCGGCGAAGGCCGCCATGCCCGATGCGTCCGCGAGGGCAAGTCCACGGGCCGCAGCCTCCTCACGGAAGGTTCCATCGCCGCGGTTGAGGTAGAGTCGATTCGGGGCCCCGAAGCGGCAGAGGTAGAGATCGAGATGCCCGTCGTTGTTCACATCGGCGAACGCGGCACCCTGTTTCCAGATGGCCGCATCGGAGCCGCGGTCGGCGACGCCGGCACGCTCGGTGACGTCGTCGAAGCGCCACGCACCGAGGTTCCGGAACAAGCGGCAGGACTCCGTCTTGCTGACGACGAAGACGTCGGGAAGTCCATCACCGTCGTAATCGCCGACCGCAATGCCCGTGCCGATGGCCCCGACCGTGAACTCCTGGTAGCGCTCCCACCACATCGTCGGATCGGCGTAACGGTTCTCGGAGACCAGCCCGCTGGCGCTGGGCTCCACCGTCGCGAAGAGCGTGCTGCCAGCCGGCCCCGAGCGAGCGGCGAGCGGCTCGCTGATCGGTGCGGCCGCGGCGGCGACGCGCAAACCAGCGGCGAAGAATGCGATCACCATCGCAAAGCTGCCCAGACGGCGAATCCGGCCGAGCGGAGACGGGCGCGCGACGAGGGGACGGGACATGGGGAGGAGCGAAGTTTGGGCCGGTGTGCGCACCGTCGGCAATCCTTGAGGAGGCATGGGTACGAGGTTGCTCCACCGAGGGAAAACCGCTGGGATTCGGATCCGGTGGCACCGTGCCCACGGACCGCCTCGACCGCATGTTCGATCCCCACCCGAATACCGACCGCCGCTGGCTGCTGGGCTGGATTGCGGCCTTCGGTCTGCTGGTCGCAACGACGCTCGCGCACCAGGCACGACTGCGGCACGTCGAGTCCATTCCCGTCTGGTCGGTGACCCCGGCGGTGGCCGACTCCACGTCACCGACCGGTTACACGGATGGACGGAGGCAGTGGATTTCACCCACGCGGGAACAGGAGACCTACGGTTGGATCGCGCGCACCCAGCACCTGTTCGCCACCGGCGAACTGCGGCACGGACGGATCGACTGGGACAACGCGCCGGAGGGTCGTGCTGATCACGCCCCCACGCTTTACACCCTCTGGATCGCCGGGACGGCGTGGCTCGTGCACGCGGTGAGCGAAGGATCGCTGGCCCTCGCGGCGGAGCGCGCCGCACTCTGGGCAGACCCGGCGGTCGCGCTCGGCTTCCTGCTTTTCGCCGGCGGCTGGATGTGGCGGGCTTTCTCCGCGCGAGCCACGTGCGTGCTCGCGCTTGGCTGGGTGCTCCTCCAGCCCCTCGCCTCGGCGTATCTCCCGGGCGCCCTCGATCCGCGCGGCCTCGCGTGGGCGCTGCTCGCGGGAAGCCTGCTCGCCTTCGGGGGCGCCCTCGCGACCACGCGCCCGGCGGCGGTCTGCCGCCGCGGCGCCGCCGCCGGAGCCCGCGGCGCGCTGGCCGCCGCGATCGATCCGGCGACCGGCCTCCCGGTCATCCTTGCCATCGCCTTGGGCGCGGTCGGCCAACAAGCATGGAACACCTCCGGATCATCGCCCGAGACCACCGCCTCGCCGTCGCTCTGGCGCTGGTGGTCAGCGGCCGGTGCCTTGGCCACGCTGCTCGCCGCGATCGCGCAATCGCCCATCTCGGATCTCCGCGTCAATCCGACGACGCAACCCGGACTGGTGACCGCTGCGGCATGGCTCGCGCTGGGAGAAGGACTGGCACAGTGGTCCCGTCTGCGGCGCTCCGCAGCGTCGGCCACGACGAGCGCCAAGGCTGCTTGGGTCACGGCGGCTGGCGTGGGTGGATCAGCCGTGGCGGGACTGATCTGGCTGTGCGCCGAATCCGGCGGGAATATCCATTCGCGTGATCCCCTCGCTTCGAGGCTCTCGCCCGGGGCGGAGACCGCGGCGAGCTCGCTGGCGGCATGGCTCACGCACGACGGCCTGAGTGCGGAGACTTTCGCGCTCCTGAGCGTGCTGGCGATCGGAGTGGGTGCGGCGGGAATCGCCCTCCGGCGGGAACGAGCCCGCGCGCTGGCTCTCGTCCTGCCCGCAGCCGTGCTGCTTGCCCTCGGGAGCGCGCAGCTCCGGCTACTCGCCCCGGCGGGAGCCGCCCTGCTCGTCATTGCCGCCCTCTCGACCGGTCGGGGAACCCGCGGATGGGCCATCTTCGTCGGCATGCTGGCGCTGGCTCCGGGGGTGATCCTCGCGCGGCCACCCCTCGACGCTGCGACTCGTCGCCAGCTGAGCCAAGCCGATGTTGAGGCGGTGATTGAGCGAGACCTCGCGGCGTGGCTGGCCCAGCGCAGCGGAGCCGCTGGATCGGTCGTGTTGGCTGCGCCGAAGATCAGCGCGTCGCTCACCCATCATGCTCCACTCCGCGGCGTGGCGAGCCTCGCGTGGGAGAACGAAGCGGGCCTGCGGGCGGCGGTGCGCATCGCGCGCGCCTCCTCGCCCGAGGAGGCGCAGGCGCTGCTGCAACAACGCGATGTCCGATACATCGTCCTCGCTTCCTGGGACACCTTTTTGGAGGACGCGACCCGTCCCTCGCCGGACGCCCCGCCGGCCGCGCAGGCCTTCGTCGGCGCGCTGCAGCGCTGGGTTCCCCTGAGATGGTTGCGACCGATCCCCTACCGGTTGCCGCGCATCGGTGGTTTCGAGGACCAGTCGGTGATCGTGCTGGAAGTGGTCGACG
Organism: Opitutaceae bacterium; assembly: GCA_040382075.1. Lineage (GTDB taxonomy): Bacteria > Verrucomicrobiota > Verrucomicrobiia > Opitutales > Opitutaceae > UBA6669. Next base: position 18,636 of record JBEIGD010000037.1, read on the forward strand.
AGCAGAGCGAACCGCGCACGCTCAGCCTGCAAGCGGAGTATTTTCTCGAGACCGGACAGAGCCGACTGGCCGAAGGCGTGGTCCCGGAGCTGCGTCGCTTCCCCGCGGACCTCGGGGCGCGGATCGCGCTCGCGCGCATCGCCGCCGCCGGCGGCGAGCCGGCCGCGATCAGCGCGGCAATCGGCCCCCTGCTGACCGCGCTCGATGCGGGTGCCGACCGCTCGTTGGCCTGGGACCGTCGCGTCGCACTGGCGGCTCTCCTTGAGCAAACCGGCAACGCCGACCGCGCCCTCGTGCACCTCCAGCGCTGCCTCCGCGATGCGACGCCGACACGGCTGCGCGCACTCACCACGGGCAGCCTCTACCGCTTGCTCGCGCAGGCGAAGAGAGCCCGCTTGTTGAACGCCGCTGCTCCCCTCTGGCAGGAAGGCCTACGCCTCTTGCCTTCGGATCTTGCCCACCGCCTAGCCGAGTCTCCTGCCTCATGACACCTCAAGTCCTACTCGTGTTCATGACCCGCTTTGAGGAGTGCAAGCCAATGCTCAGCGGCATCAATCACTACGCGCGCTCGCACCGCCCGTGGGACGCCTTCCTCGATGACGAAGCGCGCGCGGAGTCCGATCCACTCTGGCTGCAGCAGCGGCGCTGGAAGGGTGTGATCAGCCGCCACACCACTCCGGAGCTGGTGCAGGCGTGCGCTGAGTTGCGGCTGCCGCTGGTGGACCTCAACGACGAGCCGCCGTTCGCCGGCGTGCCGAAGATCCGGCCGGACAACGCCGCCATCGGGCATCTTGGCGGAGAGCACTTCCTCGAGCGCGGCTACCGGAACTACGGCTTCACGGGATTCCGCAACAACGGCTGGTCCTGCGAGCGACGCGACGGATTTGTCGAGGCGGTCCAACTCGCGGGCCATGCGGTCGACGTCTTCGACACGGACTATCCGAACCACAACGATCCGGCTTGGGACCTGGCGCAGACGCGGCAGCTGGCGAAGTGGTTGCGGCAGCTCCCCAAGCCAGCCTGTGTGATGGCATGCAACGACCTGCGCGCGCTGCAGGTAATCCATGCGGCCCAGACCGTGAACCTGCTGGTGCCGGAGGAGGTGGCGGTGCTCGGAGCCAACAATGACGAGGCCCGCTGCGACCTCGCCTATCCCCCACTCTCCAGCGTCTGCACGAACGCCTTCCTGTCCGGATACCTCGCGGCGGAGACGCTGGCCGCGCTCATGGATGGAGCCGAGAGTCCAGCGCTCGACCGCCGGGTCGACCCCACGGGCGTGATCACGCGGCGCTCCAGCGACATCCTCGCCATCGAGGATCCGGGGGTGGCTGCCGCGATCGGCTACATCCGCGAACACGCGTGCAGCGGGATCAACGTCGAGGACGTCCTCCGTCACTCCACCCTGTCCCGCAGCCAGCTGGAGAAGCGTTTCCGGAGCTTTCTTGCACGGTCGCCGCAGGCCGAGATCCGCCGGCTGCAAGTCATGCGGATCAAGCAACTCCTGACCGAAACGGACTTCCCGCTGAAGAAGATCGCGGAGCTGACCGGCTTCGAGCACGTCGAGTACATGTGCGTCGTCTTCAAACGCATCACCGAATTATCGCCCGGCGCCTTCCGGGATCGCCGCCAGTCCAATCGCCCGAGCCAGCGGGCCACCGGATGAGATCGCTCCATTCGCTCGGGTGCTTGGTCGGTGCCGCCCTCTTCCTCATCGCTGCAGGGACGGGAGAGACGCGGGGAGAGGGCCCGGCCTCCCGCGAAGCGATTCGCTCGCCCCTCTTCGCAGACGAGAATCTCCTCGCTTGGTGCATTGTCCCGTACGATCAGCGTGAGCGTTCGCCCACCGAACGCATCGCGCTGCTGCGCGAGCTCGGGTTGCGTCAGTACGTGTGGGACTGGCGGGAGCGGCATCTGTCCACGCTGAGCCAGGAGATCGAGGCGGCGCGCGAGGGCGGGGTTCACCTGCGCGGCGTCTGGCTGTGGATCGACGAACGAAATGACCGCATCGGCTCCCTGGGACCGGCCAACACGAAGGTCATCCAAACCATCGCGGCGGCCGGACTCTCGATCGAGTGGTGGGTTGGTTTTCACGCGAACGTCTTCAGCCAGGCCACCAACGCGGAGCGGATCGCGAAGGGAGCAGCTTGGGCCACATACCTGCGCGACCTCGCCGCTCCGAGCCAGGGAACCATCGTCCTTTACAATCACGGCGACTGGTTCGGCGAGCCCGAGAACCAGATCCGGATCATCGCCGCCGCCGGCACGGAGCGACTTGGGATGGTCTATAACTTTCACCATGCCCATGCGCAGATCGACCGCTTCGGCGACCTCCTTCCGAAGATGCTCCCGCACCTCCGTGCCGTCGTAATCAACGGCATGCGACCGGAGGGCCCCAAGATCCTGCCGGTCGGATCGGGCTCGCACGAGCGTCGCATGCTCCGCGTGCTCGCCGACTCGGGCTACCAAGGCCCCATTGGGATCCTCGGCCACGTCGAGGACACCGATGTCGGGGAAGTACTGCGGCGCAATCGCGACGGACTGCACGCCATCACCGCCGGACGCTGAAGCGGCCCGCGCGAAGGCTCTCAACACCGGCGCAACGCCTCTCATGGCGTGCCGATCCCCGATCGGCTACGCTCGCGAGAGGATTCCATGTTCACCAAGGCCCGCGCACTTCTCGTCGTTGCACTCCTGCTGGCTCCCCCTCACCTGCGCGCGGCGGGGGACCCGCCGGTCACGCCCGGCGCGATCCCCGCGGTGGGCTGGGTGCTCGACCTCCTCCGCGAGACCAGCGGGAAGAAGATCCTCTCGGGGCAGCAGGAACGGATCGACTGGTTCGGACTCGATAACGAAGGGAACATCGACTTCGTGACCCGCGCGACCGGGCTCACGCCGGCGGTGCGCGGTTTTGATTTCATGTTCTACACGCACAGTGCCGACGGCCGTGCCGGGCAGCGGGCGGCGGAGCGGGCGATCCACTGGGCGCGTCGCGGCGGCCTCGTGCAGTTCTGCATCCACTGGTTCGTCGATACCGGATCCGCGCCGGGAAACCCAAAGTTCTACACCAGCGAAACCTCCTTCGACATTCGTCGGGCACTGGAGCCCGGCACGCCGGAGAATGCGGAGTTCATGCGGGAGATGGACCTGATCGCCGGCGAGCTCGCCAAGTTGCGCGACGCGGGCGTGCCCGTGATCTGGCGGCCATTCCACGAGTGCAGCGGTGGCTGGTTCTGGTGGGGTGCGAAGGGCCCGGAGCCCTTCAAGCAGGCTTACCGGCTGATGTTCGATCGCTACACGCGCGTGCACGGGCTCACGAACCTCATCTGGTGCTACAACCCCACGGAGTCGATCGGCGCACTCGAGGCGTGGTATCCCGGAGACGACGTGGTCGACCTCATCGGACTCGACATCTATCCGTCCGCCGGGACGCACCCCCATTACCCGGAAGTGTTCCGGCGCTTCCGCGATTTCACGCAAGGAAGGAAGCCCGTGACGCTGACGGAGAACGGGCCCATTCCCGATCTGGACGCGATGTTCGCCGACGGGACGGGCTGGCCGTCGTTCTGCACGTGGAACGGGTTTGAGTCCGATCCGGCGCAGAACAGCACGGCGTTCCTGCAGCGCGTCTACCGCGATCCCCGGACGATCACGCTGGAAACAATGCCTGACGTCTACCGCCAACGCAGCCGTCCACCGAGCATCGCGCTGGCGCCCCGGAATCTGACCGTGACACCCGGCACGACCGCGAGTCTGGGCGTCGTGGCGAACGGTTCGGGCGCCCTGCGGTTCCAATGGCTCCGCAACGGACAGCCGCTTGCCGGCGGCACCGAGGCCACCCTGACCTTGCCCCGGGTGGCCGCTGCCGACGCCGGAACCTACGCCGTGCGGATCGCCAACGAGTTCGGCTCCGTGGAGTCACCCGCGGCGACGCTCGCGCTCGGGACCAACCCGACGCCGCCGGGTCCACCGCAACTCGCGAACCTCTCCACCCGGGCGGCGCTGGGCACGCGAGGCGACCTCCTCATCGCCGGCTTCGTGATCCAAGGAGAAGGCGTGAAGCGAGTGCTGATCCGGGCCATCGGCCCGACGCTCAGCGCGTTTGCAGTACCCTCGCCCCTGCCGGACCCTGCGATGAACCTGGTCGATGAATCGGGACGCGCCCTCACCGAGAGTGATGACTGGTCCCCGGCGGATGCGTCCCTGCCGGCCGCGTTCGCCGCGACGGGCGCCTTCGCGCTGCCGACGGGGAGCCGCGACGCCGCCCTCATTGCCTCTCTTCCACCCGGATCCTACACCGTGCTAGTCCGGAGCGCCGATGCCGTCAGCGGCGGTACCGTCCTCGCCGAGATCTACGATCTCGCGCCGACTGCCTCTGCGCGGCTCGTCAATCTCTCCACCCGCGGTGCAGCCAGCACGTCGCAGCCCCTGATCGCGGGCTTTGTTTCCCGTGCGGCGGCTCCGCGAGCGTGGTTGATCCGCGCGGCGGGGCCCGCCCTCACCCGCTTTGGCGTGGAAGGAGCGCTGCCCGATCCGCAACTGACGGTCACGAGCCCGACCGGAGAGTGGATCGCGGCGAATTCCGGCTGGAGCCGAGATCCGGTGGGCGCCGCGGTGACCGCGCAACGCGCCGCGCAGGCCGGCGCCTTCCCGTTCGTGGCCGACGCGCGCGACGCTGCGGTGGTCGTCGATCGCGCTCCCGGAGGGACTACCGCGATCATCGGCGCGGCGAGCACCGCGCGCGGCACGGTGCTCGCAGAAATCTACGAGCTGCCCTGAGTCTCCGCCCTCTCGCGATTCGGTTGGTTGGATCGACGCCGGCCGGCCGGACTCACGGTTGCGTTTCGTAGAGTCGGAACAACCCGCTGTGATCGAGATCCCCGAGGCCCTTCTCGTGGACGAGTCGCTCCCACTGCTGCAGCGAATTACGGAGCGTCGCTGAATCGAGTCCGACCGAAGCAGCGAGCTCGCTCATCAGGCGCACATCCTTGAGCTGCAGCTCGGCGCGCCCGCCGGGCTGGAAGTCGCGCTTCACCATGCGCTCGCCATGCAGATCGAGAATGCGACTTTCCGCGAATCCCCCGAGCAACGCCCGGCGCACCAAGGCCGGATCCACGCCCGAGAGCTCGGCCAAGCGAAGCGCCTGAGCGACCGCATCGATGGTCTGCGCCACGATGAGCTGGTTGGCGAGCTTGGTGACCTGGCCGCTTCCGCCGGCACCGAGGTGCGTGATCTTCTTCCCGCACGCCTGCAGCACGGGCAGCGCTCGCTGGAAGTGGTCGACGCTGCCACCCGCCATGATGGTGAGCGATGCGGCTTCCGCTCCCACCTGCCCGCCCGAGACAGGGGCATCGACCCAGTTCACCCGCTGCGCCCATCGCTTCGTCTCGGCCACGCCCGTGGTGCCGAAGTCGATGATCAGCGCATCCGGGTGCAGCCCTTCGTGCAGGCCACCCGGACCAAACACGACCTGCTCGACCACTTCGGTCGTCGTCAGATTGATGCAGATCACCCCCCCTCCCCCGCTGCGGGCGAGCTCCGGCAGACTCTCGGCGCGGCGCAAGCCGAGCCGAGCCGCAGCTTCGGCCGGGGCGGCGGAGCGGTTCCACACGACCACGTCCGCTCCGGCTTCATGCAGGTGGCGCGCGTTGGCCCGGCCCATGTTGCCGAGGCCGACAAATCCGATCTTGTGCCCGACGAGCGGCTTGCTCATGTGGAGGAACTGACCGCGAGCGCCGGTCAAAGGCAATTCCGTTCCCCGTTCCTCCTATGAAGATCCTCGTCACCGGCGGCGGCGGTTTCCTCGGTTCTCAACTGACACAACGCATCATCGCGCACGGTTCTCTCTGCGGCCGGACCGTCACCGAGATGGTGCTCCTCGACGCCGCGTTTCGCGCGCCACCGACGGATGCGCGCGTCCGGCACGTCACGGGCGACATCGGCGACCGCGCGACGGTCACGGCGGCCGTTGGCGCGCACTGCGATGTGATCTTCCATCTGGCGTCGATGGTCAGTGGCGAATGCGAAGCCCGCTTCGACGATGCGCTCCGGGTCAACCTCGATGGCGGGCGGAACGTGTTCGAGGCCGCCCGGGCCGCCGAGGGCCGTCCCCGCGTCGTCTTCGCCAGCAGCGTCGCCTGCTACGGCGGGCTGGACATGACCCAGACGATGTCAGACGCGACCAAGCAGCTCCCCCAGACCACCTACGGCATGACGAAGGCGATCGGTGAGATGATGGTGAATGACTACACCCGGAAGGGTTGGATCGACGGCCGGACAGTGCGCCTCCCGACGGTGATCGTGCGACCGGGCAAGCCAAACGCCGCCGCTTCGGGCTGGGCCAGCGGGATGTTCCGCGAGCCACTCAATGGTGAGCCGTGCCTGCTGCCCGTCCGTCGCGATCAACCCCATCCGATGACCGGCTACCGCACCGTGATCGACTCCTTCATCACTTTCGCTGAGGCCGACGAGCCAAGGCTGGGCAAGGACCGCGCTTACGTGCTCCCGGCGCATCGCGTAACCCCGCAACTGGCCGAGAGCGTCATCCACGAAGTCGCGGCGGAGCGGGGTCTCCGGCTTGGACCCATCGTCGACGCCTTCGACGCGCGCATTCAGGACATCGTGGATAATTGGCCGCAGCAGGTCGACGGGGAACGGGCCGTAGCCCTTGGAGCACCGCGTCCTCCCGCGCTAAAGGTCATCGTCGAGCAGTACATCGAGGACTTTCTCCGCCGTTGATCGCGTCCCGCGCAGGCGCGGCGGCGGGCGATCAAGCGGCCACGGCTCACCACCGCGCACCCGCACCTCGGACGCGCGGGTGCGCCCGCCGCCTCAGGGTCCGTTCAGGAAAAACTCGTCGCGAGGAAACAAGTCCGTGAGGGGGGCGACCCGGCGCGGCCGTTCCGGACTCCAGCGCACCGCCTGATCCGCGAACAGCGCCGACCAATCGTCAACCCCCGGGGTGCCCGCACGCAGGTGCGCGAGGTGGACGGGATCACGGAACGCCTCCCGGAACCGCTCCGGGTCGAATGCGATCGGATCATTGGATCCGACCAACACCGCGGCGGGTAGCAGCAGCAACGCATGCGGGAAGACCGCGACGAACGTATCGACCGTGCGCTGCGTCGGAGCCCATTGCACGTAGAGGCCACCTGGGGCCAGGCGCTGGCGCACCTGCTCGAGAAATTCCGCGCTATAGAGCAGGCCCGACTGCGAGGCCTCGGGCAGGACCGCATCGGCCTCGATGACATCATAAGTCTGGCTCTCGCGCGCCAGCAGGCGGCGCCCGTCGCCGTACTCGAAGGTCCAGCGGGGGTCGGCTTGCATCCTTGCCACCGGAGAGTCGGGGTAGCGCGCGGCGACCTGCTGCAGAACGGTAAGCACCGGTTCGACGATTTCAACGGCCCAGACTTCTGACTCCGGACGAATGCCGCAAGCCCACGGGGTTCCGCCACTGCCCACGCCGATGGCCAGAATGCGTCGCGGCGACGGATGCAGCAGCGGCCCCACGGCGCCGAGGAACTGATGGATATCGAGGAACGGCAGGCGGGCCTGACTGAAGCCCTGGATGAAGAAGTGTCCCCTGCCCTCTGGACCCCCGTCACGCTCAGCCCGGAACAGGACCACGCCCGATCGATCCTCGGCGAGGATCGCGGTCTGCCCGTCGCGCACGGCATGCAGCCGCGACCAGAAAGCTTGATGATCGGGTAGGAGCAGCAGGCCCAGCACGCAGGCCGCCGCGAATCCGGTCTCCGGGAGACGCAGCCGCCGCGCGCGGACCAACCAGATCACCAGCATGAGCAGCGTGAGAGCCGCCAGGAGCTTGAGCGTGCCAACGGTGCCGAGCCAGTGCAGCGCGACCAGGCCCGTCACCAGCGAGCCGCCCGCATTGCCCAGGATGTTGGCGAACTGCACCCAGCCCACCCGGGTCCCGACCGAGGCCACGTCTCGCTGCACTGCCTTCTGGACGAAGGCGAACGTGAGTCCCAGCACGAACGCCGGCGGACCGACCAGCGCCGTGGCGAGGCCGGCCATCGCCAGCAACGCCGCTGGGCTGAGCCGATTTCCTTCGACGTTCAAGACGCCGGCCAGCGGCCCATCCGGAAACGCGAACCAGAGCAGCGCAATGAGCATAATGGCCAACCCAAAGCCGCCACCCTGGGCGATGAAAAAGGCGGGGCGGGGATCCGTGATGCGCCGCAGGAGCCGAACACCCACCGCCATACCCAGACCATCGGCGAGCAGGAAGATCCCGAGCACCGTCGGAAACAGGTAGGCATGGTACTGACCGACCTGACCCATCAGTCGCACCCACACGATTTCCAAGGCGATGAAAATGAAACCCGAGAAAAAGACCAAAACGCACCAGATCGGAAGACCGCCGTGGGCGGTCTTTTCCGGCACCGGACCGGCTTCCCGGAGCGGCGGCGGTGCCTTGCTCGCCCGAGGCAGAAAACTCAGCGCGAGCAGTGCCGCGGAGAAATTCACCACCGCCGCCAGCCGAAGCACGTCGACTACTCCCAGATTCCCGATCAGGAACCAACCGCCCAGCAGCGCACCGAAGCCCGCCCCCAGCGTGTTCAGTCCATTCAGCCAACCGATCCGTTCCGCCAATCCATCGACGGAGTTCGAGACCGCCCGCGAGAGCAAGGGCAGCGAAGCACCCATCAGCGCGGTCGGAAGCAGCAAGCCAAGAAAGCACACCGCAAACAGCGCGAACGGCTCGCCGACGGATCCCGCGAGATCCCGGGCGAGCCAGTCATAGAGAAACAACTTGGAGACCAGCGCGAACCCGCCCACGCCGCACTCGGCGAGCGCGAAGGCGAGGACCGCCCGCGCCGGGGGGAGACGATCCGCAAGCATCGCACCGAGGATCGAGCCAAGACCTAGTCCGGCAAGAAACGCCCCCACGACCAGCGCCGCCGCCACGGCGTCGGATCCCGCGAAAACGCCCAGCATCCGCTGCCATGCCACCTGGCAAAGCAACGCGGCGAAGCCGGAACCGAAGAAGGCGAGAAGGAGCCGTGACATGCAGGGATCGAGGCGGCGCCGGCGCAGCGCGAACGCGCGAGCTCCGGTTTGCCGCCGGACAGTTTTCCCGTCACCACGCCGATGACAAACCAAAGCGTGCTCCGGCCAAGGATACGGGACGCCGCGACGCCTCAGTGCCAAGCACCAGCCCCCGCGGCGCCGCCGGGCACGACCTTGTCAAATCGACCACCACGACATATGCTGGACAGCCCCGCGCATCACCACGACACCGGACCCTCTCTTCCGCCATGACCCCCGCTGAACAGCGCTCCCTTCTCAATATCATGGTCCACGCGGCGCTCGCCGATGGCCGCAAGTCCCAGGGCGAACGCGAAGCCATCCGCGGCGCGGCCGAATCGCTCGTGACCGCGGGTGGAACGGCGCTCGCGGGCGTCTATCAGGACGTGCTCCTCAAGCGCGTGACCCTGGCTGAGGCGGCGGCCGCCCTGCCGTCGATCGAGCATCGTCAGCTCGCCTATGAAATGGCCGTTTGCGTGTGCGACTCCGACGGCGGACAAGACGACGCGGAACGCGCCTTCCTCGCCAGCCTCCGGCGGACGCTTGGCCTTGAGGCCGACGCCACGGCGGCGGCAGCCGCGGCGCGCGCTGACGCGATCGCCGAGGCGGCCTACGCGCCCGTCCCGACCCTTCCGCCACCGCTTCCTGCAGCAGCCGCCGTCGCAACGGCGGCCACGGCCGCCATTCCGAGCCGCGTGCCGGAGGCGGAGCTCGACAAATCCATCCTCAATACCTCGATCCTCAATGGCGCGTTGGAATTGTTGCCGCAATCATGGGCATCGATGGCCATCATCCCGCTTCAAGTCCGACTGGTGTACCGGATCGGGAAGGCCCACGGAGTCGAGCTCGATCAGGGGAACATCAAGGAATTCATCGCCACGGTGGGAGTCGGACTTACGTCCCAGTACGTCGAGCAGATTGGGCGCAAACTGATCGGCGGCCTCCTGGGCAAGGTGGCGGGCGGGATGGTCGGCGGCATCGGACGGACCGCGACGGGAGCGGCCTTCTCCTTCGCGACCACCTACGCGCTCGGCCACCTCGCCAAGCGCTATTATGCGGGGGGGCGCGTCATGTCGGCCGCGCTCCTGCGCAGCACCTTCCAGGACCTGTTCTCCGCCGCGAAGGGAACCCAGCAGCAGTACCTGCCGGCCATCCGCGAACGGGCTGGCACGATCACTTCGGGCGAGCTCTTGGATTTGGTGCGACGCTGAGGCACCCGCGCGGCGTGGCCTCGATCGGGCGCGCGCATCCGGCCTTCCGGCCGATCAGTGGGCGCCGAAACGCTCGTCCTCCGGGAGAGGCTGGTCCTTCGTCTCCGGAGCGAACGGCAGCACGATGAGCCCGAGCAGGAACACCGCGCACATGGTGAGAGCGGCCGGTCGCATGGGTTCGGCGTAGTCCGCGTAGACCTCCGTCTTCAGGAGGCCGATCAAGGGGACGCCCGCCGCGGCGACGAAACGGCCGACGTTGTAGCAGAAGGATGTGCCCGTGCTCCGCAGGTGCGTCGGAAAAAGTTCGGGAAGGTAGATCGCGTAGACCGCGAAGACCGAGAGCTGGAAAAAGCCCATGATCGGGATGAGCCAGAAAGTCTGGCTCGCATCGCGATAGAACTGGAAGGCACACGCCGTCGCGATCATCGACGTCGTGAACGCGAGGGCAAAGGCACGGCGGCGTCCCAGACGCGCCGCCACCCAGCTCGCGGTCAGCATGCCGAAGAAGGCTCCGATCTGCAGCGTGAGCAGGCCCCAGCTCGCCCACTTGTCCACCAACGGCCCGATCTCCGCCTTCGTCATTCCCTGCGCGAGGTACGTCTTGGTCAGGACAGTGCGGATCAATTCCGGGGTGAAGAAGCCGATTCCCCAGAGACCGATGACGCCGGAGCAGACGAGCAGCATGCCGAGGATTGCGTTGCGGCGCCACCGGGGATCGCGGAACAGCTCCCCGTAGGTGAAGGCGCTGTGGCGATCGAGCTCGCCGGAATCCTTCATCCGCTGCCAGCGCTCGGGTTCCTTCATGCGGGCGCGGATGATCAGGGCGAGAAAGGCCGGAATCGCTCCGATCACGAACATCCAGCGCCACGAGTTGCCGAGTGAGATCACCCCGGCGGTCTCAAGGCTGGCCATGCCCATTCCGATCAGCGCGGCGGAGATGTTGCCGATGGCCGAGAGCGCCTGCAATGCGCCGAGTGCACCGGAGCGCGAGCGCGCCGGCATCACCTCGGCGAGCAGCGCCACGCCCACGGCGAACTCGCCCCCCACCCCAAGGCCCGTGATGAAGCGATAGAACGCGAAGTCCCAGAACGAGGTCGAAAGCGCACTCAGGCCCGTGCACAGGGAGTAGATCAGGATCGTGATCATCATCGTCTTCGCCCTCCCGATGCGGTCACCCAAGGCACCAAAGATGAGTCCACCCGTCGCCCACCCGGCGAGGAACACCGAGGTCGCGTATCCGCCCCAGAGCACCGGATCACTGCCCTCCGGCAAGAGCGCCTTCATCGCGGGCATGCGCGACAGCGTGAAGAGCTGCTGATCGAGGCAGTCGAAGAGCCAGCCGAGCGCGGCGATCGCGAAGACAAACCAATGGTAACGGGTCAGGCCATGCCACCAGCGACCGGCCGGCGGAGCAACAGGGGAGGGATTCATGGGGAACAAACGTGGGGTTCGAGAAGTGGGCGAAGCACCGGCGCGAAACGCAAGTCGAAGCAGGAGCGAGGCAAGGCCGGATCGACCCGGATCAGCGGCGGGCTGACGGCCGGGCCAGCGTGGCTGCGCGGGTGACCGCTGCCAAGCCAGGCGATCTCCACCCACCCGTCGCGCGCAAACGGGGCGTCCCCGCGCTTGCCCTGTCCGGGCCGGCAATCACGGTGCACAAGCGGGTGGCTCCACGACGAGGCGACGCACCGCGTCATGCTTTCGTTCGCGCTCGGCGGCGCACTCCGGCGATCCCCGACCCAATTCGCGGCAGAGCGTCGGACGACGCTCGTAGATGGAGCAATGAAAGCGGACCTCGCCCGACCCGGAATCCCGGCTCCACCGCAGCGCGGCACAGTGGCCGGCTTCCATCCTCAGGTACGCGCGATGTCCGACGAACCATGCCCAGCGGTCGGCGTCGGGACCGAGAGCGGACCAGTCGTCGCCGAGCAATCGGACGTACGTCGGCGAATCAGAGAAGCAGCAGGCCCCGCAGGAACGGCAGTCGGCGGGCGTCTCCATCGCCGCACACGATTCCCGACCTAGCGGCGCAGATGCCGCAGGATCTGCTCGTGACCGCGGATGTACTCGTAGCGAGCACCGAGCTCCTCGAGCTCATCATCCGACACCCTCTGCGCGAGGGCGGGATACTTCTCGTTGGCCTTGGCGAGCGCGGAGCGCAGATCCTTCGTGATCTGCCGCCAACGCAGCACCTCACGATCATAGGCTTGCTGCGCAGCGGAACGTCGGCCGATGACCTGAGCGGCCGTCTCGATGTACTTTTTCAGGGGATCCATGGCGAGGGTAACGCGGCCTCGACCGAATCAGACCCGGCGCCCGGAATCAACCTGCTCCTGCGCAAATTCTTACCCTGACGGCGCGTTAGGGAGCACTTCCCAGCCGGTCACCCATCCTCGCGTACGTCTCGCGGAACTGGCTGGACTGCTCCAGCACGTCCGCATCGAAGCGAATCCGTCCCCGGGCAAACACGGTGATGACGCAGGATCCGCCGAACTTGAAGAGCCCCTTCTCCTCGCCCTTCCGAACCGGGCGGCCCGTGACGTACGTCTCGACGATGCTGCCCACGTTGGTTGCGCCGACCTCCAGCATCGCGACCCGGCCGAATTCCGGTGAATCGATCAGCGTGAGCCGGCGCTTGTTCTGCGCCAGGTATTGCACGTTCCGTCGGAGGGCGATCGGGCTGACCGAGTAGAGCCAACCACCGATCAGGCGTCCGTCATCCGGCGTGCCGGCGACCGGAAAGTGAAAGCGGTGGTAGTCGACTGGGCACAGACGGGAGATCAGCATCGAACCGCCGGCAAACTCGGCCGCCAGTTCCGGGCCTCCCAGCAATTGCTCAAGGGAGAAAGTCGCGCCCTTTACGTAGAACCCTGGGGCGGTCGAGACGTCCGCAAAGGCGAGGTGGCGTCCGTCGGCGGGGAAGACCGCCAGGCGCGGGTTTTCCGGCTCGGTGATCGGGCGGGCGGATGGCTTGAGGGCGCGGGTGAAGAACTCGTTGAACGTGCGGTACTCGAACGCCGACTTGGCGAACTCCTCGACGTCGAGATTGTAGTCGACGATGAACGGGAAGACGCGCTGGGCGCTGGCCCGCCAGTTCATGCGCCAGCCGAAGTAATGGGAAAAGAGCGCCCGCCGGGCGATCAGCCACGTGGTGGCTCGACCCAGCGGATTCTCGTAGGCCCAGCGCAGCCACGCTTCGCCGTAGACGGCCTCGGTTTCGATCGTCTTGCGGTAGCGATCGTAGAAGCGGATGGGCTCGGAGGTCATGGATCAGAAAAATTTCTTGGCCTTCTCGAACCAGCTCTTGGACGTGGGATTCTCGGCATCGCCGCTGACCTGGGCGAACTGCTCCAGGATGCGCCGCTGCTCGGCGGTGAGGGACTGTGGGACCTCGACGTGGACCCGGATCAGTTGGTCGCCCTGATCACCGCGGTTGCGCAGCGAAGGCATGCCCTTGCCACGCAGCCGGAAGGTGGTGCCGCTCTGCGTGCCCGCCGGAAGCTTCAGCGAAGCGCGGCCGAACAGCGTGGGGACCTCGATGGTGCCGCCCAGCGTGGCGAGGGTGAACTTGATCGGGATCTCGCAAAAGAGGTCGTCGCCCTGCCGCTCGAACAACTCGTGATCACGCACTGAGAGGACGATGTAGAGATCGCCCGCCTCGCCTCCGGCGACGCCGGCTTCGCCGTTGCCGCCGGAGCGCAGCCGCGAGCCCGTGTCCACCCCGGCCGGGATGCGGACGTTGATCTTGGCGTTGCGCGGGAGACGGCCCTCGCCACGGCACTGGGAGCACGGCTTGTCGACCTTGGTCCCGGCCCCGGCGCATGTCGGGCAGGTCTGGGTAAACGTAATAATTCCACCACTACGACGGATCTGCCCGCTGCCGCGGCAGGTCGGGCACGTGGTGCGCTTCGAACCGGGCTCGGCGCCGTCGCCGTCGCAGCGCTCGCAGACCATGTTCTTGCGGAAGGAGACTTCCTTCTCCACGCCCTGGGCCGCCTCCTCGAGCGTGATCTCCAAATCATAGCGCAGATCGGCGCCGTCGCGGCCCGCATCGCGCTGACCTCCGGCGCCGAACATCTCGTCGAACACGCCTCCGCCTCCGCCCCCACCTCCGCCGCGGCCGCCGAAGACCTCGCGGAAGATATCGAATGGATCGTGGAAGCCGCCGCCGCCGGCCGCGCCGGGCCCGCGCGGGCCGCC
>JBEIGD010000038.1:0-31614 GCA_040382075.1 Opitutaceae bacterium
ACGTCTGCGCATGTTTCCATCCCACTCCCACACCCAAGGACTCCTCGCCCTCGGCGCCGACCCGCGACAAGCGCGGGCGGCGGTGGTGCTGGTGCACGGACGCGGGGCGAGCCCGGAGGCGATCGCCGGCCTGACCCGACGACTGCCGCAAGGGGAGATCGCCTACCTCGCGCCCGGCGCGCCCGATGGCGTGTGGTATCCGCATCGCTTCCTGACGCCACGGGCGGAAAATGAGCCCGCACTCTCCCGGGCGCTCGCGCGGATCGCGGACGTCGTAGCGGGGCTGATTGCCGGCGGCGTGCCGCAGGAACGCATCGGACTCGTCGGTTTCTCGCAGGGGGCCTGCCTCGCGCTTGAGCACGTCCTGCAAGCGCCAGGACGGTACGGCTTCGTTGCGGGGCTGAGCGGCGCGATGATCGGCCCGATGGACGAAGTCCGCACTCCCGTGGACCTCCGCGGGACGCCCGCGCTGATCGCCTGCGCAGAGCAGGACGCCCACATTCCGCGCGCGTACGTTGAAGCCACGGCTCTGCGGTTCCGCGCCAGCGGTGCCGAAGTCACCCATCTGACCTTCACCGGCGACCATCACGGCGTCTTTCCTGAGGAGGTAACGTGGCTGCAAGAACACGTCGCGGCGTTGGTGCGGCGCTGAAGCGGGAGATCGGTTCGGTCGAGCAACGGCGAGCTTGCCTCCGCCCCACCGGCGTGCCGCGATCGGAGATCGCCTCCGACTCATGCTTCCCTCCCCTCCGCCGTCTCGTCGTACCTTCCTCCGCACCCTAGGCGCCGCCTCCCTCGTCGCCCCCGCCTTTGTGCGAAACCTGCGCTCCGCGCCGCCCAGCGGCACGCTGCGTCATGCCAGCTTCGGTGCGGCGGGCATGGCGTGGGCTGACATCCAGTCGATCTGCAGCAACCCCTTCGTGAAGCTCGTCGCTGTCGCGGAAGTGGACCTGAACCGCATCGCGGAACTCAAAGCGTGGCATCCCGACGTCCGCATTTACCAGGACTGGCGCCAACTCCTCGACCGCGAGCAGGGCGAGATCGATTCGGTGAACGTTTCCACGCCAGACCACCTGCACGCGCCGATTGCACTGCGGGCCATGCAACTCGGGAAGCACGTGTACTGCCAGAAACCGCTCGCCCACAACGTCCATGAGACCCGCGTGCTCACGGAGATCGCTCGGGAAAAGCGACTCGTGACGCAGATGGGCATCCAGATTCACTCGCAGAAAGTCTACCGCCAAGCCGTCGCGCTCGTGCAATCCGGCGCGATCGGCAAGGTTCGCGAAGTACATACCTGGAGCAACAAGCACTGGGGCGACTCCGGCCCGCCCCCCGTCACCGGCGAGGCCGTCCCGGCCGGCTTCGACTGGGACCTGTGGCTTGGCGGGACGGCGGCGCGGCCGTACGTCGGCAGCAGCTATTATCATCCCGGCAACTGGCGGAAGCGGCTCGACTTCGGCACGGGCACCTTCGGTGACATGGGCTGCCACATCTTTGATCCCGTCTTCGAAGCCCTCGCCCT
Organism: Opitutaceae bacterium; assembly: GCA_040382075.1. Classification (GTDB taxonomy): domain Bacteria; phylum Verrucomicrobiota; class Verrucomicrobiia; order Opitutales; family Opitutaceae; genus UBA6669. The sequence goes on from JBEIGD010000038.1 coordinate 1,526, forward strand.
CACGGCCCCGATCAGCATCCGCTCGGAAGGACCGGCGCCCGATGCCTGGAACTGGGCGGTCAACGCGCACATCAAGTACGTCTTCCCCGGCACCGCCTACACCGCGGAGACGACCGTGCCCGTGACGTGGTACGACGGTGATGCGCGTCCTCCGGCGGACGTGCTGGCGCTGGTCAAGCCCGCCGCAGCGGCGGCGAACGGAGCCCGCGGCAGCAAGGCCCGCGACGTGATGGACCAAGGCTCGATCGTTATCGGCACGGCGGGCGTGCTCCATATTCCGCACGTCGACACGCCCCGCTTGTATCCATCGGACAAGTTCAAAGATTTCCCGATGCCCCCGGTGCAAGAGGCGCATCACTGGTCACAATGGGCGGAGGCCTGCCGCACCGGCGCGGTGCCCTCGGCCTCGTTCGACTACTCCGGCCCCCTCACGGAAACCGTGCTCCTTGGCAGCGTCGCGGTACGCTTTCCGCAGACCACGCTGGCGTGGGATTCGGCGCGGCTCACCTTCACCAACCTCCCGGAAGCGAACGCACACCTGCGACGCGATTACCGGAAAGGATGGGAGTTTGCCGTGTAGCGACCACTCCGACTCGGCTCCCTCGCGCCGCGACGCGCGCCCGAGTCTTCTCTCGAGCAACCGGATGCTCCACCCACGGCAGCTCCGCCTCTTTCCCGCGTGTCGAACATCCTCTCCGCTCTCTTCCCCGTGCCCATGCAACGACTCCTTTCCCGGGTCGGGATCGCCGCATTTGCGGCGGCCGCCTTGCTCTCATCGCTCCGCGCCGAGGCACCGGTCCTGAAGTTTCTCTTCGTCGGCGACGCCGGTCCGCTGGAACCCGCGGCGCGCATCCGACTGATCGCGCCCACGCTGATCGACCGGGGCATCCACCCCGTCTACACGGAGAGCCTCGCACACCTGACCCCGGACACGCTCCGCCACTACGCGGCGGTGCTGGTGTACGCGAGCCGCAATGACCTCTCGCCGGCACAGGAGGATGCGCTGCGGCGATACGTGGAGGGCGGCGGAGGACTGGTGGTCGTCAACGGTGGCGCTTCGGCCTTCGCTGGCTCGGAGCCCTACGCCCGGATGGTCGGTGCACGCCTGCGGAGTGGACCGGTGGCAGCGGTCAGCACCGAGCTCAAAGCGAAGGACCACCCCCTGACGCGCGGCTTCCAGGTCTTCTCGGCCAAGGACGAAGCCGCGTCCCTCGACGTGCGCCGCGACGCCGAACTTACCGTGCTGGAAACCCGGAGCGGCGAGCCGTGGACGTGGGTCCGTGGTCAGGGCCGCGGGCGGGTTTTCTACACCGCGTGGGGTCGCGAGGCCGCGACTTGGGGCCTTCCCGCCTTCCACGATTTGCTCGAACGCGCGGTACGTTACGTCGGCGGCCAAGACGAGCCCGCGGATCCCCGGCACCGGCCTGCGATCGCCCGCTTGGAACGCGTCCCGCAAACCGGCATTCCCTACTACTCACCCGGCCAGCGCACCTCGGGCGAAGGGCAATGGCCGCTCATCCAAAAGCCCCTCACCCCGGAAGCGTCGATGCAGCGCCTCGTCGTCCCTGGAGGATTCGCGGTGGAACTCGTCGCCGCCGACCCCGAGATCCGCAAGCCGATCGCGATGGCCTGGGACGAGCGCGGCCGCCTCTGGCTCGCGGAGACCCTCGACTATCCGAACGTGCTCCGCGACCCCGGCCAGCCGGGCCGCGATCGCCTCCTGATCTGCGACGACCGCGACGGCGATGGCCGCATGGACACCTTCACGGTGTTCGCCGACGGACTGAACATCCCGACCGGATTCACGTTCGCGCGCGGAGGTGTGATCGTGGTGCAGGCGCCGCACACCCTTTTCCTGCGGGACCACGACGGCGACGACCGCGCGGACGAGCGCGAGATCCTCTTTACCGGCTGGGGCCGCTACGACACGCATGCCGGGCCGAGCAACCTGGTGTCGGGACCCGACAACTGGATCTGGGGGACCCTCGGCTACTCCGGCTTCACCGGCAGCGTCGGTGGAGAAGCCCACAACGTTCGCCAGGGCTTCATCCGCTTCCGGCCCGACGGCACACGCTTCGAGTATCTGCGCGCGACCAACAACAACACCTGGGGCCTTGGCTTCCGCGAGGATGGCATCGCCTTTGCCTCGACCGCGAACAACAACCCCAGCGTCTACCTACCCATCTCCAACCGCATCTACTCCGGCGTGGGCGCAGACGTCCGCACGCTCGGCGGAATCGCGGACACCTCGCGTTTCGTCGCGCTCACCGACCGGGTCCGCCAAGTGGACGTACACTGGGGCTACACTGCGGCGGCGGGGCACGCCTTCTACACGGCGCGCAGCTACCCGCGCGAGTACTGGAACCGCGTGGCCTTCGTGACGGAACCGACCGGACACCTCGTCGGTGAATTCATGGTCGAACCGACCGGTGCTAATTTTCGCTCCTCGAATCCGACGAACCTGATCGCCAGCGACGACGAATGGTTCGCGCCGATCATGGCCGAAGTCGGACCGGATGGCGCGGTGTGGGTGATCGACTGGTACAACTACATCGTGCAGCACAACCCGACCCCGAAAGGCTTCGAGCGAGGAGCCGGCAATGCCTACACGAATCCCCTGCGCGACCAGCGCCATGGGCGCATTTACCGCGTCGTCTGGCGCGGGGATGGCTCGACCCCGCAGGACAAGAAACCGGCCCGCTTCAGCCTCGCCGGAGCGAAGCCCGACGCACTCGTGGCGGCGCTTGGCCACGATAACCTCCTCTGGCGGCGCCACGCGCAGCGACTCCTGGTCGAACGCGGCCGGAAAGACATCGTGCCGGCCCTGCTCGCCCGATTGGCGGACTCCACCGTCGACGAGCTAGGACTCAATCCCGGGGCGCTGCACGCCCTCTGGACGCTGGAAGGCCTCAACGCCGTCGATGCCATCCCGGAAGCGCTCGAGGCGGTCACCCGAGCGCTCGGCCATCCGGCGGCCGCGGTCCGCCGGGCCGCGACACTCGCCCTGCCGCGCACCCCCACGACCGTCGCGGCGCTCCTGAAAGCCGGTACACTCGCGGACACCGACGCGCAGGTCCGCTTCGCCACCCTCGTCGCCCTCGCTGACGCCCCGGTGAACCCCGATGCGGGGCGCGCGGTCCATGCCTTCCTCGACCGCCCCAGCCTGACCATCGACCGCTGGATGGCCGAGGCGGCGCAATTAGCCGCGCTGAGGCATGCCCGTGGGTTCCTCGCCGCCGCGCGGCCGGAGCAACGCGCCGCCGCTGAAGCCGAGGTGACACGACGCACTGCGCCGGGAAAATCCGCACCCGCGGTGCTCCCGCTGGAGACCTTCGAGACCACCGCGCTGGGAGCGCAGGGCGAGTGGACGCTGAACATCCGTGAAGGCCAGGCGACCGCCGAAGTGGTGGACGGCGGACGATCGAGCCACCGCAGCCTCCGCATCACGGCGGAAGCCGACGGCGCGGACGTCGCGCTGACACGCACCCTCAAGGTAAAACCCCATACCCGCTACGAAGTCCAAGTCTCCGGCCGTACGGAATCGGTCGAGACCCACGGCAACGCGCTCGGGGCTCTGATCGCAGTACCCGACCTGCACCGTCCCCAGCCGCAGCAGAGCGTGGCCACGCGCGGGACCAGCAACTGGAGCTCCACCCGCCTCGTCATTGACACCGGCCCGCGCGAGACCCTGCCCCTGAGCCTCGTCCTCGGGGCCGGCGGGAAGGCGACGGGCAAGGCGTGGTTCGACGACGTGACCCTCGTTGATCTGGGACGCACCGACGAGCAGGTGGAGAACCCGCTTGAGGAAACGCTCGTTCAAGTGGTTTCCCGAAGCGCGGTCCGGACTGCCGGATCGGATACCGAGCGAGATGCGGTCGTCGTGCAGCTCGGCGTCGTGCCCGACGTCATGAAGTACGACCGCACCGAGTTGACCGTGAAAGCGGGCGACCGCATTCGCCTGGTTTTTCGGAATACGGACCACATGCAGCACAACGCTCTGCTTCTCGCGCCGGGCACGACGGACACGGTCGGCGCGCTGGCCGATGCCATGCTTAGCGACCCTCGCGCGCTCTCCAAGAACTACGTCCCGGCGAGCCCGGATGTGCTGGCCTACACGCCCTTGGTCAACCCCGGCGAGACCTTCGAACTCGTGTTCACCGCGCCGAGCAAGCCCGGGCGCTATCCGATCATCTGCACGTTCCCGGGCCATTGGCGCATCATGCAGAGCACGCTGATCGTGCAGTGATGCGGGGCGACGCGAGGAGCGAGCGGACTCGCTCGTTCCGCTTCCCCTGCGCGACGGCCCGAGCGCGAAGCCCTGCCCTGCGCTGCACTGTCCTGCCCCGCTGCGCGCTCGACTTCGCGGAGCCGTCGCGCTCGACTCTCCGCACTCACCCTTCCCATGTCGAAGATCGTCCACATCGCCAATCTCTGGTCCCTGAACGGCCACCCCTCGCCGAAGCGCGAATGGTCGCTTGAGCGCAAGATCAAGGCCGTCGCAGAGGCGGGATTTGACGGCATCACGACAGCTCTGACGCCCGACCACCGCCGTTTTGCGGACAAGCACGGCTTGAAGCACCTGCTCGGCTTCATCTCGTCGAGCAACCCAGCGGACTTCCCGGCCCTGCTGCGCGCGCAGAAGGAAGCCGGCGCGGTGCAGATCAACGTCCAACTCGACGACCATGACACCCCTCCCGCGGTCGCGACGAAGCATTGGATCGCGATGGTGCGTGCAGCCGAGAAGATCGGTGGACTCGTGCCCTCGCTTGAAGTCCACCGCGACTGCTGCACCGAAACTCCGGAGAAGACCTACGAGATTGCCGAGCGCTTCCAGCGTGCCACCGGGCAGATGATCAAGATCAACTTCGACTTCTCGCACCTCTCGGTCGTCAAGCACCTCGGGCCGGCGAACTACGTCGCGCGCCTCCTTGACCACCCCGAGCTCGTGCAGAACTCCGATCAGTCGCACTGCCGTCCCTTCAACGGCCATCACTGCCAGGTGCCGGTCACCTTCCGCGGCCAATTGACGGACGAAGTCCGCTCCTACCTCGGATTCGTCGACGCCCTCTTCACGATGTGGAAATCGGCGCCGCAGAATCGCGACCGCACGCTCTTTGTCTGCCCCGAGATGGGTCCCTATCACGAAGGCGGTGCCGGCTACAACATCACTGGCCTGCCCCCGGCGTGGGACGATGCGGTCGTGCTGCGCCGCGAACTGGCGAAGGTCTGGACGAAGGCGCGCCCGAAGTCGGCGCGGTGATCTGGGTCCCGCGCGCTGCCGCGCCTGCTGTTCTGCGGGTGCGGCCCCGGTGCGAACGCGCACCGCAGGCCAACTCAGCGCAGCAGCGTGGTCCCGCCATCGAGGTCGTAGGACGAGCCGGTGATGAACCCGGCCTCGCTTGAGCAAAGGAACGCGGCGAGGGCCGCGACCTCGTCAGGCTGACCCATGCGCCCGATTGGCTGGGCGGCGGCGAGCTTCGCGAACATCTCGGCCTCGCGGCCCGGGTAGTTCTTTGCGAGAAAACCATCGACGAACGGCGTGTGCACCCGCGCCGGGCAGATGCAGTTGCAACGGATCCCCCGCCCCACGTAGTCACGCGCCACGGAGAGTGTCATGCTCAGCACCGCGCCCTTTGTCATGCTGTAGCCGAAGCGATCCGGCAGGCCGAGATGAGAGGCGATGGAAGCGAGATTAAGGATCACCCCGCCGCCCTGTGCGAGCAGACGCGGCACGCCGAAGTGCAGCCCGTGGTAGACCCCCTTGATGTTGACCGCGTAGAGCCGATCGAGATCGGCGGGAGCGGTGGACTCGACGGTGCCGATGTGCGCGATCCCGGCGTTATTGACGAGGATATCGAGGCGCGGCAGCGCCGCGAATACGGCCTGCATCGCGTCGGTCTGCGACACATCGCAGCCCACGGCGGAGGCTGCACCCCCGGCGGCGCGGATGCCGGCGGCCACCGTCTCGGCGGCCGCCAGCGACGCATCCACCACGTAGACGGTCGCTCCCTCGGCGGCGAAACGCTCGGCGATCGCGCGACCGATGCCGGAACCGGCGCCGGTGACCAAAGTGTGAGCCTGTTGCAAACGGGAGGGAAACGGCTTCATGGGGTGACGAAATTTCATGCGTGACTACAAGAAACCGCAAGCTGCGGCGAGAACAGAGTCGCACCGCCGAACCCGGGGCCGTTACCTCTCTCGCTGAACGCGATCTCCCCCGTTGACCTGGACCCGGCGAACGATGCAGAACTTGGGAATTAACCGGTGAGTCTTGGGTCACGGTCTCGTTCGCCGTTGCCTCGAATTCCCCTTCCCTGCATCGCCCACTTCCTTTCTCTCCCCACCCATGTCGCAAACCACCTCTCCTCTCGCACTCCGCGCCGTGCTCGTACCCGCCCAGCCCGAACCGGGCGAGCTCACGGCGGCGAATGAACTCGCCCGCCTCACGGGTGCCGCGCTCGGAGCGCCTGGCGCGACAGCCGGCGTGCGCGTCGCGCTCGCGAAACGCGGCCAGCCGGCCGGCCTCCCGGCCAAGGCGGCTGATGAATCGGCGTGGATGTGGCTGCGCGTGACCGAGCGTGGCGACGGTGAGATTTGCGCCACGCACGGCTCCTTCCTGTTTGCCGCCGTCCGGTTGCTTGCGGGCGGCACGACCCTGCTCGCGCGCGAGAAGCTCGCCGCCGGCGTCTGGCTCCCCGCCACCTTCGGCTGGCACCGCCCGCACTGGGATGCCTGCCTCACCCAGTACTGGCGCACGGCGCGCAAGTTTGACCCCGAGCAGTACGTCGCCGCCCTCGCGGAGTCCGGCTTCACCCACTGCGAAGTCAACGGCCTCCAAGCACACATGCCGGTGGAGGACTTCGTTCCCTTCGAGTACTACCCGCAGTTCTACAGCTACTGCCCCGGCTTCAATCACTTCGTCGACACCGAGCTGACTCGCGGCATCTGGCCGGCGATGTACCTTGACGCCAACGTCCAGAACCTCCGCAAGCTGGCCGACCTTGGTCGCAAGTACGGACTCAAGCCCGGCGTGTGCATGTTCGAGCCCCGGACCCTGCCGGAGCGCTTCTTCACGAAGTACCCCTCACTCCGCGGCGCGCGCGTCGATCATCCCTTCCGCTCGCGCCTCCCGCGCTACACAATGGCGCAGGATCACCCGATCGTGCAGCGGCACTTCCGCGAGGCGCTGCAGAAGCTCATGCACTACGTGCCCGACCTCTCGTACATGTCGCTCTGGACGAACGACAGCGGCGCGGGCTTCGAGCACTCGGCCTCGCTCTACGTCGGGCGCAACGGCGGTCCCTACATGATCCGCGAATGGCGCAGCCACGACAAGGTGGCGCAGGCCTCCGGCCAGAGCATCGTGCGCTTCCTGCGCAACCTCCGCGAGGCGGCGGCGGGGATCAACCCGGACTTCGATGTCCTCCTCCGCATCGAGCCCTTCAAGGTCGAGCACGACCACATCAAGGCCGGCATGGGACCGCACGTCGGCTGGGAGGCTCCCTCCCTGCTCGTCCGCGGCTACTCGGTCCCATATTCACATCCCAAGTATCCAGAAAACCACGGCGTGGCCGGTACGCTCTTCCACACCACGATGGACGCGGCGGAGAAGGAAGCCCTCGCGCAGTCCCGGGCGCAGGGCATCGAGCCGGTCCTGCACTACTCGGCCTCGAGCCCGTGGAACCACGAACCGCTGATGGGCGTGCCCTACCCGCGCATGCTCCACGCCAAGCTCATGGCGGTGCACGAGACCGGCGTCCGCCGGATCAGCGCCCTCGGCGGCCTCGCCAACCCGGCGCAGGCGCCCTACTGGCCGAATCCCGCGATTCTCCGCGCGGCGCAATTCTTCCCCGAGAAGCCGATCGATGCGGTGCTCGCGGACTTCGCGCAAACCCTCGTCGGCCCGGCCCATGCGTCGGCCCTTGTTTCCGCTTGGGACGCCTTCGAGGAAGCGCTGGGTGGACAGCCCCTCGTCTACCTCTACTGCGCCTTCGGCTTCTGCTGGCAGCGCACCTGGGACCGGCCGTTCGTGCCGGACATTGAGGCCGTGCCGGCGGCAGAGCGCGAGTACTACGAACGCCACGGCTGCTTCCAGCACAACAACCCCGGCCTGAACGACCTCGGCAAGGACGTGCTCTTCGACCTCATCACCCGCGAGAGCGGCGCGAAGATGACCGCGGACATGGATCGTGCCGTGCTCGTGCCGATGCGTGCATTGATCGACCGCCTCGGCGCGCTCATCCCCACCCTGCCGGCCACCGTGGCACCCGCCTTTGTCGACCTCCGGGACCGCGCTCGTGCCTACCTGCACTGGGCGACCAGCCTCCGCAACGTCTGCGCGTGGTGCGACTGCGTCTACAGCTACCTTGAGGCGAAAGACGACGTGACGCGGCAGGCCAGCATGGAGCGCCTGCAGAAGGCGATCGACCTCGAGCTGGAAAGCACGCGTGGCCTGATCGAACTCCTGGAAACCACCCGCAGCGAAGTCCTCGTGATGTCCGGCGTGGCGGAGACCACCTTCTTCTACGGCGAGAACCTCGTGGAGCACCTCCGGACGAAGCTCCGGTTGACGACCCAGTACCGGAATCATCCCCCGCGGATCGACCGGAACATCTTCTGGCGTCCGATCCCCGGCACCCAATGGCCGGCGGGCTGGAGTACCGAGTCGCCCATGTAGGCGCCGTCGCCCGCCCGCGGTCGTAGACCGCGGGTCGGCGTGGCCCGACCGGTATCCCTCCGCATCGCCTCGGCACACCGCGAGGCGATCCCGCGCACTGCGCGAGGCTTCACCTTGCACCGGAGACGCCACGCGCAGACCCGTTCACTTCCCCCGCATGCCCCGGCGGTAATCGCTCGGCGTCAGGCCGGTCTGCAGCTTGAAGGCCTTCGAGAAGTGGAACACGTCGCAGAAGCCCAGCTCATCGGCGATTTCCTTGAGCGAGTGGCCACCCTGGTAGATCGCGGCGCACGCCCAGTCGATCCGCCGGCGCTTCTGGAAGCGACCGGGCGACTCGCCGGTGAGTTGGACGAAGCGCTTGCGGAAGTTCTCGTAGTTCATGCCCACGGCGCGGGCGACTACCTGCGGCGCGGGCCAGCCGGCGGCTTGGCGGTCGCCGAGCAACTGCCGACTCTTCTCCAACCACGCCTCCGCACTGCCTGGACCGCTCGCGTCGGACTCCGCAGCCGACATCTCGAGCAGCACCTCGAGCAACCGCCCCATGGCGCGCAGCGGCGCGCCCGGACGATGGGCGGCCTCGGGCGAGACGACCTCCGCGAGGCGTTGACGCCAATACTCCGGGGAGCCCAGCCGCCACACCGGACGCGCCGGGTCCAAGAGCCCCCGACTCCGGCACAAGTCGAAGACCGAGCCGGAGAACACGAAATACACCTGCGACCACTCCGACCCACCCGCCCCGCCGTACGCGTGGGCGATTTCGGGAAAGATCGCGATCACATCACCCGGGACCAAGTCCCGCGCCCCTCCCCGATCGTCGCGGTAATAGGCCCGACCCTCCACGACCAAGACCAGGGCAAATCGTCGCAAAATCCGCATCCGCGCCGGATCGATCCCGGCCTCGTTGCGCAGCAGACCAGCCAGCTCGATCTCCCCGAGAGGAGAGCGCAGCGGACTCTCCAGCCAAGCCTGAGTGCGCAACGATGGGAACGACGACATGGCTACCAAAATTTACATGATAACTCCCAGTTCAACCATTTAATGCGCGGCCGGGTCGGTGTACCTTAGTCACATCATGCTCCCCACGCTTGATCTCCCCCAGCTCTACTCGTACGGCCACGCGCTCGACATGTCCGAGGACAAGGTCGGGCTTCTGCGCGACTCCTCGGATGCCGCGGACGACGTCGAGGAATTGCGCCGCCGGGTGGCCGAGGACGGCTACCTGTACATGAAGGGCTACCTCGATCGCGATCAAGTCCTGCGCGCCCGCGCCAGCCTGACCTCGCGCCTGGCGGAGGCGGGGGTGCTCGACCCCGCGTTCCCCCATGAGGAAGGGATCTGCAAGGCCGGCTCTGGCTACGTTTTCAAGCCCGAGATCACGAACGACAATCCGGAGATCCAGAACCTGCTGTACTCCGGCCGCCTGGTCGAATTCTACACCCGCTTCTTCGGCGAGCCGATCCGTCATTACGACTACACCTGGCTCCGCGCGATCGGACCCGGCAAAGGCACGAACCCGCACTGCGACCTCCCGTACATGGGCCGCGGCACGCACCGTCACATGACCTGCTGGCTGCCTTACGGCGACATCTCCTTCCAGCTCGGCGGGCTGATGATCCTCGAAGGATCGCACAAGCGCATGGACCTTCTGGAGAACTACATTTACCGCGACGTCGATGCCTTCTGCGAGAACAAGCCCAAGGAGGCGGAGAACGCCAAGAAGGGCGCGTGGTCGTTCAGCGGCACCCTTTCGCACAACCCCCCGATCGTGCGCAACAAGTTCGGCGGACGCTGGCTCACGACGGAGTTCGAGGCGGGCGACTTCCTGACCTTCGGCATGTTTGTGGTGCACGCGTCCCTCGACAACCGCAGCGAGAACCGCCTCCGGATTTCGAGCGACGCGCGTTTTCAGCGCGCGAGCGAGCCGATCGACGAGCGTTGGGTTGGGGTGAATCCGCCCGGCCACTCGACCTCGGGCAAGCGCGGCCGCATCTGCTGAGGCCCTCCACAATGGTCGCCTCACCCTCCTCGCTCTCCACCGCCTCCGTTGGTTCCGGCCGCATGGCGGCCGTGCAGGACATGGCGCGCCTCCAGCGCGTGCTGTTCGAGCTGGAGCGAGAATTCCTGCGCACGGCGACCACGCTGATCTACCGGGTGGGCGAACCGGAGCTGAAGTACCTCCTCTGCCAGCACGTCTGGGAATCGGCCGGTCATGCCCGGTTCCTGCGCGAGCGTGGGCGCGAGATGGCTGGCTTCGGCGCGGGCGAAGACGTGCGGCCGGAGATCCGGCGCCTCTTCACCGAGGCGATCCTGCCCGAGAGCGCAGACACCGCACTCGCCGGGTTCTACGGCGCACTCAAGCCGGCGCTGCTCGCCGCGTACCAGCACTACCTAAGCGCCACGCACCACCTGGCGGACTGGCCCTCGCGCAAACTGGTCGAGGAATTCATTGGCGACGAGGAACGGCACGCGCGCGAAGTCGCCCGCTTCCTGCCGGACACGCCGGCGACGCGTGAGTGGACGCAGCACCTCAATGCCATCATTGCGGCGAGTGGCGGCCTGCTCGGTGAACGCACCCGCATCCCTCTCGCCTCTGACTTCGCCTGGGTGAGCGACCGCCGCACGTACCGCCATCCCGAGACGTGCAACCGCGGTCGTTACCCGACCTGCTCGAGCGTCTTCGGCCATGATGCCGACGAAGTGCCGATCGTCCGTCCGTGGCTCCTCGACCCGGCGACCGATGCCCGCGTCATCCGCATCATGGTCTATGTCTGGCTCATGATGGAGATGGACGCGGTCGATTACCTCGCGACGGTCTTCCACGATACGCCAAACGCGCCCTTCGACCTGCATCACGACCTCGCGCGGCATCTCTGGGATGAATCCCGGCACAGCGCGTTCGGATTCCGCCAACTGCCCAAGCTCGGCGTGGACCTCATGACGGTCGAACACTCCCTCGACCTCTACAACATCCTCGTGCAGATGCCGCCGCACGAACGGTACGCGATGATGACGATGGAGTTCGAGGCCGGCAGCTTCCCGACGAAGGCGGCGGTGATGGACCGCATCCGCGAGCTGAACGACTTTGAGGCCGACACCCTTCTGGCCTTCGACCGCAACGACGAACAGAACCACGTCCGCTACGGGCACCGCTGGCTGCCCGAGATGATGTCGCTGTTCGGCGAAACGCGTCCCGTGGACGAGTTCGTCAAGGCGACCCAGGCCCGTTTCAAGGAAGCCGCGGAACGCTTCGGTGGCCGGACACCGCACGGCTTGTCGGCTGAACGCCGACTGACCGGAAACAAGATCAAGGCCCTCGTCGGCCTCGTCTAGAGCGAGGCCCCTCCCGGCCCCAGTCTCCCGTGGCCGCCGGAGGCGGTGTCCGCGGGCGCGCCGGTCCGTCCGACCTTTCGGACACGCCCTCCGACCCCGGATCCCACGAACCGTGGGGTCTCGATTCCAGCCTGTCATGCATGGCGGGCTTTTTTGCGTCCAAGAAGTGGCAAAAGGGCACTGAAAGCCGCCGTGCAATTTTCATCAATTTTCAGAATGATTCTTTCGAAACGGTCCCCATACTCGAACGAACTTTTTTCCCCGATGCCCCTCTTCCGCCTCCCCGCCGTCCTCCGTGTTGTGGTGCCCTTGATGACCCTTGCGCTCGGCTCGCCGGCGATGGCGTCATCGAGCGACGCGCGACCGGCATCGCTCACAACGCTCAAGATTGAGCCACTCTCCACGGCGCCGGCGGTGAAGACGTCAGAGTTGGTGATCGGCGACCAGAAAGTTCTGGCCGACGGGACGCTCGGCGCGGCGAAGCTCGCTGGGCTCCCGGACTCGGCGCGCCCGATCGCCGGTACGATGCAAAGCAATGCAGGATGGGTGGTGACGGTGGATCAGGCGGGCGCGCGGCAGCTCTGGCGGCACGAGGCGGCATCCGGCTGGACCCAGCGTGCGGCTCCCCCGCTTACGCCGCTCCCGGGAGCGATCCGGGCTTCGGGTCAGGCCCACCTTCTGGTGCTGGCCTCCGCCGAAGACGGTGGCGTGGAAATGCTCTCGTATCAGACGATCACCAACGCGTGGGCCCGGCTTGGTCCTGTGGCGGTGACCGGAGCGGTCTCGGACGTGCGCCTGCACGACAACGGATTCGCCCTGCGCACGACCGCGTCGGCGGGGTATACGGCGGTAACGATTGAATCGAGTAAGCGACTCCTCAAGGCGCTCGATTGGATCGTCATCGTACTCTACCTGACGCTCTCCGCCGGCGTGGGACTCTTCTTCTACCTCCGCGAGAAAAAGAACAGCAATGCCGACTACTTCCTCGCCGGCCGCAACGTGCCGTGGTGGGCGGCGGGCATCAGCCTGTATGCGACGGGGACGAGTGCGATTTCGTTCATCGCGATCCCGGCGAAGTCGTTCGCGACGAACTGGCACCTCCTCGCGCAGAACGTGGTGGCGCTCTTCGCCACGGCGGCGGTCGCGACCCTGATCATCCCGCTGATCCGCAAACTCAATGTCATGTCGGTGTATCACTACTTGGAGATGCGCTTCCATCCGTCGATCCGCACGGTGAGCAGCGGAATCAACATTGTGCTCCAACTCGGTGGCCGCATGAGCATCGTGCTCTTCCTTCCCTCGCTGGCCCTCGCGGCGGTGACGGGCATCAGCGTGACATGGAGCATTCTGCTCATGGGCGTGGTAACGATTGCGTACACCCTGCTGGGTGGGATGAAGGCGGTGATCTGGACCGATGTCATTCAAGTCGTGGTGATGCTCGGTGGGGCGTTCTTCGCGATCGGCTACGTCATCTGGCACGTCGATGGCGGTGCCTCGGGCTTTTTCGCCGCGGCGCAGGCCGACCAGAAGATGGACGTCTTCAACTGGGCCTTCGACATCCGCCAGCCGACCATCTGGGGTTTCCTCCTCTTTGCGGTGGTGGACGTGATCACCTACCCGAAGGACCAAGTGATGATGCAGCGCGTGCTCGCGACGAAGAGTCCGAAGGAAGCGGGCTGGTCGGTCTGGACCCTGGCGGCCATCGTGGTGCCGGGCAGCCTGACCTTCTTCGGCATCGGAACGGCGCTTTACGTCTTCTACCAGCAGAATCCGGAGAAGATGAATCCCTTGCTGAACGTCGACGCGACGTTTCCGCACTTCATTGCCGCCGAACTCCCGGTGGGCATCACGGGGCTGATTATCGCGGGCATCTTCGCCGCCTCGATGTCCACCCTCTCGAGCTGCATGAACAGCGTGGCCACGCTGATCTCAGTGGATTTCTACGAGAAGTTTGCGAAGAACCCGACGCAGGAAAAGAGCGTGCGGCTGGCGGAGTGGATGACCGTCGTGGCGGGCGTGATCGGCGTCGGCACGGCCCTGATCCTCTCGCAGATCAACATCCAGTCCGCGCTCGACAAGTCGTGGGAACTGCTGGGCCTGCTCGGCGGCGGATTCGCCGGCTGTTACGGCTTGGGCATGTTCACCCGCCGGGCGAACTGGCAGGGCGCGATCGTGGGCGTCATCGGAAGCCTCATCATCACCTTTGCCTGCTGGCGCGCCGGACTGGTGAACCCAGTATTCTACCAGCCCCTCGCGATCGGCGGCTGCCTTGTCGTAGGCTACATCGCGAGCTACTTCTTCCCGCCGCCCCAGCAATCGCTGGCTGGCCTGACCATCTTCGACCGCAAGAAATCCACCTGACCCTACTTTCATGAAAACCTACCGCGCCGCATTGGTCGGCACCGGTTCCATTAGCGAGGCCCACGTACGTGCGGTCGAGGCGACCCAAGGACGCGTGGTCCTCGAGGCCGCGGTCGATATCGATGCGACGCGCGTCGCCGACTTCGCACGCCGCCACGGCATCCCGCAGCATTTCACGGACTACGAAGGCATGCTGGACACGCTCCGGCCCGACTTCGTCCTGGTGGCGACCCCGCCCTCCATGCATGCGCCGATGAGCATCGCGGCGATGCAGCGCGGCGCCTGGGTCCTCTGCGAGAAGCCCCTGTGTGGCTCGCTGGCGGAGCTGGATCAGATCCAGGCGGCGGAGGACCAGACGGGCTCCTACACCGCGTGCATCTTCCAGATGCGCTTCGCGAGCTCGACGGCGCACGTCCGTCGCCTCGCCGACGCCGGCCTCCTCGGCCGCCCGCTGGTCGGCGTGTGCAACACGCTCTGGTACCGGGACACCGCGTACTACGCGGTGCCGTGGCGCGGACGCTGGGCGACGGAGCTCGGCGGACCGACGATGGGGCACGGGATCCACGCGATGGATCACTTCCTTCACATCATGGGTGACTGGAAGGAAGTGCGGGCCCTTGCGACCACCCTTGACCGCGACATCGAGGTCGAGGACGTCTCGATGGCGATGGTCAAGTTCGCGAATGGTTCCGTCGGCTCGATCGTCAACAGCGTGCTCAGTCCCCGCCAGGAGACCTACCTCCGCTTTGATTACCAAAAGGCCACGCTCGAGCTCACGCACCTCTACAGCTACACGAAAGACAACTGGAAGATGACGCCGGTCCAGCCCGCGCAGGATGACAGCCTGGTGCAGGCCTGGCAGAGCTTCCCGCCGGACGTGGGTTCGACTCACGGCGCTCAGCTCTGCGCCCTGGTGGCGGATCGCGATGAAGGACGGCGCCCGTTGACCTCGGGCTTCGAGGCGCGCAAGACCCTTGAGTTCCTGACCGCGATCTACAAGTCAGCCTTCACCGGTGAGACCGTGGCACGCGGATCGATCCAACCGGACGACCCCTTCTACCGCGCGATCCACGGCGGCCGCACGCTTGAGCGCCGCAAAGCCTCCGCCTGAGTCGGTGCCGGTCCCGATGAAACGCGAGGCCTTGGCATCGCGGACGCTGACCGGCTACCTCTGGGCGAGTCGTCGCGTCCTGCTGCCCGGGCTGACGCTGGCGTTGCTGCGTTCGCTCGCAGTGGCGCCCTGCCCGTGGCTCTTCCAGCGCATGATCGACGTCTGCGTGCCGGCGGGTGACGTCGGGGGGGTGCTGCTGCTTGCGGGCGTGTTCGTGGGGCTGCTGGGGTTGCATTACTTCTTCTCGGTCTGGGGCGCCCACGAGATCGCCAAGGGCATGGCCCAGATGCTGGTGGAGCTGCGCAGCCGCATCTTCTTCAAGTTACAGTTCCTCAGCTTCGGCTACCTCGACCAACAGCGGACGGGCCGCCTGCTCTCCAAGTACGCCTTCGACACGCAGAAGGTCGAGGCGCTGCTGTACAACATCCTCAATCAGTTCCTGCCGAACGTCCTCTATGGCGGGAGCATTCTGCTCATCCTCGCCTGGCTCGACTGGCGGCTCGCGCTGATCCTCGCGCTGGTCCTGCCCGTCTATGCGGTGGCGAAGCTGAAGTTCTCGGAGCGCATCCAGGGCACCAATCGCGATGCCCGCCTCGCGCAGGAGCGCCTGACCGGCACGGCGAGCGAGTACATCTCCGCGCTGCGCCTCGTGCGCAGCTTCGGGGAGGAGCGGCAGGCCGAGGCGGATCTCGACCGCAGCAGCCTCGACTTCGCCCGGAGCCGCGTTGAGCAGAGCTACGTCAATGCGGTGTTCGGGACCTTCTGGTACGTCAGCACGCAGGTCATCGCGCTGGTCGTGATGGCGGGCGGAGCCTACTTCGCCATCCGCGGGGGCCTGTCGCTCGGCACGCTCTTTGCCTTCGTCGCCGGACTTCCCATCGTGCTCGGCCCGATTCAGGCGTTCATCGGGTTGACCGAGCAGTACTTCACTGGGCGGGAGAGTTTTCACAGTATCAAGGAACTGATCGACTCGACCTACGTGGAGTCGTGGCACGGCACGCGGCGTACGGAGCGGCTGCGCGGCGAGATCCAGTTTGAATCCGTCGCGTTTGCGTATCCGACCGCACCGGAGCGACGCGTCCTCGAACCCTTCTCGCTCCACATCAAGCCCGGCGAGCACATCGCGTTCGTCGGCCCCTCGGGCTCCGGCAAGAGCACGCTGGCGAATCTTCTCCTCGGCCTCTACGCGCCGAATGACGGCCGCATCCTGATCGATGGCGTGCCGCAGTCGGAGTGGGACATGCGCTGGATCCGCCGCCAGCTGGCCGTGGTCCTCCAAGACAGCATCCTGCTCTCGGGCACGGTCCGGGAGAACCTGCGTTTCGCCAAGGCGGACGCGACGGAGGCCGAAATCCGCACGGCCGCGCGTCAGGCCAACGCCGAGGAGTTCATCCAGCGGCTTCCCCAAGGCTACGACACGCTCGTCGGCGAGCGCGGCACCACCCTTTCCGGTGGCCAGCGCCAGAGGTTGGCGATCGCGCGCGCGGTGCTCCGAAACCCGCCGGTGCTCATCCTCGACGAGGCGACCTCGGCCCTCGATTACGAGAGCGAGCGACTCATCCAGGAAGCGATTGATCGGCTCTCGGCGGGCCGGACCGTGATCACGATCGCTCACCGCCTGAGCACGATCCGGAATGCGTCCCGGATCGTGGTCCTCGACGCTGGCCGCCTGATCGAGGAAGGAAACTTCGCCACCCTGCTGGCGCGAAACGGCGCCTTCGCCCGGCTTGTCGCCGCGCAGGAAGTACCTCAACCTTCCTCAACTTCGGAACCCGCTCCCAGCCCATGAAACGTCTCGCTTCCCTCGCCCTCGGCTTCGCCTGCCTGCTGTCCACCCTGTCCGCCCAGACCGCCAGTCCGGGCTTGCGCGCGATCCTGACGGACGCGGAGTGGCGCCGGGCGGGGCTGGATCGGCTTACGCCCGATCAGATCGGCGTGATCGATGCGGCCTTGATCCGGCACTACCAAGGATCGACGCAGGCGCTAAAGACCGAGTTGGAGACCGCCAAGCGCGAGGTTGCGGCGGTCAATGAGGTGAAGCGTGAGCGCACGATCCTCGAACGCTTCGGTCTCCCGATCATGAGCGACGTCGATTGGCGTGCTCTGCCGCCGCTCCGCGCCAAGGTGGTCGAGTGGCAGAACGCCAATCGCTTCAAGCTGGATAACGGCCAGGTCTGGGAAGGACTCGAACCGATCCCCTACGAACTCGTCGGCCAGGATGTGGAAATCACCGCCCGCCCCGCCGGCCGCTTTCAGCTCACGGTCGCCGGTCGCAGCACCGGCCTGCGCGTCATTCGCCTGCGCTGATCCCGTGATCACCCTCGCCAACGCCGAGCTCTCGGTTCAGCTGCTCGACCCGGTCGCTGACCGCGAACGCCTCGGCAGCCGCTACTGCTGGGGCGGCTACATCTGGCAGGTCTTCGATGCCGCAGGCCACCCTCTTGTCAGCGGCCCCGAGTGGCCTCATCCCACCCCGCGACCCTTCAATGGTCAGGGTCTGCCGGAGTCATTCCGGTTTCGCCGCCGCAGCGGCGAACCGCTCACGTGGAACGGTCGCGAAGGCGTGCACCTCGGCGGCGGCCGCCTTGGGCTGGATGAGAAAGGAGAGCCGGTGGTGGTCGAGCCTTGCTCGTGGACCGTGGATCGCACTGCGGACTCCGTCGTTTACCGCACCGACCAGCGTACCCTCGGCTACGACGCCACGCTGGTACGGGAAATCCGACTGACGGGCCGGACCCTGCACTCCGTGTCCCGCCTCACCCACCGCGCGGCGCAGCCCCTCTCGCTCGAGTGGTTCCCCCACCCCTTCTTTGCGTTGACCGATCGCCGCATCGAGGCGGAGGTTCCGCCCGCTTGCCGGCTGGCCGAGAATCCCGGTTTCTCCCTGGAGGGCCGACGCCTCGCGTCCCGCAAGCGGTTTGACGGCGAACGGGACGGCCACATGGACTTTCTGCTCCTGCCTCCAGGGGTACCGGTTCGCGCGCGCCTGACCCATCCGCGGCTCCAGTACGTCGATTTCGTGACCAGCTATGCGCCCTCGGAATGCGTGATCTGGGGCAACGGGAACACCTTCTCGATCGAACCATACCTCGCCGCCGTCCTCACCACCGGGGAAACCAAGGAGTGGTCGGTGACCACGGCCTTTGGCCCGGCCCGCTCCACCTGAACCCAACCCTCCCATGTCGCGTCCGCTCGTCGCCATTCTCTGCCCGCGCGAATTCACCTTCAGCGAGGATGCCGCGCTGATCGAAACCGCAGAACTCAGTGCGGTCGCCGAGGTTCGGACCTTCCGGCTCGATTTCAACGCTCCGCTGCCAGCGGAGGTACGGGCCGCCGACGCGCTCATCCTCTGGCACAATGTCGCCTGCACCGCCGAGGTCATCGCTTCGCTCGCAAACTGCCGGGTGCTCATCCGCAACGGCGTGGGCTATGACAGCGTCGACACCGGGGCGGCCACCCGGCGCGGCATCCCGGTGTGCAACGTGCCTGACTACGGCACCGAGGAAGTTGCTGACCACACGATCGCGCTCACGCTGGCCCTCTGCCGACAGCTTTTCCCGCTGGACGCGGAGGCCAAGCGACTGGGCTGGCGAATCGAAGTCGCGCCGAAGTTACGCCGGCTAAGCTCGCTCACTTTCGGCGTCGTCGGCCTCGGACGCATCGGCACGGCCACCGCCCTGCGCGCGAAGGCGCTCGGCTTCCGTGTCGTCTTCCACGATCCGTTCCTCGCGAACGGCGCGCACAAGGCGCTCGGGGTCCAGCGCGCAACCTCGCTCGAGGAGTTGCTGGAACAAACGGACGTGCTCTCGCTCCACTGTCCCTCGTCACCCGCCACGCGCGGGATGATCGGAGAGGCTGAACTCGCGCGGCTCCGGCCGACGTCGTTCCTCGTGAATACCGCCCGCGGAGACCTGGTGCAGAAGGAGCCGCTTTTCCGCGCTCTCCGCGAAGGCCGTCTCGCCGGCGCGGGTCTCGATGTCGTCCAAGACGAACCGCTCCGGTCGGCGGCGGAAGCCGCGACGCCGAACCTGATCGTCACCTGCCACGCCGCGTTCTGCAGTCCGGAGGGCATGATCGAGATGCGCACCACCTCCGCGCGGATCGCACGCGCCGCGCTGCTCGGCCAGCCGGTCTGGAATCGCGTCAACTGAGCGCGCCGTTCGCGCGTCCGGCCTCAGTCATCCTGCGGCCGCCAGTCCAACTCCTCGGCCAGCGGCCGCAGGTCCACCAAGGAGCGGAGCGGACCGTCGCCCGCGACCGGCACATTCGGAAAGTAACGTTCTCGGATCCGCTCCAGCGGCCAGTCAAGCCAGGGTCGGGCGCTGGCGGGCAGGTAGCAACGGTAGCCGGTCAGCGGACGCCGCAGCGCCTGACCGACCGCGCGCGCGGCGTCGGCGTAGGTCAGCCAGGCGAAGGCCTCGTCCAGCGGCACCTGTGGTACCACCTCGGTGATGCCGCGCGGGCGCGGTTGCGGGAACAACGCCGGAAAGCGAAACGCGATGCCGGTGATGCCATGGCAGCCGACGAAGTAGCGGAGTTGTTCCTCGCCGAGTGCCTTGGAGAGCGCGTACGGATTGGTCGGCGTGGCGGGCGAGGCACCACTCAACGGCAACTCCCGGGCTTGGCTCGGCTGATCGTCATGCGAAAATCGCTCCACACGCATCGCCTGAACCGAACTGGCAAAGATGAACCGAGGCACGCCCCCCAGCCGCGCCCGCTCGAGCACGTGGTAGTTCATGGTGACGTTCTCCGTGAAAACCATCCGGCCATCGAGGCCGTACGACGTCGCGTGGTTCGCGAGGTGCACCACCGCGTCGGCACCGCGCCACGAGGCGTCCACCGTCAGCGGATCAAGCAGGTTCTCCACGCGGACCGGCCCGGGCGGATCCGCGGATGCCGGGACCGCATCATAGGCTTCGACCCGATCACCCGCCTCCAATAGCTGGCGCATGACCTCCCGACCCAGCCGACCTGCTGCTCCGGTAAGAACGATGTGCATCGCGAAAGAATCGAGGAATCGTTCGCACTCAGGCCGGCCCGACGACGGCGATGTCGTCGGCGTGCACGCCGCACCACACCGCATCGCCGGCGTGAATCGCCTCGCGCAACGCGCTCTCGTTGGCGACGAGCGCGGTGAGGCGGGTGCCCGAGTCCGTCTGCAGATGCAGGCGATCCAGCGCCCCGCGGAACAGCTCATCCGTCACACGGGCGGTGAAGATCACCTCGGCGTGGAGAGGACGCTTGGACACGAGAATCTTCTCCGGGCGCAGCGAGATCACCATCCTGGTACCGCCCGTAGGCCAACGGTCCGCCGGGATCTCGAGCTCGAGCCCGCCTTCGACCCGAAGCCGGATCAGGGTACCGCTCCGCGCGATTGCCTCCGCGGTCAGTAGGTTCGCCTCCCCGATGAAGTCCGCCACGAATGCGGTCCTCGGCTGGTGGTAGATTTCGCTCGCCGAGCCCAGTTGCTCGAGACGGCCCTGATTGAAGACGGCGATCCGGTCGCTCATCGTCAGCGCCTCCTCCTGGTCGTGCGTGACGAACACAAACGTCATGCCGAGGTGCTTCTGGAGACGCTTGAGCTCGAGCTGCATTTGCTGGCGCAGCTTGGCATCGAGGGCGGAGAGAGGTTCATCGAGGAGGAGTACCTTCGGTCGAGGCACGATCGCGCGCGCGAGGGCCACGCGCTGGCGCTGTCCCCCGGAAAGCTCGTGCGGCCGGCGGGAGGCGAAGCCGGTGAGTGCCACCAACTCGACCACCTCGTCGACCCGTCGCGTGATCTCCGGGGCCGGCACTTTCTGCATCCGGAGGCCGAACGCGATGTTGTCCGCGACGGTGAGGTGCGGGAACAGCGCGTAGCTCTGGAATACCTGGTTCACATTGCGGCGATAAGGTGCAAGGTGAGTGACCTCCTCGCCATCGATCCGCAGCGTGCCGCTGGTCGGGGTCTCGAACCCGGAGAGCATCCGAAGAAGCGTGGTCTTCCCGCAGCCGGAAGGCCCCAACAGCGTGAGGAATTCACCCTCGGCGATGTCGAGACTCACGTCATTCACCGCCGTGAAGGAGCCGAAGCGCTTGGTCACGGAGCGGATTTCAATCATCGACGGCATGGCGGGGATGAACGGAGTGGGGCCGCTTCACGCGGTCGTGGCGCGACGCCGTCGGTGGGCCAGCGCGTAGGTCAGGATGAACAGGAGGGTGAACACCACGCCAAGCGCGGCGCCGAACGGGGCGTTGCGCGCGCGGAAGAACTGGTTCTGGATCACGTTTCCGATCAAGGGCACCTGCGCCCCGCCCATCAGGTCGGTGATCGCGAACATCCCGATCGCTGGCACGAACACCAGCATGATCCCGGCCGCGATTCCCGGCCACGTCAGCGGGATGATCACGTGGGAGAACGCACGGATCGGCCCGGCCCCGAGATCGTGGGCGGCCTCCACGAGGGCGTTATCCAGCTTCTCGGCGCTGCCGTAGATCGGCAGGATCATGAACGGCAGATAGGCGTACACGAGCCCGATGACGACGGCGGTCGGCGTGTAGAGGAGCGACAATGGCGCCGTGACGACCCCGGAGAACTGCAGCAGCCCATTCAGCAGTCCCTCGCTCTTGAGGATGGCGATCCACGCGTAGGTCCGGATGAGGAAGCTCGTCCAGAAAGGGATCATCACCAGCAGCAGGAGTCGCTCCCGCAGGGGCGAGCGCTGCCGCGCGATGTACCATGCCACCGGATAGCCGATGACGATGCAGATAACCGTGGTCAGAGCGGCGTAGCCGATCGAGCGTCCGAGAATCTTGAGGTAGATCGGATCGAAGACGCGGGCGTAGTTCTCCCAGCTGAAGTCGTAGACGACCCGGCCCAGATCGTCGCGTTGGCAGAAACTGTACACCGCGAGGCCGGCCATCGGTACGACCACGAAGAGCACCAGCCAGAGCGCGAGCGGCGCCAGGAGCAGCCAAGCCACCACCCCGGCACGGCGCCCGCCGTGGGCTGGCGCGGTGTCGGCGAGGGCGTGCATGCAGGCGGCGGGGCGGGCACGAACGCGATCAGCGGGCGTTCTTCAAATCCGTGATCAACTCGTCGATCATCGCTCCGGTCTCGCCAAGGTGCCGGAACGTGCCGAACTTCCGTTCGCCGGGCGGGTAGCTCGCGGGATTGGCCCGTTGCTCCGGCGTGAGGAGCAGGCGCGCCGCGCCGTTCGGATTCGTGTACGGGAATTCATCCGAGATCGCCTTGCTGACCTCTGGGCGAAGCAGGTACTCGAGGAAGCGGTGCGCCGCCTCGACGTTCTTGGCGCCCTGCGGGATCGCCATCACATCGACGAACTGGTGGGCTCCCTCCTTCGGGATCACATACGCAAACTTCGGGTTCTCGGTCCAGAGACGGGCCGCCTCACCACCCCAGACATACCCCAGATCGACATCCCCGTTCAGCAGCGCGGTCTTCGGGCTGTCGGAATCGTAAAGCTTGATTCCTTTCATCCACTGCGCGAGCAGCGGGCGGGCCTCCGCGAGGTTCTTCGCATTGATCTCGTTGAGCGGATATCCCAGCACGTAGAGCGCAGCGGTGACGAGTTCGCGGGCGTCATCGACGACCACGATCCGTCCGGCATGGCGCGGCGAGAACAGATCGACCAGGCCCGTGATCGGTTCCTTGATGCGCTCGGTGTTCACGACGATGCCGACCGTGCTCACCATGTACGGCAGCGTGTACCGCTGCTCCGGATCGTGCGCCATGTTGAGGTATTCCGGCAGGAGGTTCTTCACGCCGGGCAGCTTCGTGTAATCGAGCGGCACCAAGAGCCGGTTCTTGATCAGTGCCTCGGCGATGTAGTCCGGAGGCTGGACAAGGTCGTAGGCCGTTCCCCCGGCCAGCATCTTGGCGAGCATCTCCTCGCCCGACGCGAAGGTCTCGTAGTTGATCCGGATGCCGGTTTCCTTCGTGAAGCCCTCGAGGACCGACTGCGGGAGGTACTCGGACCAGGCGAACAGGTTGATTTCCTTGTTGGCGGAACGAAGCGGCGCCAGGGCGAGACCCAGCACGGCGAGGAGGAGGGCGATGACTCGGGAACCAGGGGGCGGGATCATGGAGGTAAAGATTAAGGAGCGCGGCGACCCAGCCGGCGCAAGTGTTCCGAAAAAAGCACGAACGCGACCGTCGCAACGATGAACAGGGCGGACAGCGCATTCAACATCGGGTTGAGTCCGACCTTGGCCATCCCGAACACCAGCAGCGGCAAGGTCGCCACCTGGGCGCTCGCGGTAAAAAAAGTCACGATCAGCTCATCAAGCGAGAGCGTGAACGCCATGAGAGCGCCGGAAAGGATCGCCGGGCGCAGGTACGGCACGACGACGAGGAGGAATGCCCGGACGGGCGTCGCCCCGAGATCGAGAGCGGCCTCCTCCAGCGCGGGATCCATCCCCTGCAACCGCGCCTGCACCGCGATCAACACGAAGGGAAAGCAGAAGGTCGTGTGCGCCACGATGACCGTGAAGAATCCCAGCTTGAGACCGACGGTGGTGAACAGGATCAGCAGACTGATCCCCATCACGATCTCCGGCATGATCATGGGAACCGCGATCAACGTCTGAAGGGTCGAGCCAAACCGGTAACGATACCGGTGCAGCAACCACGCACCCACTGTTCCCAAGACAACGGAAAGCACCGTGGTAAAGCCGGCCACGACCAGACTGTTCTTCAGCGCGCGCGCAATCCGGGTGTCGTCCCACAGTCGACCATACCACTCCAAGGTAAAACCCTCCCAAACGACGTTCAACCGCGACTCGTTGAAGGAGTACACCACCAGCACGAGAATCGGCAGGTAGAGAAACAGAAACACCAACCCGGTCCAGATTCCGAGGCCCGCATCCAGCAGGCGCAGGCCCGACCAACGATCCCAAAACGATGGCGGTAGAGGCGGCGGCCGCATGCGACAACCCTTTCTCGCGTTTCCTTCCCGCGACGCAAGCGGGGAAACGCCTTGCCCGCTACTTGAGCTGAGCCAAGAGCGAGAGCAGCACCGCCGGATCGCCCGCCCCGAGGCGCTGCACGTCCGCCGCCGTCAGGGAAACTCCGAGCACGCGATCCGCCACCGCCGCGATCATCTTCGAGGCATCCAACCCGTTGGGCGTACCCTCAAGCGCGAACTCCAATGAAAACGGCGCATAGCCGAGGGTGTCGATCGTGCTACCGAGAAGATTGACCCGTCGCAGCGCGTCGGCCGAGCGTCCCCTCGCCCCACCCGTCATACTCACGCTCAGAGGCCGGCGCCAGAACGGCTGGCCCGGGGCCGCCAGCAGGGAACCCTGACCGACGAAGCGGAGTTCCGGGCTCGTGATCGTCAGATCCCGCAGCGACGCCGACCGGTTCGGCGAAACGCCCACGTCCAAGGTGAGTTGGTCAAAGCGAATCTCTCCGAACAAGCGCAGCACCGTCTCGAGGTCAGCCAGCCGGGTGGTGAGCTGCTGTGTCTTCGAGGCCACTCCACCCAGCGACGACGGGAGCCTCGCCCCCAGGGCGCCCGCGAGCGCACCCAGCGTTCCCGCCTGCTCGCCGCGACGTTGCAGCTGCTCCCTCGCCGTCGTGACGGTGCTGAGGTAGCTCGGGGGCAAGGGTCGGATGACTCCACCGCGGCTCACCATCTGCAGATCACCTTGCAGCTGGCCCGCGAGGTCGCCTAGCGAGGCCGCCCCTCCGCTCACGCGCGACCGGAGATCGAAACGCCCCTCGATGGCCGACAGACCACGGGAAGGCAAAAATGCCTTGAGGGCGGGTCCCGACTCCAATTCCAGCGCAGTGACGTTCCCCTCCAAGGCATAGGCCGCCGCTGCCTTCGTCGGCGAGTAGGACACCTTGCCAGAAGCCTCCACGCGCCCGCCCGTCGACAAGATTGCCTTCAGGGTCTCCAGCACCACCGCCATCTGCTCCAGCGCTACGGTGCCGCTGATTTCGCGTGCGATCAGCTCGGGGGAATAGACGACCTCCCCGAAGGCGAGGACGACCTTGCCCGAGAGACCGGCCCAGGCGGGTGCTGGCGATTCGGAGCCCGGCGCACCGGCCGGCGAAGCGGGAATGGCGGCCCACGGTGCGGCGAGGATCCGCGCATCTGCCACGAAGACGCGTGCACCCGTGATCTGACCATCGACCCGCCAGCCCGCCGAATCCGGAGTGAGTTGCCCGGCCAGCACGACATCACTCACCCGACCGGATGCCTCCAGCCGCACGGGGATGCGGAGGGTGAGCGCGCCACTCGCCGCCCGATCTCCCCGGATCTCGACCGCCAGATCCGGCAGCGAACCACCCGAAGAGTCCGCCAACCGCGTCGCCTGCAAGTCGACTGCCACCTGCTGAACCTCGCCCAGACTCGCCGAGCCGGACACGCGAAGGAGGCCGGATTGGAGACGACCTGCCGCGTTGACGAGGGGTTGCGTCAGCATCCCCGGTAAATCTAGGTCCAGCGCTCCGGTGAGCTTGATCGCCTGGTCCGCACCCACGCTCCGGCCGGCTCGGATCGCACCGCGAGCAAGGACTCCATTGCCTCCGCGCACCACCAGTTCCGCCGCCTCTCCCTGCCAGCCGCGGGGCGTGAAGTCAGCCGAGGGACGCACCTCCAACTGCACGTCGCGCAACATCTCCGCCCCATCCCGTCGCACCGAGAAACGAGAAACCGCCATCGGCTCCGTGCTCCGCACGGCGATGCCGCCGGGCGACACCCGCAGGCTCCAGCCTCCCGTGACGATTCCGCCTTCGATCCGGCCCTCCGGCCACGCCGCCTGCAACGCGGGCAAAGGCAGACCACGAAGGCGCACGGTCACAAGGTCGGCCGCCGGATCCGCGACCTCCACCTCGCCGGAAACTGGATTCCAGATGAAAGGCTGCCGCAGCTCCATCCCGAGCACCGGCGCCTTTTCCACCGCCTCCGCGCGGAGGGATCCCACCCGAATGCGGTCACCCTCCCGCGCCAAGCCAAAATCCGAGGTGAGACGAACTGCCCCCAGCGCAGCGAGTTCAGGGGAGATCCGTTCCCACCGCGCCGCCTCCACCGCGATCTTGCCAGACACCTCGACGGCCTCAAACGCGCGCCCCGCTGTGAACACATTCTCCACCTGGACGGAGAACTCCGGGAGCGGGCGTCCCGGAAGCACCGGCGCAAGATCCCGATCGCTGAACGCGATCTTCACGGTGCCCCGGATCGTCCCGGTCGTCCCCAAGCGTTCCGCCTGCCCATCGAGCCAACGAACGCCCTCACGACGCACGATCAAGCGGTAGCTTTCCCCCGCCGTCGCTCCCAACGCCCGCTCCACCGCGCTCTCCACGGCGACCGACGCCCCCGCCGGCAGTCCCGCGACCTGCACCGAAAGCGTGCCCTTCGTTCGCACGGCATCGAGGCGCGAACGGGGACCCACTGCGACCTCCACCCGGGTGGTCGCCTGCAAGCGATCCGGACTGGCTTCCCGGGCGCCATCGGCGGTGAGGTCGAGGACACCGACTGCACCCGCCTTCAGGCCCCCACCCTTGAGCTGCACCGCCACCGAGCCGCGCTGCGCTCCCGCCAGCACGCCGCGCACCTTCCCCTGGAGCAGCACCTGATCCAGTTCGAAGTTCTCCGGCAGCGCGATTCGATCCAGGAGCCCGAGCACCGTCGCTGGCGCAGAGACGGCACCCTGCCCTCCACCGGCGGGCGACCCGAGCACGGCCAAGCCACCGAAGCCGGCGGGGGAACGCCGGACGGGCGCAGGAACCGGCCACGCCGCTGTCGCGGTGGCCGTCGGACCGGCGAGTTCAACGACCCACTCTTTTGCCTCCAATCGCTGGATCCGGATTGCACCGAACAGCGCCGGAAGCAGAGCCACCTCCGCCTCCACGCTCGGCGCGGCAACCCGGACACCGGACGAGGCGAAGGTCAGGTCGCGAATCACGCTCCGCGAAAGCCCGAGCTCAACCCGGCCCACTGACACCCCCAGATCCGGCCGATCGCGCAGGATGCGTTGCACCAGCGCCGTCTGCACGGCCGGCGTCAACGCCAGCAGCACCACGCCGCTCAGCAGCACGAGCGTCGCGGCGAGCACCACAACGGCGACCCGGAGCCGACGCGCCAGCGGCGGGTGCACCGTGACGTTTGTCGCGAGTGGGCGATCAGCCACGGGTACGGGGGTATCAGGACCCGGTGTTGAACGGATCCGCCTGTCCAGTCGCCTTGCGCACGCGAGAGGCGGCGACCAAATAATTATAATTGGCGCGCAGCTGATTGTTCCGCGCCTGGGTGAGGTCCACCTGACTGGTCAGCACATCGAGCTGGGTTGCCGTGCCAGCCGACTGGCGCACGGTGGCTAGTCGGAGTGCCTCGGTGGCCTGTTCGACGACCCGTCGGGACGCCTCCATCAGCTCGCCGGCCTCTTGGAGCAGCGACACCGCGCGACGGACCTCGATCTCGATGCCGAGCTCGGCCTCGCTGCGGGCGAGCTCGATCTGAGCCAAGGCGGAGCGGGCCTGCACCACGCGGCCTGCGGTGGCTCGGCCATCGAAGACGCTCCACTGAGATTGCACGCCGAGCAGCCAGCCATCGCTCGCCTCGCTGAAACGATCGCTCGTGCCGGCCTTGCGCCACTGGTAGCTCCCGATCAAGTCAACGGACGGCCGGGCTCCGGCACGGGCGATCTCGACGCCCTGGGCACGCGCCTCGATCAGCTTGGACAGGCGGGCGAGCTCGGGCCGCGAGGCCCGGGCGGCAGCCACGGCCTCAGCGACCTCGTACTGGACCGGCTCGACCGTCAAGTCGCCCACGATTTGGGGAGTCCGCGGCGCGGAGCCGGCCTCCCCGCCCATGAGCTGGACCACCTCGTCGAACGACGTCCGGAACGTGTTGCGGGCCTGGATCAGGGCGGGCTGCGCATTGGCGAGCGCGACCTCTGCCCGGAGCACCTCGAAGTTGGAGGCCGCGCCGGCCTCGTAACGGTTGCGGGCATTCTGGAGCTGTTCCTCGAGCAAAGCCACTGACTGCTCCTGCACCTTGATGCTTTCCCGAGCGAGCAGCACATCGTAGAAGCGCGTGCGGACGGCGAGCAGCACCTCGCTGATGACCGCCTGCAATTCCAGCACCGCCGCCTCGCGGGCCAGCCGGGCATTCGCCGCCGCGCCTCGGACCGCGCCGCCGCTGTAGAGGCTCTGGCGCGCCTGGATCTGGATCTGCCACGCGGAATCATCGGCCGGAAATGACTGTGAGATGTCGGCGTCGTTGCGCTGGTACGCCGCGCCCAAGCCGACATTCGGGATCCCCAAGGCGGAGACCTCCAAGATCACGCCATCCTGCTGCTGGATGCGCTCACGCGCCTGGCGGATGGCGAAACTATTCTCCAGCGCATAGACGATGGCCGCGCGGAGATCGATGACCTCCGGGAGAGCGGAGGACCGGTTTCCGGGGGCCGCGGAGACACCCGAGGCGAAGCTGGCGCCGATGACGAGGACGGCGATCCGGAGAAAGCGGGAGTGCATGGACATCAGGGTGAGGCAGGATTGACCGAAGAGGCGAGAGCTGGAGCGGGCGAGCGGCGGGAGAAGTCGCGCCCGATCAGCAGATAAAAGACCGGTACCACGAACAGCGTGAAGAACGTGCCGACGGCCATGCCGACCACGAGGACCCAGCCGATGCTGTTGCGCGCGGCGGCGCCGGGACCGTCGACGAAGATCAGCATCAGATGGCCGAACACCGTCGCGGCCGACGTCATGAGCACCGGGCGCAGGCGCGTCGCGGCGGCGCGGCGGGTGGCCTCGAACTTGGAGACGCCCTCGGACTGCAGCCCGTTCGCGAACTCCACGATGAGGATGCCGTTCTTGGCGATCAGACCCACGAGCGTGATCAGGCCGATCTGCGAGTAGATGTTGAGCGAGGTCTTCCAGAGGAAGATCGGGATCAGCGCGCCGAACACGGCCAGCGGCACCGAGCCCACCAGGATGATGATCGGGTCGCGGAAGCTGTTGAACTGCGCCGCCAGCACAAGGAAGATGAGCAGCACGGCGAGCGCGCCCGCCTTCCAAAGCGCGGTGCCCTCGGTGCGCAGCTGTCGCGACTGACCACCGTAGTCGATCGAATACCCGGGGGGCAGG
The DNA here is from genome assembly GCA_040382075.1 of Opitutaceae bacterium. Classification (GTDB taxonomy): domain Bacteria; phylum Verrucomicrobiota; class Verrucomicrobiia; order Opitutales; family Opitutaceae; genus UBA6669. Next base: position 31,106 of record JBEIGD010000038.1, read on the forward strand.
ATCTCCGCCGCCTTGGCCTCGAGCTTCTTCAACGCCCCATCGATGCTTGGACCCACTCCGGTGATCTTCACCGCATTGAGCTGCTGGAAGCGGTTCAGCGTGCGCGGCTGGACCGTCTCGCGCAGCGTCGCGATCGTGGAGAGCGGAATCAGGCGACCATCCGGCCCTCGCACGTGGTAATCGAGCAACTGGTCGGCGTTGAGCCGCTGCGAACGCTCGACCTGCGGAATCACGCGGTAACTGCGGCCGTCGTTCACGAATCGATTCACGTAGGCGCCGCCAAGCAAGGAACCCAGATCCCGCGCGATGTCGGTGAGGCTCAGGTTCATCGCCGCAACCTTGTCCTTGTCGATCTCGATCTCGACCTGGGGCAAGTCAAACTTCAGGTCGCTGTCGGCAAAGTAGAATGTCGGCTCCGCGTTGGGCGCGTTCGCCTCGGTGTTGGCGTAGAGCACCAACTGGTCGGCGAACTCGAGCATCTGGCGATGATCAGCCGTGGAACGGACCAC
>JBEIGD010000039.1:0-30783 GCA_040382075.1 Opitutaceae bacterium
CGAAGGAACGTCGGCGGGCATCGGCAACCTCACGGAATTCGACAACAACGGCAACGCGACCTTCCGGCTCTCGCCGCTGCAGCCGTCGGTGTTCCTCGAGCCCACCACCGACGCTTCGCGTATGTTCGCGCAGCAACTGCGTCCCGAGGGCACCGATGTGACCTTCGGCATCTACTCGACCAGCGGGTCCTACGGCCCGGTCTTCCAGCATCGTCTCACCGCCAACGCCGACAAGACGACGATCGTCCGCGGTGCCTCCCCGGCGCGGATCTACGTCACCCGCGACTTGAACACGGAGGTCGAGGTGCTGGTCTTCCGCGAGGACGGCACGCTCGAATGGGGCCGGCGCTACGCCTCGTCCTCCTTCGGGGTGAACTCAAGCTTCCCCACGGATTCACAGTCGTCGTCCGCGACCCCGATCTCCGGCGGGGGGCTTATCCTCTCGGTGGCGAAGCGCTCGATCAGCTTCACCACGGGTGCGATGTCCTATCAGACGTACCTGATCCGTCTCTCGTCGACCGGTGACATTGTGTGGGCGAAGCGGGTCGTCGGCGAGGCCAACTTCGCGGTGAACGCCGCCTCCGCGAGCCAGAGCATTTATCTCGGCGGCACGGAGATTTCGATGATGGGCGAGGTGACCGGCACCGTCACGAAGCTCAACTCGAACGGCGCGCTCGTCTGGTCGCGCCGCCTCTCCGGCGCCTTCCTCTTCCCGCTCGGCGAGCTCGCGAACGGGCGCCTCCTGCTGTCCGGCTCGGTGGTGGACACGCAGTTCACGCCGACGGACTCCGCACTCGCCCTCCTCAGCTCCTCGGGGGCGGTCGAATCGCAGGTCGGCATCTCCTTCGCCGCGCGCAATTCCACGATCGCGGTCATCGAGGGCAACCGCATGTGGATCAGCGTTGCCTCGGGTAACGTGGCGGGCGGAAGCCCGGACGGCGGGCCCGTGCACGTCGGCCTCGCGGATGGTGACTTCAGCAACCTGCGCTGGCGGCGCTACGTCAACGCGATGTCCAACGGCATGGCGGTGCCAGACTTCGACAGCGACGCGGTCGTCGCCTCGTTCTTCAACCGTGGAACGTCCGCGCTCGAAGTGCTGACGTTCCGCGACGACTTTTCCTCGAGCGTGGACAGCACGCTCCTGCCGTCGGTGACCGCGACGACGACGAATCCGGGCATCATGGCTGTGGACGCCGGTTACACGATGGCGGACATCACGGTCACGGCCGCGGCGGTGACGCCGACGCTGCAGACCGGGGCGCTGACGTTCACGACGTTGCCGGTGACGGAGTCGGCGATCACCACGGGCGGATCGAGCGTGCCCGCGACGATCGGGACGCAGCCCTCCTCGCAGAAGGTGAACCCCGGGGCGACGGTCTCCTTTACGGTGGCGGTGAACAACCCCTCGTCGCAGACGCTGTCGTACCAGTGGAGCCGCAACGGCACGGCGATCTCCGGGGCCAATGCTGCGACCTACAGCATCCCTTCCGCGCAGGCGGCGCAGGTCGGTGCGTACACGGTGACGGTGACGGCCGGCACCACGACGCTGCAGAGCGCGACCGCGGTGCTGGAACTGAATGCCACGACGCGTCCGGTTGGGGACTCCGTGCTCTTCGCCTCGGACATCCAGCACCCGAACGGCAACATTTATGATCAGTTCCTGCTCAACGGGACTGCGACCGTGATCACGGCCGATCCCGGCCAGGTCGCGCGCATCTCGTTCGTCGACGCGAATGACGACATCGTGCAGGTCGAATACTCCGGTTCCGGCACGCTCACGCTCCAACTCGCCAACGCGACCGGTCCGGCGGTGGCGGTGAACTACAATCAGGCGACGGTGAGCTACATGAAGGGCACGCCGACGATCACGATCGCGGGGGCGGACCAGACCTCGAACCTCGGCATCTTCAGCGTCGGCTCGATCACGGGCAACCCGGCGGTGCTGAAGTCGGGCGTCACCTACGACGGGTTCGCGAACGTGGCCTTGATCACGATTTCGAGCACGAACGGCCAGTTCGGCGGCGTGCGGATCGGCAATGCGCTCCTCTCCGGGTCGTCGGGCAACGTCGGCCTCGTGGCGACGGGCGTGAACTTCACGGGGCCGATCGTGATCGGCGACATCGATGCGTCGGGCACGGCCTCCCCCAAGCTGCTCACCGGCACGGTGGCGGGACTCACCGGCTTCCCGGGCGAAATCCGGATCGCGGGCGGCGACCTGCTCCAGACGAATGGACGGGCGCTCGAGTTCGGCACGGCGACGGCGGTGCGGATGGGCGCGGGCACGAACGCGCATGGCGTCTCCCTGCCGGCGAAGACGGTGGCAGGCCGGCTGGAGCGCAATGGCCAGGACGTGACCTCGACCGTGGTGGTCGGACCCTGAGCCTGCGGGCCGGCTCTCTGCGAATCAGGCCGAAGGGAGGGTGCCGGAGGCGCGGCGGGCGGTTTCCGGAGGGTCTCCGGAACCGCCGCTGCGGGTGCGGGCAGTGGCGGCGGCCATGAAGTAGACCTGGGATGAGAACGGCTCCCGACCTGGCTCGGGCAGGACCGGCAGGTAGCCGCCGTGGGCGTGGAGTTGCCGCGCCTGCACGGAGTCACCCAGCGCCATGCCGAACAGTTCTTCCCGCACCCAGCGGCGCAGCGCGGGATCGTGGATCGGGAAGAGTGCCTCGACGCGCCGGAAGAAGTTGCGCGACATCCAGTCGGCGCTCCCGGCGTAGATCAGCGGCTCGCCGCCTGCGTTCTCGAAGTAGAACGCGCGGGCGTGCTCGAGGAAGCGACCGACGATGCTGCGGACGCGGATGGTCTCGCTCAGACCCCTTGCGCCGGGCACGAGGCAGCAGATGCCGCGGACGATCAGGTCGATCTGCACACCCGCGCGCGACGCGTCGTAGAGGTTGTCGATCGTCGTCTTGTCGACGAGCGAGTTCATCTGCGCGATGATCCTCGCCGGGCGTCCGGCGGCGGCGTTCGCGGTCTCGATCCGAATCAGGTCGTTGATCCGTTGGTGGAGATTGAACGGCGCGACCAGCAGGTGCTGGAATTCCGGCGCCCGGCCGAACCCGGTCAGCGCATTGAAGAGATTCGCGACGTCCGCAGTGATCTCTTGACGGGCCGTGAAGAAGCTCAGGTCGGTGTACAGGCGCGCGGTGCGCGGGTTGTAATTTCCGGTCCCGAGGTGCACGTAGCGTCGCATCGCGTCGCCCTCGTGCCGCACCACGAGCGAGCACTTGCAGTGCGTCTTGTGGCCGACGAGGCCGTAGACCACGTGCACGCCGGCGTCCTCCAGCTGGCGCGCCCACTGGATGTTGTTCGCCTCGTCGAAGCGCGCCTTCAGCTCCACGAGCGCGGTCACTTGCTTGCCGTTGCGGGAGGCCTCGATCAGCGCGCGCACGATCGGGGAGTCGCCGCTCGTGCGGTAGAGCGTCTGCTTGATCGCGAAGACGGCCGGGTCGTGGGCCGCCTGCTCGATGAAGTCCACCACCGGCTGGAAGGAATCGTACGGATGGTGCAGCAGCACGTCCTGGGCGCGCAGGGTCTCGAAGATGCGCTCGGGGCGGTGCAGCGGTGACACGTTGACCGGCACGAAGGGCGGGAACTTCAGGTCTGGCCGATCGATCTCGGTCAGGCTGGTCAGCCGCAGCAGATTCAGCGGACCGGCGAGCCGGAAGACGTACTCATGCGACAGACCGAGGTGGTCGCAGAGCGTGTTGAAGATCGGGTCCTCCACCCCCTCCTCGATCTCCAGCCGCACGGCCGAGCCGCGGCGCAGGTTGCGCAGTTCCTCCTCGATCTTCTTGAGCAGGTTCTCGGCCTCCTCCTCGTCGATGTAGAGGTCGCTGTTGCGCGTGACGCGGAAGGCCCAGGCCCCGTGCAGGCGGTAGCCGGGGAAGAATTCCCCCGCGCAGAGCTTGATGATCTCGGTGAGGAAGAGGTAGCGCTCGCCGGACGCCTTGGCCGACCCGAGTCGGACGAGCCGCGGCAGGATGCGGGGAACCGGCAGGATCGCCACCATGTGGTCGACCTCCGGGGTGTCCGGATGGTCGAGCGAGACGACCACGTTCAGCGTCTTGTTGCCGAGCTGGGGGAACGGGTGCGATTGGTCGAGCCCGAGGGGGGTGAGCACGGGCATGACCTGCTCGCGGAAGTACGTCTCCACCCAGGCCCGCTCTTCCGGTGTGAGCGACTTCGCGGATTTGACCTCGATGCCCTCGGTGGCGAGGGCCGGGAGGAGCGACTCGCGCCAGCAGCGGTACTGGTCCTCGACGAGGGAGGCGACGACCGAGTGGATGCGGCGGAGCTGCTCGCGCGGCGCCTGGCCGTCGATGCTGGACTCGGTGACCCCGGATTCGACCTGTTGAATGAGGCCGGCGACGCGGATCTCGAAGAACTCGTCGAGGTTCGATGAGACGATCGCAAGGAAACGCACCCGCTCCAGCAGTGGGTGGCGCGGGTTTTCCGCCTGCTCCAAGACCCGGCGATTGAATGCGAGCCAGGAGAGCTCGCGGTTGAAATACGCCGCCTTGGCCGGACGCACGAACGGCTCCACCGGGGCCGTGCGCACCTCGGGTTCGGTGACCCGTTCGACGGGTGGCGGTCGGCGTTTCCGGGAGGAGGCGCGCATGGGCGGGGAGGAGAACGCGGGGGACGCTAGCGGCGGAGGCGGTCGGAACGAGGGGGAACCGACCGCGTTACCGAATTGTCACGCGGCGGCCGGCCCACGCGTCCCTGCGTCGGGCCGGCCGTCGTGACGGTTCAGGCCGTTTCGAGGAGCTTGTAGAGACGAGCGACCATGCGGGTCGGGTCCTCAAGCAGCCCGGCGGCCATGAGCGCGTTGTCGAGCAACTGCTCGCCGACGAGGGCGGCGCGATCAGGTGCGGAGTCACGGAGGGCGTGGAGCCGGCGGACGACGGCGTGGCGCGGGTTGATCTCCAGATTGACCTTGAGCGGCGCGTCGGCGCCCTCGCGGTTCATGGCGCGCATCATGCGCCGCATCTGCGGCGACATGAACGCGTCGGCGTTGGTTGCGAGGGCGGGGGAGCCGACGAGACGGTCGCTGGCCTTCACCTCCTCAACCCGATCCGCCAGCGTGGTCTTGAGCCACTCGGTCAGCGCCTTCGTCTGCTCCTCGGTGAGCGTTTCCTCGCCCGGCGGCTTCGGCAGATCGGACAGCTTCAGGTCGCCGCGATCGGCGGCCTGCAGCTTTTTGCCGTCGAACTCCCGGACGTTGTTCATCACGTACTCGTCGACCGGCTCGTAGCAGAAGAGCACCTCCAGATTGCGCGCCTTCAGACCCTCGAGGTACGGACCGTGCTCGATCGCGTCGCGGTTGGGCCCGATCAGATAATAAACGTCCTTCTGCTCGGCGGACATGCGGGAAACGTAGTCGGCGAGCGACGTCGTCTTCCCCTTCTCGGTGAGGGACGACTCGAAGCGCAGCAGCTTCACGAGCTGGTCCTTGTGGGTGAAGTCGAGGGCGGCGCCCTCCTTGAGGAAGATGCCGAACTGCGCGTAGAAGTCCTGGTAGGCCTCGGCGCGGTTCTTGGCCTCTTCCTCGAGGAACTTGAGGAACCGCTTCGTGATGACCTTGTTCAGCTTCTCGATCAGGGCGCGATCCTGCATCGTCTCGCGCGAGATGTTCAGCGGCAGGTCCTCGCTGTCGACGACCCCCTTGAGGAAGCGGAGCCACTCGGGCAGCAGGTCCTTCGGCTGGGCGTCGATCAGGACCTTGCGGCAGTAGAGGGCGACGCTCGGTTCCGTGCGGGAGAAACCGAGCTTCTCGGTGTTTTCCTTCGGGACGAAGAGCAGCGCGTTGATCGTGAGCGGCGCGTCGGCCGAGAAATGCAGGCGCAGGCGCGGCTCATCGAAGGCGTGGGCCTGGAACTTGTAGAACTCCGTGTATTCCTCCTCGGTGACCTCGGCCTTGTTGCGCAGCCACACTGCCTGGACGGTGTTGATGCGCTTGCCATCGAGCGTGATCGGGAACGAGACGAAGGCGCTGTAGCGCTCGAGGATCTCCTTCACCTTCCACTCCTTGCTGTAGTCGCTGCAGTCGTCCTTCAGCTCGATGACGATGCGGACGCCGCGGCGCTGGTCCGGGGCCTCCTCGACCGTGTAGCTACCGCTGCCGTCGCTGGTCCAGACGTGGCCCGGCTCGGCGGTGCGCCAGGAGCGGGCGTAGACCTTGACCGACTTGGCGACCATGAACGCGGAGTAGAAGCCGACGCCGAACTGCCCGATGAGATTGGCGTTCTTCTGGCCGGCTTCGGAGAGCGACTTCAGGAAGGCCTTCGATCCCGAGTGGGCGATCGTGCCGAGATTCTCGATCAGCTCGGCCCGCGTCATGCCGGTGCCGGAATCCTGAATCGTCAACGTCTTGGCGGTCTCGTCGGTGGTGAGGCTGATCTCGAGCTCGCTCGCCTCGTCGACGATGTCCTTTTCCGTGAGCTTCAGGTGGCGGAGCTTTTCCAGCGCGTCGGACGCGTTGGACACCAGCTCGCGGACGAAGATTTCCTTCTCCGTGTAGAGCGAGTGGATGACGATATCGAGCAACTGCTTGATCTCGGCTTGGAATTCGAAGGTTTGTGGAGCTTGCGACATAGGGATCGGCGCCGGCGGTGCCAGCGTAGCCCGCCAGTTTAGCTGGGCGGGTGAAAAATCAAGTGATGAACGCGATCACCCGCGCAGCCAAGGAGTGGCTTTGCGTATATTATTAATTGAAGGATAACGACTTAAGTCCACCAGTACAGGTTTGGAGGACTGGTCGCGACCACGGGTCGAAACGGGTCAGTTTAGACCGGGCGCCTAGCGGGCGTCGGTTTCGTCGGTCTCGATGGGTTCGACGTGGGCGAGGGTGTGGTCCTTGGGTGGACCGCGCAGCACGCGGACGAGGCAGTAGACGAAGAGAACGGTGACGAAACCGACAGAGAGGATGAGATTGATCCAGCCGCCGAAGGTCATGGCTTAGGAGTTCCGGTTGCGGCGCGCCGCGCGGGCGGCGTTCCAGCGGTTGCCGGCGAGATGGGTGAGAATGAGGGCGAATAGGGTGGTGAGGGCGATGAGGCCGACGGTCAGGCGGGCCACTGGGCTGGGGGTGGCGCCGATCAGATCGGTGATGTAGCCGCTCGGCTGGAAAGTCGGGGCGGTGAAGGAGAAGTTCCAGCCGGCGACGTTGCGCAGCAGCCACATCACGAAGATGCCGATGAGGAAGAGGGGGGTGATGTACTTCAGGACGAAGCGATAGAAGCCCGGGGCGCGCATCTCGGCGCCCTCGTGCATGAGCCGCCAGCCCTCGTTGATCCCGATGCGCCAGCCGAAGATCAGCACGAGGATCGTCGCCTGCACGAACAGCATCAGCGTGCCCACCCAGAAGTCGATCGTGTCCATCGCCTTCAAGTCCTTGGAGAAGTACCAGACGAAGAGCGTGCCGATGGCGGTGATCAGCCCGAGCAGGGCGACCGATGCCTTGCGGCCGAGGCCCAACCCCTCCTCGAGGAACGCGATGCCCGGCTGGAGCATGGAGAGCGAACTCGTGATGGCGGCGAGGAACAGGAGGACAAAGAAAATCACCGCGAATGTCTGCCCCCCGGGCATGCGGACGAAGACCTCGGGGAGCACGTTGAATCCGAGTGCGAATGTTCCTTGGCCGGCGATCCCAGCGACGCCGAGGAAGATGAACGCGGCGGGCACCGTGATGAGTCCGCCCAGGCCCACCTCGCAAAACTCGTTCGCCGCCGAGGCCGTGAGACCCGAGAGCACCACGTCGTCGCGCCGCCGCAGGTAACTCGCGTAGGTGATGATCACTCCGAAGCCGACCGAGAGGGAGAAGAAGATCTGTCCAGCGGCCGCGAGCCAGAGCTCCGGGTTGCGGAGTCCCTCGAGCACGTTGCCCGGGTTCCACAGGTAGCCGAGGCCGTTCAGCACCGACTGGTCGGGCTTGGTCGGATCCGGCGTGCCGAGCGTGAGGACGCGCCCGAGGATGATCAGCGCGATCACGACCAAGGCGGGCATCGCGTAGGTGCAGACCTTCTCGATCCCCTTGGAAATGCCGCGGTAGATGAAGACAAAATTGAGGATGAAGACGATGATCAGGAAGATCCCGACATCGCTGGTGCCAAATTTCAGCGCGACGCCGTCCTCGCCTGCGCCGGTGAAGGACGCGAAGAATTGGCGGAAGTCCAAACCCGGCTCATGCAGGCGGCCGGTCAGCGCGTTGACCGCATAGCCCAGGCACCAGGCTTCGACGTACACGTAGTACATGTAGATCAGCACCGGGGTGAAGAATCCGATCACGCCCAAGTGTCGCGTCCAAGGGCGGTCGAGCAGGGCGTGGAAGATGCCCGGCGTGGAGTGGAACCCGCGCCGACCACCTTCGCGGCCGAGGGTCCACTCGACCCAGCCGAGCGGCAGGCCGATGATGAGCAGTGACACGAAGTAGGCGACCATGAAGGCCCCCCCGCCGTACTGCGCGGCGAGGCCGGGAAACCGGAGGAAGTTTCCGAGACCAACCGCTGAACCCGCGACGGCAAGAATCACCCCGAGGCGAGAGGACCAGGCTTCTTTCGCTTGCGCCATGCGCGGAGCACAAGGCAGGCGGTTCGCGGCGGCAACGGTTAATTCCCCGCGCGCACGCCGGAGGGCAGGCTCGCCATCGGTCTCGCGAATTGCCTACGCGACCGGTCCGCCGCCGAGGTACGTGGCCCGCAGCTGCGGATCGTCGCGGAGTTCAGCACTCGGTCCCTGCATCACCACGCGGCCGGTCTCCAGCACGTAGGCCTGTGAGGAGACCTCGAGGGCAAGGTTCGCGTTCTGCTCGACCAGCAGGATCGTGATTCCCTGGGTGCGGTTGATCTCCACGATCTTTTCAAAGATCGTCGCGATCAGGCGCGGGGCGATGCCGAGGGACGGCTCGTCGAGCATGAGGAAAGTCGGATCCCCCATCAGCGCACGGCCGATCGCCAGCATCTGCTGCTCGCCGCCGGAGAGCGTGCCGGCCGTCTGGCGGAGACGTTCCTTGAGGCGTGGGAAGACGCCGAAGACGAACTCCCGGTTCCGCGCGATTCGCTCGCGGTCCCGCAGGAGGTAGGCGCCCATCGCGAGATTCTCGTCGACCGACAGGTTGGCGAAGACCATGCGCCCTTCCGGCACGTGGCAAAGGCCGCGGGCGACAATCGTGTGCGCGGGCAGGGCGGTGATCGCCTCGCCGCGGAACGTGATGGATCCGCTGCGCGGACGCAGCAGCCCGGAGATCGTCCGCAGGGTGGTCGTCTTGCCCGCGCCGTTGCCGCCGATCAGCGTCACGATCGCCCCCTGCGGGATCGTGAAGGAGACGCCCGAGAGCGCGTTGATTGCGCCGTAGGAAACGTGCAGGTCGGAGACGGTCAGCATGGCGGGGCGCGCGGCGTCGGGTGCGACTCAGTGGTGGGCGCGTCGCGTCGTATGATCCTCGCCCAGGTAGGCCTCGATCACCTTCGGGTCCTGCTGGATGTCAGCCGGCGTGCCTTCCGCGATCTTGAGTCCGTAGTCCAGCACCGCGATGCGCTGGCAGACGCCCATCACGACCTTCATGGAGTGTTCAACGAGCAGGATCGTGAGATCGAACTGCCGGTGGATTTGCTGGATCAGGCGCACCAGTTCGAGCTTCTCCGCGGGGTTCATGCCGGCGGCCGGTTCGTCGAGGAGCAGCAGCTTGGGCTGCGTTGCGAGGCCGCGCACGATCTCGAGGCGTCGCTGCTCGCCGTACGGCAGGCTGCGCGCCGGTGCGTCGCGGAATTTACCCAGATGGAAGATCTCCAGCAGTTCCTCCGCCCGCCGCGTGACCGCCGCCTCGTCCGCCTGAAAGCGACCGAGCCGCAGCAGCGCGTGCCACGGGGCGGTGGCGCGCTGGCGGTTGCAGGCCGCGCGCACGTTGTCGAATACGCTTAGGCTCCCGAAGAGCCGGATGTTCTGGAAGGTCCGCGCGATCCCGCGGCCCACGATCGCGTTGACGCGCCGCCCCGCGAGGTTTTCCCCGGCGAACATCACCTGCCCCTCACTTGGCTGGTATACCCCGGTGATGAGATTGAAGACCGTGGTCTTGCCGGCGCCGTTCGGACCGATGAGGCCGACGAGTTCCCCGCGGCGCAGGGTCAGGTCGACGGCATTCACCGCCGTGAGTCCGCCGAAGCGGAGGGTCACCTTCTCCAGCTGCAGCAGGGGCTCGCCCGCCGCGCCCGTGGTCGCTGCGACGTTCATGGCTGGCCTCCCTTCCGGGACCACTGGAAGAGTCCCTGCGGCCGGACCAGCATCAGCACGATCAACAGCAGCGAGTAGAGGATCATCCGGTACTCCGCGACCGGGCGGAGGATTTCGGGGAGCAGGGTGAGGAGGATGGCTGCACCGATCACGCCGGCGGTCCGTCCCATGCCGCCGAGGATCACCATCACAACGATCTCGATCGAGCGCGTGAAGTCGAAGCCCCGGGGGTCGATCGCGAGCTTGAAATGGGCGAAAAGGCCTCCGGCTACCCCGGCAAAAAAGGCGCCGGTGACGAACGCGACGATCTTGTAGCGCGTCGTGTCCAGCCCCACGGCTTCGGCGGCGATCTCGTCGTCGCGGGTGGCAAGGAAGCCCCGCCCGTAGGTGGAGTTGACGAGGCAGGCGACGGTGTAGACGGCGAGCGCGGCGCAGCCGTAGATCCAGCCGAACGTCGTGTAAAGCGGCATGCCGATCAGCCCCAGCGCGCCGCCGAGGGCCTCGACGTTCTGGAAGATCACGCGGATGATCTCGCCGAAGCCGAGCGTGACCAAGGCGAGGTAGTCACCCTTCAGGCGGAGTGAAGGCAGGCCGATGAGCAGCCCGGCGAACGCGGCGCAGGCCCCGCCAAACGCCAGCGCCGCGGCGAAGAGCAACCCTTGCGTCAGCGCGTTGCCACCGCCCTCCCCGAGCAGGGTGGGGCCGAGGAACAGGGTCACGGTCGAGGACAGGTAAGCGCCGACGGCCATGAATCCCGCATGGCCGAGGGAGAACTGGCCGGTGTGCCCGTTGACCAGGTTGAGCGAGACCGCGAGGATGATCGCGATCCCGACGCCCATGGACACATCGAGCAGGTAGGGGTCGAGCTGGCCGGAGATTGCGGAGACTCCGATGCTGGCCGCGAGGGCGGCGAGGAAGTACAGCAGAGGGCGCGGCATGCGGGATCAGACCTTCTCGGCGACGAAGCGCCCGAGCAGCCCGGCGGGGCGGAAGAGGAGGATGATGATGAGGATCGCGAACGCGATCGCGTCCTTGTAGGTGGAGAACGCGCTGCCGGCGACAAAGGTCTCGACGGTGCCGAGGAGTAGCCCGCCCAAGGCCGCGCCGGGAATGTTTCCGATGCCCCCGAGGATGGCGGCGACGAAGGCCTTCAAGCCCGGCATGACGCCCATCAGTGGATCAATCGACGGATAGTTCATCGCGTAAAGGATCCCGCCGGCTGCCGCGAGCGCTGAGCCGAGGCCGAACGTGAAACTGATCACCACGTCGTTGTTCACTCCCACGAGCCGGGCGGCGTTCGGGTTGAGCGACACCGCGCGCATCGCCGTGCCGATCCGCGTCCGGAAGACGATCAGCTGCAGGCCGATCATGAGCACAAGGGCCACGCCGATGACGAGCAACTGGTTGCTCGAGACCGACAGCGCCCCGATCTGCAGGGTCGTGACGGGGAAGAGCTGGGGAAAGGTCCGCGGCGTGGCGCCGAAGACGAGCTGTCCGGTGTATTCGAGGAACAGTGACACACCAATCGCGGTGATGAGTACGTTCAGCGTGGGGGCACCGCGGAGCGGACGGTACGCGAGCCGTTCGATGCTCATGCCGAGGATCGCGCAGATCACCATCGCGCCGAGCATCACCGCGAGGCCGCCGGCGATCGTGCCGGCCGGTACGTGCTGGCCGAGGTAATAGCCGGCGAAGGCGCCGACCATGAAGACGTCGGAGTGCGCGAAATTGATGAAGCGCAGCACGCCGTACACCATCGTGTACCCGAGCGCGATCAGCGCGTAGATCGCGCCCAGCGAGATCCCGTTCAGGAGTTGCTGCAGGAATTCAGTCATCGCCCGCTGGAACGCTCCGCGCTCAGGGCTCGACGGCCTGCACGAAACGGAACGAACCGTTGCGCACCTCGACGATCACGGCGGGCTTCGAGGCGTTGCGCTGCGCGTCAATCGTCGTGCGGCCGCTCACGCCGTCGAGGTTGCGGGTCGCCGCGATCGCGTCGCGCAACTTCGCGGGCTCGGTCGTCCCGGCCCGACGGATCGCGTCGACCAGCACGAGTGCGCTGTCGTAACCCAGGGCCGCCATGGCATCCGGCGTTTCCCCGGACCAGCGGGCTTGGAAGCGCTTGATGAAATCCTTCACGGCCGGGGAGGGGGACTCCGGCGAGTAGTGCGTGGAATAGTAGGTGCCCTCCACGGCGGCCCCGCCGATCGAGATCAGCTCGGGCGCTTCCCAGCCGTCGCCGCCGAACAGCGGAATCGTCAGCCCGAGGTCACGCGCCTGTTTGCAGATCAGCGCCGCCTCGGTGTAGTAGCCGGGGACGAAGATCGCGTCCGGCGCCGTCGCCTTGATCGCCGTCAGCTGCGCCTTGAAGTCCTTGTCGCCTTCCGCGTACTTCTGCTCGAGCACGATGGTGCCGCCATCGGCGAGGAACTGCTCGCGGAAGTACTTCGCCAAGCCGACGGAGTAGGCCGAGGAGACCGACGTGACAATGGCCACGCGTTTCGCCTTCAGGTGTCCGTGGGCGAACTTGGCGAGGGCGGTGCCTTGGAAAGGATCGATGAAGCAGACGCGGAAGATGTAGTCGCCGATCTCGGTCACCTTCGGGTTGGTCGACGACGGCGAGATCAGGGGAATGCGGTAGCGCTGGGCGACAATCGCGGCCTCGATGGAGCGGCTGGACGCGACCTCGCCGAGCAGGGCGACGACCTTCTCGCGCGTGATCAGCTTGGTGGCGATGGTCCCGGACTCGCCGGGCTTGGACTGGTTGTCCTCCGCCACCAGTTGCAGTGGGCGGCCCAGCACGCCGCCGGCGGCGTTGGCCTCCTCGATCGCGAGGACCGTTCCCTTGTGCGACGATTGCCCGAACGTGGCCTCCTTGCCGGTCAGGGAGGCGTACTCTCCGACCTTGATCGGTTCGGCGGCGTTGGCGCTGAGACCGAGCGCGAGCAGACTGAAGGTGAACGTGAGAAGGCGGCGCATGCGGGGAACGGGGACGCGGGGCGTTGCAGGAGGGAGCGGAGAGGGACTGCGAGCGAGGAAAGGCGCGGGTGGCACCCGTTTCAATCAAAACGGTGCCCACCTTGGAAATCAGTGGAATGTCCCTCGCCTGAAAATTCAGGCGTCTGCCCTGCGGCCGTTTTTTCGTTTCCAATCTCCGGGTGCTCCGGCTTGCCTGTTTCCGGTGAGCCTCATTGACCGCCACATCCTCCGCGAATGGCTGAAGATCTTCAGCCTGGTCCTCGGGGCGACGCTGGGCCTGCTGTTGATGCAGTCGCTTTACGATGACTTTGAAGACCTGTTGAAGGAGGGTGCGGTCTCGTCGGACATCGGGTATTACTTTTTAATCAGCATGCCGGCGTCGTTTTCGGTGGTGCTGCCCTTGGCGCTGCTCGTGTCGCTCCTGTTTTCGCTCGGCCAGTTGCACCGGGCGAACGAGATCACGGCGATGCGGGCGGCTGGGGTGGGGATGTTTCGGATCACGCGCAGCCTCTGGGTCTGTGCGTTGCTGCTGTGCGGCGTGTCGTGGTGGCTCACGGCTTCGGTGATCCCGCATTCACTGGAGCAGTCGAGGACCCTCCGTGACCGGTTGCGGTACGAGCGGGACGGGCAGGCGGGCCCGAGCGACCGGATTGGCGCGGTGAAGAGCGTCGCCTTCGATAACCAGCGCGAGCATCGGGTCTGGTTCATGAATCGCTTCTCGCCCTACACGGGCCGTGGCTATGGGGTGAGCGTGACGGAGCTGGATCCGCAGCGGCGGGAAAAAACGCGCTTGCTGGCCCGGGAGGCGTGGCGCGATGCGACCCTGGGGCATTGGGTATTCAAGGACGGGCAGGAAATCTGGTTCGATCCGGAATCAGGGGAGACGGTGCGGCTGACTTTTTTTGCGGAGAAATCGGTGCCTCACCTGCGCGAGGATCCGGATCTCATGCAGGTCTTTGACCGGAAGCCGGGGGATCTTTCCTTCAGCGAGCTGCGGACGATTCTGGGGCACTTCGAGTTGGATGACAGCCCGAAGCTCCCGCTCTACGCGACGCGCTACTACTCGCTCTGGTTCGACACCCTGGGGCCGCTGGTCATCCTCGCGATCGCGATTCCCTTCGCGGTTCAGGGGGTGCGGGTGAATCCCGCTGTCGGTGTTTCCAAGTCCATCGGCCTTTTCGCGCTCTACTTCCTGCTCGTGAAGGCGAGCTACGCGCTAGGCGGCAAGGATGTGATTCCGCCGATCGCCGCCGCCCTGCTGCCCAACGCGGCGATGCTGGGCCTCGGTATCTGGCTCTTCCTGCGCCTGCGCTGAGCCTGCGGCGGGCCCCGGACCTCGGCGCGTGGGGGCGCGGCACTGAGGGGTCGGGCGGGCTGGTTGCAGGCTTGCACTGGACGCCGTTCTGCATCCGGTAGGCGGATGATTCATCGTCTGGTCCGCGAGCAGGATGTCTTGGGTGCCCCGGCGGCGATCTGGGATTTCTTCGCTTCGCCGCACAACCTCGACACGATCACTCCGTCGTCGCTGTCGTTCCGCATCGTCGGCGACGTGGCCCCGCGGATGTTTCCGGGGCAGATGATCGAGTACCGGATCGGCGTGCTGCCGGGCATCCGGACCCGCTGGCTGACCGAGATCACCCACGTGCGGGAAGGGGAATACTTCGTGGATGAGCAACGGATCGGGCCGTACCGCATCTGGCACCACGAGCACCATTTCATCCCCCGGACTGACGGTCGCGGCGTGCGCATGATCGACCGCGTCACCTACGAGGTCGGCTGGGGCTGGCTCGGTGAAGCGGTCCACGCCGTGTGGATTGGGCGGCAGCTGGAGACGATCTTCGCCTACCGCCGCCGGCGCGTGGACGAGCTCTTTCCGCGTACCGGATAAGGCGGCTGCGCCCTCGACGGGATCGTTCCGAGCACCCGGTTCGCGGCACTCCTAGCAGCGCGGGGCCGTTGCCGTGGTCACTTGCTGGGTAACGGGGGCAATCCAAGCCCGCCGTGGGACGACGGGGGGCTGCGTCGCGGCCCGGAGGGAATTCTGCCCTGAATCACGGGCGCCGGCGCCGCCGCGGCGGAGCTTTCTCCGGCGGCCCGGCGCCTCCCTGAAGTCGTAACTAGGCGCCCGCCGCCCGCCGTCGCGGGCGCTTCGAGGGGCGCAGCAACTGAAGCTCGGCACGCTCAGCGGCTCCGATCGAGAATCGGGTCCACGGAATGGCCCGGAGCCGCGCTTCGCTGATCGGGTCGCCCGTGACCTCACAGACGCCGTACGTCCCGTTTCGGATCCGGCTCAGCGCCCCTTCGATCTCAGACAGACGATCGGCCTCGGCGTGGAGTTCAGCAAGGAGCACGTGGTGCTCGATGCGGTCCTCGGCGATGTCGACGACATCGACGGAATGAAGCTCCGCGCGATCGGCCGCGCTTTCGCCGTGCTCCGCGTGAGCCTGCAGCAGGCGGTTGCGCAGGTTGATGAGCGTACGGAAGTGCCAGTTCCAGCGTGGATCCGGAGCGCTCTCGCCGGTGGAAGTCTCGGATGTGGGGTGGGGAGTGATCATGGTCCCATCATGACAGGATCCGTGGTCAGTCGCCTCGCGTTTCTTGTCCGACCCACCGCGCCGCTTGCTGCCTCAAGGCGCGAATGTGCGCAGGAATTCCCAGCGCATGCGCAGCGGCATTGATAAATGGGAGTAAAGTGGATACGTACCTAGCGGAACTAGTAACGTCAGATCCAAACTCGTAGAGTCCCATCATGAAAAAGAAGACCTCACAGGAAGATCAGAAAGCCGCGAAGAAGAGCTCAGCCAAGAAGGCCCGTAAGCCGAATCTGGCGCGCCCCGCCAACGATGCCCGGCCGGCGGTTGCGGCCTCCGGAGCGATGCAGCGCGTGCGGGCACGCAGCGACCGTCCGAGCATGCGGCCCGATTTGCCGATGCGCAGCCGCTAGCACGTGTACGGATTGACCTGCCCCTCCAAGTTGGAGGGCCGGGTCACCCCGCGCGCCTCCGGTGCGCGGTGGAGTGGGCTGCAGGCGGACGACGAGACGATCGAGCTTCCGGGTTGATCCTCAGCGACGCACGGATAACGTCGCGTCCATGGAAGCAAAAAAGTGCGGTTGTGGACGGACGAAGAACGCGCAGGGCCATTGCGATGGTTCGCATGCGACGCCGGCGCCGGCACCCCAGCCGAAGAAGTGCGGCTGCGGCAAGACCAAGAGCCCGCAGGGCCACTGCGACGGTTCGCACGCGAAGTGAGGCTCGCCAAGCGGTCGGTCGAACCGCTGGAATGACGGGTGGGTTGCCGCCTTTGCGGTGTGTGCCCCAACGTCCGGTCCGTTTGATCCTTTTCTCGCCGGTGCCGCGCGGGGATTAGCCCGGATCCGCGGGCGCTTTCCGTCCGCGCGTCACATTTGCTGAAACCGGTGCGCGAACGCGCGACTGACCGGGAGCGACTCGGTGCGCCCGCGCAGCTGCAGCGTCAGCCTGCCGGCAAAGTCGCGCCGGGCGCTTTGGACCGCGCGGAGATTGACGATGGTGTTGCGGTGGATCTGCCAGAAGTGTTCCGCAGGGAGTTGCTTGAGGAGATCCTTGAGCGGAGTGCGAATGAGGTATTCGCGGTTCACCGTCTGCACCGCAGTGTAGCGCTCGTCGGCGCGGAAGTAGAGGACGCTGGCCACCTCGACGAGGTGCGTCTCGGAGCCGACGCTGGCGCGCACGAATTCCAAGCGAGGCGCGGTCGGAGAGAGGAGCCGACGAAGGAGTGCTTCGGCATCGGTGGCCGAGGCGCCGGAGGACAGGCGGGACTGCAGGCGGCGGACCGTCTCCTCCAACCGCTCATCGGTGACGGGTTTGAGGAGGTAATCGGCGGCGGCGGCGTCGAAGGCGGAGATGGCGTACTCGTCGTGGGCGGTTACGAAGACGAGGTGCGGCACGGACACCGTGGAGGCGACTTCGAGTCCGGTCAGGCCTGGCATCCGGATGTCGAGGAACGCGATCTCGGGCTGCAGGCGGGTGAGGGCCTCGACGGCGGCAGAGCCTTGGTGGACGACGGCGGCGATTTCCAGTTCCGGCCAGAGTCGGCCGAGACGTACGGCGAGATCGGCGGCGAGCGTGGGCTCGTCGTCAGCGATCAGGGCGCGGGGTCGTTTCGGGGAATCCATAGTTCTGCGGTCAGGCCGGGCCCGGCATTTTCCTTGAGATCGAGGCGGGCGATTGGACCGAAGAGCAGGGAGAGGCGCTCGCGGATGTTGGCGAGGCCGAAACCGCTGGCTCCGGGCTTGGGGGCGAATCCGACGCCGTCATCGGCCACGCTGATCACCAGCGCCCCTGGTTCCTGGCGGACGGTGAGGGCCACCTTGCCGTCGCCGACCTTGGGCTGGATGCCGTGCTGCACGGCGTTCTCCACGAGGGGCTGGAGCAGCATCGGCGGGAAAGGCACGTCGCGCAGTTCGGAGGGAAGGGTGAGTTCCCAGCGGAAGCGCGGACCCATGCGGTGGGCGTGGATGCGCAGGTAGGATTCGAGCAGCTTGAACTCCTCCGCGAGAGTGGTCGTGTCCGCGCGGCTGTGCTTGAGGCCGGTACGGAGGTGGACGTTGAGCTGCTGGAGCAGATCCCGCGCGGCGGCTGGATTGCTTTCAATCAGGGATTGGACGTTCGCGAGCGTGTTGAAGAGGAAGTGGGGCTCGATCTGGGCCTGCAGACGTCGCAGCTCCGCCGCCACCGCGCTGCGTTGCTGTTCGGCGGAGCGGAGATCGGCCTCCTGCTGGGCTTGCTCGAGCGCGTGGATGCGCTCGCGATGCTTGAAAAACGCGAAGAACGGGAGCGAAAAAATGCTGCCGAAGCCCAGGTAGCGCAGCGCGGCTGGAGCGCTGCCGAGAAACTCGGCCCCGATCTCGGGGCCGCAGATCACCGATGCGATGCCCACGCCCAGCGGCACGCCGCCGACCACTCCCGCGACCATCGAGGTGATCGTCCAGCGACGGCTATCAAGGAGCGCCGCGATCACGAAGTGCAGCGTCATGATCGAGAAGCCGATGGATTGCGACGTGATCCATAGTTCGGAGAACGAATCGTGTACGGCCGCGAGCCAGAGAACTGCGGCGACCAAGGAGTTCCCGATCAGCGCGTAGAGGATTACCTGCCACCAGGTCAGGCCTTCAGAGGAGAGTCGCGAAGACAGCGGCATGGGACGGGAGGCGGGGCGGGTGGAAATCCAGAATGACCATCGACGCGGGCGGGGTCTACTTCAGCTTGATTTCGATCGCAGTGAGCGGTCCCGCCACCTCGAACGAGGCATCCGCGAACGTCGGGGGACCGAACCTACCGCGGGCCGCGCGGGAGAACCCATACGGCTCCTTCGGGATGCCGGCGAAACCGGTGTCCAGCTGCTGGTTGCCATTCAGGTCCTGAAAGACGCTGACTGCGACCTTGCCGGTCGGGAGGTCCTCGAACTGAACGTGAACGGAGTCCGCACCGACGGGCACGGCCACCTCCGCCGCACGGAGGGGCTCCTTCAGGAAGGTCGCGGGGGAGGCCCATACCGCGATGCGGACTCGACCCTCCGATCGCTTTAGGCCGGTCGCTACGATTTCGAGGGTGGCGGCAGCGGACTGGCTGGCGCAGACGAGCGTGAGGAGGGCGGGGGTGAGGAGCATGCGCATGGGAAGGAGGGGAGGTCTCCGTCATGGGGCGAAGGCATCGCCCGGAGCCAGCCCCGAGGGATGAACCGTCGTTTTGCCCGTCCGAGTGGCGGTCCACGCGGGTGGACCGGGTCACCGCTCCGCCGGCGTCCCGTCCCCCGCGACGACCCTTCATCCCCGAGATTCGCCCGCTCATCCCTGCGGACTTCCGGAAACGCGCCGATGGGGCGAGCATTGCCCCGACGGATCAACTCAGCCACACTACCACGCTTCACCACCATGCCTTTGATCGAACTCAGGCGCGTCACCAAGGACTACCGCCTCGGACGGACCGCCGTCCACGCGCTCCGCGGAATCGACCTCTCCTTCGCACGCGGCGAATTCGCCGCGCTCTGGGGGCCATCCGGCTCCGGCAAGAGCTCGCTGCTCAACCTCGTCGGCCTCGTCGATGTTCCCACTTCGGGTGAGGTCTTCCTCGATGGCCGCAACACCGCGGGTCTCGATGACGGCCAACGGGCCGATCTCCGGAACCGGCAGATCGGAATCGTCTTCCAGAGCTTCAACCTCATCTCGGTACTCACCGCCCTCGAGAACGTGATGCTCCCGTTGACCCTGGCGGGCACCTCCGCGGCGGTGGCCCGCCGCGCCGCGCTGCTCCGGCTGGGGCAGGTCGGATTGGAGGGGCAGGCGCACCAGCGTCCCGACCAACTCTCCGGCGGCCAGCGTCAGCGCGTCGCCATCGCCCGTGCCCTCGTGACCGATCCGTTGGTCGTGATCGCCGACGAG
Source organism: Opitutaceae bacterium (assembly GCA_040382075.1). Lineage (GTDB taxonomy): Bacteria > Verrucomicrobiota > Verrucomicrobiia > Opitutales > Opitutaceae > UBA6669. The sequence continues at coordinate 19,631 of JBEIGD010000039.1, forward strand.
CCGACCGCGAACCTCGATGCGGCGACCGGCCACCAGATCATCGAACTGATGCGGTCGCTCAACCGGACCCAGTCCGTGACCTTCGTCTTCTCCACCCATGATCCGCGCCTGCTCGATGCGGTCGACCGCTTGGTCCGCATCTCCGACGGCCGCATCGTCGACGCGAAGGAGGCCGCCGCATGATCTCGCTCACCATCGCCCTGCGCAGCGTGTGGAAGAACCGCCGCCGCAGCCTCGCCACGCTCCTCTCGATCGCGGTGGGCTTCACCGCGATCAACCTGTTCTCGGGCTACATCCAGGACACCTACACCGGCCTCCGGCGAACCGCGATCCACTACGAGGGCCTCGGGCACGTCACCCTCGCGAAGCCGGGCTTCTTCGAGCGTGGCGGCGTCAATCCCGCCAAGTACATCATCTCGCGTGACGAGCTGCAGCGCCTGCGCCGCCTGATCGAGGCTCAGCCCGAGGTGCAACTCACCACCCCGTTGCTCGGGGTCTCGGGTCTCGTGTCCAACGGCAAGATTTCCACGATCTTCATCGCGGATGGCGAGGAGCCCGAGTCATCCGCCCGTCTCCGCGCCCTCCCTGGCGAGGACCGGATCTGGCAGCAAGATTCACTCGACTCTCGACGCTCGAGCAGCGGACTCGTCAGCAGCGGGCTTGCCGCCCTCCTCGGCGTCGAGGCCGGGGGGGCCGCCACGCTGCTCTCGACCACCCTCGAGGGTCAGACCAACGCGCTGGACCTCGACGTGCTCGGCACCTGGGACACCGGAAACAGCGCAACCAACGACAAGCTGCTGCGCCTGCCGCTGGAGTACGTGCAGCGCCTGCTCGACACCGAAGGTGCCAGCCGCCTCGTCGTCCTGCTGCACCCGGACTCCTCCGCCGATGCGTTCCGGGCGCGGCTGGGCCCGCTTCTGAAGGAGGCTGGCATCGACGCAGAGATGCGGACGTGGGAGGAGCTCTCCGTGTTTTATCGCCAGGTGAAGAATCTCTTCGATCTGATCTTTCTCTTCCTCTTCACGATCGTCTTCATCGTCGTTCTGATGGGAATCGTGAATACCCTGACCATGAGCGTGATGGAGCGGGTGCGGGAGATCGGCACGCTGCGTGCCATCGGGATGCGCCGCACCGGCGTCCTTCGGCTCTTCGCGCTCGAGGGCGGGGTCCTCGGGCTGCTGGGCTGCGCCGCGGGCCTTGCTTTGACGGTCGCGATCGGATCCGCCATCAACGGGAGCGGTCTGGCGTACACGCCGCCGTCCTCGTCCAGCCCGGTGCCGCTTACCGTCGCCATCCTCCCGTTGCAGATGCTGGTGCTCATGGGACTGCTCTCCTTTGTCTCCATGCTCGCGGCGTGCATCCCCGCCCGCCGCGCCGCCCAACTCGAAGTCGTCGACGCCCTCGGTCATGTCTAACACGTCTTCCTTCATCCGTCTCATCGGCTTCTTCGCCGCGTTCGTCGGACTGCTGGTTCCGGCGGCGCGCCTCGCCCCCGAGGCAGCCGCGTCGTCCGTCGATGCCTTGCTGGAATCCAGCGACCGCGCCCGCGGCGGCGGCCTGCCCGGGCTCGCCTGGACGATCGAAATCGTGTCCACCGACGCCGACGGCCAGTCCCGGCAGGTCCTCAGTGCCATCGCCCGCGACAACGATTCCCGGGTCGACTACACCGCCCCGGAGAAGAGCAAGGGCCAGTTCGTCATCATCCTCGGGCGCAATATGTGGTTCTCGCGGCCGGGGCTGCGGAAGCCGGTCCCCCTGAGTCCGCGCCAACGGTTGGTCGGCGAGGCGGCCAACGGAGACATCGCGACCACGAACTACCGCGCCGACTACCGGGCCACGCTGGGTCCCCAGGAATCCATCGACGGTGAACCGTGCCAGGTGCTGGAGTTGTCCGCCAAGGCCAAGAACGTGACGTACGACCGCATCCGCTACTGGGTCTCGCTCGAGCGCGGGGTCGGCGTGCAGGCGGAGTTCTACACGGTCTCCGGCAAGCTTCTCAAGCGGGCCCGCTTCGAGTACGAGAATGAGATCGAGTTCTCCGGTGCACGCAGCCGGTTCGTCAGCCGAACGATCATCTCGGACGCGATCAATCCCACGAACCAGACGGTGATGACCTACCGCGACGTGCGCGTGGCGGCACCGGATCCGTCGCGCTTCGAACTCGTGCAATGATCCGCTTGCGTCAGCACTCCGGGTCCAACGACGAGGACGTGGGCCCGCGATGGCGCCGACGGGCGCGCGGCGTCGCGTCCCGGCTGCCGCGGGTGATCGGCTCGGCCCTCGCGATCCCCATCGTCGCCCTCGTGGCTTCGGTCGGAGTCGCCCCCGTGCGCGCGACTCCCGCCGGGCCGGGCACGTGGTCCAGCCGCGCCGAGATCGTCGCTTCCTGGGAGCAGGTTCGCCCGCGGGACGGATCCGCCCTCGCGCGCGTGGCCGGGCTTCCTGACTCCACGTCCGCGATCGAGTTGCGCCCGGAGGTAACGTGGGAGTTCGCGCGCGTTTCGCTGACGGCGAAGCCCCGGGTCCTCGCGACGGCCGCCGGGGGTAAACACGACGTCGCCACCCAGCTCGACGAGGGTTGGCTGCGCGTGCGACCGCGCTCCGGCCTCAGCCTGCAGGCGGGCCGCGAGGTGCTCCTGTGGGGTCCGGCGACCTTCTGGAATCCGTCGAATCCGTTCTTCGCCGAGAACAACCGTGCCAATCCCCAGCGTGCGCTCGGGGGCATCGATCTGGCGCGGGTACGCTGGCAATTCAACCGGGCTTGGTCCGCGACCGCGATCACCCAGTTCGGCCGGGGCCGGGCCGAGGTTGCGTCCGCGCATCGGCAGGGCATCAAGCTCGACTGGGTTGGCGATGCGGCCAGCGCGGCCTTCGTCGCCGCGGCGGCTCCGCGCGAGCGGGCCAGCGTCCACGGCTGGGCACAGGCGACGGTCAGCGACGCCCTGATCGTCTACGGCGAGGCCGGGTGGAGCGAGGGTCCGGCTTCCCTCTTCCCCGAGCGCGGCCCGAGCCCCACCGGCTGGTCGCTCCAGCCGCTCGGGGGCGACACGCGGCGGCTCAAGGCGATCGTGGGGGGAGCCTATACGCTGCTCAGCGGCGCCACGGTCAACGTCGAGGTCTGGCGCAATGGTGACGCCTGGGGCGCGGACCGGCGCGGTCAGGTCGCCGCCGCGCTGCGCGCGCTGGTGCGCCAGCCCTTCGGCATCGCGGATGGCCAGATCGGCGGAATCCTTACAACCCTGCCGGAGCCCTACGGGCGCCACCGCGCGGGCGTGCAGCTCGCGAATGCGGGCGACGTGCGCACGGCGTGGCTGGTGCGGTACACCCACGGCATCGATGAGGGCGGCGGTGAATGGCTGGGGTACCTGCGGCGCGACCTGGCGGATTCCCTGCAGATCTGGGGCAGCGTCGCGTGGCGCACCGGCGGCGACCGCTCCGCCTACGGTCTCGGGGTGCGATCGGCCGTTTCGGTCGGCCTGACGTGGATGCCCTGGTAGCCGCTGCCTCCGCCGCACCGCTTACTCCTCATACGCGTCGCGAAGGATCTGCAGCGTATGGCGAGCGGGGATCGCGGCACCGAGCGCCTTCAGGTGGTGCTGGAGCTGGGTGAGGCACCCGATGTTGCCGGAAGCCACCCATTCGGCGCCACTCGCCGCCACGGCCTCCGCCTTCCGGCGGCCGAGCGCCGCCGCGATGTCCGGCTGGTCGAGGTTGTACGTGCCGGCGCTGCCGCAGCACTGGTCGGCACCCTCGATCTCGACCAGTTCCAGTCCGGGAATCGCCTCCAGCAACCGCCGGGGTGGCTGACGCACGCCCTGCGCGTTCGCGAGGTGGCAGGCGTCCTGATAGGCCACCCGCCGGGCGAAGCGGCGGTTCGGCGGGACGAGGCCAAGGCGGTCGAGCAGGACGCTGACATCGACGACGCGCTTCTGGAACGCGTCCGCCTGCTCGGCCTCCGCGGTGCTGCGGAGGATCAGTCCGTACTCATGCAGCGCCGATCCGCACCCAGCCGCGTTGGTCACGACCGCGTCGACGTCTCCGGGGAACGCCGCGAGGTTGCGCCGTGCCGCCGTCTGCGCGGCGGAAAGGTCCCCCGTGTGCCAGGCGAGCCCGCCGCAGCACCCCTGAGCGCGCGGGATCACGACCTCGACGCCGTTGCGCGCGAGCACGGCGATCGTCGCGACATTGATGTCGGGATCGAGCACCTGCTGCGCGCAGCCGGCGAGCAGCGCGACCCGCGCGCGTCGCGGTCCGCGGGCCGGCGTGAACGCCGGCAGCGCCACCGCCGCGGGCAGCGACTCCGGCAGGAGGCGGAGCAGGGGACGCAGCGGAGGCGGCGTCCACGGGAGGAGGCGCCGGGCGAGCAGTCCGGCCCGCGCCGCGATGCGGAACGCCGCCGGATGTGGCAGGAACGTGGACGCGAGCCAGCGTCGCAGGTTCGCCCCGGAGTCACGCGTGTGCTCCGCCGCGCCGATCGTCGCGCGGTAGGGACTGATGAGATCCCGGTAGGGCACACCGCTCGGGCACGCCGGCTCGCAGGCCAGGCAGCCGAGGCAGCGGTCCACGTGCGGCTGCGCGGCCGCCGCCGGCAACTGGCCCTCAAGCACCTGCTTCATCAGCACGATGCGGCCGCGCGGGGAGTCCATTTCCTGTCCAAGTTCCCGGTACGTGGGACACGCGGCGAGACAGAAGCCGCAGTGCACGCAGCGCGACACGGCGTCGGCCATCGCGGTGCCAAGAGGACCCTGACGCTCGGGCTGGATTTGGTGCAGCATCAGTCGGAAAGGGAGGGAAACCGGTTTACGGGATCGAGCGCCGCTTTCACCGCAACGTCGATGGCTGCCGCCGTCCGGCGCCCGAGGAACAACGGCCCGTCGCCCCGCAGCAGCAGCGCGGTCAGGCCGGCGGTTTCGAGGCGTGCCGAGAAGGTCTCCGCCAGACCCGGATGAGGCAGCGCGACGAAGGCGACGTCGCCGCCGGAGCTCACGTGCCAGCGGCCCTCGACGGCCGCCACCGCCTGCTCGAGTGCGGGAAGGCAGGCGAGTGAGCACGGGACCTTGGCGAGCCCGGCGGCGGAGTCAGCCCAACCGAAATCCCGCCACGCCGTCCAGAGCGCCGCTGCTTCGGCGGAGGAAAGGGTTTCGCCGCGATGCCGCGTGAGGAGATCGCGCGCGAGGTCGGGCAGCGCGTCGGCCGGACCCGCCAGCCGCGCGAACACGTGCCAACCCCCGGGTGCGATGTCGAGCGCCTCCAGCTCGTAGCGGCCGCGGCCGAGGGTCGTGAGCAGGGCGAGGCTCGCAGAAAGGGAGTCCGCCTCGAGGCGGAGCGTGAGGGTGGACTCCGGCTTCGGAAAGACCTTGAACGTCGCCTCCGCGATGACGCCGAAGCGGCCGAGGCTGCCGGCGAGGAACTTCGGCACGTCAAAGCCGGCGGCGTTCTTGACCACCTTGCCGCCGAGGCGCAGGAGGCGGCCGGAGCCGTCGATGAAGCGCACGCCGATGATGAAGTCGCGCACGCCCCCGAAGCGGAAGCGGCCGGGGCCGGCGAGGCCGGAGGCGAGGGTGCCGCCGACCGTCGCGCCCGCGGCCGCGAGCGGCGGATCGAAGGGCAGGTGCTGACCGTGCCGCGCAAGCGCGGCATTCAGGTCGCTGAGGCGCGTGCCCGCCAGCGCGGTCACGGTGAATTCCGCCGGATCGTACTCGACGATCCCGGCCAGGCCGGTGAGCACGAGCGGCGTGGCCTCGACGCCGGCGCTGAGGCGCGGCTTGGTGCGTCCGCCCACCGCGAGCACCCGGGGAGTGGCCCGCACCAGCGCGGCCAGCTCATCGAACGTGGAGGGATGAAGTGAAGCGGACATCCGGCGATCGGCTCCTTCGCTAGGTCCGGGAAATCACCCCGGCCCGCTCGAGCGGGTGGAGGCCGTGGCTCGTGCCGCTGGACGCGGCGGCGTCCCCAGGGAACATTTTCCCGGGATTTGAGAGCTGATCGGGGTCGAACGCGGCGCGGATGCGCTGTAGGCAGTCGATCTCGTCGGCGTTGAACATCTCCGGCAGGAAGTCTCGCTTCTCCACGCCCACGCCGTGCTCGCCGGTGATCGACCCACCCATCTCGAGGCAGAGTCGGAGGATCTGTCCGGCGAGGGCCTCTGCTCGCCCGAGCGCCCCGGGCTGGCGGCCGTCGAAGAGGATGAGCGGGTGAAGGTTGCCGTCGCCGGCGTGGAAGACATTGGCGATGCGCAGGTCGGCGGCCCGGCCCAACTCGCCGATCCGACGGAGCGCCTCGCCGAGCCGCCGTCGCGGGACGACGCCGTCCTGCACGATGAAGTCCGGTGACAGTCGACCCACGGCGCTGAAGGCGGATTTGCGGCCCTTCCAGATCGCAAGCCGCTCGGCGGCGTTGCGCGCGGGTCGAATCTCCGTCGCGCGACTCTGCGCGAGCACCGCGTCGAGTCGGACGCGCTCGCGGGCGACGACCTCGCGCGGCCCTTCCAACTCGACGATCAGCACCGCCTCGCAGCCCGGCGGATAGTCGGCCTGCACCGCGGCGCGTGCCGCCTCGAGGGCGAGCGCATCCATGATTTCCAGCGCGCCGGGGAGCAGCCCGCTGGCGATGATCGCGGCGACCGCGTCACCGGCGTCCTCCAGCGAACGGTAGCCGGCGAGGACCGTCTGGTACGTCTCGGGCTTTGGCAGCAACTGCAGGGTGACCTCGAGCGCGATGCCGAAGAGGCCCTCGTTGCCGGTGAACAGTCCGCACCAGTCGGGACCGACCCGCTCGCGGCTGTCGCCGCCCCATGTCACGACCTCGCCGGTGGCCAGCACGGCACGGAGACCGAGGACGTGGTTGGCGGTCATCCCGTACTTCAGGCAGTGGGCGCCGCCGGAGTTGAACGCCACGTTGCCGCCGATCGTGCAGATCGTCTGGCTGGACGGATCGGGGGCGTAGTGCAACCCATGCGGCGCGGCGGCGAGGGAGACGTGCGTGTTGATCACGCCGGGCTGGACCACCGCGATGCGACGGTCCGGATCGAGGCGGACGATCCGGTTGAGGCGATTGAGGGCGATGACGATGCCGCCAGCCACCGGGAGCGAGCCGCCCGACAGGCTGGTCCCGCTGCCGCGGGCGACGAAGGGAATGGCCTCGTCGCGGCAGGCCCGCACCAGCGCGATGACCTCGGCCTCGGATTCCGGCACCGCCACCCCGATGGGCCGCGCGTGGAAGGCGGTCAGTCCATCGCTCTCGTACGCCGCGAGCTCGGCGGGCTGGGTCAACCAGCGGTCCGCCGGGAGAGCGGCCTGGAGCGAGCGGGGGAGGGCGGTGGCGACGGCGGGGGCCACGGCGGTGGGCGAGACGGCGGAGGGTGGTCGAGGTGACCGAGGAGCGGGGTGCGGGCGGAGTGGACGGGCGCGCGGCACCCGGGCGGCGCTTACTCGCAGTCGTAGACCTGGATGCGTGCCCAGTACGGCTTGCAGCGCTCGACGAACGCGAGGTGGATCGGGTCGACCTGGTAGGCGTTGTGGGCGGCGATGTCCTTGCAGAGCACGGTGAGGCCGACGCTGTAGGATTTGTCGATCACGGGCCGGTCGGGCACGCCGGCGGGGGTGCCGACGAAGACCTTCTCGGTGGCCTTGATGTTTGCGAGCGATTCGACCCCGCGGCGGAAGTCGGCACGCTGTTCGGCCGTGAGATCAGGCTTGAGCCAGAAGAAGACAGTATGGACGAGCATGGTGGGAAAAGGGGGAGGATGACGAAACGAAAGGAGGGATCGGACGAGATGCGGAAAGTGGCGTGACTGAGAGGGGAGGGGTGCTCTTCCGGTGCGGGGAGGAGAATCGGGGTGCGGGGGAGCGGAAGCGACTCCGCAGGAGAGAGAAGGACGAGCCAAAAGTAAATCCTTGGCTCGCCCTCCGAGTCCTTGACGCTCCGGCGAATTCCGGCAGCGTGCTTCCTTCACCCTCCTTGCCTGGTGGTGTAATGGTAGCACAGGCGACTTTGACTCGCCTAGTCATGGTTCGAATCCATGCCAGGCAGCCAGTGTGAAAGAACCGAGAACTTTTTTCGGTCCGTGACAAAAGCCGAGGTAAGTAGCTGAAGATCGGCGAGAAAGGCGTTCGGTCTTTTTGTCACGGTTTGCAGAAGTTCGTGGTTTGCTCCGTGGCGGGGCCGATTTTTCACGGGAGAACGAAGGTTTCCGCAAACCGTGACAAAAGATTTTGCGGCCAAAAATCGCACGCCTTCGCCCGTTTTTTCGGCCGCGAAGGCCCTGAAAATTCCTCCGATCTTATCCGGCTGAGATGCGAGGCGTTTTAGACGGTGAATGCGTCGACGAAGGCAGCGTGATAGTCTTTCCACGCTCATTTCGCCGACGTTCGATTCCTTCGTAGGCCGCGCGCATTTTGTCGAATGCCGCCTTTTGCTCGTGAGGTTGCAGATCGGCTAGTTCCCCCATCGGACGGTAACCGAAATGGAGAATCGCTGAAGTTGTTTTAAGCTCCGCAAGGTATGCCTGAATGCCCGGGTCCAGTTCGATGAGCTTAAGGATGCGGGTGATTACACCAGGAGTGAGCTTCATCCGCTTCGCTAACTCAAATCTCGTGGCAACCTCTCCGCTTTCCAGCATCTGGTGCCATTTGTGCGCCCGGATGATCGGATGCTCCCGTGCAGGTTTCGGTTTCGGCACAGTGCGGACGCGATCCTGGATGCGGAGCACTTGCCCGAACGGCGCGACTATCGCCACCTCGCCGCGCTGTGCGTTGGTGAAATCCACCCGTGCTCCAAGGTCCAACCCGCGGATCGAGATCGCGCGGCGGTTTGCGGCAGATTCCGATTGAGCCGCTGCGCGCTCCTCCATGCCGCGCACCAACTCTGCGAGGTGGAGCTTGATGTTGATCTCCATGACTCGCGCGGCGGCGGCCGATGCTATCGCTGGCTCTTCCTGTGGCTTGCGCCGTGTGTTTGGTTTGGCGCCACGCACGTCGACGCGCTCGACGAAAAGCCGGATGAGTTCCTTTCGCTCCTCGGGTGGCAGATTTGGCAGCACCTGTCCGAGTCGCTCCAAATTATCCCTGATGCGTCGCTCCTCCAGGGCGCCGGCTTCGGATGCAACCAGCGCCTGTCTTGCCCGCTCCTGCTCCACGAGCAGACGCTGCCGCTCGTCTCGCAGATCGGCAGCGCGCCGAATCAACGCTTCGCGCAGCGCGTCTGCACCGTCGTTGGCGACCGCCTCAGCGCAGTTGCGCAGCTTCTTATCCACCACCGTGAGCGACTCCTTGATGCGGTCGACCTCCCGGCGAAGCGCATCACGGTCGCCTACGCGCATCCGTCGCGACACCTCCACCATTTCACCGATCAGCGTCGGATGCTTGCTGGCCTCTCCGATCAAGGCGATGACCACCCGTTCGAGCGCATCGGCCGAAAGTCGCCCAACCGCACAAGGACGGATCGCGGATTCGCGCCTGAACAGGCTGCAAGTGTAGTAACGATACTTCACACCGCGGACGCTCTTCTTTCCGCTATCGTTCGGCACCAGCGCCCGGCCGCAGGAACCGCACCACGCGAGTCCCTTGAGCAGGTGGTTCTGCGCATCACGTTCCTGAAACAGGTGAACCGGTCTGGTTTTTGTTTCGGCGGTAGCGGCGTTTGCCCGGTCCCAAATCTCCTGTGAAACCAATGCCTCGTGCTTGGCGGGATATTCCTGGCCTTCAAATTTCACCACGCCCCGGTAGAGCGGATTGCGAATAATGAGGCGCAAGCCGTCCGAGCGAAAGACTCGGCCGCCCCAAATGTCGCTGGTGCCATCACGGCGCTGCATGACCCGCTCGGGGGTGCGCAGACCCTCCGCGTTCAGCGCGTTTGCGATGTCGGTCAGGGATACCAGCTGAGCGGCCTGCTCGAAGATTCGGCGGATCACGAGAGAGTCAGTCGGGTGCTTCTGCAGCGACTGCGTGTTCTTATCGTAGCTGTAGCCGTATGGCACCATTCCGCCGTTCCAGTAGCCGCGCATGGCCTGTTGCCGCATTTTGATGCGAGTCTTCTTCGCGGTGTTCCGACGCTCGAAGTCAGACACACTGATCAGGATATTATTCTTCAACCGCCCCTCTGGCTCGCTTTCGGAAATGTCCTCGGTGGCGCTTTCCAACCGACACCCATGCCGCTCAAGGAATGCGCGAAACGGACCCCATTCGTCCATGTTGCGCGACATGCGCTCCAGTTTGAAGATGACGACCACCTTCACCTCGCCGGCTTCGATCATGCGCTTGATCGACTGAATCCCGGGCCGATTCATCGAGCCGCCCGAGTAGGCGGCATCGGTGAACGAAGCGACTTCATACCACCCCTCATCTGCGCGTTGCCGGATGTAGTCCCGGCAGACCGCTGTCTGACTTTCGCACGAATCGAACCGGCCGCCGACCTGATTGTCCGTGGAAACTCGCGCGTAGATGGCCACTGGCACCCGCCTGTTTCCGGGTTCGGCGACCGCTGAAGGTCTGGGCGGCATCGGCTAGTTCAGTGCGATCTTGTGCGGCGGCGGCTCGGCATCGTTGAGCTGGTAGGCGAGCCCACGGGTCTTCCCGCCGGGACGTATATGCCCGACGACCGTGAGCCGATGCAGCGCGCGATAGGTCGCCGACCTAGACAGCCCGAGTGCCTTTCGAATCGCTGCGGGCGCTCCACGTCCCGCCAACTCCAAGTAGTCCAGAATGCGATGCTCGTCCGAGCCGACGTCACCGGCCGAGGTCGTGACGGGCGTAGAAACGACGACCTTGCCGGAGGAAGGAGGTTTCTCCACCACGCGTTTTGCCTCGGAAAGCGAGATCGCCTTGCACAACAGTTCAGCGACTCGACGAAGTCGCTCGTCGTTGGTCAGAACTATCGCCGTCTCTTCCGTGGGCCTCATATCGCGATCCGCATCTTCCCTGTATTTGCGGGCGCCAGCCGCACGGTCCCAGCCATAGGCATGGCGGATTCAAATTGGATTGCGCGAAGAGCTCGAGTTTTCCGGGTTCGTTGAGACTTTTTTGCGCCATGCCTCATGTCGTTTCAATCGTGATGCGCCGGACCTGCGGTCCCGGCCGGGCGCCGGTCGGCCGCGGAAAATTGACCCGCAGCTCGCACAACCGACTGAGATCGAGCGCCGCCCGGACCTCGTTCAG
>JBEIGD010000040.1:0-30494 GCA_040382075.1 Opitutaceae bacterium
CGACCTGAGTCGCGACCCCGCCGAACTGAACGACCTCGCCACCGAGTTCCCTGAAAAGGTCAAGGAACTCAGCGCAGCCTTCTTCGCCTGGCAGAAACAGATGCCCAAGCCCGTGCCGCCGCCCGCCGCGACCAAAACCGAAGCCAAGCAGCAATAGACCACGCCATGAAACCCACGCTGATACTTCTCACCGCCCTGCTGCTCGCGCCGATCTCCGCGCTGCGCGCCTCACCCTCCGCGGACTCCCGCGGGGTCATCGCCCGCGAGGCCGGCGCTAAGCTCGACAGTAACGTCGAGACCGGCGGCGGCACGGACGACACGGCCCTCATCCAGAGCATCCTCGACCGCGCGCCGAAGCTCGGTTCGCTGAGGCTCATCGTTGACGGCGCGATCCTCGTGAAGGGGCTCAAGATCCACTCCAACACCACCATCGAGTGCCTCACGAGCGATTGCGGCTTCTTCCTAGCGGACCATTCCGACCAGCCGATCATCATCAACGCCGATCCCTCGCGCATAGAGCGCACGAACCAAAACATCGCGTTCCGGGGTGGCACCTACAACGGAAACTCCGCAAACCAAACCCCACACACAGTACAGTCAAAGTTGCCGCCAGGACGGAACTGGACCGTCGGTATCGGCTTGTATGGCGTGGAGCAGGTCACGATGCGCGATGTCACCATCAGGGACATGACCACCCTCGCCGTCCAGTTCTCGAACTGTGAGCGCGTCACCTGCGAGAACGTCTTCATTCACGTCGGCCAAAAGCCCATTCCATACCAGTGCGGCATTCAATTCCATGGCCCGGGCCGGTTTCTCTCCATGCGAAACATCCATGGCAACCCTGGCGATGACATCATCGCCATCATTGCCGACGGCCTCTATAGCGACTGGAACAAGCAGGGCGAGTTCACTTACAACGATTTTATGGGACCCAACGTCAGCTTCGGTCCCATCAGCGATGTGGACATTGACGGTGTGTTCATTGACGGGGCGCACAACGGCATCCGCATTTCCTCCCGCGCCTCGCGGGTGGATCGCGTCTCCATCCGCAATGTGCAGGGGACCTTCACCAAGTATGGCTTCTTCATCTCGCCTCAGTGGCGTCCCGGAGGCGATTTTGGGCGGATCACCTTTGAGAACATCGACCTTCGCCCGCTGGAGCCCGACTTCGGGCCGCTGCCCTTCATATTTCTGATCCAGGGCAACATCGAGCAACTCACGCTGCGCAACATCCACAGCCACCAACCCGTAGACAGTCGGCCCGTGGTCTGGGTGCAGCCGAGTTCCGACATCGGTGTGCTGCGCGTAGACGGGATGAGCGTCTACCAAAACAATCCGCGCTCCGCCCAGACTCCCCTGATCCAAGTGGATGGGCACGTTGGCCTTCTTTCGGTGAATGATGTGACCCTCTTTCGCCCGAAGGAAATGCCCATCGCCGGTTCGCTGGTCCGCACCGATCCGGATAAAACCAAGTTGAAGAGATATTACGATATCGGACGGAGCATACTCAATGCCTCAAGTCCTTGGGCCGCGGCCGGACGTGGCTGGCCCGAAGCTTTGCAGAGTCTGGAGCGCAAGCCGCAGATCCACCGCCTCCATCTCTCGAACATCACCGTCAACCGGATCGGGAGCGTCGTCCAGCATGACATCGGCGAAATCGGCCAGCTCCAGCTCGACAACATCATGACGTCTGAGGTGCCGAACCCGATCTCGGTCAGTGGTGAGGCGACGATAGGAGAAATCTCATCCACGACGAAAAACGAAAAGCGACGATGAAGCCCACCATTTCATTCCTAGCGGCCTTGCTGCTAGCGCCTTTCGCCGTCTGCGACGTCACCCATGCGACTCAAGCGAAGCAGCCCAACGTCCTTCTCATCATCACGGATGACCAAGGCTACGGAGATTTCTCCATCCACGGCAACCCGCACCTGCAAACGCCTCACATCGATAAGCTCGGACGGGAAAGCGTCCGATACGACCGTTTGTATGTGAACTCATTCTGCGCCCTGCACGCGGGCGGCCTTGCTTACGGGGCGATGGCCGCTGCGGACCTGCTCGCGACGAAGCCGAAGAACGTCGGGATCGACAACTCGACGGAGCTGGTGGCGTGGGGCTGGTGGGCCCTGGCCAAGGGCGGACGCTCCGACGTGGTCGTGAAGGAATTGCGAGAGGTCTATGGCGCCATGAACTCGGTGCGGCTCAACAATTCGATCGAGGAATTCTACGGCGGCAGCAACCAGCCCGACACGCCGAACAACTGGAGCCACGCCTGCTGCGCGCCGCTCTACGTCGCCGTGATGAGCCTGGCCGGCATCCGCCTGCTTGAACCGGCGTTCAACCGCTACGAGATCCGCCCGCAACTCGCCGACCTGCCCGACCTCGCGCTCACGGTGCACACCCCGCACGGCCCGATCGGGTTTTCCGGCAAGGGCCCGCTCGGCAACCGGACGCTCAGCCTCACGCTGCCCCCGAACGCCGCAGGTGAGCTCGTGGTGCACCGCGACGAGCAGCTCGCCTTGAAGTTAATCGCCCCCGGCCGCTACGCCCTGCCTGCCGGTCAGACCGTGAACATCGAACTGAAGCACACCTAAACGCAGTCGAAACACCATCGTCATGACACAAACGCCCACGGTTCTTTCCTCCCCGCCGCTCGCGCCATTGGCTGCGTCCCACGCGGCCGAGCCCGCCTCCAACTTACACCCCTACGTCACGGCTGGTGATCCAAACATTGGCAGGGCTTTCCGCATCGCGAGCGGGGACTTGGTCAGTAACATTCTGCCTGCGACAGCTCTTCCGTTCCCGCGAGCCCGGTTCCCGCAGTCCAAGAAGCAGTGGGATGCTTTGACCGCGCGCCTGACAGAAATTGCGGGCACCCGTGATGTCTTTCCAGATCGGGTCTCATTGGTGGTGGGCGGCATAGATTACCGCGTCAGCATTTACCCTTTTGACGTCGCGATGTATGCTTGGGACGGCGCCGGTTTCCTGCAGTCCGATGCCGTGACGAGCTCTTTGCTCTACACGCTGAAGGCGGAAGAGAATGGAGCGATCCAGTGTTACAATCTCCAGAATTTAAACGGCATGTCCTGGACCGTTGCGGCCTGGGCAAACTACCTCCTTACGGGCAGCCGTCCGTTCTTGAAGGTTGCGCTAGCGGTCACTTTGAACGGCTTGGAGTATGGCGAGCGCACCGAGTTCGACCCGGAACTGAATCTATTTCGCGGACCCGCCTTCATGGGGGACGGCATTTCGCAGTATCCGGACTCCTGGGCGAAATCGATGCCAGGCGTCGGCCATATCATCAAGTGGCCGCAACATCATCCGGACAAGAAAGTCGCGGTTGGACTCGGTCTGCCCATGCACGCCCTTTCCATTCAATGCATCAACTATCAGGGATACGTGCTGGCAGCGCGCATGCAGCAGGAACTGGGACTGAAGGTCGACCAGACCCTGCTCGAGAGAGCCGCTCGGCTCAAGGCGGCCATCAACCAGCATTTCTGGAGAGAGGATGCGGGCATCTACCGCTACATGCTTGATGTCTATGGCGGCAGCGATCAGCAGGAGGGTTGGGGCAATACGCTCGCCCTGCTTTTTGATATAGCCAGCCCCGAGCAGGCAAAACGTGTCTTTGCGAACATCCAGATCACGCCGCAGGGAATTCCCGTGATCTGGCCGAACTGGCCCCGATATGCCTCATCGGATACCATGATCTTTGGTAACCGGAACTCTATCTGGCCCTCCATCAATGGAGTATGGTCCGAAGTCGCTGCGTCAGCAGGACGGATGGATCTTTTTACCCTCGAATTGAAAAAAACCGCCGACCGGGCGTGTCGCGACAACCAGTTCGCTGAGATGTATCATCCCATCACCGGCGAAATCTATGGTGGGGTGCAGGAAGGCATGACGATGCGAAACGGCGACGAGATGAAGGCCTTTATTGCCGCACGACTGGGAGGCGCCGGGGAGCAAACCCCTGAAGCCATGGCTAAACTATTTACGCCCATAAAAGGCAAAGAAGGCATCAACCTCTGGCAGTCCTGCGGACGAAACACTATCAGCTCGACCGCCTATGTTCGCATGGTGATTCACGGGCTCTGCGGCCTGCGTCTGGAGACCGATGGCATCACCTTCCAGCCAACGATTCCGAAAGGCATGAGCCCGGTGGCGGTTTATGAACTGCCCTACCGCCAGGCCGAACTGGAAATCCATATCACCGGCGAGGGCCAGCAGGTTCGCAGTATCACGATCAACGACATCGAAACCCGCACCCTCCCAACCACCGCCACAGGAAAGCAGGTGGTTAAGATCGAGATGGCCGATGCGGGCACGTGAACCGGCTCCACCACAATTAACCCCGACAGCCCAACCACGACTATCTCACCCATGCCCGCCAAAACTGAATCCCTGAATCGCCGCGACTTCATCAAGTCTTCCGGAATCGCGGCCATCTCCGCAGCGGCGCTGGCCACGGGCGCCGGTCCCGCTCCGGCTCGTGCCGCAGAACAAGGCCTAACCCAGCCGGCTGAATCAAAACCCCAAAGCGCACCGGGCGTTCCCGACCCGGTCGGACCGAGAACGACTTTCCATGTGCTCGATCACTCTCGCCCTGGAATGAGCGACGCCGACGTGATCCAAGCAGCCATTGATGCCGCCATCGCCAGCGGCGGCCCCGCGCACGTGGTCCTCGAAAACAAGACCTACCGCATCGACCGGACGATCAAGATCAACCGCACCAGCGACGTCACTCTCGAGGGCAACGGCGCGCTGCTGCTGATGACCCAGTATGTCATGGCGATCACGGTCCATGACTGCGCAAGGATAAGACTGACGAACCTGACGTTTGACTACGATCCGCTGCCGTTCACCCAGGGCGAGGTCGTGAAGGTCGATCCGCAGGCCATGACCTGGGACCTCAAGATCGACGACGGTTACCCCTGCGACGACGGGTTCGTGGATACGGTGCGCTCCGGCTACTCCACGTTCCTGTTGGTGGATGTCCGGCAGCGCCGGGCGGTCACGGGCTCCTTCGGACCCAGCATCGCCGGAGTCGAGTTCGTCGGTCAACGCGTGGTCAGGTTCACCGACCGGAGCCGTCCCTTCGTGGAGGCCCTCGTCCCGGGCGACGTGATTGTTGTCAAGCCGTGGCAGCTGTTCGGCAACCCCGGAATCGTCGCTGAGCACCCCAAGAAATTCGCGAAATACTACACCATTTATCATTGGCAGCACTCGGTGATCCATCTCGTGAACACGGAGGCGTGTGAGACGGAGCGCTTGACCTTCCATACCGGCCCGTCGGCTCTCTACGAGTTCGCCGGAAGAGGCGGCAACCGACATCTCAAGAACGTCGTTCGCCCGGGGCCGCGGCCGAGCGGCGCGATCAAGGACCGCCAAACGTCGGTGATCCTTGATGTCTTCGAAAGCGTGTCCACGGAACGCGGGCCGCTGGTCGAGGACTGGGTGGTCGAGCAGTCCGGCGATGACGCGATCGTGCTTTTCGGGCTGTTCAGCAACCTCGTTCACGCGTCCGGACCCCGCGTCGTGCTGGTGACCCCGATCTATCGCAACATCCTCGCCGAGGGCGATACCGTGGAGATCCGCGACCGCGACGACACGGTGAGAGGCGTGGCGCGGGTGGCGGGACTCCGCACGGTGAGTCGGCCGGACCTTGCCGAGCGCAACCGGGAATTGCACCTCGAGTGCCTCCACCCCTTTCCCTGGACCCCGGAATCGTTTCTCGAACTGACGCTCGATCACGACATCCCGTCCCAGCCCGGAGACCGCATCATCGCCCTCAACCGCCGCTGCCAGGGGACCGTCATCCGCCGCAATCGCGTCCGCGGCAACCGCGCCAACGGCATGCGAATCCAGGCCGCCGATGTCCTGATCGAGAACAACGAGATCGAGCATGTCACCATGTCGGGCATCAAGCTCTCTCTCGATCGTCAGAACCTGATGATGGGTGCGCCGCTGGACAACATCGTCATTCGCGGCAACCGGATCAAGGGCACCAGCCTCGTCCCCGTGCGCGACCCCGCCGCCGTGGGCATGCATGCCGGCATCCAGCAACTGCTCATCGGCAGGGAGAACAACAACCGGCGCTTCTTCTCCAAGAATACGTCGGCCCGCAACCTCACCATCGAGAACAACCTCATCGAGAACACCGCCTTTCAGGCCATCCTCTGCGCCAACGCCTCCCAAGTGGTCATCCGCGGCAACGTGATCCGCGGCGCCAACCAGATGGAGCCGCAGACCAACGCCTTGGGCTTCAAGCCGGACAGCGCGATCTTGGTCGCAGCCTCCGATCACGTGACGGTCGAGAACAACGCCGTCACGCCGGGGAAGCACGGCGGGAAGGACATCGCGGAGTTCGAGAGCACGTCCGTGAAGATCACCCGGCCGTAACCCGCCCCACCACCCAGCGGCGAGTGACAGGTCCATCACGGCACGCCGCGAAGCGAAGCCCGATGCTGAGCGGTTTCTGAGCCGAGCGACGCCGTTTGACACCGCAGAGCGGCGATCACGCGATCAATCGGAAGCATCACCCTCTCGCTTGAATCCCCCTCACTCCGCGCGGCATCCCGTCTGGCGACTGACCTGATGCCTCGCCCAGCCGGTCCGATGGGGACCGGAGAGGCACCGGCAATCAGCCGGGTCCCTGGGAGCCTGATTTCTCTCGTCGGCCCTCCAGCCCGGCATGTTTTACCGGAAACCACAAAGTGGCTGGCCGTCGGTGGTGGAACGAGCCCTTGATGGAGCGATCCCTTCGCGCTCACCCGCCCGGGTCAGCCTACCCCAGCCCTGAACACTTCGAAGCATCCGCTCACCGCCGGATCCGGCAACCGTCCCGGCCGTCGAGCTCCGTGTCATTGACGATCCATGGCCGCGCGAACCCTCCACGACCTCTCCCACCGCATCCGGCTCGGAACCCGGGGCTTTCCCGGCTGCGCCCAAATTCTCGGCTGGCCGATGCGGGGCATCGAATGGAGCCACTACAACATGCTCCATGTCAGCACCGACCTGCACACCGGGACTCATCTGGACGCGATGCTGCATTGTGTGGCCGGGGGCAAGGATGCCGCCGCGCTTCCCCTCGAACACTGCGTCGGGCCGGCGTTCGTCATCGATCTCCAGCACCGAGGCGTAAAGGACGCGCTTTTCACGCCCGCCGACTTTCTCCCCCACGCCGATGAGATCAAACGCCATGGCAAGTTGCTGGTAAAGACCGGGTGGGCCCAGCACTGGGATACACCGGTCTACCACGACGCATTCCCCGGCTTCTCGCGGGACGCTGCGACGTACCTCGTCGAGGAACTCGGCATTCATTTGATCGGGGTGGAGCAGGCGTCCATCCACCCCGTCGACCACCTCGACATTCATCGCATCTTCTTCAACCGGGAGGTCGTCATCGTGGAGGGCCTCGCGAATCTCGCCTCGGTCCCCGCTCCCGTCGTCGAGTTCTTCGCGGTCCCCCTGAACTTCGAGGGAGCGGACGGTTCCCTGGTCCGCGCGTTCTGCCGCTACTGATCTCCTCGCATCATGAAGGGACTGACCAACCGAATCGCGATCGTGACCGGAGCCGCCAACGGCCTTGGCGAGGCGGCGGCGCGACGGCTGCTCGCCGAGGGATGTGTCGTGGCTGGGATCGACCGCCAGGAACCGCGGCCGGAACTACTCAAGGAGTTCGGCCATGCGTTCCGCTTCCAGCGGTGCGACATCGCAGTCGATGAGGAGCTGGCGGACGCCATCAGCCGGCTGAGGAAGGACCTCGGACCGGCGTCGATCCTCGTCAACAATGCCGCCCTCTTCCTGTTCCGCGGCGTCGAAGCGAGCGTCGAGGAGATGGACCGGATTTGCCAGGTCAACATCCGGGGCACCTCGCGGGTCACGCATCACGTCCTGCCTCAGCTGATTGAGGCTGGGGGAGGCAGCATCGTGAATCTGTCATCGATCAGCGGATTCGTCGGCCAGGCCACCTTCGCGACCTACAACGCGACCAAGTTTGCGATTCGCGGGCTGACCAAGTGCTGGGCGATTGACTTGGCCAAGCACAACATCCGGGTGAACACGATTTGCCCGGGGTACATCGAGACGGCGGCGTTCCGCAACTACTGCGAGCAGTTCGGACTCGACTACGAGACGGAGAATCGCCGCGTCGGCGCGCTCCATCTCCTCAATCGCCAGGGGCGGCCGGAGGAGGTCGCGGCGGCGGTCGCGTTTCTTGCGAGCGAGGACGCCTCGTTCATCACCGGCAGCGACCTGCCGGTCGATGGGGGCTACCTCGCCCGATAGACGCAATGCCCGTGTCGGTCTCCGTGGCAACGAGCATACTCCCACGAGGAACCCGAACGACCATGGCCGGCTCTGCGACTTCCCGAACCCTGCTGATCCCGCGGGGACGCCGGCTCGTCGGAATCGCCGACCGGGAGCGACCCAAGGCCAGTCGCCCACGCTCCCGCCCCCGCCGCCCCTGCCGGCCTCCATTCCCGCAAGTCACCCCACCCCGCCGCCGCCGTGAAACCCCTCCTCGTCTCGCTGACCACCCTTGGCCTCATCGCGTGCCCCGCCTCGGCGGGCGTGACCAAAGACACCTTCGGCTCCACCAGCGACGGCGTGCCCGTCGAACGCTACACGCTCACGAACAGCCGGGGGCTGGCGGTCCGGATCATCACGCTGGGCGGGATCATCACCGAGTTGCACGTCCCGGACCGCGCCGGTAAGCTCTCCGACATCGCGCTCGGCTTCGACACCGTCGCCGACTACGAGCGGCACAACGGCACCGTCTACTTCGGCTGCATCACCGGACGCGTGGCCAATCGGATCGCGGGCGGCAGGTTCAAACTCGATGGCAAGTCCCATACGCTGGACCTTCATCCCAAGACTAACTTCCAC
Organism: Opitutaceae bacterium; assembly: GCA_040382075.1. GTDB lineage: Bacteria > Verrucomicrobiota > Verrucomicrobiia > Opitutales > Opitutaceae > UBA6669. The sequence continues at coordinate 8,887 of JBEIGD010000040.1, forward strand.
CTGCATGGCGGCCTGAAAGGCTTCAGCAAAGTCGTCTGGCAGGCGGAGATCGTTCCCGACAGCCGCGGTCCCGCCTTGTGCCTGAAGTACCTGAGTCCCGACGGCGACCAAGGCTTCCCCGGGAATCTGAGCACGGCGGTGACCTATGTCCTGACCGAGGAGAACGCCCTCATCATCGAGTATGTCGCGACGACGGACCAAGCCACGCCCGTGAATCTGACCAACCACACGTACTTCAACCTCGCCGGTGCCGGGCGCGGCCCCGTGCTGAATCATCACCTCACGCTGTACGCCGCACGCTACCTTGAGACGGATGCGGACATGGTGCCGACCGGGCGAATGCTTCCTGTCGCCGGCAGCGCGTTCGATTTCACCCGCGGAGACATCATCGGTCGCCGCCTCGACCAGATCCCCATCGGCGGCTACGATCATCCTTTCGTTCTGGCGGACCAACCGCGGCCCAATCCAGTCCTCGCCGCGGAAGTTCATGAACCCGACAGCGGTCGGGTGATGCGCATCCTTACCGACCTGCCCGGCGTGCAGTTCTACACGGCCACATACACCACGCCCCTCTCGGGCAAGGGCGGATCGACGTACGACCGGTTCCATGGATTCTGCCTGGAGACCGAGCATCATCCGGACTCGGTCAATCAGGCCGGTTTCCCCGACACCATCCTCCGGCCAGGGCAGACCTATCGCACCACGACCATCCACGAATTTAGCACGCGCTGAGCGCTGGACCTTTTCCGCGGCCCAGCCGATTCTCCGAAGCCCCACCCCGTACCCGCTGCCGCGCGCCTGAGGATTCATCCCGCGCTGCAATCCCGAACCCGACCCTCATGGCCCTCCCTATTTCCCGCGCGAAAGCCAAACGCGAGTGGCGCCTGTACCTCCTTATCGTGCCGTCGCTCATCATGGTCGGGGTTTTCGCCTACTTCCCGGCTGGGTCCGCGATCTACCACAGCTTCTTCGACTGGCAGGGCGGGGAGAACAAGCAATTCATCGGGCTGGAGAACTTCCGACGCATCGGTAGCGATGGCGTGCTCTGGAGTTCCTTCGCGACCGTGGGAGCCCTCATCGTCTTCAACCTGTTCAAGATGATCCCTTCGATCGCGATGGCGGTCATGATCCACCGACTCCGCAGCGACCGCTGGCAGTACCTCTACCGCGTCCTGCTGGTCGTGCCGATGATCGTCCCCGGCCTCGTCACCCTCTTCATCTGGAAGTTCTTCTTCGATCCGAACCTCGGCCTGCTCAATCGCATCCTCGACGCCACCGGCCTCAAGTCCGGCCTCGTGCAGATCGACCAGTGGTTCGGCTGGGGGGTCTTCTCGGCCGAGGCTCCGATCGGCTGGCTCTCCCAACCCGACCTGATACTTCCGGCGCTGTTCCTTTGGGGGTTCCCATGGATCGGGGCGGTCGGCGTGCTCATCTACCTCGCGGGTCTGCAGAGCATCGGCTCGGAAATCTACGAAGCGGCCGAGCTCGATGGCATCGGTCCCATCCAGAAGTTCTTCTACATCGAACTTCCGCTGATCCTGACCCAGGTCCGACTCTCCCTGACCCTCCTCGTGATCTCGACGCTGCAGGGCTACGGCCTCCAGTTGCTGCTCCTCGGCGACTCCGGCGGCCCGGGCGGCCGGGGGATGACGCCCGGACTCTGGATGTACAATCGCGCCTTTATCGCCGGGGAATTCGGCTACGCCTGCGCCGTCGGCATGATTCTCTTCGTCTTCATCCTGGCCCTCACCCTGATCAACAACCGCTTCGTGCGGGTCGAAAAATGAGCATCCCCTCCCAAGCCGTCGGCTCCGCGCGGAACCGCGACTGGCCCAAGCACCTCTTCATCCTCGCCGTCCTCGCGGTCGAACTGCTGCCCCTGTACATGATGTGGCAGATCAGCTTCAAGGACAACGCGGGCTTCGTGCAGAACCCATGGGTTCCCTCGAATCCGGTCGACTGGAAATGGGGCAACTACGCCCATGCCGCCGGGCTGATCCTCCCGTACGTCGCCAACACCGTCTTCGTCGCCGTCTCCGGCACGGTCATCACCCTCGCCCTCGCCCTCCTCGGCGCGTACTTCTTTGCCCGCTACAAGATGCCGTACTCCGGCGTGCTTTGGTCGGCCTTCATGGTGCTCATGCTCCTGCCCGGCATCGCCAACATCGTTCCGCTCTTCGTCCTGCTCAAGGAGCTGAACCTCCTCAACACACTCTATGCCCTGATCGTGGTGGGCGTGGCCGGCGGCCAGGTTTTCAACATCTTCGTCCTGCGCGGATTCATCGAGGACATCCCGAAGGACCTGTTCGAGGCCGCCGAGATGGATGGCGCCGGCCATTTTCAGCAGATCATCAACATCGTGGTCCCCATGTCCGGATCGATCCTCGGCACCCTCGGAATCCTCGCCTTTCTCGGCAAGTGGAACGAGTTTCTTCTCCCCCTGATCGTCCTCCGCGACAAGGAGCTCTTCACCCTCGGTGTCGGACTCATCTACCTCGACGGCGAGTACGTGAAGCAGTGGGGCCAGATCATGGCGGCCTACGTCCTCGCCTCCATCCCTCTGATCGTGATCTTCCTCTTCACCATGCGCCTCTTCGTCAAGGGGCTCTCCCAAGGTGCGATCAAGGGCTAGGCACCGCCAGACCTGAGTCCACCCCCTCCGCCACCGTCCACCGGTTCCGTCTCCCCCTTTTCGCCCCAGCCGTCCGCACGCGCATCCGCGACCGCTCCGAATCCACCTCCCGCTCGGCACCCCTCCCCTTCCTCATGGCAACCGTCGTCCTCCGAAACCTCGTCAAGACCTACCCGGCCTCGGAGAAGAATCCCGCCTTCACCGCCGTCAAGGGCATCAATCTGGAGATCAAGGACGGCGAGTTCATGGTGCTCGTCGGCCCGTCCGGCTGCGGCAAATCCACCAGCCTGCGCATGATCGCCGGACTCGAGGAAATCTCCGGCGGCACGATCTCCATCGACGGGCGGGTGGTGAACGACGTGCTGCCCAAGGACCGCGACATCGCGATGGTCTTCCAGAACTACGCCCTGTACCCGCACATGTCGGTGTACGAGAACCTCGCCTTCGGTCTCAAGCTCCGCAAGGTGCCGAAGGCCGAGATCGACACCCGGGTGCGGGAAGCAGCCGCGATGCTCGGACTCGAGCCTCTCCTCGACCGCAAGCCCAAGGCCCTCTCCGGCGGCCAACGCCAGCGGGTGGCCGTCGGCCGCGCGATCGTGCGGAAGCCAAAGGTCTTCCTGTTCGACGAACCGCTCTCGAACCTCGACGCCAAGATGCGCGTGGCCATGCGCGCCGAGATCGCCCGTCTCCACACCCGCATCGGCGCCACGATGATCTACGTGACCCACGATCAGGTCGAGGCCATGACCATGGGCGACCGCATCTGCGTCATGAAGGATGGGGAAATCCAGCAGGTCGCCGAACCCCTCACGCTCTACAACCAGCCCGCCAATCTCTACACTGCGGGCTTCATCGGCTCCCCGCCGATGAACTTCCTCCGGGGCTCCCTCCGGGCCGAGGGAGCCGGCATCCGCTTCACCGAGCACAACCCCGCCGGGACCGCCATCACGATCGACCTCCCCCCTCACCTCGCCGCCACGGGCCGGGACTACTTGGGAAAGCCCTTGGTCCTCGGCATCCGGCCGGAGGACCTGCACGAGGTGCCCTCGCCCCGCATCGGCGCCACCGCCACGGTGCGGGTGGAGATCTCCGAACCGATGGGCGCGGAGACCTTCCTCCATCTCGACAGCGGAGCCTCGCGGTTCATCGCCCGCGCCAAGCCGACGTCCATTCACGTGCACGGCGCGGTCGTCCATGTCGCCTTCACCCCCGACAAGCTCCACCTGTTCGATGCCGACCGCGAGACGTCGCTCTCCCGCACCTGAATTCGACGTCCCCTCAATCCCCCGCCCATGAATCCGTCCGCGTCCTCCTCTCTTCCCGGCAAACGGGTCCTCATCACCGGGGCCGGCAAGGGCATCGGTCGGGCATCCGCTCTGGCCTTTGCCCGGGCCGGTGCCCACGTCGTACTCGCGGCGCGGACGCCAGCCGACCTCGAGTCCGTGGCGTCCGAGATTCACGCTCTCGGCGGGGGCATCCGCGCCGTCGCGGTGCCGTGCGACGTGAGTCGCGAAGAGGACGTCGCCCGGCTGGCGCGCACCGCCGAGGAGGCGCTCGGCGGGATCGACATCCTCGTGAACAACGCCGGCGTGGGCAAGAATGGGACCATCGAAACGCTTTCGACCGCCGATTACGACTGGATGATGGCGACGAACATGCGCTCGACCTGGCTCTGCACGAAGGCGTTCGTGCCCGCGATGCTCGCGCGGCGGAGCGGCGCGGTCATTTTCGTGAGTTCGGTCGCCGGGCTCGCCGGCCTGCCCAATGAGCCCATCTACTGCGCCACGAAGTTTGCGCAGATCGGCTTAGCGCAGTCCCTCGACTACGAGTGCTTCCCGCGCAACGTCCGCGTCAGCGTGATCGCCCCCGGCGGCACCGACACCCCGTTCGGCTTCTACAACGGCACCCGGACCCCCGGGGACGCGCGCCTGGCGGGTTTCCATGCTCCGGAGGACGTCGCCGATGCCGTCGTCTTCGCGGCCGCCCAGCCGGCGCGCTCCCGCGTGTTCATGGTCTGGATGCGGCCCATGAACGAGTCCCTCGGCACCGGCGGGGGCGCCGACTTCAAGACCTCGCCCCAACCCTGAACGAGGAGTTTCCCATGCCGTCGATCATCGATCAGTTCCGCCTGACCGGAAAGGTCGCGCTCGTCACCGGAGCCAGTCGTGGACTCGGCCGCGTCTGCGCCCTCGCCCTCGCCGAGGCCGGGGCGGACGTGGCACTCGTCGACCTTGCGGGCGCTTCGACCGCGACGGTCGCCGACGAGGTCCGTGCGCTGGGCCGGCGGGCTCTGGCCCTCGAGTGCGACGTCACCCGCAGCCCGGAGGTGGACGCGGTCATCGGTCGGGTCATCGCGGAGTTGGGTGGGATCGACGTGGTCCTGAACAACGCCGGGATCTGCATTCACCAAGCCGCCGAGACCATGACCGACGAGCAGTGGCTCCGCGTCATCAACGTGGATCTCAACGGTGTCTACTTCGTCGCGCGCGCCGCGGGCCGGGCGATGATCGCGCGGGGAGTTGGCGGCCGCATCGTCAACACGGCCTCGATGTCCGGCCGCATCGTCAACCGCCCCCAGGCCCAGTGCGCCTACAACGCCGCCAAGGCGGGCGTGATCCAACTGACCCGATCCCTCGCCTGCGAGTGGGCGCCGCACCGGATCACGATCAATTCCATCAGTCCCGGTTACACCGCCACCGAGATGACAATGACGGTTCCGCATCTGCATCCGGGCTGGATCGCGGACACGCCGATGCAGCGCCTCGCGGCGCCTGCCGAGATCGCTCCCGCGGTCGTATTCCTCGCCTCCCCCGGAGCAAGCTTCGTGACGGGCCACGATCTTGTGATCGATGGCGGATTCTCCTGCTGGTAGACCCGTCTGCCCGCGGCAAGGGCTGCCCCGCCCGAGCAAGTCTCCCCCCAATCGACTGGCGAAGATCCGCCGCCAACCGCGCCCTCCGTCGAGCGCCGGCCATTCGGGCGCACTCCCATCGCTCCTCATGATCAAGACCATCACCACCCGCGATGTCCGCTATCCCATCGGCTCGGGCCACGGCAGCGATGCGATCCACCGCGACCCGGTCTATTCCTATGCGGTGGCGCTGCTGCACGACGACTCGGGACTCACGGGCACCGGACTGGCGTTCACCCTTGGAGAGGGAAACAACTTGGTCTGCCAGGCCGCCGAGTTCTACGCGAGGCAACTGGTCGGCCGCGACATTGAGGACGTCATGGCCGGTTTCGGGACGCTTCAGCGCCAACTCTCCGACGAGCAGCAGTTCCGCTGGCTTGGACCCCACAAGGGCGTGGTGCATCTCGCGCTGGCGGCGGTGACCAACGCCTGCTGGGACCTCTGGGCCCGCAAGCGCGGTGTTCCGCTGTGGAAACTCCTTCTCGACCTCGGCACCGACGAGATCATCGCCACACTCGACTTCTCCTATGTCACGGACGCACTCGCCGTCGCGGATGCCCGCGCCCTGATCGACTCCGCCCGCCCGTCCCGATTCCGCCGCGAAGGCATCATCGATGCCGGGTACCCGGGCTATGACACCTCGATCGGCTGGTTCAACTACAGCGACGAGCAGGTCGCAGCCAACGTGGCCAAGTCCGCCTCCGAAGGCTTTACCGCGATGAAGCTCAAGGTTGGCTCACCCGACCTCGCCCGCGACGTCCGCCGCGCCCGCTTGGTCCGGCGGGCCGCCGGCGACTCCGTTCGTCTCATGGTCGATGCCAACCAGCAGTGGACGATCGCGCAGGCCATCACGTTTGCTGAGGCGACGAGGGATCTGAATCTGTTCTGGCTGGAGGAACCAACCCACCCAGACGACGTGATCGGTCATCGCACGATTGCCGAGGCGATCGCGCCGGTCAGGGTGGCGGCGGGCGAGCACGTGCCGAATCGAATACTCTTCAAGAACTACCTCCAAGCCGGTGCCATGGCGATCTGCCAGGTCGATGCCGTGCGCGTGGCCGGCGTGAGCGAGTTCCTCGTCATCAGCCTCCTGGCGAGGAAGTACGGCGTGCCTGTGATCCCGCATGTCGGAGACATGGGCCAACTCCACCAGCATCTGGTGTTATTCAACCACATCGCGCTGGACCACGACGCCATCTTCCTCGAGCACATCCCGCACCTTCAGGCCCACTTCACCGAGCCCGTCCGCATCGTGGCCGGCCGCTACACCACCCCGCGCCAGCCTGGATCCTCCTGCGACCTGCGGTCCTGAAGCCCACCGGCGGCGGAGCCACCGGCCACCACGCTCACGGCACTTCGTAGACCTCGACCAGTGCGACGCCCGTACCGCCGTTCGCGCCGCTGACCTGCACCGAGTAACTGCCCGGGGCGAGAGTCACGGCCAGAACCGCATCCTTCGAGGTCGTGGGCAGGCTGAAGGCGCCCACGGACGCCGCGAGCGAAACGAGGTCCGAGTTGCCCGTCCAGTCGTCGTTTCCATTGATGCGCGTCTGCCCGCTGAAGAGTGAGAGAACGGGATCGGCGAGAGTGCTCGTCACCCCGAAAGGCTCAAGGCCGGGACCGATCGCGCGGATGAGCACGGTGCGCGGGAGGGGCCCCGCGATGCTAATGCCCGCGATCAGGATGTCCCCGCCAGTCCCAACCTTGGTCCGGGCTGAGACATTCATGAGGCGAGGCGTGGCATTGCCGAAGGCCCCCGGTACGGTCGTGTCGTAAAGTTCCGCGAGGGCGACCCCGGTCGCGCCGCCATTGCCGGCGATCTGCGCGGTGTAAGCGTTGGGGGCGAGGGTGTCCGCGAGGGCGGCGTCGCGGGAGTTCGCCGTCAGCGGGAACGCCCCCACCCCGGCGAAGGTCGAGACGAGGCCAGAGCCGCCACCCCAGTCATCGTTGATCGTGAGCCGGTTCGAACCCGAGAAGAGTTCCAAGCGGGGATCGGCGAGCGCGCCCGGCACACCGAAGCCGGTCAGTGCGGGACCGATGCCGCGCACGAGCAGTCCCTTGCCGCCGGTCGTGCCCGACCCACCCACCACGAAACCGACGATGAGCGTTTCGGAGCCCGAACCCGCGACGCTGCGGATCGAGAGGTTGGCGATGCGCGCCGGGTTCGCCGGAGGCGGGACGACGGACACCACGGCCCGGCTCGAGCCGATTGTGGTGAAGGGCTGTCGGGCCCGGGTCGCCCAACCGCCGACCTGAAAGAAATAATTGTCGGCCTCGGCCGCGCCGACGTTCCGAAGGACGAGCGACTGGCCGGAGGCGCCTTCAACCCGCACGTTGGCATTCCCCTTGAACCAGGAGAACGTCGCCGGCGGATAGACGTCCACAGCCGCCGCCAGCGCCACGGTGCCTCCAGCGGGCGCGGACACCGAAGACGGTTGCCGCACGATCGTCGGCGGACGGATCACCGACACGGGCGGCAACTCGGTCTCGTGGAACACCTCGCTGATGAGGTCGAAGAGCCCGCGGTCGTACGCCCGCAGCTCCTCGCGCGTGCCCAATCCGATGTGGATGCCGTTTCCGGGGACACGATAGATGTTGCAGTTGAACCAAGACTGCACCCCCTCCGCCCAGTACTCCTGCACGTTCGAGCCGGCATAGGAGTCGGCGTACTTGCCGGCCGCGATCGCGGCATTGTAAACGGCCGTGAGCCGGGGCAACCAAGTCGCGTCGAGATAGCGGAGGCCCATGATGTCGATGGTGTGCGCAAACTCGTGCACCAGGATGTCCTCGCCCCCGTAAGCGTCGTTCGCCAGCCGCATGAGGTTCTCCTCGGCGCAGGTACACACCGGACGTGCCGCAGTGGCGCCGAGTCCGCGCGACCGGGCGTTCCAGTCGGTGCCGGGAAACGCCGTGCCCAGATCACGGTGTTCCGGAATGTCCAACGTGACTTCCGTCGTCGCCATGATCCCGAGGCGGACGCGGTTCTGCACGATGCGCTGCAGCACCTCCGGGCGCTTGGACATCATCACCGCCACGGTATCGTAGGCGCGGAGCAACGCCTCATCCCGCGTCTTGTCCGAACTCACGATCGGGAGATCACGGTAGACGACGTACTTCTTGTAAAAGGGATCCAATCCCAGCGAGGTCGGAAGTGCGGACACCGTACGGTTCGACGTCTGCCCCGCAGCGGATGCCAAGCCGAGGAGCGCAAAGGAGAGACCGAGGATGAGGGCCCGCATCGCTCGGATGGATACGAGTCACTTTTGTTGCCGTCAAGAAATTCTCCCTCCGGACGGCCTCCGTTGCGGGGTTGAGGTTTCGCGCCACGACCCGCGGCGCCGGGCGGACGCCGACGGAGGGTCAGGCTTTGTTGTTTGTCCTCGCGGTCGGACTCGGAGATGCCCAAGCGGCACGTGCACCGCGGCCCGCCCAGCGACGACAAACACCAGCGCCCGCCCCCCCAGAGAACCCATCACTACGCGTTCCCCAGGCGCAGCATCGGTTTTACACCAACCATCACGCTGCATCCCGCGCCGTCGGCGACATCAGGCTCGCCTCGGGACGCCGTCTCCCCATGTAGGGGAATACCCCTCGCTTCGTCGATGCCTCCATCTGCAGCCTCTTCCGGTTCCGCGTCCCGCCCCCACGCCCCCTCCCCCCGCGCCGTGCGCAGCCGCGTGCCGTCCGGGCGCATGCTCCGGATCTTTGAGCGACTGAAGCAGGAAGACTACCCCAACTGCGCGAGTCTCGCCCGGCAGCTAGAAACGTCATCCCGCACGATCCAGCGCGACATCGACTATATGCGCGACCAACTCGGACTACCGATCGAGTACGACGCGTCGCAGCATGGCTTCCATTTCACCCAGGAGGTCCATTCTTTTCCGACCATTGCCGTGAGCCAGGGCGAGTTGCTCGCCCTGCTCGTCGCCCAACGTGCGATCGAACAGTACCGTGGCACCCCGTATCACGGCCAATTGGAGACGGCCTTCGCAAAGCTGCTCGCACCGCTGGACGAAATGACCGGCTACGCGCCGACCCGCGATCTCATCTCCTTCAAGCTCATCGCCCCGGCGCTGCATGAACTGACCGTTTTCGATCTCCTGACGCGTGCGATCACCGAACAGAACGAGATCTCGTTCGATTACCGCAAACTCGGCGCCCCCGCCCCGGCCGTGCGGCGCGTGCAACCACTACACCTCACCCATCGGGAGGGACGGTGGTACCTGATCGCTCAGGACCTCGAGCGCTCCGCCATGCGTACCTTCGCCCTCGGCCGCATCGCTGACGTCACGCCGACGGGAAAGACATTTGAGCGGCCCCGCGATTTTTCGGTGGAACGCTACTTCGCCGCCGCTCTGAGCGTGATGAACGGACGCGAGACGCACCACGTCAGGCTCCGCTTCTCACGTCTCGCCGCCGACGATGTGCGGGACCGATTCTTCCACGAGTCGCAGGCATTCCTCCCCCAGCCCGATGGCAGTCTCGATCTGACGCTCACCCTCGCGGACCTCTTGGAAGTGCAGCGAATCGTCCTGCAGTGGGGCGGTCACGTGATCGCCTTGGAGCCCGCAGAATTGCGCGAGCGCATCCGCGCGCTCGGCGAGACCCTCGTGCGGAGCCACGCGCTGCCGAGCGCCGAGGGTCAACGCCTTTGATCGCCGCCTAGATGTGGATGGCCTCGCCCGTCGTGGCGGCGGCGGCTTCCATGTTCGCCTCGCTGAGCGTTGGGTGCGCGTGGATCGTCTGGTGAATTTCCTCCACCGTTGCCTCGAGTTCCATGGCCAGACCATACTCGGCGATCAGCTCGGTCGCCTCGCTGCCGATGATGTGGGCCCCGTAGATCTCGCCCGTCCGCGCATCGCTGATGACCTTCACGAAGCCCTCGCTCTCGGCCGAGGCCACGGCCTTGCCTGAAGCGGTGAAGGGGAACTTGCCGACCTTGAAATCGAGTTTCTTCTCCTTCGCCGCACGCTCCGTCAGGCCCGTGCTCGCGACCTGCGGCTGACAGTACGTGCAGCCCGGGAAATTCCGCACGCGCTTGGGATGTCCATGGCCGAACATGCCGTTGACGGCATTGACCGCCTCAAAGGTCGCGATGTGCGCGAGCCACGGCGGTCCGATGATGTCGCCCGCCGCATAGATCCCCTTTACCGACGTCTGATAGTCGTCGCCGACCTTCACGTAGTTCCGGTCGAGCTCGAGTTTGACGGCGGGGCCGAGCAAGCCTTCGAGATTGGCCACCACGCCGATGGCGGACAGCAACACGTCGGCCTCCACCTCCTGCCGCTGCTCACCCGTCACCAAGTCGACCTTCACGGATGAAGCGCCGACCCGGAAGTTTTCGCACTTCGTACCGGTCAGGATCCGGATGCCCTGCTTCTCCAAGGAACGCTGGAGAGTCTTGGAGACCTCCTCGTCCTCGACCGGCAGCACCGCAGGCAGCATCTCGACCAGCGTGACCTTCGTCCCGAAGGCGTTGTAGAAGTACGCGAACTCGACGCCGATCGCTCCGGCGCCGACGATGACCACGGACTTCGGCAACTGGGTGCCGGCAAGGGCCTCGCGGGACGTGAGCACGCGCTGGCCGTCGTAGGCGAGGTCGGGAATCCGGCGCATCTTGCAGCCCGTGGCGATCAGCACATGCTTCGCCTTGAGAAACTTCCCGCGGTGCTCGCCCTCGGTGATGCTCACCATGCCGGGAGCGGAGACTTGGGCCTTACCGACGAGGTAATCGACCTTGTTCTTTCGGAAGAGGAACTCGATGCCCTTGGCCATCTGCGCCGCCACGCCGCGGGACCGCTCCATCACCTTTGCAAAGTCGAAGGAGACCTCCTTCGCGCTCAGGCCGTAGACCTCCGCCTTGCGCATCTTCTGATAGAGCTCGGCACTCTTCAGCAGCGCCTTGGTGGGGATGCAACCCCAGTTCAGGCACGTGCCGCCGGCGCGCTCCATCTCGATGCAAGCGACTTTCTTGCCGAGCTGCCCGGCGCGGATCGCCCCGGCATAGCCCGCAGGGCCACCACCAATCACGATGAGGTCGTACTCGAGAGAATCAGCCATGCCCGAACTTTCGGCGCCGCCGCAAAGCCGGGCAAGTGGAAAACAGGTCAGACGTCGATCACGTCCTGGGCCGGCGGCGCGCCCCGGCGGGAACCGGGACGGGGAGGCCGCGGACGGATAATCGACGAAAGAATCAGATTCGTGAGGCTGACGATCACGGAGCCACCCAGCGCGGACCAGAAGCTGCCGACCTCAAAACCCTCGACCAAGCGTCCCACAAAGAGAAACAACAACGCATTGATCACCAGCATGCCCAGCCCCATGGTCAGCACGATGAAGGGCAGCGTGAACAACACCAGGACCGGCCGGAGAACGGCGTTGAAGAGGCTCAGGAGGAGCACGACCACGAGCAACGTGGTGGGCGAGTCATAGCGGATGCCTGGGACCAAATGCGACGCGAGCGTCACGCCCAACGCCAAGATGGACCAACGAACCAAGAGCTGCACCCATGGATGACTCATCAGGTTGCAATCCTGTGCCGGCGCGGGCGAATGGTCGAATGAAAATCCTCGTGGTGCAGGATCATCTGCGGAGCGGCGGCACCGAGCGCCAAGCCTGCCTGCTGGCCAACGCCTTCGCGGCGGCTGGACACGAGGCCACCCTGCTCACGTTTCGCCCCGGTGGCGCGCTCGCGCACGCACCCGCGCCCCAGGTCCAGCGGATCTGCCTCCAGCCTTTCGATCTCGGATGGGACTGGTTTGCGCCGGGATTGACGCGGCGCAGCCGGGCGATCGCGCCCGACGTGGTGCTCTGCCTCGGACGCATGGCCAATGGCTGGGCGGGCTGGATCGCGCGACGACTTCCGTCCGCGCGGGTCGTCGCCACCGTGCGCACTGGGAAGCCGCTGCCTTGGGCGTACCGGCGGTCGCTCCGGACCGTGAGCCACGTGGTGGCCAACAGTACCGAGACGGGGCGACGCCTGGTTGAAACCGAATTCGTCGCGCGCGAACGACTCAGCGTCATTCCCAACGCCTTGGTCTTTCCGCCGCTCGCGCACCCGGACCCGGGTGAGCGGACCACGATCCGCGACCGCCATGGAGCAGGCGCTGACACGCGGGTGTTTCTTTGGGTGGGAATGTTCCGCCCGGAGAAGAACCACCGCGCCCTGATCGAGCACCTGGCTCAGCTACCGACCACGCCTCCGTGGCAGCTCTGGCTTGCGGGGGATGGCCCCACGCGTCCGGAGATCGAGCGTCGCGCCCGAGCACGGGGGATCATCGACCGCATCCGCTTCCTGGGATTCGTCGCTGACCCCACCCCGCTCTACCTTGCCGCCGATGCTGCGCTCATGACCTCGCGACGCGAGTCACTCTCCAATTTCCTGATCGAGGCCCACGCGCACGGTCTCCCCTCGCTCGCTTATGCGGCCACCGGCGTGCCGGAGTGTGGCGGCGTCACCGTTCCCATGGACGATGGCGCCCGGTTCCGCGCCGAGTTGCGCCGCTTGGTCGACGATCCGGCCTGGCGCCAGCAGGAGGGCAAACGCCTCGCGGCCTTCGCGCGCGAGGAGTTCTCGACCGAGCGCCGGACCAACGCCTACCTTTCCCTCTTTCAGCGTCTGATCTCACCAAGCGCATGACCCAGAAGCAGCGAGTCGACCTCATCGAGCAGTACATCCGCGCTCATCGCTACGCGGACCTGCACTCCCTCGCCCGCCGTTTCGCTACGTCGCTCTCCACCGTTCGCCGCGCGCTCGACGAACTGGAGGAGCGCGGCATCCTGCGGCGCCATCACGGCGGCGCGTCACTGATCGAGACGGACGAGCTCAACCGCGAGTATGACTTCATCGCCCGCGACCAGCGCATGGCGGATGAGAAGTTCGCCATCGCCAGCCTGATCGCAGAGCGCGTCGAACCCGGCATGACCGTGATTCTGGACGGCGGCACCTCGACGTATGCCGTCGCGCGGCTCCTGACCGGCCGGCGACTGCAGGTCATAACCAACTCACTGCCGATCGCGGCGCTTTTTGGGGAGGTGGGCTCAGTCGAGACCATCGTGACCGGCGGATCCGTCTACAGCCGCATCGGCGTGCTGGTCGGTCCGCTCTGCGAACAGTCGCTGGCCAACATCCACGCGGACCTGGCGATCCTCGGCAGCGCCGGCATCACCGCTGCCGGCGTGTGGAATCACAACGCGCTCATCGTGTCGGCCCAGCGACGCATGATCGCCGCCGCCGAGCGCTCGCTCTTCGCCCTCGACCACACCAAGTTTGGACGCAAGGCACTGGCCCTTACCTGTCCCTTCGACCCACGGATGACCATCGTGACCGACACCCTGCCCGCGTCCGACGTGGTCGGGGCGATCGAGACGGCCGGAGCGAGGCTCACCCTCACGAAGCCCTCGGGCAGCACCCGCACCGGGACGGCGGGGGCCTCGGCACCCGCGCGAAAACCCATTGCGCCGCGCCGCAAACGATCGTGAACTCCTGACCCCTCATGTCCGGTCCCTCGTCCACGTTCGCCTCCCTTCGCAACTCCTTCCTCACGGGACTCGCCCTGCTCGCCCCGCTGGCGGTGACGTACATCGTCTTCGCCTGGCTCGTAGAAGCAGTGGGAGGCACCTTCCGCCCCCTGTTTTTCTTCGGCCTGCCGGAGCCGCTGCGCGACCACCCCAGCCTGCTGATTGCGTGGAACGTGCTTTCGACGCTGCTGGTGCTCATCCTCGTCACGCTGCTGGGGTACGTCTCGCGCTACGTGCTGGGCCGCTTCTTCGGGCAGATCGCCGAGCGCCTCGTCCTCCAGATCCCCGGCGTCAGCATCGTCTACACGACGGTGAAGCAAGTCGTGTCCACCTTCAGCGCCCAGAATCGCAACGTCTTTTCCAAGGTCGTGATGATCCAGTTTCCCCGTCCAGGACTCTGGTCGATCGGCTTTCTGACCAACCGCAGCGTCGGTGAGCCCGCGGAAAGCTTGGGTCGCGAACTCTGGACCGTATTCGTGCCTACGACTCCCAACCCGACCAGTGGATTTTTGGTCATGGTCCCCCGCGACGAGGTGACCGAACTGGAGATGAGCGTGGGCGACGGCATGAAGATGGTGATCTCTGGCGGCGCCGTGACCCCAGTTTCGTCGGCCCCGGATGCTGCGACCGCCGTTGCCCACGGCGCGGCGAAGCCCGCTGGACAACCCTAGTTCAAGCCTGCCGTCGTGCCGCATCCGACGCTTTCCACCGATGCTTGGATCCTCGGACGACGTCCGGCGACGGACCGCTTTCAGCCGCTGACCGTGTTTTCTGCGGACCGCGGGCGACTCTCCCTCTTCCATCGCCTCAGCCGCAAGGCGGACACTCCGCATCTCGATCTTTTTGACGAGGTCTCACTCTCCGCCGAGTCGTCGAACCAAGGGCAGAGCTGGTTCATTCGCGACGTCCGGCTGTTGCGCCGGTTTGCGGAAATCGGGCGAGACTACGCCCGCCTGCTGCACGCCTCCGCGTTTGCAACGCTGGTGGCGCGCAACGACGTCGCTGCCGAATCCCGCGCTCCCATGTACCGCTTGCTCGGCGACGCCTTCGCCGCATTCGCTTCCGGTGCTCCCCCGGCGATCGTGCGCCTGAAGGCGACCTACCGGCTTGCGCGGGACGAAGGCTATCCCGTCGCCCAGCACTGGTTCCCGACACTGCCGAGCGAGTTGCGAGGAGCGGCCGATCGCCTGCTCCATACCCCGCTCGCGGCGGTCGATCCCTCGGAGACCGAGCGCGCGGAGCGCCTGCTGGCACGGCTCCAGGAGTACCTCCAAGGGCACACCGACCTGACGGTCGACTAGAGTGAGTCGGCATGGACTTTGATCTCGATTCCCGCTGCGCACGGCTTTCGGTCGGCGAACTCGCCGACTTCGCGGCGGAGCGCATCGGCCGCGCGACGCATTCGTCGGGGGCGTGGCGGGCGAAAGTAGGGACACAGTGGCATGAGGAATTGCGGAACCGCGAACAGGCCACGCAGAGCGGCGCGCTCTTCGAAGTCCCGATCCGCGCGGCCGTGGTGCACCGCGGCTGGAAGATCGAGCTCACCGGACGGATCGATCAAGTGGTCCCCGCCCAGCCACCCCGGCCCGTTCTCCTGCGGGAGGTGAAGACGATCACGGCCGCGCTGCCGGCCAGCGCCGAGACCCTCCGCCAGACCTACGGCTCCCACATCGTGCAGCTCGCTACGTACGCCGCGCTGCGGCGCATGGACGCGGCGGAGCCCGCCCTCGCGGCCGAACTGGTGTTTGTCGAGATCGCGACCGGAATCCTCCAAACCCTGCCGCTTGATCGCACCGACGAACTCCTCTTCACGCAGCGGCTCGAGCAACTCACCTCCTTCCTCGATGAACAGCACCGCTCGCGCGAGCGCCTTCGCGGCTTGCACGTGCGTGCCCCCTTCAGCGAGCTGCGCCCCGGGCAGGCCGACGCCAGCCGCGCCCTTGCCGACGCGCTGGAGCGGAACCGCGTGATCGCGTTCGAAGCCCCGACCGGCTTCGGCAAGACCGGCATTCTCCTCGAGGCCGCGCTGCGTCGCCTCCGGCAAGGCCACCAGCGTCGCCTGATCTACCTCACGAGCAAGGGCACCGGTCAACTGCAGGTGACGCAGACACTTGCCCGCATGACGGCCCCTCGCGTCGGTGAACCACCCTCCCCCCGCCCCGCCATCTGGCAAGTTCGCAGCAAGAGCGAGCACTGCATCAACGCCCACTTTGCCTGCACGCCCGAACACTGCGGCTACCTGCAGGACCTCACGGGCCGGTGGAAGGCCGGCGGACTCTCTCGATTCTACCTGCTCGACCATCACCCGCGCGACCTCGAATCCCTGCGGCAAGCGGGGCGCGATGCCTCCGTCTGCCCCTACGAGATCACGCGCACCGCGCTCGCCTACAACGAAGTCTGGGTCGGTGACTACAATTACGTCTTCGGCACCGGCACGCGCGTGCTCTTTGACGAACAGCCCGGCTTCGACCCGGCCCAGACCCTCCTCGTCATCGACGAAGCCCATAACCTGCCCAGTCGGGCCGCCGAGGCGCGGTCCCACGTCGTCTCCTTGGCGCAGGCGCAGCGCGGGCTGTCCGAGTTGGAGCACGCCGACGCGCCCCGCGCGCTCGTGCGCGCGTGGACGGCGTGGACGCAGTTGCTCGCGACGCTGCCCGTGACTGACGCCGCCGACCCGGCGCTGGAAGATGATGTGGCGGACACGGTCCGACGCGTGACCGACCAGTTGGCCGCCGCCCCGTTGCCCGACCTGCCGTTGGACGTGACCGAGATCCTCTGGGCCATGGCCGAGCTGGACCAGTGGATGCACGATCCCGAGATCACCCGACTGGTCTGGAGCCCCCGTCCCGGCGAACTCCGCCTGACCTGCCTGGATGCTGCGGTTGCGATTGGTGCGACCCTCAGCCGCTACGGCGCCGTGATCCTCGCCAGCGCCACCGTGGGCGAGGTCGGTGACTTCTCCACTGCGCTCGGCCTGCCACGAGTGGAGACAACCGCAGGCGAACCGGCTCTGCTGAAGGTGACGGCGCCGGCCCCATGGCGGTCTGGCTCATTTCGCGTCGGCTACGACCTCCGCGTTGATACGCGATTCCGGCGACGCGCGGAGACGACACCCGAGACGGCGAGGACCGTGGCCCGGCTGCGCGCCGCGTCGCCGACTGCGGTCGCGGTGTTCTTTCCCAGTTATCGGTACGCGGATGACGTGATGCGCGAGCTTGAGCGTGCGCACCCCGCGCTGCGCGTGGCCCTCCAGCCCCGATCCGGCACCCTCGCGGACCTCCAGTCGTGGATCGACGAGTCGTTGCTTTTGGCCGACGCGCTTTTCCTCGTCCTCGGCTCCAGCTTTTCGGAAGGCATCGATGTCCTCGGAGGCCGCGTGACCCACGCGATGGTCGTGGGTCCGGCGCTGCCGGAAGTGAACGCCATCCAGCGAGCCCGCCTCGCCGCGCTGTCCACCCTACCCGCTGAGGCCGCCTTTCGCCGCGTCTACCAGGTTCCCGGAATGCAGAAGGTCAACCAAGCCCTCGGGCGCTTGGTCCGCGCGCCCGGCCAGCATGCCGTGATCCTCCTCCACTGCGAGCGGTTCGCGGACCGCACCTTCAACGAACTCCTCGCCCCGGAGTACCGGGGCGGGACCGCGCTCTGCACCACGGCAGATCTGGACGCATGGCTCGCCTCCCCTCCGCCTTCGCCAGCCTGAGCTCGCCACCCGACGCGTCCCTGTCTCGCTCCCCGCGCATGCCTGCCGTCATCAACGTGTCCGCCTACCGCTTCGTGTCCCTCGAAGGACTGGAGACGTGGCGTGACACCCTCCGCTCGCTCGCGGAAGCCTCCGACCTCCGCGGCACGGTCCTGCTCAGCAAGGAAGGCATCAATCTCTTCGTCGCCGGCACCCGCGAAGGAGTCGATGCGTTCGTGAACCAGCTTCGATCCCTGCCCCCGTTTGCGGACCTAGAGACCAAGGAAAGCCCCGGAGCCCTCCGCCCCTTTCGCCGCCTGCAGGTAAAGATCAAGCGCGAGATCATCGCGTTCGGTGCCGCCGGCACCGATCCCGCCGCGCACCCGGCACCACGACTCTCCCCCGAACAACTGCGCGCTTGGCTCGATGAAGGCGAGGACGTGGTTCTGCTCGACACCCGCAATGACTACGAGGTGCAGGCCGGCTCGTTTCGGGGCGCCCAGCACCTTGGTCTGAGTCACTTCCGGGACTTTCCCGAAGCCGCGGCCAAGCTGCCCGAAGCCTGGAGGACAGCCAAAGTCGTGACGTTCTGCACCGGCGGGATCCGCTGCGAGAAGGCCGCGCCGTTTCTCCAGCAGGCCGGCTTCAGCGACGTCTACCAGCTCGACGGAGGCATCCTCCGCTACTTTGAACGATGCGGAGGGGCCCATTACGACGGCGAGTGCTTCGTGTTCGATGAGCGGGTCGGCGTGCAGCCTGATCTCAAGCCCAGCGGCGCAATCCTTTGCGAGCGATGCCAGCGACCCATCACCCTCCTCGAGCAACGCGCGCCTGACTTCGCGCCCGGCACCGGGTGCCGGATTTGCCGGTCCGCGTCGGTCGCTGCGTCCTAGCGGAGCCAGCGCGAGAGCTCCGCGAAAACCTGATAGCCGCCGAGGGCGGTCATCGCCGTCGCCGCCACCAGCAGACACGCAAAGGAGACACGGCTCGCCCGCAGCTCGCGGTGCGGCGACGTCAGGTGGAAGTATACGGCCGCCAGTGCGAGAAAAGGCAGCATCAGCCCCTGCGCGACCGCGCCGAAGAAGACGAGCTGGACGGGATTGCCAAAGCTCAGAAAAACGGTGGTGAAGATCGCCGGAAGCACGACGCAACTCACCTTCACCCAACGCCCCCGCTCCTCATTACTCCGCGGACGGAACGGAGTGAAGAGCCCGGCGGCATCCACGACCAACCGCGCATTCGAGGCCGTCGCCCCGAAGATCGTCGAGTACAAGACCGCGATCGCGCCCACCACGAACATCCAGAGACTCCATTCGCCAAAGGTCTCACGGTACATGAACGAGAGGACCTCGATCATGCGCTGGTTTTCCACCAGCAGTCCCTTGGCGTGCAGCACCGCCGCACCTAGCAAATAGAACGCCACGGTGGTGGTGGTGTAGAGCGCGAAGCAGACCCACGCGTCGATCCGCATCACCCGCAGCCAACCCTGCGCCCGGCGGCGCCATTCCTCGGTGCCGTCATCCGGACCGACCTTCACGCCATAGCCCTTCTCGAGGCACCAGTAAGGGTAGTAGATGAGCTCCGTGGCGCCCACCCCGATGATCCCGAATGCGCCGAACGCCGTCGCGACGTCGGCCGGCAAGCCGAACGTGAAGCCGCTGGCGAGCTGCGCGCCCGTGACCGCGTAGGGCGTGGTCTGCAGGACGGCCACGGCGACCAACGTTCCGGCCGTGAAAATGCCCACCATGACCATCGATACGGTCTCGACCAGTCGGTAGCGCCCCACCACCAGCAGCAGGGCGCAACTCGCGCCGATGCCCACGGCCAAAGTCGACACCGGGATGTCAATCCCGCCCAGGCGCAGCGCGGTCGCCGTCCCACCCACCATCCCCGCTACCTGAGGCATCACGCAGACGAACATCGCGAGCCAAAGCCACAGCAACCACGACACCACCAGCCGGGGACCCGGCAGCGAATCCATCGCCTGCAAAAGGGTTCGGCCACGCGTGATCGCGTAACGACCAAACTCGATCTGCACGAATACCTTCACCAGGCAGCCGAGAATGATGAACCAGAGCAACCGGAAGCCCACTTCCGCGCCCAACTTCGGCGTCACAATCAGCTCGCCCGAGCCGACGATGATCGACGACACAATCAAGCCCGGACCCAGTTGCCGCAGCAGCGGGCGGAGGCGGGTCGGCGCCCATTCAGGCGCAGCGACAGCGTGAGACACGGAATCCGGAGGGGTATTCATGCGGGGCAGCGGGACTGACGCAGGGCGCACGCCAAACCAGCCTCCCGACACTTGCACCGGGATCTCGCGGGCTCAAGACCGAACCCGGCGGCGCGCCCACAGCTGGACAATCAATCCGCCCCGTGGCCCCAGCAGCCAGGCGACCCCAAAGAGCACCGCACCCGCCACCACGATCGCGGGCGCCAGCGAGCAATCCAACCACACCGCCAGCCCCACACCGAGCCACACGCTCACCGCGGCATGCACCACGGCAAGGCCATGCATCCGCTGGAGCCGCTCCGTGATCAAGGTCGCCGTCGCTCCCGGCAGGATGAGCATCGCGACCACCAGCACCGCACCCACCGCCTCGAAGGCACTCACGACCACCAGCGACAGCAGCAGCATGAGCCCTAGGCGCACGCCGTGCACATTGACGCCGGCAGAGCGGGCAATGCCCGGATCAAAGGAGCTGACTAAGAGCACCCGGTATCCTCCGACGATCACCCCCAGGACCAACGCCAGGACCAACGCCATGCGAATGATCGCGGGGGGAGCCAAGGTCCACGACCCCCACGTCACCGGCGGCTCCAAAGCGACGAATAGGAGCTCCCCATTGAGTACGCAGTCCGGATCCAGATCGATCTGCCCCGCGAAGGCGACCGCCAGCACCACGCCGATCGCGAACAGCGTCGAAAAGACAATGCCGATCGCCGCATCCTGCTTCAGCGGCGTCCGCGACTGCAGCAGATCGATGACCAGCGTAGCCACAAGGCCGGCGACCAGCGCGCCCACGAACATCGCACCGGTGCCGCGCCCGCCCGACAAGAGAAACGCCAGCACCAAACCCGGCAACACACTGTGACTCACCGCGTCGCCCATCAGGGCCATCCGCCGCAGCAGCAGGTAGTTCCCGAGAAGACCGCAGGCCGCCGCGACGCAAAATCCCATGACGCCGACCCAGCCGAAGGTATCCCGGTGCTCCGTCCACGGAGCGACCAAGGCCGCGTGCGCATCGAATGCCGGCAGCACCCACTCAGGTGTCATCGCAGGCCTCCTCCACCCTCGACCGGAGCCGCCCGCTCAAGCTCGGCGCTGCTCGGGATGATCCGGCCATGCGGGTCCCATCGCGCATGGTTCAGCCGCCGCTCAAGTTCCCGCACCACCGCCTCGCCGAGCACGTGCTCGATGCTCTCCGCGTGATCATGCACGTGGTCGGGCGCGAAGTTCGCCGACTGCGTCAGGTAGAGCTCCCAGAGCCGGTGATTTCGAACGATCTCCCCCGCCCGTCGCCGTCCCTCCGGGGTGAAGTAGAGCACGTCCCGCTCGAGACGCGCTAAGCCGTGGCGCCGCAATTCCATGCCCAGACGACGCACCTCCTCCACCGTCTCCCGCCTCCGCGCCGCCAACTCCTCCAGCGTGATGCCCGCGCGCGAGAAGCCATCGACTTCCGCGACATGGTACATCGACTTCAGCGTGTTCTCGCGACGCGTCTGCCCCACTCCCACCCGTTGTCGCCAGAGACGAATGCACCAACCGTCGCGCGGACCGAACAACACCGCCAGTCCGAACCACGCACTCGCCGCGATCACGATGAGCGGACCGGTCGGCAAAGTGGATCCGAGAAAGGAAAGAA
>JBEIGD010000041.1:2500-28297 GCA_040382075.1 Opitutaceae bacterium
GATGAAGTCAAAGCCCGCTCCAACGGCTGCCACGTTGTAGAGGTTGATGTCCTTGATGCGATCAAAGCCGCCCTCATCGCGGACGTACCACGACTTCCGGCCCGAAAAGTTATTCTGGTAGTCGATGCCGGCCTTGAACTGATCCGCAGACTTCTGCGCGTCGCTGATCTGGCGGTCATACGCCGAGTAGAACTGCAGGTTGTCCTGCGCTCCCGCGAGCACGGCACGGAAGCTCACCGCCGTGCCCGATTGCTCTTTGTTGCCAGTCTTGCCGGTGAGGTCCGCCGCCGCCTCATAACTCCAGCCCCGCTCGAGTGCCACGACCGCCGGGTCTTTCGCGCCGGGCGCCCACGTGGCCGCGATCTTCTCCACGCTGGTCGTCAACGAGCCATCCGATCCTCGGATCTGCACCTCGCCCTCCTTCGTCGGAGCCAGCGTGCCCTGCAACACCGTTCCCGCCGCCAAACGGAAGTTCAGCGGCGCGTCAGTGGTCAGCGCGACCACCTCCGACTGCTTCACCGTAAGGGTGCCCGCATACTCCGTCTCCAGCGTCACGGCCGCACCGTCGATGCGCACCACTTTGCCAACCAGTTTTGCACCGGATCGCGTCTCAATCACGTCGGCGTCCATTCGCAGGGCCAGCACGGCCAAGGCCACCGTCAAGGCAGCACGACTCGCGATCTTCATCGCCGCTCGCAGGGGAAAGTTCAACATAGGACCTGACAAATAATCCACTGTGCGGATACGGGTCAACCGCGCATCCCGGCGACGCACGAATTTTGCCCCCGCGTCATCACCAAATCGCCACACCGCCCGCCACCCATCCGCCGCCCCACGCGCGCCCCACGCGCGCCACTCCGCCACCGGCCCCAGCACCGCCACCGGCTTCACGGGCTCCCGGTTTGAGGGTTGCCGCATCCGGCCCGGATGCCTTGCCTTCCGCCTGGCCGCCGTTCCGCCGGCCACCTTCCCGACCATGCCCCCAGCCATTCAACATTCGCCCCTCATCGTCGCCGATCGCTGGGAGGACTACGCCCTCCTCGACGCGGGCGCCGGGATGAAAAAGGAAAAGTGGGGCCCCTACACCCTCGTCCGCCCCGATCCCCAGGTGATCTGGCCCCAACAGGGCCAACCGCGCGGGGCCCGCTGGGATGGCTGGGACGGCCTTTACCACCGCAGCGAGCAGGGCGGCGGTCGGTGGGAGTACAAGCGTGCCCTGCCCGACGACTGGAAGATCCGCTACGGTCCGCTCGGACTGACCTTCCGGATCCACCCCACGTCCTTCAAACACACCGGGCTTTTCCCGGAGCAGGCCGCCAACTGGGACTGGTTCTCCGCCAAGATCCGCACCGCCGTCGCCGCCGGCCGCACTCCCTCCGTGCTCAATCTCTTCGGCTACACCGGCGCCGCCACTGTCGCCGCCGCCAAGGCCGGGGCCAGCGTCTGCCACGTCGACGCCTCCGAGGGCATGGTGAAGTGGTGCCGCGAGAACGCCGTCCTCAGCGGCCTCAGCGAGGCTCCGATCCGCACCATCGTTGACGACTGCCTCAAGTTCGTGCGCCGGGAGCAGAAGCGGGGCCGATTCTACGATGCGATCATCATGGATCCGCCGACCTACGGCCGCGGCTCCGGCGGCGAGATGTGGCGGCTCGAGGACAGCCTCTGGGAACTCCTCCTGGAGTGCCGCGCCCTCCTCGCGCCTTCCCCGCTCTTCTTCCTGATCAACGCCTACACTGCCCGCCTCTCTCCCACGGTCGTGATCAACCTCCTGGCCGAGCTGTTCCACGAGCGCGGAGGCCGCATCACCGGGGGCGAGATCGGCCTGCCCATCCAGCGCGACGGGAAGGTCCTCCCGTGCGGGATCTACGGGCGCTGGGAATCGACCTGAGTCCGGCGGAATACCTGCAAGACCACCCCCGGACGCAATCCGAGGTAACTTTCTTCATAAGAATCGGTTAAGCGCTCCCGCACGGTCGCCGCCCATTCGGGCGCAACCAGGAGCAAACCGGCATCACACTGCGCCGGCACTTGGCTCCAGTATCCCACGTCCTGCCGCCCGCGGAGATACCAGGGCAATGGCCAATACTCCGGAGTGATCACGCGAATGGGCCCCGCCTGACTCGCTGCCGCCAGCGCCTGCACCCGCAGAATGTCCGGCGACGTGTGCACGTAGGCCAGCGGGTTCCGTGGATCAGCCGGCCGCCGAAAGACCATCGTTCGGACTTCCGTGAGCTGCCACCCCATGACGCCTGCCATCACCGCCATGAAAATCACGCGGACCACCACACCGCGCGTGAACCAAAAGCTGGCCCCGAGAGCCGCCCACGCGGCCAGCACCGGAACGCCGTGAATCAGAATCCACGGCGTCTTGTACGGGGTCAGCGAAACCACCAAAAACCACGCCAATCCATAGACCGCCGCAAAGACGCCCGCCGGGCTTCGCGTGGCGAGGATTGTGAGGAGTCCTATCAGCGATAAAATAGTGCTAGGCAATTGATTCCAAATATAACCGCCGGAGCTCTTCCAGCCGAGTAATTCGAGATAATAGAGGCTGGATTTGTCGTGGGCGTTCCCGCCCGCGACGCGCTCCCCCATGAGGGAATACGTCCGAATCGCATCCCGGAGTCCGTCAGGATTACGGAAGAAGGAAGAGTAGAACAGCGCCGCCACCGCAGCCGCGACCACGATGCCGGCGAACAGGTGTTGGTGGTCCCGTCGTGGCGGCGCTTCCGTCGAGGCGTCCGAGCGCCCCGCCCGCTCAATCCACCACGCCGCGGCGAACGCCACGAGCGAGAGTGTGACGAAGAGCGGGGCGGTCGCTTTGGTCGCGAGCATCAAGCCCACCGCCCCGCCCGCTACGATCGCCCAGCCCCAAGTACCCGCCTGCCGCCAGCGCACGAACGCGTACAGCCCAAGCAGGAAGAAGGTGGAGAGCAGGGTTTCTTGGACGAAATACCGGCTGTAGTAGACCGCGAGCGGGGAGACGGCCATGAGGGCCGCCGCACTCCACCCGGCCGCGAGGCTCACTCGCCCCAGCAGTAGTCCCAGGAAAAGAACCCCAAGGATCCCTGCGCAGGCCGGCGTCAGACGGACCGTGGTCTCATCCAAGTCGGCCAATGTCCCCTGACCGCGAATCCATGCCGGAATCAACCCCAAGTAGTACAGGGTCGGCCCATGGTGATCGCGCGGATCGAAGCGGTACTCGCCGCCTTCCAGTAAATGGCCGAGTTTCACGGCCTGATTGGCTTCGTCCGCATGCATCGGACGATCCGCGAGGTCGGCCAGCCGCAGCCACGCCGCCACCGCGACAATCATCGCCAAGCCGATCCATCGCACAGGCTGCCGCATCGTTCAAAGCGTCTCCCCCTCCGCCGCGACGGCGCAAGCCCCGAAGTAGACCCAGGCTCCACTCCGCGGCCCCCACCGCCCCCTTCAGCGCGCCCTCCCGTGCATCCACCCCCGCCAAAAGCGCGATTCGTTCCGGACTCCGACTCCCCTTGGGTCGCCTCGGTTTCCTCTTCGTCCCGACCGCCCACCGTGACCCACGGGTTTCCTTCACGAAGGGGCCGCCTACCTTCCCAGAACACTCCCATCCGTTGACGTGAACGCTCCAGTTCAGCTGGATCGCCGCGTGAACCTTGACGAGCTCTGGCCGCCGGGGGCACGCTCTTCGTCCGCGCCGCGCCCCTCCCCGTCCGATCTCCTCACTTCGCCCGCCTTTCGCTCATGATCGCCCGCGCCCTGCCCCTCGCCCGCCTCATCCTCGCGTCCTGCCTCGCTACGCTCGCCGCCCGCGCGGCTTCCCCCGCGACGCTGGAACTGCGCGAGGGCGACCATATCTGCCTGATCGGCAACACCCTCGCCGAGCGTTTGCAGCATCACAATCACTGGGAGTCCCTGCTGCATCAGCGGTTTCCCCGGCACCAGCTCGTGGTCCGCAATCTCGCCTGGCCGGCCGACGAGGTCGAGCTGCGCCCCCGAGCCGAGGGCTTCGGCGAGCCCGAGCAGCACCTCAAGGCCAACCGGGCCGACGTCATCCTCGCCTTCTTCGGATTCAATGAATCCTTCGCCGGTCCAGCCGGACTGAACGCCTTTCGCGAGAGCCTCGATGCCTGGGTCAAGGCTACGCTCCAAGCCGACTTCAGCGGCCGCGGTCGCCCGCGCCTCGCCCTCGTCTCGCCCATCGCCCACGAAAATCTGCGCAACCCGGACCTGCCCGACGGGGAAGCCAACAACCGCAACCTGGAGCTCTACACCGCCGTCATCCGCGAGGTCGCAGCCAGCAATGGCGTGGCCTTCGCCGACCTCTTCCATCCCACCCGGACGCTGTTCGCCTCGGGCAAGGGACCGTTCACGGTGAATGGAGTCCATCTCACCGAGGCCGGCGATGCGGTGGTCGCCCCTCTCCTCGACCGCGCCCTGTTCGGCGCGGCCGGTGCGCCTTCCTCCGTCGACGCGACGCTGCGTGCAGCCATCGCCGACAAAAACTTTCACTGGTACCATCACTACCGGATCGTCGACTCGTTCTACGTCTACGGGGGCCGCTCCGGGCTCAAGTTCGCCGACGGTCCCCAGACCAATCGGGATGTCATGGAGCGCGAGCGCGAGGTGCTCGCGGTGATGACCCGCAACCGCGACCAGCGCGTGTGGTCGCTCGCCCGCGACGGCAGCGTGCCGCCGCAGGTGGATGACCGCAACGTGCCGCCCTTCCTCCCCGTCGCGACCTCGTTCGGCGTCAACCAGAGCAAGGACGCCGGCAGCAACACGGGCCAGACCAGCAAGACCGCCGAGGGCAACTCCGCCGCGATCGCCTCATCGACCGAGACCCTCAAGAGCTTCACGCTCGCGCCCGGCTACGCGATCAACCTCTTCGCCTCCGAGGAGCAGTTCCCCGAGCTGGGCAACGCCGTCGCCACCGCCTTCGACGCCCGCGGCCGGCTCTGGGTGTCGACGATGCAGACCTACCCGCAGTGGCGGCCCGGTGACCCGATGAACGACAAGCTGCTCATCCTCACGGACACCAATCAAGACGGGCGCGCGGACACCTGCACCGTCTTCGCCGACGATCTCCACCTGCCGATCGGCTTCGAGTTCGGTCTGGGTGGCGTGATCGTCAGCGGCCAACGCGAAGTCCTCCTGCTCAAGGACACGAATGGCGACGACCGCGCGGACTTCCGCGAGATCCTGCTCAGCGGGTTCGACTCAGCCGACAGCCACCACGTGATCAACCAGTTCACGTTCGACCCAGGCGGCGCGCTCTACTTCCAGGAGGGCACGTTCCACTTCTCGCAGGTCGAGACGCCTTACGGCCCCGTCCGCGCGAAGAACGCGGCGACTTACCGCTTCGAGCCGTTCTCACAGAAGCTCGATGCCTTCGTCAGCTACAGCTACGCCAACCCGCACGGCATCACCTTCGATCGCTGGGGGCAGGCCTTCATCTCCGACTCCTCGGGAGGCGCGAACTATTTCGCCACCGCGTTCTCGGGGTTCCTTCCGTATCCGGAAAAGCACTCCACCATGAAGCAGTGGTTCCCGAAGCGCGTCCGCCCGACCAGCGGCTGCGAATTCGTCAGCAGCCGCCACTTCCCGGACGAGGCGCAGGGGCTGTTCCTGCTCAACAACACGATCGGGGTCCAGGGCGTGCTGCAGCACCGGCGCACCGCGGCGGGCAGTGGCTTCGAGGGCGAGGAGATCGAGCCGCTGCTGCTGAGTTCGGACCGGAACTTCCGTCCGGTCGACCTCGAGTTCGGTCCCGACGGAGCCCTTTACATCACCGACTGGCAGGAGGCGCTGGTCGGCCACATGCAGTACTCGCTGCGCGACCCGCTGCGCGACCGCTCCCACGCCCGCATCTGGCGCATCACCTACCCGTCGCGTCCGCTGGTGCCGGTCGCGCCGATCGCGGGCGAGCCGATCGATCGGTTGCTCGAGTTGCTCCGCCTGCCAGAGGACCGGACGCGGATCCGCGCCAAGCAGGAACTCGCGCTGCGTCCGCGCGCCGAGGTCATCGCCGCGGTCCAGCGCTGGGCCGCGCCGCTTGATCCGCGCTCGGTCGCCGACGCGTTCCTCCTCACCGAAACGCTCTGGGTCCACCAGTGGATGAACGCCGTGAACCCCGCGCTTCTCACGCAGCAACTGCGCTCGCCGGAGCCGATGGCCCGCGCCGCCGCCACCCGCGTGCTCTGCTACTGGCGCGACCGCCTGCCCAACGCGCTGGCGCTCCTGCGCGTGCAGGCCGCCGACGAGCATCCGCTCGTGCGCCTCGAAGCCGTCCGCGCCGCGAGTTTCTTCACCGACCGCGCCGCGATCGATGTCGCCCTCGAAATCCTCAATCACCCGCGGGACTATTACCTGAACTACACGCTCGAGGAGACGATGCGCGCCCTGCGTCCGTCCCCATCGGAGATCAAGGATCCGCGGGCACTCTCGTTCGTGCTGGGCCGCATGAGCAATGCGGAGCTGGCCGCCGCCCCGGGTTCGCCGGCCGTCTACGCGGCGCAAGTCGAGCGCGCAGGCCTCGACGCCGGGACGCGCGAGTCCGCCCTCGCGGCGCTGGCGCAACTCAACGGGACCACCCGCGAGGTCGAGCTCGCGGCCGCGCTGTCCCGCTTCGACGAACGCTACCAGGATCCCGGCACCGGCGGAGAGTTGGGACGCCTGCTCGCTTCGTCCGCGCCCGCGGACCTGCGCAAGGCGCAGGGCCTCATCGCACGCATGGCCTCGAAGGACCACTCGCTCACTTCGGTCCGCCGCGCCGGTCTTGCCGCCAAGGCCGTCATGGAGGGATCGCCCGCTGGGGTCTGGCGGCAGACCGAGCCGAGCACGGACGGTCGTACGCTGCTCATTGACGCGCTGTACCTCATCGGCGACCCGGCTCTGCGGCTCCAATTCCAGCCGCTGGTGGCCGGCCTGCTCGCCCCGGGCGCTCCGGCGCCGGCCAGCAACGTCCGCACCGCCGCGCTGCGCGTGCTGCCGATCCTGGGCGAGGAAAACGCGTCGGCTCACGCGCTGCTGATCGCGCCCTACGTGCTGCAGGAAAGTGATCGCGTCATCGCTACCCGCGCCCTGCTGCAGCTGCCGCGCAGCGCTTGGTCGGGACTCGATGCCGCCGCGCTGTCCCGCGGCATCCTTGCCCAAGCGACCCAGACGGCCGCCGGGGAACGTTCGCAGCAGGATTTCGTGGAGTTCAGCCGCCTCGGCCAGGAACTCGCCGGGCTCCTGCCCGCCAAGGACGCCGCCCCGCTCCGCCGCGCCTTCCGCGAGCTGGGAGTCAGCGTCTTCGTCGTCAAGAGCGTGCGCGAACAGATGCGCTTCGACACCACCCAGATCGTCGTGCAGGCGGGGAAGCCGTTTGAAATCATCTTCGAGAACATCGACGTGATGCCGCACAACCTCGTGGTCGTGAAACCCGGCACGCGCGAGGCGATCGGCAACGCCGCCAACGTCATGCCGCCCACCCCGGACCGGCTGGGCCGGGCCTACGTGCCGGCCGGCAACGACGTCATCGCGGCGACGAAGATGCTCGAGCCCGGGCAGAAGGAGAAGCTGTTCATCCAGGCCCCGCGCACCTCCGGAAACTACGAGTTCGTCTGCACCGTCCCCGGCCACTGGCTCATCATGTGGGGTACGCTCGTGGTGGCCGAAGACCCGGAGGCATGGCTGCAACAGCACGCGGCGGAAACCCCCGCGGCGCCCGCCGCCAGCGGTCACGGTGCCCACGGCAAGGACCACGCGCACGCCCCCTGAGGTCGCGGCGGCGCGCCGGTCGCCGCGCACTCAGGGCTCAATCCGCACCGGCAAACCCACCCACGCCAACTCGAGCAGGGTGCGGGCGTCCCAATTCGCGAGGCGGAAACAGCCGTGCGACTCGGTCCGGCCGACCTGCTCGGGTGCCGGCGTGCCGTGCAGGCCGTAGCCCGGGCGATCGAGGCCGATCCACGCCACGCCGACCGGATTGTTGGGACCGGGTGGAATCATCAGCCGCCGCCCAAGGCGCCGACCCTCCTCGGACTCCGGAAAGGTCTCGGGCTTGAACGTGTAGTCCGGGTCCGGGATCACCACCGTGACGCGCAACTCACCGACCGGCCGCTTCGCGACGTCCCGGGCGATGCTGACCGGACAATGGAACAGGATCGCCCCCCGTGCATCCCGCGCCTGCAGCACGCGCGCCGCGAGCCGCACGTGAAGATGCGCCGCCGAGGGCCAGGCGCGCGCGGCGCCGAAGGCCGGGACGATCACCTTCGCCCCCGGCGCGAGCGCGGACCAATCGGCCGCGGGATTGAGTCGGCGCAAGAGATTCGGATGGGCCCGGAAGCGCTCGGCCAGCCGCTCAAGGACCGTCTCGTGCTCCAGCGCCACCTGATTCGATTTCTCGAGCCACGTCGCGCCGATCGGCTGAAGCCCGGCGAAATCCGCCTCCGTCAGGACCCGGGTTTCCAGCGGCTCACGCGGCATGCGGAGGCGCGCGCGCGTCGCCGGATCCCACTCGCCAGTCGTCGGGAGAGACTCGCTTTCCTGAAAGGCCTGCAGGGCCGCGCGCGTCTGCGGGCCCGGCTTGCCGTCGATCGATCCGCTGGAGAATCCGCGCTGCGCCAACGCGATCTGCACCTCAAGCCAGGTTTCCGCAGAGCGAGGCTCGGTCGCTGCGGACGCGTCCACCGGCCCGTCCGCCACCGGGGGGCGCTCCGGCCACGGCGGTGAACGAAACTCCACCTGCGACGCAGCGGTCAGCCAGGCTCCCGCGACGAGCCATCCGCGGACGAGCATGAGCGTCCCGCTCGACGCCGCGCGGCCGAGCGGGCGGCCGATGCCACGGCCGATTGAGGCAACCCTCGCGGGACGACGTCGCGGAACTGCAACCACGCGCTCAGCCTGACGGCATCGACCCTCGCTGCCAAGCCCGCCGCCGCGGCGGGCCTACGTAGCCGTGCCACCGGCCGCGAACAGGGCCTTCAGGTCGGGATCGGACCGCGCCACCTTCTCCCAAGAGCCATCCAGCTTGGAAGCCCGGGCGAGGCGACGGCGGGCCTCGGCGAGGTTACCGAGCAGGCACTCATAGCACGCGAGGTTGTACTGCAGCACGCCCGAGCTGAACTGGTGGTGCGGCAGGGCCTCGAGCAAGGCTTCCCGCGCTTCGCGGATCTGGTTCATTTCCCGGAGCGCAAAGGCCAGGGCGATCCAGGCGCTTTCGTAGCCGGCGTCCTCGCGCGTGATCGGCCGCGCGAGCCGCACCACCTGCGCCCACTGCGCCAATCCCATCGCACATTCGACGAGCAGCTTCCGCGCCGGCAGCCCCCGACGCTCCTCGCGAGGCAACGCCGCGAGCTCACGGCGCGCTTCACGCGCCAGCCCCAACGCCAGGTAACCTTGCGCGTAGGCGAGCCGGGAAGAAGCGGAAATGGACGAGTCGACCACCCCGCAATGGTGGCTCATCCGGCAGACGACGCAACGCCGCGCCGCGTTGTGCCGCGCCGCCGGTCGGTCCGCCGCGACGCCCACGACCCCAATCACTCATCCGAGGATGATCGGCTCGAGTCCGAGCAGGATTCCTGCCGCCGTCAGGGTGCCGAAGAAAACCACCGGCACGACCGCATTGCCCTGCACGCCATGCTTGGTCGCCAGTTCATACAGTCCGAGAAATGCCGCCGCCACGAGGCTCGCCGCAATCCAATCCATCCCGGCTGAATCGCACGCCGCCAGACCTATGGCGAGATCACTTCGTACAGCTCGATCAGGGCATCGCCCGTCGTCTCACCAACGCCGGAAACCTGCACCGTGTAACCTCCGGGGGCGAGCGTGACCAGCAACGCCGCGTCGCGCCCCCCCGGAACAAGGGCAAACGCCCCGACGGCACCGAACGTGGTGGACAGCGATGTCGCCCAATTGTCGTTCTCATTGATCTTCGTCGCTCCGGAGTACAGCTCCAGCCTCGGGTCGCTCAGGGCTCCGAGGACTCCGAACGACGCCAGGGTCGGACCGACTCCGCGGATCAGAATCGTCCGCGGCGCGTTGCCGACCAAGGTGAAGCCAGCGATCAGGGGCTCGCTGGAGCCATTCACCCGGTTGCGCGCCGAGATGTTCACCAGACGCGGGGAGTCGCCCGCTCCCGCGTCGTAGGCCTCGACGAGCACCGTGCCGGGCGATGCGCCGACCACCTGCACCGTGCGCCCACCGTCGATCGTCGCCACCAACGCCGCATCCCGGCTGCCCGCGGGCAACGCAAAGGCTCCGACCGACGCGAACGTCGCCGCCAGCGTGGGCCCGCCGCCCCAGTCGTCACTCATGCCCTCCACCACCGCACCGCGGAAAAGCATAAGCCGCGGGTCCGCCATCGCGTCACTCACGCCGAACGGAGAAAGTCCGGGCCCGACGGCACGGACCAGCACGGCCTTCGCTCCTCCCGACATGCTCAAGCCGACAATCAGGGTCTGCCCCACCGCCAGCGGCGTGCGGATGGAGACGTTGGTGATGCGGCTCGACGGCCTTGGCTCAACCCGCACCACCGCAGCGGCGCTCACGGCCGTCCCCGCCGCGTTGCTGACCTCGACGGTGTAGCTACCGGCGTCCGTCAGCCGGACCGGACTGAAGGTCAGCGTTGCACTCGTCGCTCCCACGATCGGCACGCCGCCCTTCAACCAGCGATAGCTCAACGGACCGGCCCCGGATGCCGTGACGCTGAGACTGACCGTCGCACCCTCCGTGACGGTGCGATCCGTTGGCGGGGTCTCAATCTGCGGAGGCGTCGGAGCCGGGTTCACCGTGAGCCGCGCGCTCGCGCTCACCGCCGTTCCGAAGGCATTCGTGATCGCCACGGAGTATGCCGCCGCATCGGTCGCCCGCACGTTGGTCAAGGTCAGCGTCGCTTGGGTCGCGCCGGCCAACCACTCTCCATCCTTCCGCCACTGATAGGAAAGCGGCGCCGTGCCGCGCACCGTGACGCCGAAGGACGCCGTGCCGCCGGCCGTCGCGGTGACGCTCACCGGCTGCACCACGATGAACGGCGGCAGTGAGGGCACCAGCACGGTAAGCCGTGCGGGAGAACTCGTCACCGAACCGAGCGCGTTGCTCACGGTCACCGTGTAATCCCCGGCATCGGCGACCTGAACGCTGCCGAGAACGAGCGTCGATTGGCTGGCCTTGGCGATCAGCGTGCCCTCGCGCCTCCAGACATAGCTCAACGGGGGCGCACCGTCCGCCACCACGCTGAAGCTCGCCGGCGCATCGACCGAGGAGGTCGCCGCGCTGGGCGGCGTGATGATCACCGGCACCGTCGCTGGCACCTGTACGACCAAGACCGCCGGGTCACTGGTGACACTTCCGGCCGCGTTCGTCACCCGCACGGTGTAGCTGCCGGCATCGGCGAGCTTCGCGCTCGCGAGACTCAGGCTCGCCCCGGTGAATCCAGCGATCGCCACTCCGTCCTTGAACCACTGATAGGCGAGGGGCGGGGTGCCGACCGCCGTCACGGAAAAGGTCACGGGCGAATCCAGCGCCACGAACTGACTTGCCGGCATCATCGTGAGGCGCGGCGCGGTGAGCGGCGCGTCAACGCTGAGCGTGACGGGGGCCGTGGTCACGCTCCCGGCGCCGTTGGACACGGTCACCGTGTAACTGCCTGCATCGCTTTCCTGTGCCGACACGATCGAGAACACGGCCCCGGTCGCACCCGGAATCAGCGCCCCCTCGCGGCGCCACGCAAACGCGAGCGGAGCCGTGCCGCTGGCGACCACGCTGAACGAAACAGGCGCGCCAAGCGGCACGGCGGCCCCCACCGGGGGTGTCACCACGACCGGCGGAGTCAGCGAGGTCGAGACGGTCACGGTCACGGGCGCACTGGTCACCGAGCCCGCGGCATTGCTCACCACGACCGTGTACGTGCCCGAGTCGGCCACTTGGGCATTCGGGATCGTCAAGGTGGCCGCCGTGGCACCGAGCACCGGAAAACCGTTTTTCTGCCAGGCATAGCTCAACGCCCCCTGTCCACTGGCCACCACCGACAGCGTGACCGTGCCACCCACCGCCACACTCTGGCCCGTCGGTGGCGTCGCGATCACCGGCAAGGTGGGCGGAGCCTGCACCGTGAGCCGCGCGGCACTGCTGGTGACGCTTCCACCCGCGTTCGTGACCGTCGCGGTGTAGTCGCCCGCCTGGCTGACTTGCACCGTGTCGAGCGTGAGTGTGGGGAGGGTCGCTCCGGGCAACGCGACGCCGTTTCGCGACCACTGGTAGCTCAACACGCCAAAACCGCTCGCCGAGACCGAGAAGGAAACGCTGGCCCCGGCAACGACGGTGCGGCTGGCCGGCTGGGTGACCAAGGTCGGAGGCGGTACGGTGACCGCCAGGAGGCTTGGCCCGCCCGTCACACTCCCGGCGGGATTCGTGACCACGACGCTGTACGCTCCAGCATCGGAGAGTTGCGCCGCGCTAAACGTCAACGTCGGGCCCGTCGCACCGGCGACCGAGATCCCATTCCTGCGCCACTGGTAACTCAACGGCGGCGTCCCGGATGCGCTCACCGTGAAAAGCGCCGTGGAGCCCAACATCACGGACTGATTGCCGGTGATGCTGCTGATCGTGGGGAGGCGCGCGCCCCCGGGAATCCCATAGGCGGCCTGCGCTCCGGACAGGTCATCGGCCACGAGACCGTCCAGATTGCTCACGGTGCTGTTCATCAGCGCGGTCACCGCCTGGCCGGCTTCATCCGGGTGGTTCAGGCCCAGCACGTGACCGAACTCGTGCAGGGCGACGCGCTTGAAGTCCGTCGCGGAACGGAGGTTTCCGCGGTACGAGTCCCAAGGCAGAGAAGCCTTGAACACCACGTCGCTCTCGACCCGGCGCAGGCCACTCGTGTAGGTGATCGTCACCGCGAGCACCCCGGAGCCCCACGAGTCGCCGTAGACGGTCGAACCGAAGAACACATTGTTGAACCCATTCGGCGCTCCGAGGGCAGCGGTCGAATTGCGGATGGAACTGAACTGAACATCCGCGATCGCGGCGTTCCACTCGCTCAAGGCCGCCTCGGCGACCTGCCACCACGCGGTGGAACCATCGAGCAGCGTGCGCCCCGGGGGCGTGGTGTCGAGCTGCAGCTGCAGCGCAATGGGCGAGGAGGTCCAACGCTGGCTCGCCAGAGAATAGGCCCACGTCACCGAACGCGGACCAATCAGCAGGGCGACCGACGCGATCGCCCACGCGAGGAAAACGAGGCGGCGCATGGTCACGGTGCCGCCTTGACCGCAGAGCGGTGGAGTTCCCCCAGCACCGCGTCTTCGAATTCCTGCCGCGACAAGCCCGTTCCCGCACCGCGCCGGAACGCCGGGTGGCTCGACTGCGCCACGATCGGCGTCTGCACATCATCGACCGCACGCAGCCGCTGCCCGTTGCTTCGCGTCACATACTCCTCCTGCGTCGCGGCATCCCGCACCACGGGATAGAGCCCGTGCTGCGCACTCACCAACGGACAGAAGGCCCGGCCGTTCTCGCTCAGGAACACAATGTAGGTCCCCCCCTCCTGCAACGCGGGCATCTCCGCGATGATCATCGCGTCCTCGCCCACCCGCCCGCCCAGAAACCGCAGTGTGATCGTCGGGCCCTCCGCCCCTTTCAGCGCGCGCAGAATCCGGCACTCCACGTAGGTCCGAATCACCGCGCCCTGCGGAGTCGGATCCCAACGGCTCGAGACCCGATCCACCTGCA
The DNA here is from genome assembly GCA_040382075.1 of Opitutaceae bacterium. Lineage (GTDB taxonomy): Bacteria > Verrucomicrobiota > Verrucomicrobiia > Opitutales > Opitutaceae > UBA6669. The sequence continues at coordinate 16,196 of JBEIGD010000041.1, forward strand.
AACGAACTACCTGTGATGAGCTTGCAACCAGCTCCTCGAAGCTGGGCGGAGTCACCGAGAGGGCTCTGAGCGGCAAGATGCTCCCCGCCAACACCGCTGCGAGTCCGAGCCAAGCCCAGAGGGAGCAGATTCCGGTGAAAGCTGAGGGAAACGTGGGCCGCGATGCGGTCATGAGATCATGATCGGACGCGGACAGCCTTTATTGGATACAAAAAGGCATCAGACGACACGCCCGGCCGATCGAAAGGCCATCCGGGAGCCGGCTTGCCGCCGGTGACCCGATCGGATGGGCTTAGGCCATGGCCAGCCTTCCTGCGATCCGGAGCTTCGACGTCCAGCCGCTCAACATCCCGCTCCTCAATCCCTTCGGGATTTCCGGAGGGGCCCAGAATTCGGCCGAGAATGTCCTCGTGCGGCTTGAGTTGACCGATGGCACCGTGGGCTATGGGGAGGCCGCACCGCTCCCTCCCTACAACGGCGAAACCCAGGCGCAGGCCCTCGCCGTGCTGCAAGCCTCTCGCCCTTGGGTCGAGGGTCTCGCCCTGGCCGAGGACTGGCGATCCGTGGCGAGCCAGTTCCGCCAACGCGGAGGCGCCGGCTGCGGGTCGGCCCAATGCGCTTTTGAAAGCGCGTTGCTCGACGCTTGGACGCGGCGGACCGGGACGCCCCTCTGGCGATTCTTCGGGGGAGCGGAGACGACGCTGGAGACCGACATGACCGTGACCACGGGGTCGCCCGCCGAGGCGGCCGAGGCCGCCCGGGACATCCTCGCCCGCGGGATCCGCATGATCAAGGTGAAGGTCGGCGGCAAAGCCGGCCCCGCCCACGATCTCGCCCGTCTGCAGGCCATCCACGAGACCGCCCCCGACTCCCCGCTCATCCTCGACGGCAACGCCGGAGTCTCCCGAGCGGACGCCGCCGTGCTGGTGCAGGGACTGCGCACGCGCCGCATCACGCCCGCCTTGCTCGAACAATGGCTGCCGCGCGACGACTTGGCGGGCGCCGCCGCGCTCCGCCAGGAGACGGGCTGGCTGGTTGCCGCCGATGAGAGCGTCTCGACCCCGGACGATGTCGCGCGTCTGGTCGCCGCCGGGGCTGCCGACGTGGTGAATCTGAAGTTGATGAAGGCCGGCGTCGCCGCCGCCTTCGACACCGCCGTCGCCGCCCGCGCGGCCGGTCTCGGCCTGATGATCGGGGGCAACGTGGAGTCGATCCTCGCCATGACCGTTTCCGCATGCCTCGCGACGGGGCTCGGAGGATTCCGCTTCGCCGATCTGGATACACCGCTCTTCCTCGCCAACAACCCCTTTACCGGCGGCTTCACCCTCCAAGGCGGCATACTCTCCGTCGCCGCCATCACCGCCGGCCACGGCGTCGTTCCCCGGACCTGATCGATTCGACCGGATTGAGTTCGCGCCGGGAATCGCTTCGGTGATGCTTCCGCCAAGACGCACGACCCGCCATGCCCCTGAAAGAAATCACCTTCCTTGAAGGCCCGCGGTCCCGTTGGGCAGACCTAAAGTTCGTCTTCGAAATCGCGTGGGAATTCATCCGGGGCTTTCGCGCCCTGCACTTCAGCGGCCCCTGCGTCGCCATCTTCGGCTCCGCCCGGTTCCGCGAAGACAGCCCCTACTACGCCGACACGCGTCGCCTCGCCGCCGAGATCGCCCAGCTCGGCTTCACGATCATGACCGGCGGCGGCCCCGGCCTCATGGAGGCCGCCAACCGCGGCGCCAAGGACGTCGGCGGACGCTCCGTCGGCTGCAACATCGTCCTCCCCATGGAGCAGGAGCCCAACCCCTACTTGGACAAGTGGGTGAACATGCGGTACTTCTTCGTCCGCAAGACCCTGCTGATCAAGTACTCGTATGCCTTCGTGATCGTGCCGGGCGGCTTCGGAACCTTGGATGAGTTGTTCGAGGCGATGACGCTGATCCAGACCGGCAAGATCCAAGCGTTCCCGGTGATCATCTTCGGCAAGACGTTTCATGCGGACCTCGCCGCGCACATCGAACGGATGCGCCAGGAGAAGACCATCTCGGAGGAGGATCTCCGGCTTTTCCTCATCACCGACTCGGTCGAAGAAGCCGTCGCCTTGATCCGCGAGACCATCGCCAAGCACGGCCTGCGGTACGAGGAGCGGAAGCCGAGCTGGATCCTCGGCGAAACGCGCTGAGCGGCGCGCCAACGGACTTTCCCCCATTGCGGCGAAGGCTTCGCGCTCGCTCGCGAAGCACGCGAGGTCCATATTCGAACCATGACTACCGTCAACGTCCCGACAGCCGGCCTGCGGACCTCGCCGACCCTGAAGCTGATGGCGATCGCCGCCATCGTGCTGCTCCTGCAGATCCCGCTGCTCTTCGTGAACTCGATCCGCGCTGAGCGGTTCCGCCTTCAGAAGGAGGCCAACGTCACTCTGTCCGCCGAGCGCATCGAGCAGATCCCGGCCGTGCAGGGCCATCGCATGGTGGAGCGTTCGCTAAAGTACGGCGTGCTGGTGATGGCGTTAGTTTTCGCGGCCTTCTTCCTGTTCGAGGTCCTGCAGAGTCTGCGCCTCCACGTGGTCCACTACACGCTCGTCGGCGCCGCGATCTGCTTGTTCTACCTCGCGCTGCTCGCCCTCGGGGAAATCCTCGCGCCACCCACCGCCTACATCGCAGCCGCCGGCGCCTCGACCCTCATGATCTGCCTCTACTCAAGCGCCATCCTGCGCAGTCGGCCGCGGGCCCTCGTCATCGGCGGACTCCAAGTCGGCGTTCACACGGTCCTGTTCATGATCCTGCAGATGGAGAAGTACGCGCTCCTCGCCGGGACGGCCGCCCTCTTCGTCGTGCTCGGCACGATCATGTACCTGACCCGCCGGATCGACTGGGGACAACCCGCGGTGCCGCCGTTGCCCGCGAAGGAATAGCGCGCGGGGCCTCCGGCCCCGTGGGCGGACCCGCCCCGCCGCGGGGCGCCGAGCGATGCTTGCCGCGCGACCTGGATTCGGGCACAGATCGGATCATGATCTCCCGCTCTCACCTCAACCGTCCCGGCCTCCGGTTCGTCGCGCTGGCCGGACTCGCCCTTGTTCTGCTCGCCGTCCTGCCGGCACTGCGCGCCGCCCCAGCGGACGACGTGCTCGGAGCGGAGAACGCCCGTGCCGATGCCCTCGTCCGCGCCGACTACGACGCGGTGGAACGCCTGCTCGCCGACGACCTCACCTACACCCACTCGACGGCGGCGCTCGATACGAAAGCCGCATTTCTGGAATCGCTTCGCTCCGGTCGCCTTCGCTACCAGCAAATCCAGCACGAGGAGCCCAAGGTACGGGTGTATGGTGACATCGCCATCATCAACAGTACCGTGCGCATCCTGGCCGTCAATCGCGGCCAGGAAAACCGCAACCACCTCCGCGTCACGATCGTCTACGCGAAGCGCGACGGCCGCTGGCAGATGGTGGCGTGGCAGTCGACGCGGATGCCGCCGAGCTGACGCGCTGCCGCTAGACTCCGGCTCGCTCGACCGGCCGGATTCCCACTTCGAGGCCGACCACGGTCAGCGTCTGCGGTCCGCCGTTCTCCACCACGATTTCGTTCCAGCCCTCGCGAATCAGCGCGAGAGGGAAGCGCACGTTGTACGCGACGTGCTCCGCCACGTGATGCGTGAGCGAGCCGCAGGGGAAAAGCGGGCGGTCCGTCCGCTCCGTCGCCAGCCGCGGCCAACTGGCGTTGAATGAGACCGGCAGCGCTCCGACCGTCTCATCCGCGCGCAACACCACCTGAATCACGACTTCCAGCGCGGCACCGGGCGGCTCTGAGCACATCGGCAATCGGAACGGATGGTAGGCAGCCGCCGGCAAAGCGAGGGGAAGCTGCGGGGGCACCTCGAACGGAACGTGCGTCAGGACGTTCGCCGCGCGCGAAAGGACATAATGCTTGGGCTGGCCGCGCAGGGTCTCGATGCGGTGCAGGTCGCGCAAGGCGGCGTAGTCCGAGATCAGACCCGGAATCTGCGCCTGATCGGTCGTGTAGAAGTTGAACCACTCCAGCGCATCCGCTCCAAGGGCCAGCTTGCCGGCGGCATTGGCACGGAGCATTTCGCGACTGGAGGTGATTCGACGGATCTGCTGCACGACGGCGCCGTCCGCGGAACGCGTCGGCATGACATTCGCCCCCACTTCCAAACCGCCGTAGATGAGGGTCTCGTCGCCGATCTGTCGGCGGAGGTCATCATGGGGCATTTCCCACGAGGTGCACCAGAAGCCGGAAACGGCGATCCAGTCGACCACTCCCTCACGGCAGAGTGCCTCCACGTCGAGCCCGATGCTCCGCAGGGTCTCGAGACGTCCGGGAATACGCAGACCGAAAGGATACGGGCGTCCCGTGTGCCGGGATCGGGCGTCGACGAGGGCGCGGATCTCGCGAATCCAAGCAGTCATGGTCGCCACCGTCTCCGCGCTCGCTTCCGGTTCGCAGCACATCGGATTGCGGAGCCAGTCGAGCTCCAAGCCCTCGAAGTCGTAATCCTCGACGACCTCGCGGATCTGGACAAAAAGGGCCTCGCGAACTTCGGGCTGCTCGAAATTGAGCCCCTCGCGATAGAGCGGATTCCGCATCGTCGGGGAATACGCGGAGCGCTTCAGTCGCAACTCGGGCCGGGCCAGCAAGGGGTGATTGAAGAAACTTCCCGCGGGGTTGGCCCAGCCGTGGAAATCGTTCATGCGGACACTCACCCACGGCGCGACTCCACTCGCCCGGCAGGCTTTCGCCGTCTCCGCCAACCAGTCCACGCCGGCGTCGATGAGGTCCTGGTAAAGGCCGAAGAACGCCTCGAAGCGATCGAGAAAGTCTTCCACGTCCTCCGGCTTCGTCACCCCCGCGCTGCTCGCGTGCCCGCGGAAGAACTCCCGATCGCCCCGGCGATAGCCATCCAGAATCGAGGGGATCTTGCGGCTCGGGTACCAGGCGCGGGACGCGTTCGCGTTGATCACGAAGGTGTCGACGCCCGACTCCGCAAGGAGGGCGACGTAGCGGTGAATCGCCTTCGCCTGAAAGGGGCCGCCGACCGCGAGGCGTAGCCGTCCGCTCCGGCCCTGGCCCTCCTTGAGGGCGAAATCCTCCGGCTGCCACTTCTCGGGATTATAGAAGAAGGTGCAGGTATCGCCGTTGAAGAGATTTCGATGCCGTGAACGCAGGCGATCCCGCGACGCCGCCCGGGGATCGGCGGATGCCGCGCGCACGGACGCGGCCGCCGCCACCGAAGAGCCGATCAGCGGAGTCAGTGCGGCACCCGCGGCTGCGGACAGAAGGAAAGATCGACGATTGGAGGACACGGGGGAGGAGCGGCGGAAGCGGCAGAGTTGGGGCGACGGGCGCCGCTGACTCGGTCAGCGCAATTCGAGGATCGACGCCGCGATGTGACGTCGACCGTTCTCGCGGTTGAAGTAATAGACGACGATCACACGGTTATCGTCGATCATCGCCGACCACGGGTAGCCGAGATCGGTCGTGCCACCGTCGTCCCGGAGGACCATCTCCGGTGCGGTTGCGAAATCCGTGCACTCTGCATTGAGCACCCGGGCGCGGATTCCGTAGGGCTTGTGCCGGTATCCGTAGGTGAGTAGGACTCGGTTATCGGGGAGCCGCAGCGCGTGGAGCGGATGGCCTTTGAAACCCATCGGCTGCCAGGGCTGGAACGTCTTGCCGCCGTCGGTGGAACGAGCGATGCAAGCTTGGTCTCCGATGTCTTCGGTCCGCAGGAAGGCGAGCAAGTCGCCCTTCGGTGTCTCGTACATCGAGGTCTCGTTGAAGGACGCCTTCGCATCCTCGGCGATCGGCGCGCTGTAGGTCCAAGTCTGACCGCGGTCCGACGACGTGAGGAGATGGACCGACGTGCGACGCGGGCTAATCTGATGGTTCGCCGCGACGGCCCAGAAAAGTCGACCATCGCGACCCTCGATCGCCGCACCCCGATTGTAGGCAGGCAGAGGGTCGCCGAACGGACTCAGATACTTCTCTTGCGGAATCGTCAGCGGGGAGAACGGTCCCTTCCAAGAGGCTCCCCCGTCGGAGGAGCGAACGATGTAGCCACCGCTGAAGAACGATCCCGGGTAGTTCTGGAAGACGGGGGACTTGAGATTGGGAATGCCGTCCGGCCGCACGAACGTCCACAAGTAGGAGAGGCAAAGCAGATCGCCGTCGGTCAACTGCAGCAAGCAGGGGTCCTGGGACCCTCCAAGAGGATGGGCGTAAAGCAGCTCAGGAGTCGGGCTCCAAGTCTTGGCCCCATCGCGCGAGCGCATCGTCACGAGATAGCTATTGGGGTCGACATGGTTGTTGGACTTTTCACCGAGGGACTTGCGATCCGGGGCGCGTCGAAAGGCGACGAGGATCTCGCCATCGGGTCGCCGTACGACCGAGGGAAACGCACTGTAGAAGCGCGGCCCGTCATAGAGGACAGTATCTTGGACCTTGTGTAGCTGCTTCTCCGCCGCCTCGGCCACGGGAGCGGAGATCACGCCGAGCGCAAAGGCGAGGGCCGGGGGCAGGACAGCAACGAATCGAGGGATGATTTTCATGCGATTGAGTGGAGGGGGGGTAAATGACGGTAAGAAAGATCCGCTTAGCGGGAAGATCGGGGCCCGGGATGCTTCCATCGGATGAAGCCACCCTCGATCCTGAACACGAGCTTGGTCACGGCGTCCGGGTAAGTTTCCACGTGACCGTGGCCATCTGGTAGCCTTCGTGGAGCGGCGTCCGTTTCGCGTAGTAGGCGGTGAGCAATCGACCATCCGTCAGTTGCACCGTGGCGGGATACCCGCCGTCTCCGTCGAAGGTCGCGATCCGCTCCGGTGCACTCCACGTGCGACCCGCATCAGAACTGACGCGCACCTCGATCCCGTGCGGAAAGATCCCGGAACCGGGTAATCCATCGGGCCACTTCGACCCCGGAAGAGCTCCATTGCGATCGCCGTAGGTGAGCACGATGCGCCCGTCCGCCAACGCCGTGAGATCAGCGGGGTGCTCGCCCGACGCGGTGACCGGACCCTCGGCTTTCCACGTTGCTCCATGGTCAGCGGACCGAAAAAGCTCCAAGTGCCGGCCGAGCGTCGTTCGACCGCAGGCGAGGAGGGAGCCATCCGGCAGAAGGAGAGGCGTCGTCTCATTCACATCATCCTGTCCGATCACCCCGGTAAGCGTCCAGGTCAGGCCATCGTCGGCGCTGGTAAAGAAGTAGGAGACGTGCTCGTGCTTGGAGTTTGGGACGCCGAGCGACTTGGGAGCGTAGAGACAAACGCCGAGCTTCCCGTCCGCCAACCGGATGATGTCGCCGAAGGGAAAGAGGTGGTCGGAGAGCACGATTCCCTGTGCGGCCAACCTGCTCTTCGACGGGAGCTCCACTCCCTCGGTTCGGGTCCACGTCCGGCCGCCATCCGTCGAGCGGCAGACCCAGATCGGGAGAATCACGGCCGGAGGATCGTGGCGACGCGGCGTTCCCTTGGGCGGTGGAGGCGGACGGTGTGACCAACCCGCCGCCAGCACGATGAGTTCGCCCTTCGCGTTTGTTCCTGCCGCCACGTTCATCCGATTTGTCGTCGGCTCGTGTGGGGCCGGAGTTCCCCGAAGCTGCCAACTCGCGCCGGCGTCGGTCGTGCCCCAGCAGTCGACGTCTCCTTCCCAGAAGCCGTGGCTCGGCTGGTTGAAGATGGAGGCAATGATCGACCCATCGGCCAGCGGGGTCAGGTTGGGCCAGGCGGTCACGTTTTTCACTGCCACCGCCTGCGTCTCCGTCTCGAAACGAAGGGTGGGGATCGCGCCGACGGCGAGGCTCACCATCAGCGAGACCGGGAAGATAAACCAACGAGCAACGAGGGAGGACTTCATGGGTTGGGTGTGCGGGGGTCCGCCGGGAGGCGACGTGCCTATCCGGACCTTGCGTGGGCGGGTGCGGGGCGGTTCATCCGGAGGTGGCCAGGAATCGGGTTACGCCGGAGCGAGCCCCGGGATCCTGAGTGCAGACACGAAAGTGAAAGGCGCCGGTGACGGCCCGCGGAATCGCCGCGGGGCGTCACCGGCACCGAGACGCTAGAAACGATAAATCACGGACAGGGACACCGTCCGCGGCGGGCTGGGGTCCACGAAGTACGCATTCTGGGCACCGAGCGCGTACTCTTCGTCGAGCAGGTTGTCGATGTTGCCGCGCAACGTCCAATGCGAGTTGATGCGGTACGTGCCAAAGAGATTGAGCAGATTGCCCGGCTCCATCTCGATGAGCGGCGACTGGCCCACCACGCCCGTGTTGTAGGCGCCGATCGCAACGAGACGCCCGCTGATGCGCGAGAAACCGGCTCCCAACATCAGGCCCTTGAGCGAGTCGCTTTGAAATTCGTAGCGCCCGACAAGGCTGATGTCGCCCGAGTAGGAGTTGGCCACCTTATTTCCCGCTTGGTCGCGTACCTTGCCGTTGTAGTACGTCGCGACGAACTGGAGTCCCGGCATGGGCGTGAAGGCCAGATCGAAGTCGTAACCCTTTTGGGTAGTCGAGCCAATCGGCGCGAAGTAGCTGATGCCGTCCGGGCGCACGCCCGCGAAGAACGACTGGTTGGTCAGCGCGAGATTGAAGAAGGACAGGGTCGAGGAGATCCGGCCATCGAGAAACGCGGTTTTGATACCGGCCTCACGACCCTTGCCTTCGATGCTCGGCAGGATGTTGAGATTCACATCGCGCGAACTCGTCGGCGAGAAGTTGGTCGACTCCATGCCATAGACGACCACGTCCTTGGTCAGATTCAGCACGAGCCCGTAGCGGTGCAGCATTTCATCGCCCTTGGTCACCGTAGCCGGGGGACGCGTCGCGAGGTTAGTGATGTTGTTGATCTTGATCTTGCTGCGGGTGAAACCGACGACCGCAGTGAGCCGATCCGGGAGAATGTCGACCGTTTGCTGGACGTAGCCCTGCCCGCGGTAGGTGGTGCCTTGCGAGCCCGGATTCGCCGGCGCGACGTACTCGCTGGTCAGCGGAGCACGCAGCAGATCGAGCTGAGGATTGGCAATCGGCACGGTTTTGCTGCCGAAGGAAGCCGACGACCAAAAGCGGCTCTTGCCGACTTCGTCACTGTAGCTCGCTCCCACGGCGGTCGATGTGCTGATCTTGCCGATCTGGTACTTGCCGTTGAGATCGACCAAGGCGACGGAGAAGTCGGCCTTCTGATCGTTGCGACGCGCGGTGAACGTGACGGTCTGGTTCGGCCAGTTCACGCCGCCTGCGGGAAACACCACGCTGCCGAGTCGGGAGAACCACCACCGCGTCGCCGCAACCTTGAGATCCCAGTTTTCTCCGAGCTTCTGGATGGCGACCATCCGGTAGCCGCGACGGTGAAAGTCCTCCATCGTGCCCTTCACGAAATACGCCTGGTCACGGCCGGCGCCCGTGTAGAGCTTGCCGGTCGGAGTGATGAAGTTGTTGGCGTTGGGGATATGGAGGAGGTGCTGGTAGTCGAACGCGACCCGCACGACGGTGTTCTTATAGGCGAACTGGAGGGTGGGATGGAAAACCGTCCGGTCGTCGGAGACGTTCTTGAAGAAATTGTCACCCGCCTGATGGGCTGTCACCAGCCGGTAGCCGACGGCGATGTCGCCGAGCTTGCCGACCGGACCCGTCACATCGACCTCCGCCCGGTAAGTCCCGTGCTGATTCATCCGGGTGGTTACAACGTACTGCGCCTTATTCAGCGGTCGCTTCGAGGTCGTCAGCACCGTACCGCCAAGCGAGGCGTTGAGGTAGAGGGTGGATACCGGACCGCGGAGCACCGTGTAGGAGTCGAGATTTACGTTGTCGAGGTACGGGACGCCATCAGGCATTTCGTCCAGCAGCGGGTAACCAATGCGCGTACCGCGCATCGCGAAGGACTCTCCGGCGAAGAAGTTCGAGACGCCGGCAAACTGAAGGATGTTGGAGGAGTCGACGTAACCCATGTCCTCGATCAAATCGCGGGTGACGACCGTGACGGCTTGCGGAATCCTGAGCAGCGTCTCGTTGGTTTTGAAGCCCGTGGCGGAGTTGTTGGACGTGTAGCCACGGTCCTTGGTGGAGCTGACTTCGAAGGAAGACAGGAGGACGCGATCATCCTCCGGTGGTTTCGTTCCGGCAGGGGCCTGCTGGGCCGGCAACTCAAGGATGCCGAGCGCGAGCGATGCGGCGAGGAGTACGAGTGGGTTTCGGGATTTCATGGTTCTGGGTTCTTGGCTGGAAGAAAATGTGTTTTCGGAAGGTTCGGCCTGGGCGCGCGTCCGCGGCAATCTCGGCACAACTCGGTAGGCAATCAGCGCGCCCGTCTCCTCGTCCCGCACGACGTCGCCAAGAGGGAAAACTCACGCGGCTTCAATTCGTCCGTGAACCACGGCGCAGCCGACGGCCCGGGAAGCCGGGCGACATCTAATTTGCGAGTTCTCACAACTCGCTCATCCTGAAGGCCACAGCCGTTACATGAGTCGAGACTATTTGTAATGGTTATAACTTATATCCAGTCGCTGTAGCCCATCCGTCGGCCAAGCTCGTCTTAACGGCTTGAGCGCAACTCCGACAACCGCCCTTGGACTTCACCCTTGCAGGTCGCTCACGGCGATCGCAACAAACCCAGACGCTTTGCCGCCCGCAGGCACTCCCCGTGAGAGAGCCGACGCCGGACGCCGGGCCCAGTGCCCTGAGTCCTCAAGCAGCCCCTAACCCCTACCCTACCCCGTCCGCCATGCGCCGCCTTCCCCTTCTCGCCGCCCTCACCCTCAGCGGAATCGCTGTCCTCGTCGCCTCGCTGACCGCGGCGCCCTCCACCGGGGTGGGTCAATTCGGCATCGCCATCGAACTCGGACCGGAGCAGACGGTCGCCCGAGGGGCCGGCTGGCCCTACTTGTTCCACTCCAGCACCGGGACCACCGCCGTGCTCGGCCACGTCCGCTGGGTGCCTGGCAAGGGGGATCCGATTGTGTTCTTCAACCGCTCGTTCGATGGGCGAAAGTCTTGGGAGCCTTGGCAACCGTCGGCACAACATGGCACCGGACCCATCACCGAGGGCGTGATCGTGGAACTGCCAGACGGTCGAATCTACGTTTACGATGTCTATGCTTACCATGCGGGAGGCGACACCTTCACCGGGCGCCGCTGGCTTTCCCGCGATGGTCTGCGTTCGTTGGAGTCGGCCGAGGCCATCGAGGTCGAGGTGCCTGAAATCGCCACGGCGGGCCAAATCGACGACCGCGGCGAACCGGTCAATCGGCTGTACATCCGCCGCTCCATGCTCCGGTTGCCCTCGGGGGGAGCTGCTTGCCTGCGCCTACGGACGGTTCCGCTGGGATACCGCCAAGGTCGAGTATCTGCCATCGATGAAGCAAAGTAGCTCGTACCTGATCCGCTCCACCGACGAGGGGCGCTCCTGGAAGCTGCTGTCCGTGATCGCGACCTCACCACTCGGCCAGGAAGGTGCCGGCGAGCCGGCCTTGGTCCGCGTCACTCAAGGCCCGAAGGCGGGACGCCTCATCTGCCTGATGCGCGTGGGGCGTGAACACGCGATCTGGCAGGCGGAGTCCGATGACGATGGCCGGACCTGGACGGCGGCGCACCCCCTCCGGTGGACCTACAGCCGGTTTGGTCGATCGCGCGAACTGGTCGGCGTCGACCCCGATGTGACCGAGATGGCCGATGGCACGCTCGTCATGTCCTACGGGCACAAGATCGACTACCAAGATGACGGTAACTTTCTCGCCTTCAGCCTCGACCACGGGGTCACGTGGACCGCCGAGACGCGTCTGAGCTCAAGCATGACCGTCGCCTACACCGGGGTTCGCGAGGTTGCTCCGGGAGAACTTTTCGTGGTTTACACGACCACCGACGTTCGGAACCCGGCGGAGTATCGCCGGACCGTCGACGAAGGGCGGTTCACCACGGTCGGCCGAACGGTCAAGGTACGCCGAGTCGCGGGTCCGTCTAACTGACCTGAAAACGCCGGACCTGCTCCTCGTTCACCGTAATGCCCAGGCCGGGCTTCGTGGAGACGGCGACGTAGCCGTCCTTGATCTCCAGCGGCTCCTCCAGCAGCGCTTCGCGGAAGGGATTCTCGACGAA
>JBEIGD010000042.1:0-27998 GCA_040382075.1 Opitutaceae bacterium
GGTCTATCTTCCTACTTCGTCGTGGATGAGATTTCTCCGATCTTCGCTGCGCCGATGACCGAGATCGGATTCGGCACTTCGGTCGTCATGACGTTGTCGAGCTGGAGCTGGCCGATTTCGCCGATGTCATGCTGGACGACGCTCCCGATCCGGTTCGCGGTGATGTTCGAGAGATGGAGGCGATTGATTTTCGGGACGATATCCAGCGAGGCCTGAGCACCCGGCCAACCGCGGCTGTCCAAGGGTCCGGGCAGGGTGCCGTAATTGGTCGGATTCGGCTGGGTCTGTTTGATGCCAGCGCGGAGGTAGTTCTTCAGCTTGGTCTTGTCGGGATCAGTCCGAATCAGCGCCCCGTCGATCGGCACTTCTTTGGCTCGGTAGAGAGTCACATCCCTCACCGCCAGGAGATCAACTTGCCCATCGACCTGAATGACCGGCGCCTTGGCGGAGTGGGGATCTTTCTGATAGATCTGCATCCCCTCCACGGTCAGCACATCGATCACTGCGTGCGGCATGACCCAGATCACCGGTCGGCTGTCGACCGGCAGATGGCTCTGGATGTTGCGCAAGGTGAGGTGCTCGAAGTGGCCGGCGAGAAAGAAAACAAACGGGATGATCCCATAGTCGGCCTTGGCCGGACGCAGATCGATGTTCTCAAACGTGATCCGCCCAAAGTTCCCGCCCTCGCGCCAATGAGGCTGGAGGAAAAATCCATTTCTCTCGAATGTGCCCTGCACATTGCGGATGGAGATCCGATCCACCCGCGAGTGACGGGACAGGATGCGGATCGCGTTTCTGGCTCCGTCGATGAATACTCCCTCGATATCGACGTCCGTGATCGGTCCGAAGCTCGCGTAGGGGCCGAAGGTATCGTTGCGCACAAACTCCCCCGCTTGGTTCCAATCGCCGTGAATGTCGTCGGCGTTGAGGGCGATAAAATCATCCTGCGTCACGCCCCGGATGTTCCTCATGCTCAGGAACCGACCGGGGCCGCTGAAGTGCAGCCCGTCTTGATTGATGAGCTTGGGCTCCTTGGTGTAGTTTTCGAGATCGACGTTCTCGAACACGGCGCGTTCCCAGTTCGTCATCAAGAGCGCGAAGGTGGCCGCGCTTCGGATGGTGACATCGCGGAACGTCACCTGCTCGACGCCGAACAGCGCAAACCCGGTGACCCAACCGCCTGCCCCCACATTGTGGGCCTGTTTCGCGCCGTTGCCGTGGTAGGTGCCGCCGAGGAACGCGAGGTTGCGGTTCGTCCGCTCCGTGCGCGAGGGATCGGCGTTGCGGATGATCGGCTGGTCGGAATGATCCGCGAGGAAGAAACCGCTGCCGCTGCCGATGCACTCAATGGTGGTGTTGGAGTGCACCTTCAGCCCCCGCACGAGGATCGCTCCATCGACGACGAGCTTCAGCGAACCGAGCTTCGGCGCGCGGTCGAGGATGCTCTGGATGAGTTCAGTGTCGTCGGTGCCGCCGCCTTTGAGCACATCGCTGTCGAGCTTTGCGCCGGCCTGACTGGCGATGACGATGTGGGAGTCTGTGGCAGGCGCAGCGTGCAGCGCAGCCAGCGGCGCGAGCAGCAGGGCGGTGAGGAGGGAGAGGGTGGGTTTCATGGTTTCTTCTCGCCGGATTTCGTTTGGGTCTTGTTCGCGGGGGGCATTGGCCCGGGTTGGCGCACGTGTTTCCGGCAGGGGAAGAAGGCATTTCCGAGGCCCGTGACCCTGTTGGAGACGTCGGTGGCCAGACGGGTGAGTGCAGCCAGACGAGAGTCGCTTGCGCGCGGCCAAGCGAGTGGGCATCTGTTTTCCGGTAAACCCATCCCGCGGGGCAAGTCGTCGGATTGGGGCGCGGTTCGCTCCGCGGTGAGGCGCGTCCCGGGAAGATCAAGGCGGATTCAGCGTTAGTCGGATTTCGCTGATGGATGAAGTGTATCCTGCCCACGGAATCTTCTCACCCCACACGACCCATTAATCGAGGGTCTACCAGCGCGAAGCCGGGTCCGCTCACGATCCGTTGCGAATCTCAATTTGACTCGGTCCTGCACCGACCGCGCAGCGGAACTGCCGCCAAACCGGAAACCTTCGAGCCTGCTCGCCCACTTGCTGGAGGACTTGCTCGTAAAGGGGACGGCTCAAGCGGATGTTCCGGTGATGAACCCTCTGGTCCAAGACTGGTTTGAGCGCGAACCGACGACCACCAAGCTTGGCCCTCACGAGGATTCCGAATGTTCCCGGGATGGTCAGCCCGCGATTTCTCGCGGCGGCACGGCCATCGCGCTCGTCAATCAGCAGGAGCGCTGCTCCGTGCTCGGAAGCGAGGGTGATCCGCCCCTGCCCGATGTGTGGGTTGCGCCCGAGCCGGGCGAATTTGATTTTCGCAATTCGATCTCGCTTCAGTAGGCGAAACCCGCGGTCGGACGTGGGCACCTGGCCGGGCCAGTGCATGATGAAAGGCACGCGCGCCCCGGCTTCCCAGACGGCGAACGTGCGGCGCTGACGGGAAACTGGATTTTCAGGGCGATCGGATCCGGTCAGGGTTTTCCGAGAATCCAGCCCTGTCGTGCATCGGGCTTGCCGTTGGTCACGCTGCGGGCGAGGAAGCCGACGGGAGATTGGGAGGCGGCAGCGGCTCGCAGAAGGTGCTCAATGGTTCGGTCGCCGGCAGCGCAGCCAGCGGCGCGAGCCGCAGGGCGGTGAGGAGGGAGAGGGTGGGCGTCACGGGGTGCGCCGTCGTGTTTCTAGGTATGCTTCAGTTCGATGGTCACCGTCCGCCCGGCCGGGAGGGCGAAGCGGCCGGGGGAGATCAAGGTCAGCGCGAGCCGCTCATCGCGGTGGACAACCAACTCGCCCGCGGCGTTCGGGGGCAGGGTGAAGGTGAGGGCGCGGTCGCCCGGATACCATAGCCACTTCGCCGGAGAAAGGTCGAGGGCGCCGCTCCCCTGGCCCGCTGCAACATTTGAGCCGGCGACCGCGCGGTGTGGCGATGGCGCGGCACTCGGCGCGGAGGCAATGGCCTCCTGGATTGCGGTCTCCAGAGTCGCGGTGTTCGGAGAGGGCGACTGCGCCGCAACCTCGCGGGGTGTGAGCGCCGCAGCGGACGGAGCCCCGATACCGGAGCTTTTGATGAAGTTACTGCGGTCTCTTGCCGGTGGTTCTGGGTTCATGATATTAATCTCCTTTGCAGTGATGAACTCGTATCTGATCGGGGTTCACCGTAAGCGTCCGGCCGGCGTCCTACGTCTGATGCAGTGCTGCTAACGACTTCGATGTCGCAATGGTAACCACTGTTACATCGCAATTGTGACCAATGAGGCAACGGGACTAGGCAGAGGCCGGCTGCCAGCGGTCAGGCGTGAGCTGGCGCCGGTCGTCCTGGTTGGTCATACGGGGCAGCCGGGTCAGGAGGTCGCGCAGGTATCTGCGACGATTACAAGGGGTGGAGAAGACCTGATGTGAGGTTGAGGTCAGGATTGCTGATCGAAGGTGCCATTTGAAAATGAGAGGACAGCAGGGCGGGGTTCAATAAGTGTCGACACTAAAAGTTTGCGTTGTTTCGTCCAGCCTCTTTCCGGTTTCTCGCGCCCGATGGCCCGCTCGGCTACGATCCGGCCGCTGAAGTCGCCTGCGCCGCGTCCACCGCTCGCAGGTGCTGGATCAGGAACTCAGCCGACGAGCGGATGTGCTGGCGCAGCGCCGCCCGGGTGTCGGCGTGATCGCGGGCCGCGAGCGCCTCAAGAATGAGGAGATGCTCCTGAAAAGCCCGCTGCACGGCCGAGGGATCTTGCGCCACCACCTGCTGCAAGATGCGGATGAAAGTCCAGAACTGCCCAAGCACATCCTCCAACCAGCGGTTGTCGCAGCGCTCGAACCAGAGCCCGTGCAGGTGTGAATCCAGTTCCAGCGCCTGCCTCGTCCACGCCGCGCCCGCCTGCGGCGGCTTCAGACGCTCGGCCTCCCGCGCGAGCCGGTTTACGGCCGCGGGTTCGATCCGCGCGAGGGCGAGATCGAGCGCCAGCAGCTCCAGCGCCTCCCGCACCGTGTAGAGTTTTGCCACGTCGTCCGCCGTCAACTTCCGGATGACCGGCGTCCGGTTGGGCCGCAGCTCGATCAGACCCATCGAAGCGGCCTCCCGCACCGCTTCCCGCAGCGGGGTGCGGCTAACTCCCCACTCTGTCGCCAGCTTGGCCTCCCGCAGCGGCATTCCCGGCGGCAGTTCGTGGTTCACGATCGCCTCCACTAGGCGCTCGGAGATGCGGTCGGCGAGGTCGGCGGAACGTTTTGGACGACAGCGTTTGGCGGGTTTCATCTCGCGCGTCAGATATGAAGAGTTGATAAAAATGTCGACACTTAAGCAAAAACGCGCTGCCATCAGATTCGGATAAGAAAGATCACCTCCGCCCCGGAGCACCGGCGGCGACAAACTCCTCCTCTCGCGATCTCCATGAAACTCACCGGCAAGAAAGCCATCGTCACCGGCGCGGCCAGCGGCATTGGTCGCGCCATCGCCCAGCGCTTTGCCCGTGAAGGCGCTGAGGTTTCCATCCTCGACATCAATGATGCGGCCGCCGCAGCCGTTGTGCAGGCCATCCGGCAAACCGGCGGCACGGCCCACGCCTTCCACTGCGACGTGGGCGACGCTGCCGAGGTGCAGACCGCGTTCGACGCGGCGCTGGCGGCGATGGGCGGGCTGCATATCCTCGTGAACACTACCGGCATTATTCGCCAGTCGCCGCTGGTCGACATGCCGGAGGAGGATTGGGATCTGATCATCCGTACGAACCTCAAGAGCGTCTTTCTCTGCACGAAACGAGCCCTCCGCGAGATGATCCAAGCGAAACAGGGCGGCCGGATCATCGCGATTTCCAGCATCCACGCGGTGTTGAGCGAACCGAACTGTGGACATTACACTGCAGCCAAAGGCGGCATTGAGGCTTTCATCCGCACCGTGGCGACCGAGGCGGCCCCCCACGGAATCACCGCCAATTACATCCGGCCGGGCGCGACCTTCACGGAACTCACGACTCCGATGTACACCGAGGCGGTGAAACGGGCGCTGTTCGAGCGGGTGCCGCAACGCCGGATTGCCGAGGCGGATTGGATCGCAAATGGCGCCCTTTTCCTAGCGAGCGAAGAGTCCTGCTACATGACCGGCCAGCATCTCACGATCGACGGCGGCTACGTCATGGACGGTTCCCTGCCGGGGGCCAAGTACTGGGAAAAGTAGTACCGGGCATTTCTCCAACAATAGCCGGAACACTCCATGGCCCGCTACATTGATATCAGCATCCCCACCAGTCCGGCGACCACCGTCTTCCCGGGCGATCCCGCCCCGGAGTTTTTCTGGCCCGGCTGGACGCATGAAAAGGGCAATCCGGCCAACGTCGGATTCTATATGGGTGGCCTGCACCACGGTACCCACGTCGACGCGCCGTGGCACTTCGTTCCAGGCGGCAAGAAACTCGACGCCATCCCGATCGACGCGTGGCTGGGAGTCTGCGAAGTCGTCGATCTGCGCCACCTGACCCGATGTGTGGACGCCCGGGCACTCGACGCGGCCGGTATCCCGGATGGCACGACCCGGCTGCTCTTCAAGACGCGCAATGGCGACGTCGATTACTGGACGCGGCCGTGGAATCCGGACTTCATCTACATCGATCAGAGCGCCGCAAAATGGTGCACCACCCGCGGTGTACGCTTGGTCGGACTCGATTATCTCACCATCGATCCTCCGACTGAGCCGACTTTCCCCGCGCACCTCGAACTTCTTGGCCACGAAACGGTCATTCTCGAAAATATCTGTCTGCGGGAAGTGCCCGCCGGCGTCTATGAGCTGCTCGCCGCTCCGGTGAAGGTGGCCGGTGTTGACGGCGGCTGGTGCCGGGCATTGCTCCGAGAAGCCGACCACCGAACCACCTCAATCATTCTAAACGGAGAGCCGCAGGTATGACCCACGAAGAAGCGGCTCTTAGGAAAAGTGAGTCTGCCGAACGATCCCGCACGGTTTCCGCGCCCGTGCTGACGGAGTGGTGTACGCAATGCTTGCTTCGCGCCAAACTCCCGAGCGATGACGCCGTTTTCACCGCCCAAAGTCTGGTGCAGACCAGTCTTTGGGGTATCGACTCCCACGGCGTGGCGAGACTTCCCCATTATCTCACTCGCCTGGCCGCTGGCTCCTTGAACCCGCAGCCTGATCTTCGCTTCGAGACGACTGGCCCTTGCACCGGCACGCTCGACGGTGACCACGGACTCGGCTTTGTCGTCTGTCGGCGCGCCACCGATGAAGCCATCACTCTGGCCAAGACAAACGGGCTGGGATTCGTCGGAGTCCGGAATTCGTCCCATTGCGGCGCCATCGGTCTGTACGGCCGTATGATTGCGGAAGCAGGGCTCATCGGACTCGTGTTCACACATTCGGACGCGTTTGTTGCGCCTCATCGCGGACACCAAAAATTCCTCGGTACCAATCCGATTTGTATCAGCGCCCCGCGCTCGGGTGGGACGCCGGTCTGCCTCGACATGGCCACCAGCGCGGCCGCTTGGAATCTCATCGTCAACGCGCAGACGGAAAACCGCGCGAT
Source organism: Opitutaceae bacterium (assembly GCA_040382075.1). Lineage (GTDB taxonomy): Bacteria > Verrucomicrobiota > Verrucomicrobiia > Opitutales > Opitutaceae > UBA6669. The sequence continues at coordinate 6,578 of JBEIGD010000042.1, forward strand.
CTCTCCCAATCTGGCCTACGACGCGAGTGGCAGTTCCACCACCGACCCCCACGCGGTTGCCTGTCTGCAACCCATGGCCGGACACAAAGGCTATGCCCTGGCCCTGATGATCGAACTGCTCTGCGGTCCGCTGAATGGCGCCCCTTGGGGGCCTAACATCACACCGATGTACGGCGACCCCAGTGCCCGCCGAAATCTCGGCTCCTTTATTGGCGCGATCGACCCCACCCGATTTGCTGGCGGGGCGACTTTTCCTCAGGCCGTCGCGGACATTGCCGCTGCCGCGCACTGCCAACCGCACCAGAATCCCGGCGAACCCGTTCTAGTGCCAGGCGACGACCACTATGCCTGCGAAGAATATCGACGGCGAAGCGGCATTCCAGTGGCGGAGGGTCTTGCCGCCCAAATACGCGACTGGTGCACCCGTCTGGGAGTGCCAAGCCCTCTCGCATAGTGAGCGAACCCTCGTCTTGCCCAGCCACCCCATCACCCACATTTCACCCTGTCTCTACGTCATTTTCATCAGCTGTAAGTGGTACGGGGTGCGCCGTCGTGTTTCTAGGTATGCTTCAGTTCGATGGTCACCGTCCGCCCGGCCGGGAGGGCGAAGCGGCCGGGGGAGATCAAGGTCAGCGCGAGCCGCTCATCGCGGTGGACCACCAACTCGCCCGCAGCGGTCGGGGGCAGGGTGAGGGTGAGTGTCCGGTCGCCCAGCGGTCCCTTGCCGGAAAACGCGATCGGGCCGTGCGGTGTATGCACCGTCAGAGCGAGGTCGGGCAGGTCGGCGAGTTGCGGGCGGATCTCGTACCGTCGGAAAGCGGGTTCGAGGATCCGGATGCCGGCGAGGCTCATCGCCGCGACGTAGATGGGCGCGCAGCAGGCATGGCTCCAATTGTTCGGCGTGTCGGGCTTCCTGCTGCCGCCGTAGAACTCCTCGATGCTGTTGTTCAGAAGCACCGAGGGCATCGCGCCAAACACGTCGCGGAGTTCCTTGACCACGACGTCGGCGCGACCGCCTTTTGCGAGAGCCCACCATCCCCAGGCCACGGGCTCGGTCGAATTGTCGATCCCCACGTTCTTGGGCTTCGTCGCGAGGAGTTCCACGCTGCCTTCAATCGCGCCGCCGGGGCACAGGTCCAACTCCACCGCCACGCCGAGGGTCATCTCGCTGAAGTGCATCTCGCCGTCTTCGCGCCACCACGGCAGGTTGTCCACGAAGGCCCTGTGCTCGCGGCTCCAGAAGCGGGCGACCGTGGCCTCGAGGACCCGCGCGCCGAGTTGCTCCAGTTCGTCCGCAAGCCTTGCGTCGCCAAAGACCCGGCACAGGGGGGCCATCGCTTGGGAGAGGCTTGCTGACCAGAACAAGTTGAACGCGCATTGCCGGTCCCGCTGGTGCGGATAGCAACCGGCAAAGCCGACGTAGACGATCGGGAAGCCGTAGTGCTCCTGGTCCACGGGAAGCAGCCCGTCGGCGCCCAGCTTGCCCCGCAGGTAGTTCACCTGACGCAGCAGGCGGGGATACGGCTCCTGCAGTGGCGCGAGTTCGCCGGTGTAGCGGTAGTAGTCCCAGCAGTCGAAGGTGAAGCGCACCCCGATGTCGAGGAGCGCGCCGCAGTGCGTGGCTTCGACCACCCGCTGGGTCAGGCGCGTGATCCGGTCATGCGAGGGCCACGTATCCAGAAAGTAGCCCTCGGACGTATTGCCTTGGCTGAAGCTGCGCAGGAAGCGGGCGACCTGCCGCTTTTCCCCGGCGAGGGCCAAGATCCCGTGTCGGCACAGCGACATCCCGCCGGAGTACTGGTTTCGCTCCCGGGCCACGCCGTCCACGAACGTCTCTTGGGCGGCGTTCCGCATCGTGTTAGTCGCAGCGTCGAACACCCGCTGGACCACGGGGTCGGAGGTCAGGACCCGCGGCTCATGCGGCCACGGGTACTCGCGCTTGAGGATTCCGGGATTAGACACCACGACGGTGCCGTGACCGGGGTGCAGGTGAATCTGCAGCCAGCGGAAGCAGTCGAAGTCGAACCAGCGGAAGTGATTGACGCCCTCACGGCAGGTGAAGCGCGCCCACTTGTGGTAGTGCGTGTTCAGCAGCGCGGGACCGCCCACTTCATGCCCGTCGAGTTGCATCATCTCGAGGGTTGTCCCGACTGGAGCTTCGATCGTGATCCCGGGCCAGCCGACGGATTGCTGCGGGAGCGCGAAGGTCAGGGTGGTTCCGCGCGCGGGGTCGAGTTCCAGCCGCCACGCCTTCTCCCCGGCGGGCTGGGCCGCTCGCGTCACTTCAGCCTGGTAGGCATTCGAGGGGCGCACGGCAAAATACTCGGCAATCGGCCGCTTCCATGTGATGCGGTGCTGCTCGACGAGCGGTGCGGCCGACACCCACGTCTCGCGCATCAGGGGGATGGGGCGCGGTCGGAGCTCGAACTTGGAACGGGCCTCCGCGCCGTAGATGAACTTCCGCGGGCCGTGGATCCAATTCATCACGTCGTTGGTCGGGTCGGCGAAGATCGGCTGATCGGCCGGGCACGGCGGCAGATGCGGTTCCAGCCAGTCCTGATTCTCCGTGAAGCCGCGGTCGTTCCACCCATGGGGATGCAGGCGACCGTCGAACTCCTCCTGCAGGGCGCGCATGAAGAACATGCGGTGCTGGCCCGGCTTCCACGCCTGCGACAGGTGACAGCGCCACATGGCATCGGAGACCACGGTTTCGTGCCGGCCGTCCGCGTGCTCGATCTCGAGCTTGAAAAGCAAGCCGGCGCGGCTCATCGGGCAGGTGGAATCGCCCTGCCCAAAGTACAGCACGGTCACCGCGAACACGTTCTCACCAGACGTGAGTACGTCCGTCAGGTCCATCGGATCCACCTCCGCCCAGCGCGGGTCGTTCGGTGCCGGACCCCACTGCACCCGGTGGCCGTTCACGTCGAGTTGGTAGCGACTTTCGCCGATGATCCAGCCCGTCGCCTTCCGCGGCTTTGCGACCAGCGGCAGTACGCGGCGGAAGAGCACGAACGTGTTTGGCAAGGTGCGGTCGCCGGGGTACCAGAGCCACTTGGCCGGCAAGAGATCGAGGGTGTCGCTCGGAGCCGGGTCCGCCGGCGCCGTGGGGACTGGGGCGCTCGGCGCGCCGGATACCGGCGCAGAGGTGAGCGCGTGGGCCACCGAGGTCAACGCGGGCGCAAGGACGGAAAGCGAGGATGAGGTCATGAAGTCGCGGCGGGTCAGCATACAGCAGAGATGGGATCCGAAGCGGAGCCCGGACCGTCCAACCGGAATGTCTCGCTCAGACCAGCAGGTCCTTCATGACCCGTCCATGAACGTCGGTCAGTCGGTGGCGGCGGCCTTGAAACCGGTAGGTCAGGCGCTCGTGGTCGATGCCGAAGAGGTGCAGGAAGGTGGCGTGCAGGTCATGGACGTGCACCCCGTCGCGGACCACGTTGTAGCCGTAGTCGTCGGTTTCCCCGTAGGTGAGACCGGGCTTCACCCCGCCGCCCGCCATCCATCCGGTGAAGCAGCGGGGGTGGTGGTCGCGTCCGAAGTTGGTCGCGGTCATCGGACCCTGGCAGTAATTGGTGCGCCCGAATTCACCGCCCCAGACCACCAGCGTGTCGTCCAGCATGCCGCGGGCCTTCAGGTCGGACACCAGCGCGGCGGCGGGCTGGTCGGTCTCGCGACACTCGCTGCGCAGTCCGGCCGGGAGGTTGCTGTGGTGATCCCAGTCCTGATGGTAAAGCTGGATGAACTTGACGCCGCGTTCCGCGAGCCGGCGGGCCAGCAGGCAGTTGGCCGCGAAGGTTCCGGGATTGCGTGCGCCCGGACCGTAGGAATCGATCACGGCGTCCGATTCCCCGCGCAGGTCCGTGACTTCCGGTACGCTCGTCTGCAGGCGGAAGGCCATCTCGTAGTTGGCGATGCGGGTCGCGATCTCGGCGTCGGCGGTGCCGGCGAACTGGTGCTCATGCAACTCCCGCAGGCTATCGAGAGCGGCCCGCCGGGCGTCCGCCGAAAGCCCGGCTGGGTTGTTGAGGTAGAGCACGGCATCGGCGGCGGAGCGGAAGCGCACGCCCTGATGCCGGGTTGGCAGGAAGCCCGCTCCCCAGAGGTGGGACATCAAGGGCTGGCCCTTGGTCTTGTCCTTGGTGATCAGTACCACGAACGACGGCAGATTGCTGTTCTCGCTGCCGAGACCGTAGTCGATCCACGAGCCGAAGCTGGGACGCCCCGGAATCTGCGAGCCCGTCTGCATGAATGTCACCCCCGGGCCGTGGTTGATCGACTCCGTGTATAGCGTGCGCACGATGCAGAGGTCGTCGGCGATCCGCGCCGTATAGGGGAGCAACTCGCTGAACCAGGCCCCGGACTGACCGTGGCGGGCGAAACGGAACGGGGAGCCCGCGATCGGAATCGAGCTCTGGTTTCCGGACATTCCGGTCAGGCGCTGGCTGCCCCGGACCGAGTCAGGCAGTTGTTCGCCGTGCCTCTGGTTCAGGAGTGGCTTGGGATCGAGCAGGTCGATTTGCGAAGGGCCGCCGGACTGGAAGAGATAGATGATTCGCTTGGCCCGGGCCGGGAAGTGCGGCAGGCCGGGCAGACCCGACTCGGCCGCGCGGTCGGCCGCGGCTTGCACGTCTCGCTGGAGCAACTGGGCGAGCGCGATCCCGCCGATGCCAAGGGCGAGGCGGTTCAGGCACTCGCGGCGACTCATGGAAAGCCACGCGGCGTTCCCGGTACAGAGCGGCGGCTGGGGGGAGGAGGGCATGGCGGGGTCAGCGTTTCACCACGAACTCGTCGTGATTCATCAGAGTGTTGACGACCACGGTGGCCGCGGCGACCAGCGGGGCCGGAAGGTCCTTCGCCCGCGGGGAGGCGCCCGTGGAGGCGTACGTCTCGGCGGCCTCCGGGGTGGCGGAGAAGAGCTGTACCTGCCGCTCCAGCAGGCGACCGATGATGGTGCGTTCGAGGGGGTCGGGCGGGCGGTTGAGCACCTGCTCGAAAGCGGAGCCGATCAGGGCGTCCCGCTCGCCGCCGTGGGCGCGGACGGGCTTCTCGGCCAGGAACCGGGCGGCCTCCACGAATTGCGGCCCATTGAGCAGGATCAGCGCCTGAAGCGGGGTGTTGGTCGTGTCGCGACGAACGACGCACACCACGCGCTTCGGCACGTCGAACGCCTCCAGCACCGGAGCGGGCCCGGTCCGCCGCCAGTACGTGTAGACGCTCCGGCGGTAGAGGGAGTCACCCTTGCCGGCCGGGGCGGGTTTGAAGGATTCCGGGATGTCGTAGGTGAAGACGGGCGGCCCGCCGAACGTCTCCACCAGCAGTCCGCTGGCGGCGAGGGCCCGGTCGCGGATCATTTCCGCCGGGAGACGATGCCGGGGACCGCGGGCCAGCCAGACGTTGCCGGGATCCTCCGTCGCGAGCTCCGGCGCGGCGATGCTGCGCTGGAGGTAGGTCCGCGAGAGGACAATCGTCCGCACGAGCCACTTCAGGTCCCAGCCGGAACGGATGAACTCGGTGGCCAGCCAGTCGAGGAGTTCCGGATGGGAGGGCAACTCGCCCTGGCTCCCGAAATCCTCGGAGGTCCGGACCAGGCCATGGCCGAAGAGCGACTGCCAGAGACGGTTCACCGTCACCCGGGCGAACAGCGGATGCCCAGGGTCGGTCAGCCAGTGGGCGAGCCCAAGGCGGTTGCGCGGTTCGCCGACGGGGAACGGGGGAAGGACCTCAGGAGTGCCGGCGGAGACCGGATCGCCGCGCTGGTCGTACTCGCCGCGCCGGAGGACGAACGCGGTGCGGGGCTGGAAGCTCTCGCGCATGACCATGATCTCCTTTGCCTCCTCGGCGACCGCCGTCTGGGCCGCCCGCGCGGTACGGAGGGAGTCGAGTGCCTGCAGCACCGCCGGGTCGTGATTGGCAAGGTAGTAGTCCAGACGCTCTTCCGGATTCGCTGCCGCCAGCGCGCCGGCGGTCTCCAGCTCGGCGGCTTCCAGCGGGGTGATCGCACGGTCGAAGATGCGGAGATCGTCGATCAGTCCTTCCTTGAAGATGCGGTCGCGGAAGCGCACGCCGACGCTGAGGGTGCGGCACGAGAAGCCGGGCGGATTGTACTCCCGGCAGCCCGCGATGTCCTTGGACAGGTTGTCCTGGACCACCTCGACCCGGGCCGGCTTCCCGTTGACGAACAGGGCGAGTCCGGCGGCGCGGCTGGAGCCGTCGTAGCTCACCGCGACGTGCACCCACTGCTTAAGCGGCAGCGGATCGACGGCGCGGATGGAAATGGCGTTGCCCGGCCAGAAGTGGATAAGGGACCAGCGTAGTCGGCCGCCGTCGAGGATGAGCTCGTAGCCACGACTCCCGCTGTCGCTCGCGGCGCTCGAGCGGTGGAAGATGACCGCCCGCTCTTCCGGACGGCTGGCTTGGACCCGGAGCGCGACGGAGAAGGCATCATGGCGCTGGAAGTTGCCCACCGTGGTGTTGACCGGGAGATCGCCGTCGATGCGAAGCGCACCCCCGTTGGGTCCGGGCGCGGACGGGTAGTCGGCGGGCGAGGTGGCGTAGTCGCCCGGTTTCGCGAGGTTCGCGAACCGCACCAAGGCGAGATGAGGAGCATCGTCGGGCGCATTCGGGTCCTTCGCCGCCTTCGCGGCCTCGGGCTCGGGCGCAGGAGGTACGGGTTCCGATTGATCGAAGCTGAAGTGAGCGATTTCGCCCTTCAGTCGCAGATCCGCGGGGAGGGTATCGGCAACCCATTCGGCGAAAGCGGGCCGCGCGGCGGAGCGGGCTTCAGCCAGCACCTGTTCGGCGGCCCGGACCGCCGCGGTGGCGGCGGCGTGCTTCCGGCGCTGGGCCTCGTCGGGCAGCCACATCGTCGGCGTGGGCGTGGACTCTGGGCCGAGCGCGTAGAGGCCCGCCTCGTCGATGTCCTGAAAGAAGGCGGAGAGGGAGTAATACTCCCGCTGGGAGATCGGATCGTACTTGTGGTCGTGGCAGCGTGCGCACTCCAGCGTGAGACCGAGGAACGCGGCGCCGAACGTCGTGGTGCGGTCGTTGACGTGGTTGATCCGATACTCCTCCTCCACCGACCCCGCCTCCGCCTCCTGCGCATGCAGGCGGTTGAAGGCCGTGGCAAGGACCTGCTCGTCGGTCGCGTTGGGCAGCAGATCGCCGGCGAGCTGCCACGTCACGAACTGATCCCAAGGCAGGTTGCGGTTGAAGGCGTTGATCACCCAATCGCGCCACGGCCACATGTCGCGCGGACGATCGATCTGGAAGCCGTAGCTGTCGGCGTAACGGGCGACGTCGAGCCAGTCGGCTGCCATCCGCTCTCCATAGCGGGGCGAGGCGAGCAAGCGGTCGACGAGCCGGGCCGCGGCATCGGGCGCCGGATCGGACACAAAGGCGGCGACCTCGGCGGGCGTCGGCGGCAGGCCGCTCAGGTCCAGCGTGAGCCGACGGATGAGCGTGCGGCGATCCGCCTCGGGCTGCAGGTGCAACCGGCGACCGGCCAGGGAGGACGCGACCATTCGGTCGATGGGCGACGCGTCAGCGGCGAGACCCGGCACTGCGGGCGGGATCCGGTCGGCTGCGACCTGGGGAGGTACGAATGACCAGTGGGACTGGTAGGGCGCCCCCTCATCGATCCAGCGCTGCAGGACCGCGACCTCACCGGGGGTGAGGCGTCCGATCTTGGCCTCGGGCGGCGGCATCACCTCCTCATCATCGGTGCTCATCACCCGGAAGAGCACCTCGCTCTCGGCGCTCTTTCCGGGGAAGATGGGCGTGAAACCCTCCCGCGTGCGGGTGGCGCCGTCGCGGGTGTCGAGGCGGAGACGCCCCTTTCGGTTTTCATCGTCCGGTCCGTGGCAGGCGAAGCACTTGTCGGAGAGAATCGGCCGCACCTCTCGATTGAAGTCGATGGGTGCGGCGCGACTCGAAACCAACGGCAGCAGCGCGATCGATACCGCTACCAGACCGAGTTCCGTTTTCGACATGATCGAGGGTGTCCGCCGACCGCCCTCGTCGCCAGCCTAGAACTGCCGGCGCAGCGCGACGAGGATGTTGCGGGGAGGGTAGAGGTTGTTGCTCGACTGGGCGATGCCGAACGACGGGAGAAGCTCGTCGGTCACATTGTTGACGTTCAACGCCAGGTTCCATTGGCCGTAGGTGTAGTCGGCTCCAAGGTCGATGATGACGCCGCCGTCGATGCGGTAGTTGTTGGAGGCGCGCCCGATGATGCTGGTCTGGTAGGTCACGCCCCCCTTCAGGCGGAGGCCGTCACGCTTGCCCCCGCGCAGGTCATACGCAATGAAGGTCATCGCCTTGTGGCGCGGCACGCCGGGCAGTTCTGGATTCGGTCGGACCGTGACCGAGTCGACTACGGACGTGTCCATCAGGGAGTAGCCGCCCGTCATGGTCACGCCGGCGAGCGGCGAGCCGAAGAACTCAAGTTCCCATCCCTTGGCGCGGTTGCCCCCCTGCAGGCGATTCCGCGCTCCTCCCGGCGCGCTTGTGTCGAAGTTTCCGAGCACCGAGTCGAGGGCGAGAATGTCAAAGCGCGCGAGGGACGCACTGACTTTGCCTCCCAGCAACTCCGTCTTGATGCCGAATTCCTCGTTGATGCGCTTGGGCGTGGCGGCGAAGAACTGCTGCCGGGGATCCGCCGCCGGAATTTGCGGGAAGACTGCCACCTGGGAGGTCGGGGCACCCGCTTCGCTCTTGACTGCGTACAACGCGAGGGTGCGGGTGGGCTTCAGCGTGATGCCGTACATCGGGCTGCTGAGATTGGCGGGGGTGGGCGACACGACCGTGCGGTTGTTGCGCCGGTCGAGCTGGTTCTGCGCGACGGCCGTATCCCGGCGCAGGCCCGCAGTCAGGATGATGCGATCCTTCCAGAAGCGGGACTGGTGGTTGAAGAAGTAACCAATGGAGCGGTTCCGCGTCAGCGCGTCCGTGGAGAGGACGGGTGCGCCCAGCGGCATGTCATTGTTCGGCCGGTAGACGTTCAGGTCGCCGATCGCCCCGAGTAAAAGCTGGTTGTCGACGGTGGTTCGGAGAAATTCGTAACCGCCCAGGGTCTGATGGCTGCCGCCCAAGGCATCGTACTTGAGGGCCAAGTCGCCCTGCGCCGAGACGAAGTTCTGGGAGGTGTAATTCAGCTGGTAGTTGCGGACGAGATAAACGAAGCCGTCGGTCCCGATGTAGTGCGCGTGGTTGGGGCGGGCCTTGGGAGTATCGATCTTGGTCGCCTGCCGCATGACGTTCTGGCGGAGGGACAGAAAATCCGTGAACGCGTGCGTGAAGGTCAGGAAGAGGTTCTGCACCTTCTGGACACGTCCCTCGAGCTTGCGGTCGTTCGTGCTCAGCGTCGCGGGAGCCCAGCGGGGCGTCAGGCTGATCTGGGGTGTCGCGCCGCCGCGAATCGGCAGGGGGTTGGTGGTACCATCGGACACGAACGCAAGGTAGACGTTGGCCTCGTTGCTGGTGGTGACGGCGTCAAGGTACTCCGCCTCAAGCAGGAGGTTCGTGCGGTCGGTGATTCGCCAGTTGACCGAAGGGGTGAAACTGAACTTGCGCAGCCCATCCTCGAAATCGCGCCAGCCGCCTCCCTCCTGGTAGGACGTGGCCATGCGGTAGGTCACCGTCCGGCCGTCCGCGGTTACCGGTCCACCCATGTCGACTTCGCCACGGATGAGGCCATAACTGCCGACGGTCGCTCCGACGGAGAGCGTCTTCTTTTCCAAAGGCTTCTTGGTGATGCGGTTCACCAAGCCGCCGGACTCGGAGGAACCGGCGATCGCGGCGGCCGGGCCCTTGACGATCTCGATCCGGTCCAGCGAGAAGTTGTCGGAGACATACCCGCTCATCCGGAAGCCGTTGCGGTAGACGTTGAACGCGGGGAAGCCGCGGATGACGGAACCGTCGTTCACGTTCTGCCGGTAGCTGACATTGGGAATGTAGGCGACCGCTTGGGCGTACTCATACGCGCCAACGTCCCGCATGAAGGCCGCCGTCACGACGCTGACCGACTGGGGGATGTCGATCATCGCCGTCTTCATGCGCGTGGCGGATGAAAAGGACGATACCCCATAGCCCTCGGTCTCCGCCGAGTCGGTGACTTTGAAAACGTCGAGTTTGATCGCCTCCTCTTCCTTCTCTTTCTCGGGCTTCTTGGGATCGACCGTTTGGGCCAGGAGCGACGAGGCGCTGAGGGAAACAGCGGCGAGCCCAAGCGCGAAGGCGAGGGAGCGCGGCTGGCGGAGCCAGAGGGCGGGGATGGACGAGGGCATGGGGGTTCGGTTGCTGACGGGGTTAGGAGGTGGGGTCTCGATCAAGGGTTCGACCGGGGGCGACGGCAGGGTAGGGAAGGAGGCCCCCTCCGCGTGGAAAGGTTGGGTAGCGGACGGGTCTCTGGGGAGAAGAACCAATCCGAATTCGAGGCGCACTCAACCGGCTTGGTGTATTCCAGTAAAATCCGCCTCCGCGCGAGGGGGGGCGGGGGCGCAGGCCCGTGGGCAGATGACCGATCCGCGGCCGGGCGGGCCGAGCTTCGCCCGATCAGGCAGGGTGTGAGAACCGGTCGCGGTGGGAGGTGCGACCGCAGCTGGTGAGGACCGGACTGCCCGGGGAGAAACGCTGGCTAGCGCTGAAGGGTTTGGCCCTCGAAGCTGATCAGGACGACAGCCCCCATGGTGTCGCGCACGGCCATCAAAGAGATCTTCAGGCGGCGGTTTCCGTCGGGCAGGACCTCCCATTCGAGTGGAACCCTTCTTCCGATCTCATCGATGTGGACGACCGACTTGATCGGGTTGCGGAACCGGGGCAGGACAAACCCGTCGAGGGAGGACCGGAACAGAATGAACTGGAGCAACCCTGGGCGGGTCGTGCAGCGCCACTCGTGCCGGGCGAGGTAGAGCGGCTTGCCATCCACTCCCTTGGCGTTGGCCGCAACGTCGCCGAACTCCTCGCCGAAGGGGGAGGGCCCGGCGCCAAAGATCGCTTCGCCGTTGTGCCGGAGCCAGCGGCCCACCGCCCGCAGGTTGTCCTGGCTCGGCTGCGGAATCACGCCCTCCGCGGTGGGGCCGACGTTCAGCAGGTAGTTTCCACCCCGGCTGACGATGTCGGCGAGCTTGAACACCAACTCGCCCGGTGACTTCCAGTCATGGTCATCGCTGCGATAGCCCCAGGTGCGGTTGAGTGTGGCGGGCACTTCCCATGCTCCGTTGGGCGTCGCCTCCGGGATCTCGTTGTCGGCGGTCGACACGTAGTCGCCGGCGGAGCCGAGCCGGCCGTCGATCAGGCAGGCGGGCTGGATCGAGCGGACGAGGTCGACAAAGCGCTGGCCACGCTCGCGATTCATCAGCGCCGGGGTGTCGAACCACATGAGGCAGATCGGTCCGTAGTTTCTCAGGAGTTCGCGCACCTGGGGTTCGGCCTTCTCCCGCAGGTACTGATCGAAGGCACCGTTGGTGTCCTTCTCGGCGTCCGGAGCAAAGTCCCAGTCGTTGCCTGCGCCCCCCGGCTCGTTCCAGTCCTGCGCTTGCGAGTAGTAGATTCCAAGACGCAGGCCGCGCTGCGCGCAGGCGGCGGCGAGTTCCTGCAGCGGATCCCGGTGAAACGGAGAGGCTGCGACGATATTGTACCCCGACACCTTCGATCCGTACATCGCGAAGCCGTCGTGATGCTTGGCGGTGATCACGACGTACTTCATTCCCGCGTCGACGGCCAGTTGGGCCCACGCGTCCGCATCGAACCGCAGCGGATTGAAGCCGCCGGCGAGGCGCTGGTATTCGCGAACTGGGATCCGCAGGCGCCGCATGATCCATTCCCCGATGCCGCGCGCCCGCTCGCCTTTCCAGCAGCCAGCAGGAATCGCGTAGAGTCCCCAGTGAATGAACAGGCCGAACTTCGCCTCTCGGAACCACGCGAGGCGCGCCTCCACCCCCTGGGGCGACTCGGGATCCGGCACGGCTGAGCCGGCGGCCGCGTGGGTCGGAGTCAGCTGCGGCGGTGCGGGCGGCGGGGTTGGCGCGGAGGTCATGGACGGGAGACTGGCCGCGCTGCGAGTCCCGGCAACGCGCTTTCCGTTTTCCAGTAAGCGAGACCGCGAGGGTGGAAGCACGCGGCGGTGTCGTGGACTCCCGACCTCCGCGCCCGCCGGTCCTGCCGCGAAGGCCGGTGTGGCCGCGGAGGTTTTTCGATTGACGCCTCCGACTGCGAGTCAGAGTGCTCTGCGCCGCCGAACGCCCGCGTCGGCGGTGGTGGTCGCTCGCGCGTTAAGCCTCGTTCGCCGCCGCTTCCCGCTCCGCCGCGCCCTCGATTTCTTCACCGTCCCGGCTCCGATCGCCTCGGGCTTCCTCACTCCGGCGGATGAGCTCGGGCCGCTGAAACCTCGCTCGATCCGCCTTTCCCTTCTCCCATGAAACTTCACCACAGGACCATCATCATCACCGGCGCGAGCCGGGGTTTGGGTCGGGCCATGGCTCAAGCCTGCGCCCGCGAGGGGGCGCGCGTGGTTTGCGCCGCGCTGCCCGCGGAGCTGGCAAGGCTGGAGGACTTGGCCGCCGAGATTCGCCAGAGCGGCGGTGAGGCTCTCCCGGTGGCCTGCGATGTCGCGAGCCTGCCAGACCTCGAGCGCCTCGTCGAACACGCGGTCGCCACCTACGGTGCGATCGACGGTCTCATCAACAACGCCGGGGTGAACTTCGTGAAGCCCTTCGTGCAGGTCACCGAGGCGGAGTGGGACCGCGTGCTTGCCGTCGATCTCAAGGGCGCGTTCTTCCTGACGCAGTTGTGCGCCCGCCAGATGCTGCGGCAGACGCCGGTCAAGGGCTCGATCGTCCAGATCGCCAGCGTCCACACGCTGGCGTCCCTTGCCGGCGCCGCGCCCTACGACGCGGCGAAGTGCGGCGTGGTCGGCTTCAGCAAGGCCGTCGCGGTGGAACTCGCGCCCCACGGCATCCGCGTCAACATGCTGTCGCCCGGCCTGTGCCGGACGGAGATTTGGAGGGACGTCGTGGCCGCGGCTCCGAGCGAGGCCGAGTGCCTCGAGTACTGGAAGGCCAACATTCCCGCTGGTCGGCTGATCGAGCCCGAGGAGATCGCCCGCTGCTGCGTCTTCCTTCTTTCCGACGATTCGTCCTGCATCACCGGCGCGAACGTACTGGCCGATCACGGCATGACGAGTCAGCTGATCAGTCGGGAGCCGTACGCTTCGAAGGCGATCACGGTCAAGGACGCCTGACGCGATCCGCGGTTCGTTCGGGCGGACGCCGGCGGGCGTCTTCGTTTGCCGGAAAGCAAGAGCGGGCGATCCGCAATCAAGACGGCTTCGTGCCGGAGCCCCCTTCGTGCGGCCGCCGTCCGTCGCTCCCGTTGCGGCATTTTACGGGAAAGCAAATCTGGGTTCGCACACCGAAGCGCAACGGACTGAATGCATGGGTGTTCTGTTTGTCGTGTTCTCCTTCCGGACCGCTGGCGGCTCTCGTGTCGCGCGGCGGTCCGCCGCCGTTTTCGCCATCCTCGCCCGTTGCCGCGGTCTCCAGCTAAACCCCAGTCGCCCATGCCCACCTCTGCACTCAATCGCGCCCGCGTTGAACGAAGCATCGCCCTTGCCAAGCAGGTGTTCCGAACCTTTCAGATCAGTCTTCCGGTGTATGGGTATTGGACGGTTTCGGATTGGGATCAGGCGGGTCCGGAGTACGACGAAGTCCGGGACTGCATGCTCGGCTGGGACGTCACCGATTTCGGGAGTCTCGATTTCGAACACATCGGCCGGACTCTTTTCACGCTGCGCAACGGCAACCTTCACGACACGAGGTACCCGAAGGGCTATGCCGAGAAGCTCATCCTCGATCCCGAAGGGCAGCGCGCGCCGGCTCACTTTCACCGCACCAAGCGCGAGGACATCATCAACCGGGCGGGAGGAAACATGCTCGTGCAACTCACGCGGGTGGGTGAGGACGACCAGCCGGCGACCGGCCGCATCGGCGTGCGGATCGACGGATGCCACCGGACGATCAACAGTGGGGAGACGGTGCGTCTCCGACCGGGGGAGAGCGTCTGCATCCCTCCGCGCACGATCCATCAGTTCTGGGGCGAGGAGGGCACCGGACTGCGGATCAACGGGGTCGGTTACACGGTGAGCAGCGAGGTTTCCTCGGTCTGCGACGACCTCAAGGACAACTACTTCTTCGCCGACCTGACCCGATTCCCCCGCATCGTGGAGGACGCGCCCCGCCTGCATTACCTGTGCAACGAGTACCCACGGGCCTCGGTGCCGGCTGTGCCGTGATTGCGCGCCTCCTGCTGACGGTCGCGCTCAGCGTGCTCCCGGCGGTCGGCGCCCCGGTATTCGAGCGCCACGCGGTCGCTTTCCCGCAGGATGTCTTCGGGATCGATGCCCTCGATGCGAACGGCGACGGCCGGAGGGACGTCGTCGTGGCCGGGCTGACCACGGTCTGGCTACTGGTGGCGCCGGACTGGCACAGGGTGGAGCTGGGAGACACTCCCGGCGGCCGGACCATCCATGCCGTCGTGCTCGACTGCGACCAGGACGGCGATCTGGATCTCGTGATCTCCCGCTCGGTTTCCGAGTGGATCTATCATCGCCTCGCCCTCGCGGCCGGAAAACCGTCGGCGACTCCCGTCGGTGAGGATTGGACGATCGCGTGGCTGGAGAACACGGGCCGTGCCGCTGGGCCGTGGCGGCTGCATCGGCTCGATCAGGAACTGCACGGTGTTCACGGCCTGTGGACCGGTGACGTCAATCGGGATGGTCGGCCGGACCTGCTCGCGAACAGCTTCGCCGGCCCACGGTTTGAGAGCAGTCTCGCCTGGTTCCCCAGCCCGGTCGGGCGGAAACCCGCGCGGACCCTGATCACCGAAGGAGCCGCCACGGGTCGCCCGCATTACCTTGATTTTGCTGACCTGAATGACGATGGGCGCGGTGACGTCCTTCTTGGGGCCTCGGCGGAGGGAACCTTCACATGGTGGGAGCAGCCGGAGGAAGCGTCCGCGCCGTGGAAGCGTCACCTCATTGCCTCGGAGCCGGGGGCCACCCATCCCCGCGCCGCGGACCTGAACGGCGATGGTCGTCTCGACGTCCTCGGCAGCGCGGGCCACGGCGTTGGGGTCGCATGGTACGAGGCTCCCGCGTGGACGAAGCACGTCATCGAGCCGGCACTGCGCGACATCCATGCCTTCGACGCGGCGGACCTCGACGGCGACGGGGACATCGATGCGGTGGGGTGCTCGTTCTCGGACGGAATCGTGCGCTGGTGGGAGAACCTCGGGGGCGGGAAGTTCGCGCCGCGCGACCTCGACACGACCCATGGCCAGCAGGGCTACGATTTGAAGGTCGTCGATCTGAATCAGGACGGTCGGCCGGACCTGCTGCTCGCCGGGCGCCAGTCCCGCAACGCCGTGATCTACCTGCAGATGCGGTCCGGTGGGTCGTGAGGGCGATCGCGCGAGCGGGTGGTTCCCGCGTTCGCGATGATGAGCGCCGGAGTTCCGAACCCGGGGGTGCGCCGGCGGATCGCCGCGCCGTTCGATGGGGGAGGAGCCATCCTGGTGGGCCCGGTCCGCTGGCCCCGGTTTTGACCTTGCCCGGGGCGAAGGCCGTCGCCTATTTCACTTTCCGGTAAAATGCCGACGCGCCTCTCTCTCCGCGACCTTGCGGCCAAACTGAACGTCTCGCACACCACGGTGTCCCTGGCGCTGCGCAACAGCCCGCGCATCACCGCCGCCGTGCGCAAGCGGGTGCAGCGCGAGGCGCGGAAGGCGGGTTACTTTTCCGACCCCACGGTCTCGACCCTGATGGCGCGCCTGCGGACGATCCGGACGAGCGCGGTGCGGGAGACGCTGGGTCTGATCACGGCCTGGCCGACCCGGCAGGGATGGCGCGAGGCTCCGAATCCCGCGCGGTTCCTCGCCGGTGCCGAGCGTCGGGCGCGGGAGACCGGATTCATCCTGGAGGAGTTCTGGCTGCGGGAACCGGCGATGACCAGCCGGCGCATTTCGCGGATTCTGCGGGCGCGGGGCATTCGAGGCCTCGTTCTCTGTCCGCTCCCGAGCGCCGGAGGCAAGCTGGCGCTGGAGTGGGGGCACTTCTGCTGCGTCACGAAGGGTTTGACGGTGCAGCACCCGCCGGTGCACCGGGTCGTGTCGTCCCATTACGAGGACATGCACCTCGTCATGGTCGAGTTGGCGCGCCGCGAGTACCGCCGGACGGGCCTGGTCTTGGGCGAGGCGATGAACGAACGGGTTGACCGAGCCTGGCTCGCCTCCTTTCTCCTGCACCAACTCGATGCGCCGGAGGGGGACCGGGTGCCGCCCCTGATCACGCGCGCCGCGGATGCGGAAGGAGAGTTCGTCCGCTGGTTTCTCGCCCACCGTCCGGAGGTCATTCTCTACACGGAACAGCCGGTGCCGGCCTGGCTGGAGGGCCTCAAGCTGAAAGTGCCGCAGGACGTCGGTCTGGTGCATCTGGATTGGTCGCCGCATCTGGGATCGCTGGCCGGCATCGATTCAGCGCCTGAATTGAAGGGAATGGCGGCAATCGACCTGCTCATCGGCCAGTTGCAGGCGAACGAGTTGGGCACCCCGAAGCACGAGAAGATCATCGCGGTCCGTGGGCACTGGGTGGACGGCGGATCGCTGCGTCCGGTCCGGGCATGATTTACTGGAAACCGATTCCGCCGTTGCGAGTCGGTCGGTGCGCGTTTGAGTAGTGGGGTTCGCGATCGGCGGGATGCCGGGTTGGCCTCGCTTCAGCTCCGGTCGCGGGCGGCATCGCCCGGGTCGGCATGCGGACCCCGGACCGGGCGGCGCGGGCAGCTCTTCCCTCAGCCCTGCTCCCCAACGCACGCTCGATTCCTGTCATGATGTTCCCCCCCCTGAGCCGACGACATTTCCTCAAGACCGTGGGCGGCGCGGCCCTCACGTTCCCGTGGTTCTCCCCCTTGGCGCTGCGGGGAGCGGAGGTGGCGACTCCCCCCCGGCGCCTTGTCTGCGTTGGCCTCGACTTCGGACTGCGGCCGGAGATGTTCTTTCCCCACGGCGAGGGAACGGCGTTCGAGCTGACTCCGATGTTGAAGTCGCTCGAACGCTGGCGGGAGCGGATGACGATCTTTTCGCAGTTGGAGCATCCCGGCGTGCAGGGCGGACACTACGGCGTCCACGCATTCCTCAGCGGAGTGCGCCGCGAGCAGGCGGCGGGGTTCTCCGATGGGTGCGTATCGCTCGACCAACTGGTCGAGGAGGAATGTGGCGGCCTGACCCGGTTCCCCTCGCTCTGCCTCGGGGTGGGGGGAGGCGATGCGATCTCGTGGACCCGCTCCGGCATCGCGATTCCGAAGATGGAGGACCCGGGCGCCGTTTTCGATCTGCTGTTTCGTCCGAGCGATCCTTCGGCGACCGGCGCGCGCCGCGCCACGCTCGCCGAGAACGACTCCGTGCTGGATCTCATCTCCCGTGACGCCAAGCGGGTCGCTCCGAATCTCGACCGTTGGGACCGGGAGAAGATGGAGGAGTTCATGGAAGCCATGAGCCACTTTGAGCGGACCAACCGCACCCGTGCGACGTGGTTGGATCGGCCCCTCCCCTCGACCCGTGATCCGCGCCCGAAGGCGAGCAACGACGGTTGCCTGGACCGCGTGCGCGCCACATTCGAGGTGGCGGCCCTCGCCCTGCAGTCGGACGCCACGCGCATCATCACGCTGAACATCGGCGGCAGCCTCCCGGTCACGCGGATTCCCGGGATCAACCGCGGCTATCATGATCTTTCCCACAGCGGCAAGGACGAGGAGAAGCTGCGCCAGCTGCGCATCATCGAAACGGCGCTGGTCGATGAATTCGATTTCTTCCTCGGACGGCTGGCCTCGATGAAGGACATCGGTGGCGGCAGCGTGCTGGACAACACCGCGGTTGTCTTGGGCAGCGGGATGGGCAACGCCAGTTCCCACGCGAACACCAATCTCCCCCTCCTGCTGGCGGGCGGTGGCTTCAAGCATGGCCGGCATCTGCTCTTCCCCAAGAACGGCCGGCAGCAGACTCCCCTCTGCAATCTCTACGTGACCCTGCTCCAGCAGATGGGAATCGAGCGCCACGCGTTCGGAACGAGCGCGGGCAATCTCAATCAGATCCTGCTCTAGCCATGCGGCTCGCTCTTTTCGGCCCGCTTGCCGTGACTGCGCTGGCGTGGCCACTCCGGGCGGCGGAGCCCGCCATCACGAAGCCGACCGAGTTTCTCGCGTCCTACTGCCTCGACTGTCACCACAGCGGCGACATCCGCAAGGGCGACCGGCACTTCGACGATCTGCCGCTGGCCGTTGGGACCGATCTGGTGGTGGGTGAACGCTGGCAGGAGGTGCTGCACCAACTCCAGCTCGGCGAGATGCCGCCAGCCGACGAATTGCAGCCGACGGACGCGGAACGTCGGGCCATGATCGAGTGGATCGAGAAGGAACTGGTTGCCGCGCAGGCGATCGCCCGGTCGGCGGGCGGGCGGGTCGTGCACCGGCGTTTGAGCCGCAAGGAATACCTGCACACGATTCAGGACGTTTTCGGCTTCGCGGGCGACTTCGATCCCACGGTTCGTTTCCCGGGCGACGAGGAGGTGGAGGGGTTTCGAAACATCGGCTCCGCGCTGCGCACGTCGCGCCATCACCTGGAGGAATACCTGAATTCCGCCGACGCCGTTCTTGAGCAGGCCTACGATCTTGCCGAGGTGAATGGCCCCCCGAAGGCGAGTCAGTGGCGGGAGACGCCGGAGAGCCGGGGAACCTCCAGGACAGACCCGGCGTTCGGTTTTGGTTCCGTCGCGGCAGACAAGGCGGAGGGCCCGTCCTACATCCACCTGCGGCAGGGCGTTCGCAACGCGGAACTGATTTTCGACGGCAAACTCTTCCTCCGCGAAGTGGGGGACGTCGGGGTCCCGCACTCCGGGTGGTACGAAATCGAGGTGGAGGCGACGGCCGCCAATCGCCACCATCCCTATGGCGACGAGCTGATCCAGCCGCTGCTCAAGCCCTACTACCCGGATCTCAAGTCCTACTACGACGACTCCCAGCCGATGCGCCTTGGCTTCGGTCGTCAAGGGGAGGGTCTGCAGGGTAACGCATGGCGCCTGATCCCGCCCAATATCATCGAGGAGGTGACGGTTCCGGACGACCGTTATGAGGTCTTCAAGGTGCGCCTCTGGCTGGACCGCGGCACCGTGCCCTACCTCGCATGGATCGACGGTCCGCCGAAGGGTACGGCCGGGCAGTTCATCTCCACCAAGCTCTACAAGTTCGAACCCCGGGTCCCGAAGATCGACCAAAAGGTCTGGGAGAACCTCGCCCTGCGGGCGGAGCGGGACAAGCTCTACACCCACCTCTACCGGGGCCCGGAACTCCGGGTGCGCTATTGGCAAGTCACCGGTCCGCTGCGTCAAAGCAGCCCCCATCCCGCCCGCCAGCTGCTCTTTGCCGGCATCGCTCCGGATGAGAAACAGCCCTCGCCCGATCGCGTGGACGCGGAGTTGCAGCGCATCGCCAGCCGCCTGTTTCGCCGCGAGATCAGCCCGGCGGATCTCGCGCTCTTTCGGGACGCGGTCCTGGCGCGACTGGACGGCCAGCAGCGCTATGCCGATGCCGTGAGGCCGGTCCTCAAGGCCATGCTCTGTTCGTCGGAGTTTCTCTTCCTGACCGAGCCAAGCGCCGACCCTGCCGTGGCGCAGGCTTCTCCCGCGGCCCCGTCCCCCGAAGCAGCGCCCGCGATCGCGTCGCTTCCGGCGGCCCAGGTCGCAACCCGACTTTCCTACTTCCTCACCGCCGGACCGCCCGATGAGGCGCTTCGCGCGCAAGCCGCCGGCGGTTCGCTGCAGTCTGCGGCAATCCGCCGCGAGACGGACCGCCTGCTGGACTCTCCGCGCGGCGACCGCTTCCTGCGCCTCTTCACAGCCCAGTGGCTGGGCTTGAACCGCCTCGGGAACATGCCGCCCGCGAAGGAGTCCTTTCCTGCCTACCACATCGACCGCCTCGAGTCGGCGATGAAGGAGGAGACGTGGCGTTTCTTCGCCGAGTTGGTCCGCACGAATCAGCCGATGACGGCGATCGTCGACGCCAACTTCTCCTACGTGAACGCGGGCTTGGCCCGTCACTATCTGCTCGCCGGCGTGTCGGGCGACGAATTCCGCCGGGTGGAACTGCCCTCGGACTGGGGTCGACCCGGCCTGCTCAGGCACGCCAGCATCCTCACCGTCTCCGCCAATGGCGTGGAAACCTCCCCAGTGACCCGCGGGGTCTGGCTCCTCGAGAAAATCTTTGGCACCCCGCCGAAGCCTCCGCCGCCCGACGTGCCTCCCCTTGAGCCCGATATCCGCGGCGCCACCACGATCCGACAGCAACTGGAGAAGCACCGCTCCCACCAAGCCTGTGCCGATTGCCACGCCAAGATCGATCCGTTGGGCTATTCGCTCGAGGGCTTCGATCCGATTGGCCGCGCGCGGGCAAGCTATCCGAACGGACTCCCGGTTGACACCGAGGGCGAGTACCGCGGGCAGCGGATCAATGGTCCGGGCGACATCCGCGACTACCTGATCAAGCATCCCGACCTGCTCGCGCACAACCTCGCCCATCGCATGCTGACCTACGCCCTGGGTCGACAGCTCGGCTTCGCGGATCAGCCGCACCTTCGCGCGATCCTCGAGGACTGGAAGAAACAGGGGTACGGTCTTCGCACGCTGGTCCATCTGGTCGCCGCCAGCGACTTGATGCACGCACCGTGAGGCCGGTCCGGCCGGGCGCGCTGCGCCGGCCGAGACGAGATTGGGTCCAGCGGCACCGAGCCGGGATCATCCGTGCGTACCCGCGTCCGCCGGGTCATCCGGCCCGCAACGGCACGGTCTGCGGGTGGATCCGCCCGTCCCTCCGTTCGACCGCCGCCCGCGAAACTCCCGAAGAGAGCGTCGGTCCGCTTTACTGGAAATCAAAACCGAAGTCGCAGACCGGCGGATCTGCGCTCAGTCACGTAGGGAGGGCGGGCGCGGTGCCCGTCCTTTACCCCACCCATGACTACACTCCGCCACGCCGGCTCTTCGCGTTGCCCTGCGCGTAATTCCATCAGTCCGTTGAACCTCCTGACGGTGCATTCCATGTCCCGCGCGCCGCGCGCCTCACTGCTTGTGGCGACGGCCCTTGCGTTGGCGGCGGCATTGCCCGCGTTCGCCCAGAGGCAAACCTCGGGTGGCGCTGATTCGGAAAGATCGCCCGCCTCCGATTCCGTGGCCCTCAGCCCGTTTGAGGTCGTGGCGGATGCGGAGGATACGTACCAGGCGCTCAACACGTCCTCGCTGTCGGGGACGAATCGTTCGCTCGACCGGTTGCCGATCACGGCGGAGATCTTCAACGCGCAGATGATGTCCGATCTTGCGACCTCGGAC
>JBEIGD010000043.1:0-27869 GCA_040382075.1 Opitutaceae bacterium
CCACCTTTTAACAAAATTTATCCAAACCTTAATCCCAAACTCCACCCTTTTCCTATCTCCCCTTCCCCGGCTGTTCCACCCCTTGTCCACTAATTTTTTGGGGGGGGGGGCCCCCCGCGCCCCCCCCACCTCGGGTGCATTCGGGTTCGCCAGGCCTGAGCCGTGGCGGACCGGGATGCGTTGGAGGGTTAGAACTTGTACGAGACGCCGAGCGAGTAGGACGCGCCGTAGACCTGGTAGTCCTGCACGAGGCGCGTGTCGGTGCCCTGCGAAGCGAAGAGCGGCTCATCCGTCAGGTTGTAGCCCTGGAGGATGATGGCGGCGTTCTTGAGCATGCCGCTCTCGAACGTGTAGCTCACCTGGGCGTCGATGACGGTCTCGGCCTGGAGGTTGCGGAACACCTCGCCGCGCGGACCGAACGTGGCGATGTCGCCGCGGAAGTCGGAGCGGTAGCGGGCGCTGGCGCGGGCGGCGAAGCCCTTGCGCTCGTAGTAGAGCGTGGCGCTGGTGACGCGGTCGGAGAGGCCCGGCAGCGGGGTCGCCGGGTTGCCGAGGTCGGGCTGGATCGAGCTCTTGAAGAACGACGTGCTGCCGATGAAGCCCCAGCCCTTGAGGGCCGGCGTCAGCTTCTCGCCCGGGAGGGAGAGCGTGAACTCGAGGCCGCGGATGCTGCCGCCCTTGCCGTTCTGCGGGATGCTGCGGGTGCCTTGGAAGATGCGGGGCGTGCTGCCCGCCGCGCCGGCCGGGAGGCCCGTGGGGAGGCCGGTGTAGTCGACGACCGCCGGCAGGGTGTAGGTGTACGAGACCAGGTCCTTGTAGAACGCGGCCGCGGCCCAGTAACCCATGTTGTCCTTGAAGTAGTTCTCGTAGGACAGGTCGAACGAGTTCGAGCGCCACGGCTCCAGCTTCGGGTTGCCGCCGCCGCCGCTCCACGGGCTGTTCAGCGGATCCGTGGAGTTCGCCAGCTGGGCGTTGTAGCTGTACGTCGAGCCGGCACGCATGTCGTTCATGCGCTGGCGGGCGAGCTGGCGGGCGGCGCTGAAGCGCAGCGTGCGGCCCTCGCTGAAGTCGAAGTTCAGATTCAGGCTCGGCACGAAGTCCGTGTAGCTGTGGTCGCCCTTGACCGGCACGATGTTGCTGCCGGTGGCGGACAGGCCCGTGGCGGTTTGCTCTGACTGGACGAGTTGGGCGCCGATGTTGCCGAACATCGGAATGCTCCCGAGCTTGCGCTCGATGTCAGCCTTCACGTAGCCGAGGTAAATCTTCTCGGAGACGTCCCAGTTGTTGGAGACGTAGGCCGGATTGTTGTTCGGGATCAGGCTGTAGATGCCGCTGTTGAATGCGGCGAGCGGGTCGTAGCTGACCATGCCTTTGATGCCGATGAAGCTGAGGTCGGTGATGCCGACGGTCGGCGGGAGCGGGGCGCTGGTGGCGCCGTTCTTGAGCGCGAGGAAGAAGCCTTCCTTGCCGGTCGGGCCCGCTTCGTACTCGTACTTCGAGCGACGGGTGAAGGCCGCACCGGTCTCGACGCGCTTGAAGAAGCCCTCCAGCGGACGCTGGGCGACGATGCGGTACTGGCCCAGCTCATCGCGGGCGCTCGGACCCTTGAGGAAGCCGACCTGGCCGCCGGGGACGTCGCCGCTGGCCCAGCCCTGCGGGCTGGTCAGGCGCATCAGCGTCGGATTCGTATAGTCGAGCGCCGAGGTGAACTTCGCGCCACCCTCGCCTTGGCCGAGCGTGTAGGTCATCGTGTCCGGCGTGCCGACCTGGTTGGAGGCGTAGCCGGAGTAGGTTTCGAGGACGAAATCCTTGCGCTCGATGCGCGAGTAGCTGAGGTCGAGGTCGACCTTCCAGTCTTCCTTGTTGCCGAATTCCAGCTTCCAGCCGGCGGCCTGCACGTCGGAGTCGCGCGTCACCACGTCGTTACGGACGACGCCGTAGACGTTCCGGAACGTTCCGGTGGTGATCAGGCCGCGGGACACGGTGGAGCCCGGTTGGAGCTGGGCGGAGCTCCACCACAGCGGGATCTCGATGCCGCGGAGCAGCTGCGTCTCCTTGAAGTCGGAGTAGTAGACATCGACCGTGGAACGGAACGTGTCGTTCGGGGCGTACTCGATCACGCCCATGTAACCATCGCGCTCGAGCTCGCTCGTGCGGACGAACGGCTTGGCGCCGCCGAGCACGAGCGGCTGGCCTGCGCCGGTGTCGGGGTAGCCCCACGCGTTCCACTGCTCGCCTTGGCCGGGACGGCTGGAGGTGGAGTAGCCGAAGGCGAGACCGAGTTTCCCGTCCTCGAGCTGGTCGATGTACGAGAACGTGCCGCGCGTGCCGTAGTCCTTGGCGCCGGCGTTGCGGGACGCCATGTCGGTCCACTCATAGAACGCATTCGCCGCGACCGTGCGGCGGCCGTGGGCGAGCGGGCGGACCGTCTGCATGTCGACGGTGCCGGCGAGACCTTGGCCGACGAGCGAAGCGTCGGTTGACTTGTAGACCTGCACGCCGCTGAGCAGCTCGGCTGGGTACTGGTCGAACTCGACGGAACGACCGGCGCCGGCGCTGACCTGCTCGCGCCCATTGAGGAGCGCGGTGCTGAAGTCGCCGTTGAGGCCGCGGATCACGATGGCCTGAGCGCGGCCATTGAGGCGCTGCGTGGTCAGACCCGGCAGGCGCGTGAGCGACTCGGCGATGCTGACGTCGGGCAGCTTGCCGATGTCCTCGGCGGCCACGACCTCGCTGATCAGGCTCTGCTTCTGCTTGATCTCGGCCGCGGCAGCGAGACTGCCACTGAAGCCGCTCGTCACCGTGAAGGCCTCGAGCGTGACCACCTCATCCTTCTTCTCGGCCTCCTTCTTGGCCGCGTCGGCGGTGACAGCAGGAGTGGTTTGAGCGACGGCGAAGGACGTCGCCGCGAGCGAAAGCAGCGCGAACGCTGCGGGGTACAGGCGGGCCCGGCGTGAAGGCGGGGCGGAGCTGACGGAGTGCATATGGGTTGGGTGTTGGGAGAAAACACTGCCGCCGGGCACGGAAGCGCCCGGGCGGCAGGGGTCGTTGGACAGGGGTTGAGGGGACTACGACCTGCGCGGACGCAGGCCGGATTTTTCCGCAATGTCCCCCTGACTGCCGCCTCCCGCCACCGACAAACCCTGCACAAAACCGCGATGATCGGAAAAATTCTTAGGTCGGCAGCTTCGGCGGTTTCTCCGCCGCGGCCACGAGGAGCCGTCAATCAGCGACTTTCCGAGGTGAAGCGGCGGCAACGGAGTGCCCCTGGTATCCGCAGACCCCATGCAGTTGGGATGCAATAGACACTGATCTAAGTTTTGTCCTGTTGAAGCAGGAGTTCTCCTTGCGGGTCTCTTTGACGCGAGGGCCGGGGGTGAGCAGGGTGAGGAAACCCCGTTTTGCCCCGTGTTTTCCCCTTGGATGACGATTGTCCTGAAGGCTGGTGGTTCAGTTCTGGCGGTGCTCTTGGCCGGTAGCTTGGGAGCGGCCCGGCTCGCCGGGGCTTCGGCGCCGCCGTCGGGGGCGAGCGTTGACGTGGCGTCCGTCGGAGCGGTCAGTCTGGCGCGTCCCGCGGTCCCGGGAAAGGCGGGGGTGTTTTACTTCGTGCTCACGGACCGCTTTGCGAACGGGCGGACGGACAATGATACGGGAGGTTATCTGGGAGGGCGCAACGACCACGGGTTCGATCCGACGGCGATCTCGCATTATCATGGAGGGGATCTGGCGGGGCTGACCCAGCGATTGGACTATTTGAAAGGACTGGGGGTGACGGCGATCTGGCTGACCCCGCCCTTCCGCAACAAGCCGGTACAGAGTGGCACGGCAGCGTATCATGGTTACTGGATCCTCGACTTCCTCGCCGTGGATCCGCACCTCGGCACGGAGGAGGAGTTCCGCGGCTTCGTGGCGGCCGCGCAGGCGCGTGGCATCCGGGTGTTCATGGACGTGATCCTCAATCACACTGCGGATGTGATCATGCCTGAAGGGGGCGACATCGCTTACCGGGATCGGGCGGGTTGGCCATACCGGGATGCGCAAGGACGACCCTTCGACGAGACGCGCTTCATCGACAACGGCGTGGGGGCGCCCCCCGCCTTCCCCGAGCTTTCCGCGGAACGCAGCTTCGCGCACCGACCGACCCTTCCGGTTGGCGAGGAGCGCGCGAAGAACCCTGCCTGGCTCAACGACGTCCGCCTTTACCACAACCGTGGCAACACGGACTTCACCGGCGAGAAGTCGCTGCACGGCGACTTCGTCGGACTCGACGACCTGTTCACGGAGCATCCCGTGGTCGTGCGCGGGATGATCGACATCTACCGCCATTGGATTGAGCGGCACGGCGTGGATGGATTCCGGATCGACACGGCGAAGCACACCAACATCGAACTCTGGCAGGCGTTTGGCCCCGCGATGCGGGAGGCGGCGCGTCGCGCTGGCAAGCCCGGCTTCTTCTCGTTCGGCGAAGTGGCGACGGGTGACACGGACGCGACGCTGCTGAGCGAGTTCAGCACGCTTGGGACGCTGGACGCGTCGCTCGACTTTCCGCTCGCGATCGCGGTGCGCGACTTCGTTGGCCGTGCTGGCCCGGCGGCGGGTCTGGCCTCGGTGTTCCACGAGGATGATCGCTACACGGATCACGACAGCACGGCTCGTGCGCTGCCCACCTTCCTGGGCAACCATGACCAAGGCCGGTTCGCGTGGTTTCTCCGGCAGCTTGATCCGGCGGCGGACGACGCGCGCCTGCTGAAGCTCAGTAAACTCGGTCACGCCCTGCTGTTCCTCGTGCGTGGCCAGCCCGTGGTGTATTACGGCGACGAGCAAGGCATGATCGGACGATACGGTCACGATATGCAGGCGCGGGAGAGCATGTTCGCCTCGCAGGCGCCGGATTTCCGGACGGCGCCCTTGCTGGGCACGAGTCGTACGGGGGCGGACGACAAGTTCGACCCGGAGCATCCGCTTTACCGTCATCTCGCGGAGCTGGCCCGTCTGCGCGCGGAGCATCCGGCCTTGGCGGAAGGGGCGATGATCGTGAGACCGACGCCTGATGACGCGGTGTTCGCGTTCTCGCGGATTGAGCGGGATGAACAGATCGAGTACGTGATTGCGTTGGGCAACCAGCGGGAGGGCGACAAGACCGTTGCCGTCCCGACCAGCCAGCGGGAAGGCGCAGTTCTTCGTCTCGTGTATCAGCTCGGTGGAGTCGGAAGGACAGAGACCACTGCGGCGGAGACCCGCGCTGGTGCTGACGGGACCCTGCGAGTGCAGGTGCCTCCCTTGGGCGTGGTCGTGTGGCGGGCGGAGCGCCCCCTTTCGCGTCCGGTGGTGGCCCCGACCCTCCGTTTGGTGCGCCCGCTGGGAGTGGCGGAGCTGGTCTTTGGGGCGCGGGAGATTGACGGCCAGCGCTTGACGGAGCGGCAGGAGATCCGGGCGGACGTCACCGGTGGTGACGGCGTGGCGGAAGTCACGTTTGTGGCTCGCCGGAGTTCGCGTCCAGATACCTGGGAGTACTTGGGCACCGATGACGCGCCCCCGTACCGGGTTTTTTGGCGGCCGCCGGCGGATTGGGCGGCGGGGGAGACGATCACCTTTGCAGCCACGGTGGATTCGCTGCGCGGGGACCGGGCGGTCGCGGAGCTACCGCCGGTGCGGGCGGCGCGGCCGCTGGCGGCGACTGGAATTGCGGGTGCGCACGTACCACGCTTCACCGAACGCCCTCCGGCAGAAGTCCGGACTGCGGCGGGTACCGAGGTGGTGCTCCGGGTGCGGGCGGAAGGCGTTCCCGAGCCCACGTACCAATGGTATCGGAACGGCGTCCCCCTGCTGGATCAGCAAGGCCCGGCCCTGTCTCTTCGCCTGACCCCGGCTGACGCCGGTGCGCGACTCGTGGCGGTGGCGCGGAACTTGGCCGGCGCGGCAGTCAGCGCCGAGACCCTCTTGAAGATTGAGCCTGAGCCGGCTCGATAGAAGCCACGCCACCACGCTTTACCCCAACCCCATCGACCATGCGCCCCCCGGTTCCGACCACTCCCCTAACGCTCGCGGCCATCTGGAACATGAGCTTCGGCTTCCTCGGCATCCAGTTTGGCTGGGGCCTGCAGATGGCGAACATGAGCGCGATCTACCAGTACCTCGGCGCCAGCGAGTCGGACATTCCACTCCTGTGGCTCGCGGCGCCGGTGACTGGACTATTGGTGCAGCCGATCGTGGGCTATGCCAGTGACCGGACGTGGAACCGGCTTGGGCGGCGGCGCCCGTATTTCCTCGGCGGAGCGATCGTCGCCAGCCTCGCGCCGATCGCGATGCCAAACTCCCCGAGCCTCTGGGTGGCGGCGGGGTTGCTGTGGATTCTGGATGCGGCGGTGAACGTGAGCATGGAGCCCTTCCGCGCGTTCGTCGGAGACCTCCTCCCGCCGCGGCAGCGTCAGGTCGGTTTTGCGATGCAGAGCCTCCTGATCGGCCTCGGAGCGGTGCTTTCGTCGGCGCTCCCGTATCTACTGACGCGCACCGGCTGGGTGGCGGAGGGCACGGCCGGTGCAGGGGTGATTCCGCAGTCGGTGCACCTTGCGTTCTATCTCGGGGCTGCGGTCTTCCTCGCCGGTGTGATCTACACGGTGGTGACGACGAAGGAACACGCGCCGGGGCCGGAGACGGCGCTGAGCGAGGCGGAGCGCGCGAAGGAGCGAGAGCCCCTGTTCACGGCGATTTTCTGGGGTATCTCGAAGATGCCGCTGACGATGCGGCGGCTGGCGTGGGTGCAGTTCTTCACGTGGCTCGGACTCTTCTGCATGTGGATCTATTTCACGCCGGCGGTGGCGCACGGCATCTTCGGTGGTCAGCCGGGGACGCCCGAGTACCAGCGCGGCGTGGAGTGGGGCGGGGTGTGCTTCGCGGTCTACAACGGAGTGGCGTTCGGCGTCGCGTTCCTGCTCGTGGTGCTGACGCAGCGCGGCGTCTCGGCGCGGCTACTGTATCGCGTCGGCCTGGTGGCGGCGGGCTTGGGCCTGCTCAGCGTGGGCGCGTGGAAGACCCCGGAGGGCTTGTTGGTCTCGATGGTCGGTGTCGGCATTGGCTGGGCGACGATCATCTCGATGCCGTACGCCTTGCTCGCGAACGCGCTGCCGCCGGAGCGGATGGGATTCTTCATGGGCGTTTTCAACCTCTTCATCGTGCTCCCGCAGATTCTCGCCGCCACGGTGCTCGGCTCCGTGGTCAGCCGCCTCCTCGGTGGCGAAGCGATGCCGGTCGTGATGATCGGTGGCGGCGCGATGCTGATTGCCGCGCTGCTCATTTCCCGCGTACCGAAGGAGGCGGCGTCGGCCTAGGCCAGCGGGCGGCCGCTGACCGCGGCGCTGGCGTCCGCGGTGCTGCGTTGCGTCGGGCTGCCGTGGGAGAAGTCGAGCCGGTCGAAGTACACCGTCTTCGGCTGCACCTCGCGCTGGGTGCGGCTTGCGCCGAGCTGCGTACGGAAATCCTGTGGCGTGATTACCTTGTGCCGCTTGAACACGCGCGCGAAGTAGGCCGGGTCTGAGAAACCGGTGGCGTAGGCGATCTCGGAAATCGTCAGCGAAGTGGACTCCAGTTCGACGGCGGCGGCCTCGATGCGGATCCGCTGGATGTAGTGGGTGAGCCGCTCCTTGGTCTCGGTGTGGAAGAGGTGCGACAGGTAGTCGGCGGAGCAGCCCAGGCCCTCGGCGATGCGCTGAACGCTGAGTTCGGCGTTGGGGAACTGCTCGCGCACGACGCACTTTGCCTGAAAGACCTTGCCGATGTCGCTGTTCAGCTGGCTGCCCCCGACATCGATGATGTTGCGCAGCAGGCCGAGCAAGGCGAGGACGAGCCCCTTGAGGACGGTTTCCTTGGAGGCGCTGGCCGTGGCTGAGGTCTGGCTGAGCGTGTTGGCGAGCGTGATGAAGACGTCGAGATTTGGCGCATCGAAGAACTCGATGCACTCGATGTCGGGCTTGCGCGGGCTGGCCTCGTGCGCGAAGTGCAGACTCAGCGTGTTGTTGTAGAAGCCGATGACGAGATTGCGGAACGGGCGGTCTGGTTCGGCGGACACCGTCTCGCCGTGCGGCACCCCGGCGGGGATGACGCAGAGCTCGTTCGGAGCGAGGCGGAAGCTGCTCTTCGGAAAGACGAAGTCGGTCCAGCCCTGAAGCTGCAGGAAAATCTCCGGCCGGTAATGGTAGTGCATGTCCCGCCGGTGCTGGACGGGGCGGGAATCGCGCGGGATCCGCAGGCCCAGTTGGTCGCGGGAGGCGAGGCGGATCGCTTCGTCCAGCACGGACCGCATTTCCGCCCGGGCCTGCGGTGGCATGGTGCGCGCGTTGAGCAGCCCGTTGCTGGGGGCGAGCTCGGCCGGCGGCGGGGCGACGGATTCAGACGGATGCGCGGGGCGACGCATGAAGGAAACTGCTGCGACTCGGCGCGGTTGCAACTGCCGGTCGCGCTTTGGACCCACGGCGGGGGGAGCAGCAAGCGGACGGGTGACCCGGTCAGCGGGAGGGTGGAGCGGGAGGAGCGATGAGGTGGGTGACCGGACGAGCGGGCCCCGGCTGCGGACGGCGGCGTCGGCCTACAGGAAGGCGACGTTCTGCCGGGCGAAGCGCCCGAGGTTGGGCAGCACGATAGGCAGATCGGTGGCGCTGACGCCGAACCACGTGGCGAGGGTGGCGCTATACTCGTCCACGCTGGTGGTCGGGATCCACTGCCCGCGCGAACCGGTGTCCTGGGAGCCGCGCAGCGTGAGGTCGGGCATGCGACCGTAGATTTGGCCGCCCTTGACGGCGCCGCCGACGATCAGGTGGTGGCTGCCCCAGCCGTGATCGGAGCCGTCGCCGTTGGTGTTGTAGGTGCGGCCGAAATCGGAGGCGGTGAACGTGGTGACCTGGTCGGCGACACCGAGCTCGACGGTGGCGTCGTAGAACGCCTTGAGCGAGTTGGACACATCGGCGAGCAGGTTGGCGTGGGCGCCGATGGCGGGATTGGCGTTGTCGACCTGGTTGTCGTGGAGATCCCAGCCCCCGATGCGGGCGAAGAAGACCTGACGCTTCAGGCCGAGGGTGTTGCGGGCGGCGATGAGGCGCGCGATGGTCCGCAGCTGCTGGGCGAGATTGCTGGTGGAAAACGCGCCGTACGTCGTGGGAAACGCGGAGTTCGCGCCGGTGGTGCCGGTGCTGAGGATCGTGGACAGCAGGGCGCTGTCGGCGATGGCGCTGGTCGTCATGCCTCCAAAGGCGGTTTCGAAGAGATTGCCTTGGGGGGACACGAGCAGATCGTTCACCGCCTTGGTGCGGACGCTGGCGACGGAGGTGCCGGTGGGGCTGCCGGAGCCGGTGAGGCCGATCGCGCCGGTGGTGGCGACGGAGTACTGGCTGACGTTGCGGCCGACCTGGAAGGAGTTTTGTCCATTCAGGCTGATCGACATCGAGATTGTCGCGTTGGTGTTGAACGCGTTCATCAGGTCCGCGAGGCGTCCGCCCCAGCCGGTCTGAAAGGCGCGGTCGGCGAGGCTGCTCTGCCATTCGACCTGCTGGTCGTTGTGGGAAAACAGCTGGGGTGGCAGTGGCACGGTGCGCGCGGTGTACTGCGCCTTCGTGGTGGGGTAGAGCAGCGTACCCACGTTGCCGAGGAGGGCGGCCTTGCCGGAGGCGAAGAGCTGGTGCACGCCGGTCATCGAAGGATGGATACCCCACGCGCGTCCGTCGGACGTGGGCGTGACCAGGGGCAGCGCGGTGTTGGCGGGCAGGGCGAGGGCGGTGCGGGCGGCGGCGTAGGCGGCGTAGCCCGCGGGATCGGCGGGGATGATCAGGTTATTGGCGTCGTTGCCGCCGGCGAGGAAGAGGCACACCAGTGCCTTGTAATCTCCCTCCGCGTTCGCGGTGCGCGGTCCGTTGCCCGGCTGCGCGAGCGCCCCGAGCACGCGCAGTTGCGCGAGCGCGGAGAGCATGCCGGTGGCGCCGACCGCGGAGCAGCAGGAACCGAGGAAGCGGCGGCGGGAGAGGTCGGGGAGCAGCGCGGGATTGAGCGGGTGCATGGTCCTGAGGGGGTTCTCGATCCGGGTGGGCGTGACGGACTCTGGTCTTACTGCTGAACGGCTCCCTCGGGGCTGACGAGCACGAGGTAGGCGGCGCTGCGCACCCGTTCCACGTCGGTGGTGCTGCTGGGCATGGACGTGAGGGTGGACGTGATGCGGCTGCGGGTGCTGGCGTTGAGCCCGCCGCCGGCGAGCAGCAGGTTCAGCTTGTCGACGAGTTCCGCGGGCTTGGCGGCGAGCGACGTGTAGGGGGTCACGTCGAGATAGACCGTATCGCTGTCCGTCGCGGTCGGCTTGTTGGCGTAGAGGTAGGTGTAGAAATAGTTCGGGACGGTGATCGCAGTCGTATCGGTGAAGATCTGGAACTCCGGCGCGTAGAGTCCGGCGGCGGCGAGCGGGCCCGGCTGGACGTAGCCGGGTTCGAAGAAGTTGAACACCGTCGGGGCGCTCAGCGCCATCTGTGAGAGCTGGGCGTTGGAGTTCGTGAGCGGGATGCGCCCGGTATTCGAAGTCGCGGCAAAGGCGCGGAACAGCGCCGTGGTGCGCAGGATCGGCTCACGCAGCTTGCCGTAGCTGAACGAACCGCCGGCCGCCGGGCTGCGGGCCTCGTAGTCGAGCAGGATCGCGCGCACCACCGCCGTGAGGTCGCCGCGGATGCCGGAGCCATTGTTCGCGAAGACCTGGGCCACGCGGTACACGTAGCCCGGACTGGGGTTGCTCGTGACCAAGCGCTGGATCAGCTGGCGGCTGATGAACGGTCCGGTGTTCGGGTGGTTCACCAGCGCATCCAGCGTGTCGGCGAGGTCCTTCATCCCGCCCTGATTGGCTGGCAGCACGCGGCCCCCGACGATCGTCTTGGTGCCGTTGTCGTGGTTGTCTGGGAACAGCCGCATCGGTTCGAGGTAATCCGGGTACGTGCCGTTGGGTCGCCGACTGGCACCGGCCGTGAACCGCGGGGTCGTGGCGTAGCTCTGCGCGTAGCCCCAGCCGGTGAAGACCTTCGCCGTCTCCGAGATCGTGGTCTGCGTGTACGTGGGAATGGGCAAACCCTGCGCGTCGAGCCGGAGCGTGCCGTCGGGATTGAGCTCGTTGAGCCCGATGGAGAACAACTGCATGACCTCGCGGGCGTAGTTCTCGTCGGGCAGCGCCGAGCCCGTCGCCCGGTTGTTCCGCAAGTGCGAGAGGTAGATCCCCATCATCGGGTTGCGGCTGACGTCCTCGAGGAGCTGCCGGTAGTTCCCGAACGCGCCATTCACGAGGACATCGTAGTAGTTCGCGGCTCCCTCCTGCCAGGCGTTCACCGTGCCGTTCTGGTCCGAGATGACGAGGACTTGGGACAGCGCGAACGCGACCCGCTGGCGGAGCTGGTCGGGGGCGTCCAGCGCGTGGTTCCACCACACGTTGAGCCGGTGCGCCTGCCCGGGGCGTTCGTTCACGCCGTTGACGGCGTTTTGTCCCCCGCGGTTGTAGGCGGCGAAGTCCGACATCACGACCGGCCGGTGCAACGAGGCCGGCTTGCTGATCTGATCCGTGATCCAGCCGTCGTAGCCCTGCGTCGTGACGGCGGAGATCTCCGCATCGGTCGGGCCGAACGTCGACTGCAGGAGAAAACGCGCGGCCTCCGCGGCGTTCGGGGTGCCGAGCGCGTAGGCCGGGGGCGGAAGCGGTGCGGTGAATGACATCGAGCCGCTGCTGCGGATGAGCGAGCCCTGCAGTTCGCCGTTCGGGAAGGAAGAGGACTCGATGTTCACGAACACGCGGCCCTCCTTGATGGCCGTGACGATATCGGCGGCCTTCAGGTTGCCGGTGTCGCGGATGTCCCACTGCAGTCCCGTGGCCTGCCCGTTCGGGATCTGGAACAGGTACGCCGCGCCGCTCTCGCCGGGGCGCCCGAGGCGGAGATAAGCCAGGGTCTGAGGTGAGCTGAGGCTCGAGAACGACACGTTCACCAAGGCGAACCGATCGTCGGAGCTGAGCTGCACGGTGGCGGTGCCGTAGGCGGCGGACGATGCTGCCTCGAGGGGCACGCGCAGCGTCGACACGTACAGCGTGCCGGGGTTGAACGCGATGTCGACCGCGGCGGTCGTGGCACTGCCCACCCCGTAGCTGAGCGTGGAGTTCAGCGTCAGGAAAACGGACTTCGTGCCCGAGAACACCTGCACACTGCCGTAAGGCTGGACCTCCAAGGTCACGCTCGCCGCGCCGGCCGGGATGGTCACGGTGCCGGGCAGGGCGACGAAATCGACGCCGCTCTTGGCGGTGCCGGTGAGGGAGTAGGAGACGGTGAGTGGCTGGGTGGTGGGGCCTTCGCGGGTGACGGTGAAGAGCCCGGGGTCGCCGCCGGAGGAGTTGGTTTCAGCGCGCGCTGCGGCCACGGTCACGATCGGCAGCGAACTTGGCGTGAGGTCGTAGGCCTCGACGAGGGCGACGCCGCTCGTGTTGTTCGCCCCGCTGACTTGGATCGTGTAGCTGCCCGGGGCGAGATCGACGAGCAATCCAGCGTCGCGGCTGGTCGCGCTGTTGAACGCGAAGGCGCCCGCACGGATCGCGGCCTCGGCGACCACCGTGCCGCGGCCCCCATCGCTCCAATTGTCGTTGGTCGCGAGCGTCACGCCCTTGTCATTGAGCACGGAGACCACGGGATCGGACAGCGTTCCCTCGACGCCGAACGGCGCGAGGGCTGGACCGGCGGCGCGGACGAGGACCTTCCGCACGGCGGTGCCGGGGGCGACGACCAGGCCGGAGATCACGATCTGGGAACCGGTCTGCACCTGCGCGCGCGTGGACAGATTGAGCAACGGGGCGGCGCCGGCGACATCGTAGACCTCGACCAAGGCGACGCCCGTGGCGGCGCCGTCGCCGGTGACCTTGGCGGTGTAGCTGCCGGGCGGCAGCGTCGCGATGAGGGCGGCGTCGGCGCTCGCGGCGGACGGAAATGCGAAGGCTCCGACCGCCCGGAAATCAGCAGCGGTGGCGGCGCCTCCACCGGAAACTACCCCCCAATCATCGTTCTCGGCGATCTTGATGCCCTGGCTGTTGAACAGCTCCAGCCGAGGATTGCTGAGCGTGCCGGAGAGACCGAAGGGAATGAGCGCCGGGCCGGCGGCGCGCACGAGCACGCGCTTCTCCGCCCCACTTCCGATGACGAATCCGGCGATGAGCGCGTTGTCGCCGGTGCCCGCCCGCGCGCGCGACGACAAGTTCAGCAGACGATCATTGTATTCGGCAGCGGCGGAGACCAGGGGCCACGCGCCGAGCGCAAAGAGCAGACCGAAGCGCAGGAAAACACGGAACGGGGTGCGGCGCATGACGGAACTTAGGGGGGGTGCTTCGAGACTTTCATCACGACCGCCGAAAGACAATCGCCCAATTGCAACGAAGCGAGGCGGGCAGGATGCCCCTCCGGCCCCTGCCGCCACCCTTTAGCATCGCGGCGCCGGCCTCGCCCGGGTCGGCGCTGGCTGGGCCGGGAAGCTCGCTTACTTTCGACCGGATCCGCCGCTGCCCCCGCTGTGGAGCAAGGTGCCGCCGAAGACGCCGACCGCGAAGACGGCGAAGTAGATCCAGGCGGCGGACGCGTGCAGCGGCTTCTTGAGGAGCAATGGGAAGCGGAAGTCGATGGACTGGGTGTTCTCGGTGCCGACGTAGATGACCACGAAAAGAATCAGCAGGAAGACGACGGTGCGGAGGAGTGACTTGACGTTCATGGAGGAGGGGCTTTCGGGTGAGCGTTTCTCGCAGGTACCGGTGAGGCAGGCAAAGGCAAAACCGCCGGGGTGGCGGGAAGACGCTGGCGTTCAGCCTTTCCGCGGGCCGGAGTTTGGGTTCTCTTTAACGCACCATGTTTCTGGACTTTACGGCGATGGAGCCCCGGCACGCGTATCAGTGGATGGTCGCCGCCATCGTGCCGCGTCCGATTGCCTGGGTTTCCACGGTGTCGCCGGACGGCCGGACCAACCTGGCTCCCTTTTCCTTCTTTCAGGGCGTGACCTGCAATCCCCCGACGCTCCTCTTCGTGCCGGGGAATACCCGGGACGGTCGCAAGAAGGACACCCTGCTGAACATCGAGGCCAACCGCGAGTTCGTGGTCAGCCTGCCTTCGTTCGCCCACGCCGAGCAGATGAACGCCACGGCGGCTCTGCTGCCGTACGGCGAGAGCGAGTTTGAGGCCTTCGGCATCGCGGCTGCGCCGAGCGAGCGCGTCCGTCCCCCCCGCGTCGCCGGTGCCGGCGTGGCCTTTGAGTGCACCCTCCTGCAAATCGTGCCGGTGGGCGAGGGCCCGCTCGCGGCCAACGTTGTCTTCGGCCGCATCCTCTGCGCCCACGTTCGGGAGGAGATCCTGGGCGCCGATGGCCTGATCGATCCGGCGCGGCAGGACGCCATTGGACGCATGGGTGGGGAAGGGTACACGCGGACGCGGGAACGCTTCGACCTCGCGCGTCCGGATCGCGCCCCGCTGGCGGCGCCGGCTTCCTCGGATTCGCGCGCCCCGGCCCCTCACCCGGCCCCCGGTTCGCGTCCGGCGGGCGCCGCGTGACAACTCCGCTCCGCCTCGAGAGGATGCTTCCCCTTGCGATGACCTCGCCCACGCGCTGCGCCCCTTTCGCCGTTTCCCATGCCTGATCATGCCTTGAAATCCGACTCGCTCCGGGCGCCGACTTTCCGTGGCGCCGAAGGCTTCTTCCGGGTGGCGCAGGCGGAAGACGGCCGCTGGTGGCTGGTCGACCCCATGGGACAGCCCGGGTGGCTGGCGGGTTTGGCGGTGGGTTCTGCGATCCGTCCGCGACCCTCCTTGCTGCGCGGCTGGGGGTTTGCGGCGGTGGTGACGGGGAGGCCGGAGCGTGATGGCGGTGACGGCATGGTCTGGCTGCCGACTGCCGGCCTGAGCGATGGCGTGCCGTGGATTCGGCTGGGGGGGGCGCGATTGCCTGACGTGTTTGATTTGGATTGGGCGGCGCGCGTGGCGGAGCGGGCGCAGACGGTCTGCGCGCCGTTCGCGGCGGATCCATCGGTCCTGGGTTGGCGACCCGATGACGGCTTGGACTGGGCTTGGGATGAGCCGGCGGACCGCCCCACGCTCCTGCAGCTTTGTCTCAGCCTCGAGCCGCGCTTCGCGGCCTACCATGCTGCGTGGGAGTTCGTGCTCGCGTTGCACGAAGGCCGGCTCGATCGGATGGCGGAGGCGTGGCAGGTGCCGCTCACGAACAAGGAATTGCTTCGCGCCTGGACGAGCGAGGATCGCGGGGTGACGACGGCGGGGTATCGTGCGGACCACCGGCTGTGGACCGAGCAGTGCGCGCGCCGCTATCTCGCGGGAGTGTCGGCGGCGCTGCGTGCGGCGGCACCGCAGCAGCTGCGGTTTGGCCCTTCACTGGGTCGCTCCCCGACCCCCCCGTGGTGGCCCGAAATCGTGGGCGGAACGGTGGACGTGCTCACTCTCCGTTGGGCTCCGGGCCTCGCGCCAGCCACGGTGACGCCGGTCTGGGTGGAAGACTTTGCGTGGACGGACCCTCGGCTGGCGGCCTTGCCCCCGCAGCCCGGGGAAACGGACGAGCTCACGCGTGTGGAGCGTATGCTCGCGCGGGGTCGCGGTGAACTGCGGCGACTGGCGCAGGAGCCGGCCGTGGTCGGATGGAGCTGGATGCGTCCCACGGAGAGCGCGGCCCCGGCACTCTGGGCGGATCCCAGCCTCGTGGATGATCACGGCGAGGAAGTGGTCGTGCACACGGAGGCCCTTGCCTGGGTGAATCGCCGCGCCCCCGACTGGCGGCGCTCGCCGCCGCCTGCACTCCGGGCTTGCGCCGCCGGGGCCGGCACCGCGTCATCGCCTGCTTCCGATGCACCATCCCGATCTTGATGCCTACCTCAAGCCGCGCATCCGTACGGTGCGCGACTGGCCGCTTCCCGGGGTCAATTTCCGGGACATCACCACCCTGTTCCACGACCCCGAGGCGTTCCGGGTGATGGTCGAGGCCTTCTCGCTCGACTGCACGCAGCAGGGGGTGGACGTGATCGCGGCGATCGATGCGCGCGGGTTCATCATTGGTGGCGCGCTCGCCTACCAACTGCACAAGCCCTTCGTGCTGGTGCGCAAGAAGGGCAAACTCCCGTACCGGACGGTCTCGGCCGACTACAGCCTTGAGTACGGCAGCGCCACGATCGAGGTGCATGCCGATGCCTGCCGCCCGGGCGATCGCATCCTGATCGTCGACGACCTGATCGCGACGGGCGGCACCTGCCTGGCGGCGGCGCAATTGTTCCGGACCCTGCGCGGCGAAGTGGTCGGCGTTTCGGCGGTGATTGACCTTCCCGAGCTGGGTGGTTCACGGCGCCTCGCTGAGGCCGGTCTGCGCGTGCACGCGCTCTGCTCGTTCGGCGAACAGGAGTAGTTGCGGCTGACTCCCCCGGCGTGCGCGGCGAATTTCTTTCCGATGAAGTCCCTGACGATCTGGACCAATGGCGTATTCACGCCGCCGGCTACCCGGCTCCTCCATGAAGGCTTGCGCGACCACCGGCTGGTGGTGGCGCAGACGGCGACGACCTCGGTGCTGATTCCTGGGCAGCGGGATGAAGGGTTGTTCTCCGCAGACATCGCGTTCGGTCAGCCCGACGTGAAGGACTGCCTCGCGCATGCCGGCCTGCGCTGGGTGGAAGTGACGAGCGCGGGCTACACCCGCTACGACACCCCGGACTTCCTGGAGGCCTTTCGGTCGCGCGGCTCGGCCTTCTCGAACATGTCCGGCGTGTTCGCGGACCCGTGCGCGCAGCATGCGCTGGCGATGATGCTCGCGCTCAACCGCCAGCTCCTGCCGTCGCACGTCGACCAGCTCACCGATCAGTCGTGGCACTACACGGAGCGTCGCTATGCCTCGGCGATCCTCACCGGTCAGACGGTGCTGCTGCTCGGCTTCGGGGCGATCGGGCGTCGCCTCGCCGACCTCCTCGCGCCCTTCGGCGTGAAGGTCTACGCCGTCCGCCGGCAGACCCGCAGCGAGCGCGGGGTGACGATCATCCCCGAGGAGCAACTCACCGCCATCCTCCCCGAGGCGGATCACGTCGTGAACGTGCTGCCGGAGAACGCCTCGACGATCAATTACGTGAATGCCCGCCGCCTCGCCTCGTTCAAGCCGGGGGCCAAGTTCTACAACGTGGGTCGCGGCACGACGGTGGACCAGACGGCGCTCCTCGACGCGCTGCAATCCGGGCGGCTGGGCGGGGCGTACCTCGACGTCATGGACCCGGAGCCGCTGCCACCGAGCCATCCGTTGTGGACCGCGCCCCGCTGCCACATCACGCCGCACATCGCGGG
Source organism: Opitutaceae bacterium (assembly GCA_040382075.1). Taxonomy (GTDB): domain Bacteria; phylum Verrucomicrobiota; class Verrucomicrobiia; order Opitutales; family Opitutaceae; genus UBA6669. The sequence continues at coordinate 17,352 of JBEIGD010000043.1, forward strand.
TGGTCGGCTGGATCAGGACGAGGCGATCGTGCGGCACTTCCTCGCGAACCTCGCGGCCTTCCAGCGCGGCGAACCGATGACCGACCGCGTGGTCTGAGCCGCGCGGCGGGAGGTGGAGCGATGCCCCGCTGGTCGGACTCCGCCGGTCGGCGAGGCTCCGAGCCCGCGCACCGCCGCAGGCGGGCTGGGTGGCCGGATCGACCGGATCGCACGCGTCTGGCGCGCCGCGCCCACGTGCGTGAAGGACACCGTTCAGGCCGGTTGCCGCGGACTGCGCCCGGGTTCGCCGCGGCCGTTCAGTCGCTCGCTCCCTCTTGCGTCCGTGCGGTATCCGTTGGTAAGATACGGGAAGCGAGTCGGGAGCGCGTGCCCTCGGCGGCCTCGAGTGCGGCCGTGGTGGGGCGGACTTGATTGCGCAGGAATTCCTCGATTGCGGGGCGCGCCGGCCCCCAGAGTGGGGCGAGCCGCGCGGGCAGCACGCCCTCGGTCTCGATGGGTTCGGGGAGTCCTGCCTGGGTTGCGAGGGCTGCGCTCAACGCCGCGACCGCGGCGCGCAGCGCCCCGGCGGCCTCGGCGGCGAAATCCCCCGCGTCGGCGCTGAGCAGGCGTGCCAGACGCAGCTGCCGGGCGGCGGTCTCGAGGTGCGCCGCCAGCCGCGCGTGCGCGGCGGCCGAAAGGCTCGGCGCCTCGCCGGGTGCCGGGAAAAGGGTGCGGCTGACCCGCGCGGTGCGTTGCACGAGCCCCTGTTCCTCCAGCCGCGTCAACAGTGCGGCGGCGTCCCGGTCGATCACCTCCAGCCGGAGCGCGCGCTCCGCCGGATGGCTGGCGGCTTCGCGCAGCTGCTCCAGCCGTTCCCGCGCCGCCGCCGCGTGGTCCGCGACGACCACCCAGAGCGTGGGGGCGCCGGCCGAGACCAGACGCTCCTCGCAAGAGACGAGCTCGACCTCGCGCAGCTGCCGGGCCCGCTCGACGAAGGCCGCCGCCGGGTCGGAGGGCACCGCCGCTGCCGGGCGGGCTGGGCCGGTGGCGAGTACGGCGCGCACGCGCTCAAGCAGCGCCGCGCCGCCGCGGCGCAGCGGGATGCGCTCGAGGTCGCCGCGGCCATCGAGCACCCCGTCGGCCAGTCCCTGCTTCACCGCCATGGTCCCGAGCATCCGGTGTTCGAGCGTGTTCTCGGCGATCAGGTTCACGACGGTCACCGGGCGGAGCTGGTGCTTGCGCCAGACGCGGGCGACCCGCTGCTCGTAGCGGGCGGGACTCCATGGCAGGTCGCAGTTGATCACCACGCTGGCCATCTGGAGATTCAGCCCCACGCCGCCGCTTTCCGAGGAGACGAGGACACGGCAGGCGGGGTCGTCGCGGAAGCGCAGCAACTCCGCGCGCCGGGCCGCCGGCCGCAGCGCTCCGGTGTGCAGCGCGAATCCGGTGCGCCGCCGTTCGAGCAACTCGCGCACGAGATCGAGCATGCGCAGCCACTCCGAGAAGATCACCACCTTCACGCCCTCCTCGCCGAGCGCCGCGGTCAGCACGGCATCGAGCTCGACCAGCTTCGGGCAGTCGCCCCGGTCCTCGGCATCGCCGGTGAGCAGGTAGGACGAGTCGCACGCCATGCGCATCATCGCGAGCTCGCGCATCAGGCGCTCTTGCTCGCGCGGGAGCAGGGCGCGGCGCTGGGACAGCGCGAGCAGCGCGGCGGCCTCGCGCTCGTGGTGGCTGTAGTGGCGGCGCTGCGACTCGGAGAGTGCGACCATGCGCTGGCGGTCATGGCGGCTGGGCAGCTCGTTCTCGACGTCGGCCTTGCGCCGGCGCAGCAGCACCGGCCGCAGCGTCTCGCGCAGCTTCTCGAGGTTCTGGTACGCGATCGGCCGCCCCCGCTCGTCGAAGCGGTAGTACTCGCGGTTGAAGCGGAAGAGCGGGCCGAGCAGCGAAGGATCGAGGAACTCGACGATCGAGTAGAGCTCGTCGATGCGGTTCTCGAGCGGCGTACCGGTGAGGACGAAGGCGCAGCGGCTGCGCAGCCGCTTGATCGCCTGCGCGGTGGCGGAGCGCCACGTCTTGATGCGCTGGGCCTCGTCGAGGATGACGATGTCGGGGCGCAGGCGGGCGTTGAGCTCGGTGAGATCGTTGCGGACCTGCTCGTAGGTCACGAGGCTGAAGAACGGCGCGCGATCGTAGGCGGTGAGGCGCTGGGCGCGCGGGCCGTTGACGGCTTGGCACGGCAGCGGGGTGAAACGCTGGATCTGCTCCTCCCACTCGGCCTTGAGGGAGGCCGGGGTGACGACGAGCACCCGGCGGGCCTGACCGAGGCGGTGGAGGAGGGCGGACGCGGCGATGGCTTGGATCGTCTTGCCGAGGCCCATCTCGTCGGCGAGCAGCGCGCGCTCCGTGAACGCGAGGTGCAGCATGCCCTCGCGCTGGTAGGGGAAGAGCGGGACGGTGGTTTCGCTAAGCGGGTGCAGGCCGGCTTGGACCTTCTGCTCGTACTCGCGGCGCAGGCGCAGGCGCTCGGCGACGCGGCGGCGGCGGTCCAGCCACGGAGCCACCTCTTGGGAGAGGCGCACCCCGGCCAGGGGATGCTGGGCGAGCTCGGCCACGAACCGCGCGGCGGCGGACGCATCGCGCAGGCGGCCCTCGGCGTCGAAGGCCGCGCGGAGCCGTGTCGGCAGACGATCGAGACCGGATTCGACCCGCAGCGTCTGCCCATCGCCGTCGGGCACGACCTCCGTGCGTTCGGAGTGCGCGTCGGCCCGCTGGGCGGCGGCGAACGCGGCGGGCTCTTTGGCCTGCAGGTGGAGCAGCGTGGCCTCGACGTGCTTGCACGTGCCGAGCCCGCTGGTGCGGAAGTCGACGCAGGTGCAGGCGAAGCGCCGCTCGGCGAGATCGCGGATCTCGACGTCGTAGGAGAAGCCGCTCGCGGACAGGACGCGGAAGTTGCTGAAGACCGGGTGTTCCGGCGTGCGGTTCTCGACCTGCGGCTTTTCCTCGCGCGCGCGCTGGCGCCGCCGGGCGATTTCGTCGTGGTCGGTGGTGCGCCAGTCGTGCAGCGGCGGCGTGCGGGGATCGGGGCGCATGAGCAAGTTCTCCGTCGGAGGCGAGCGATGGGTCAAGCATCGCACGGGTTGCGGACAGACCGCAAAACCTGTTGCTTTCGCGTTGCGTTAGCAAGCGACGTTGCGTCGCCGGGGTGGCCGCGCGGTGTGCCTCGGCTTGCTAACCGGGGCGCGGCGCTGCGAGTCTGGGAGCGCGATGGCGAAGTCCAAGTCTTCCTCCTCTCCTTCCATTTCCTCCGCCGCGGCATCGGCGGTGATCCCGAACGTCCTGGCGGAGCGCTATGCTTCCGCAGCGCTGCGCGCGATCTGGTCCCCGGCTGGCCGGGTGCGGGTGGAGCGTGACATCTGGATCGCGGTGATGAAGGCGCAGCGGGACTTGGGGCTGGCGATCCCGGCGCGGACGATTGCGGATTACGAGCGGGTGCGCGATCAGGTGGACTTGGCTTCGATCGATGCGCGCGAGCGGGCTTCGCTCCATGACGTCAAGGCGCGCATCGAGGAGTTCAACGCGCTCGCGGGCCACGAATCGATCCACCTTGGGCTGACCAGCCGGGACCTCACCGAGAACGTGGAGCAGCTGCAGCTCGCGCGTTCGCTGGCGCAGTTTCGGGTCAAGACGGCGGCCGGCCTCCTGGCGCTGGCGGGGCGGGCGAAGGAATTTCGGACGCTGCTGCTGACCGGCCGCACCCACAACGTCCCCGCGCAGCCGACGACCCTTGGGAAGCGCTTTGCGATGGCGGGCGAGGAACTGCTGCAGGCGTTCATCCGGCTCGATGAACTGACCGCCCGCTATCCGGCGCGCGGGCTGAAGGGGGCGGTTGGCACCCAGCTGGACCAACTCACGCTCTTCGGCGGGAGCGCGGCGAAGGTGCAGCGCCTCGAGCAGCGCATCCTCGCGCACCTGGGCTTCCGCAAGGCGCTCGGGGCGGTGGGGCAGGTTTATCCGCGCAGCCTCGATTTCGACGTGGTGTCGGCCTTTCACCAAGTCGGCGCGGCCGGCGCGAGCTTCGCCACCACCCTGCGCCTCATGGCCGGGCAGGGCCTGCTCACGGAGGGATTCCAGAAGGGTCAGGTCGGGTCGTCGGCGATGCCGCACAAGATGAACGCCCGCAACTGCGAGCGCCTCTGCGGCTTTTCGACCCTGCTCGCGGGACACGTCACCATGACCAGTGCGCTGGCCGGACACCAGTGGAACGAAGGTGACGTCTCGTGCTCGGTGGTGCGGCGCGTGGTTCTGCCGGATGCCTGCTTCGCTTTGGATGGCTTGCTGGAGACGTTGCTTACCGTCCTGCGCCAGCTGGAAGTCTTCCCGGCCGCGATCGCCGCGGAGAATGCGCGGCAGCTTCCCTTCCTGTCCACGACGACGATCCTGATGGAGGCGGTGAAGGCGGGGTCCGGGCGGGAGACGGCGCACGAGGCGATCAAGGAGCACGCCTTGGCGACGGCCCGCGACCTGCGGGACGGCGGCCGGGGGCCGGGGCTGCTGGAGCGGCTGGCCGGCGATGCGCGGGTAGGTCTGGACCTGCCCCGCCTCGAGCGCCTGCTCGCCCAATCCGAGCGCTTCGTCGGCGCCGCGCCGCAGCAGGTGGATGCCTTTGTGCGCATGGTCCAACCCCTGTCCCGCCGCTTTCCCGAGGCCGTTTCCTACCGTCCAGCGCCCCTTCTCTGACCGGATTCAGGGAAATTTGGGTTTGCCACCCTGGGGACCCCGGCGTTTTGCTTACCCCTCGCGTTGTTTCCACCCCTTTTCAAAAACCACACTCCCATGGCTGAAGAACTCGTAGGAAATGTCCTGGTTGGCCAGTCCGGCGGCCCGACTGCTGTCATCAACGCCAGTGTCGCGGGCGTCGTCGCGGAGGCCCTCAATCATGAGTGCATCGAGGAAATCTACGGGACGCTGAACGGCGTGCTGGGCATTCTTCAGGAAGACCTGATCGACCTCGCGGCCGAGTCGCAGCAGGCGATCCGCGGTCTGCGCACGACGCCGGGCGCGGCGCTGGGCACGGTGCGGTACAAGCTCAAGAAGCAGCAGGACTTCGAGCGCATCCTCGAGGTGTTCAAGGCGCACAACATCCGCTACTTCTTCTACGCGGGCGGCAACGACTCGCAGGACACCGCGGACAAGATTTCCAAGCTGGCGCAGGAGCAGGGCTACGCGCTCCGCGTCATCGGTGTGCCGAAGACGATCGACAACGATCTCGTCGTCACCGACCACTGCCCGGGCTACGGCTCGGTCATCAAGTACATCTCCACGACCGTGCGTGAGATCGCCTGCGACAACGCGGCGATGGGCCAGCACGATCTCGTGCAGATCGTCGAGGTGATGGGTCGCAACGCCGGCTGGATCGCCGCCGGCGCCGCGCTTGCGAAGCGCCGCGACCACCCGCACGATCCGCCCCACATCATCCTCCTCCCCGAGGTCGCGTTCTCGCCCGAGAAGTTCGTCGAGGACGTCAAGCGCGTCCTGAAGCGCGAGAAATACTGCCTCATCGTCGTCGGTGAAGGCTTGGTCGACGCCGACGGCAACTACGTCGCGGCGGCGGACAAGACCGACGCCTTCGGCCACGCGCAGCTCGGTGGCGCCGCCGAGTACATCCAGGGCTTGGTCGAGGAAAACCTCCCCGGCATCAAGGCTCGCTCGGTCAAGCTCGGCAACGCCCAGCGCGCCGCCGCCCATCTGGTTTCGAAGACGGACAGCGACGAGGCTTTTCTCGCCGGCCAGCGGGCCGTGCAGGCCGCCGTCGAGGGCGAGACCGACAAGATGGTCACGCTCATCCGCGGCGACGGCGACCACTACACGGTCGAGACCGGTCTGGCGCCGTTGAGCGACATTTCGAATGGCGTGAAGAAGCTGCCGCGCGAGTGGATCAACGAGGACGGTGTTTCGATGAACTTCCAGTTCGTCCGCTACGCCCAGCCGCTGATTCAGGGCGAGGTGGCGCTGCCATTCGACAACGGACTCCCGGCGTTCGCGCACCTTGAGAAGCGCCGCGTCGAGAAGATCCTCCCGGCTTACGAGCTGTAATCGGACCGCCCGCCACGGGCGGCCCGGTTGCGGGTTTCGTCAGGATCCCGCGCGAGATCGAAGTCCAGCCACACGCGCCCATCCGGGCCGTGGATGAGCTTGCGCGCGGGGCTGCGCCAGCCGCTCCAGGCGCGGTCGCATTGCAGCGGAAGTTCGACGACGGATGGCATGGAAATCGCCGCCGCGTCGCGCGCGCAGTGCCACGCCCGCCCCTCGCTCCAAGCGAGCGTCATCGCGGAGAGATCGATCAGCGAGACCGGCTCCGCCGAGACCGCGCCGGCCGACGCGCCGGGCGCGCCGCGGACGAGGAGCGGTACGCGGACGCTTTCCTCGTAGGGCCAGCCCTTCCGGAAATGCCCGTGCGCGCCGTGGAGGTCGCCGTGCACTGACGTGAAGACGATGATGGTCTCGCGCGGCAACGCTGCGATCAGACGACCGATCGCGCGGTCGGTGGCTTCGAGGTGAGCGTGGTAGCCGGCGAGTTCGTGGCGGGCGCGTGCCTCGACCGCGCCGCCGCGCGGCACGTTGGTCCGCAGGTGAAGCGACTGCGGATCGCGCGCGGGGACGCCGGCGGCTGGTGCGTGATAGGGCGGATGCGGCGGCTCGAGGCTCACGACGGCGAACCAAGGGGAAGCGGCGTCGCGTGAGCGGAGCCACGTGGCTGCGCGCGCCGTCACGACATCGCTCTGGTATCCCGGGAACACCGTGGGCTCCGGCAGGCGGGTCCCGTGCAGCCACGGGTCGTTGAGCAGGAAGCCGCCCTCGAAGCCTTCCCAGAACCCGAAGCCGCCGCGGGCGTCGGCCGGAACGAGGGTGCGCGCGTGATCGGGGCCGACCAGCGCAGCCTGCGGGTCGCGCGGCGCGAGGTGCCACTTGCCGAAGTAAGCGGTGCGGTAGCCGCGCTCGCTCAGTTCATGCGCGATGGTCCGGGTGCCGGGTGGCAGCGGGTCGTGGTAGCGCCGCACGCCGTTGGCCGGCGATGGCACCCCGGTGAGCAGAGCCGCGCGCGCGAACGGCCCGAACGGATGCGGCGTCACCGCCTCCGCGTACCGCAACCCCGCGCGGGCCAGTTGGTCGAGATGCGGCGTGCGCGCATCGACGTCCCCCGCGTGCCCGAGCGACTGGGCGCGCCATTGGGTCGTGACGATCCACAGGAGATTCGGCGAGGGCACGGCGGTAGCCTCACACACCCCGCCGCCCCGGCCAATCCGTTTCCGCTGGGTACCGGACTCGCCCTTCTATCGGGGGTTCAAAGCTTCCCGCGTGAATCTGCCCCCTACCTAAGATTGCTCAGCTGCGCGTACAGATTACTCCACCCGGACTGCGTCTTCGGCGAAGGTGATGCGGTCGGTGCGGCCGTCGGGGCGTTGCACGACGAGGGTGGCGCCTTCGAGCCGGGCTTGGGCGAGGGAGGGGGTGCCGCCGCGCTCCGGCCAGAGGACGGTGTAGAGGCGATGGTGCCGCGCGGCGGTCGTGGGCGATGCTTGCAGGTGGCCTTGGTTACCCCACGAGCGGACGACCCCGGCCACGGACTGGCCGAGGTACTTCGGATCGATCGGCTCGGTAAAGCGGTCCGAGAGCTGGGCCTCCCAGGTGCCTCCATCCTCCGGAATCAGGCGCGCCGAGAGAGTCGCGCCCTCTGCACGGATCAACGCCGTGCGCTCCGCCCCGTCCCACGTCAGCGGACGCTCCGCGTGCAGCAGGAATGAAATCCGGCCGAGCTGCGCGAGGTCCACGGTGTCGCAAAGAACGACGTAGCGGCGGTCGATGAAGACGAGGTCGCGGCGCACGCGTTCGACGTAGCGGAGTTTTGGGTTCGCGCGGTAGGCCGCCGTCGCATCACCCGCCGTCCAGGTCACGCGCGGCATGACCGCGAAGTGGATGATTTCGCCGGTGGCCTCGCGGGACTGCGGCTTCTGGCCCTCGCCGTCGATCAGCAACGCGTTCTTCGACCGCGTCTGCCGCGTCCACGCGTTGTGGTGGGGCGAGTTGTGGAACTCACGGTAGCCCGACGCGATCGCGAGGTTCTGGCCATAGGCATTCAGGATGAAGGCATTCTGCTGGGCGTGGCTGTGGCTGAAGCTGCCGTAAGGGGAGGAAACGAACGTGACGTGGATGTCGTCGGCCGGCTTGCCGAGGGCGCTGTGCAGCGACACCCACCCGATGTCGCGGAAGAAGCGGTCCGGTGGCAGCTCACCGAGGGACCGCGGCGCTGGCAGGGGGCGATCGGCCGCGATGAAGTTGCGCACGAGAAACTCCGTGGCGGTGGGGTAGATGCGGTCCAGCCCGCGCAGGCCGCGTTCGGCCGGCGATGGGCGCGAATCGTCGCAGAGCTGGGCGTACGTGAGCAGCGCGCCGTCGTTCGTGACGCGGGCCACGTGGGTGAGGTACTCGGCGACGACCGGATCGAGGTTGAACTTGCCGGCGTTGGAGAAGTCGCCGAATCCGGTCGCTGGATACGGTTGGACATTGTAGACCGGGAAGTACCCGTGCTGCCGCCAGAACGGCGTGGCGTAGGCCGAGGCATCGCCGATGGCCAGCAAGGCATCCTGGAAGGCGGCGTGCTCGATGGTGCCGCGCCAGTAGGCCGCCCCTTCGGACCATCCGCCGTCGTCGCCGCCCCAGGTGGGGAACTGGTCGCGGTAGAAGCGGTAGGTCGTCTCCCACCACGCGCGGGCGTCCTCGGGCAGGTCGTCCCAGAGCGCGAGCGCCGCGAGGCCGGTCATGGGCATGAAGCGGATCGGATGGCTGGACGGTTCGACGCGCAGGGAATTGCGGAGCACGTGCGAGATGCGCCCCTCCTCCTCGATCCACGCGAAGGAGGCGCGGCCGCGGGCGCGGAAGTGCGCGAGCACGCGGGCCTTCTCCTCGGCGGAGAGCTGGTCGCGGATCTGATCGTAGGCGAGCGGCAGCTTCCGCCAGAGACGGAAGTGCGCCTCGTCGTTATAGGTGATCGCCGTCGCGCCACGCACCGCTCCGCCCGGCCAGCCGGACGGATCGAGGCTCCACTCGCAGGCCCGGAGCAGGAAGTCGCGGGCCTTTTCGAGATAACGCGGTTCGCCCGTCGCCACCCAAAGGAGCGCGGCGGCTTCGGTGACGCCGCCGACGGTGCCGCACACGTCCTGCGCCGCGCGCCACCGGTCGACGCGCTCGCTGGTGCGGCGGCGGGGGCTGGGGTCGCCGTAGGTGCGCGGCTCCTCGGGAAACGGGGCGGACAGGAGCTCGCGGTCAAAGTCCTCGCGAATCCGCTGGAACGCTTTGGCCCCCGGGCCCGAGGTCACGTAGGCGCGGAAGGCCTCGCGTCGGCCCGCCGCGACGAGGGTGCGCGGCGCCTGGGCCGGCACGACGGCCGTCGTGGTCGCGCTGACGGCGGCGGGTGGCGGCGGGGCCGGGTTCTCCGCTGCCGCTGCGCTCGCCGCGAGTGCGAAGGGCGCGAGCGCGGCGGCGGCGGCGGCAAGGGCGGTGCGACCGGCTCGGGAACGCGCGACGGACGGCACCTGGGGGAAAAGGGAAGCGTGGAAATGCGGCATGTCCGGTGAAGCGGGGGTGACGGTGCGGAAGGATCAGGTGGAGCGATCGTAGACCTCCGGGGTCACGACTGCCTGCAGGGGCCGGCCCGTGGCGTACGCCCGGAGGTTGGCCAGCGCGAGCGCACCGGCGTCGCAGCGTCGGTCCGTCGTCGGTCCGGCCAGATGCGGCGTGAGGGACACGTTGCGCTGGCCGCGCAGCGGCGAGGCGGCGGGGAGGGGTTCCTCGGTGAAGACGTCGACGCCGATCTGGATCCGGCCCTCGGCGGCGACGCGCGCGAGCGCGGCCTCGTCGACGACGGCGCCGCGGGCGACATTCACGAACACGCCGCCGGGACGGATCAGGCGCAGGTGCCGCTCGGTCACGCAGCCGACGGTCTCGGGGATCAGCGGAGCGAGTTCGACGATGATGTCGTTTTCGGCGAACAGGGACTCCAGCGAGGGCGTGCGCGAAACCCCGAGCGCGGCCTGCGCGGCTTCGTCGACGTCCGGCGCAAACACCGTCACGCGGGCCCCGAAGGGCGCGATCAGTCGGATGAACTCACGAGCGACGTTGCCGAAGCCGTGGATGCCGACTTTCCGCCCGAAGAGCGAAGCCGTCTCGGTTTCCGGCGTCTTCCACGCGGCCTCCAGGTGCATGGCCAGGGCCCATGCGGGGCCGCGGCGCAGGCAGGACAGTACGTGGAACAGGGCACCCTCCGCGACCACGCGGCTGATGGAGCTGCCCCAGTTCGTGACGTGCAGGCCGTTCTCCAGATGACGGCGCGTCACCAATCGGCGGACCGAGCCGCAGAGATAGCACACGTAGCGTAGTCGCGGCGGGAGGGTCGCCGGGAGAGGAGGGGTCTTCCACGCGGCGATGAGGACTTCCGGATTCAGCTCGGCGAGCGCCTGCACGAACGCCGCCGGCGCGAGC
>JBEIGD010000044.1:0-26072 GCA_040382075.1 Opitutaceae bacterium
GGGCTCCGGATCTCCTGCGTCTTGCGCCCTCTCCCCTCTACACCCGCTTCGCAGACGTGCGGGAAGCCGTGCGGCGCCTGCGAATCATCGCGGAGACGGGTGCGCAACGTGCGATGGCGGGGGAAGTGCCGCTGGTCCCCTGAGCCTGGAGCGTTTGGGCGAGGGCGGTGTGACTCGGTTTGCGGGGATGAGCGAGACCGCGTATGGTTGGAACGACCCAGACCCAGACCCAGACCCAGACCCATGATGGACTCCACGCAATTGATTGATGTTTCCCGTCGGCTGTACAATGGAGCGCCGCATTGGCCGGGGGACACGCCTACGGAGGTTGCGGCGACGGCGCGCATGGCGGAGGGCGCCTCGTGCAACGTTGGCCGCCTTTCGCTCTCGCTGCACAACGGCACGCACGTGGATGCGCCGTATCATTACGCGCCGCGCGGGGTGACGATGGAGAAAGTGCCGCTGGAAATCTTCGTGGGACCGGCGCGGGTGGTGGATGCGCGCGGGGGAGGGGGAGTGACGGCCGCGTTGTTTGAGACGCTGAGTCCGGCGGAGATTGCGGCGGCGCCGCGGATTCTCTTTCGGACGGATGCGTGGACGGATCCGTCGGTTTTTCCGTCGACATGGCCCCTGCTGGAGCCTGGCTTGGCACGGTGGCTGGCGGAGCGGGGCGTGTGCCTGATCGGCGTGGACGTGCCCTCGGTGGATGAATTGAAGAGCCGGGAACTGCCGCGGCATCACGAAATGGACGCGGCGGGCGTGATCATTCTGGAGAATCTCGACCTCCGTTCGGCGGAGCCCGGAATCTACGAACTCCTCGCGCTCCCGCTGGCGGTGGTCGGGGCGGATGCCTCTCCCGTACGGGCCGTGCTGCGGGCGCTTCATTAACCCTCCGCAAGTCTTCGGTGAGCCGAGTCAGTTTGTGCTTGGAACGTGATTTCCCCTGAGGCGGACTGAGGACTATGCAGAGCGTTCCACGCGTGCAGTCGCTCGTGAGTCAGACCGCAGCTATCCTTCGGGAAGAAATTCGCCGGGGACAGTGGCGGGAGTGGCTCCCGGGCGAGCGTGCGCTGGGGGAGACTCTGCAAGTGAGCCGGAATACGCTGCGTGGAGCCCTGGCTCAACTCAAGCGCGAGGGGGTGATCCGATCGGAGCACGGCGCAGGAAATCGGATCCTCGTCATGCCTCGGGCGGAGGTTCGGGCCGAGCGATCCCGCGATGTGGCGCTCATCTCTCCCGAGCCGCTGGAGCGCCTCCGACCATCGCTCACGTTATGGATTGACGAGTTGCGTGGCATGCTCAGCGAGCGTGGCTGCCGCCTCCACGTTTTTTCCGGCTCCCAGTACTTCCGCGAGAGTCCGGGTGCGGCGCTGGAGCGACTCGTGGCGCAGCAGCGTCACGGTTGTTGGGTACTGATCCTTGCCAACGAGCCGATCCAGCGCTGGTTCGAGCAAGCGGGCATTCCCTGCGTCGTCGCCGGAACGGTCTATCCCGGCGTCAATCTGCCCTACCGGGACCTGGATCACCTCGCGCTCTGCCGCCATGCTGCCGGGGTGATGCTGGGCGCGGGTCATCGGAAAGTCGCGCTCCTCATCCGCAAGTCGCCCCGCGCTGGCGATTTGGAAAGCGAGCAGGGTTTCCTTGAAGGCGTGCGGGCCTCCTCCCGGGCCGATGCGGAGGGCCTGATCGCCTATCATGATGCGACGGTGGCCAGCATTGGCGCCGCGTTGCGGCGGTTGATGAACCGACGCCCGCGGCCGACGGCACTTCTGGTTGCCAATGCGTACCATTACCTCACGGCGGTCACCTGGCTGGCGTCGGCGGGATTCAAAGTGCCTCGGGACGTCTCGGTGCTGTCGCGCGACGAGGACCCGTTTCTTTCGTTTCTTGTTCCTACGCCGACGCGTTACATCGTGAGCCCGAGCAGCATGGCGAAGGCGCTGGTCCGCCCCGTACTCGAGCTACTGGAGGGCGGAGTCGTGACGCAGCGTGCGATCCGGATCATGCCGGACTTCATTCGCGGCGAGACCGTGGCTGCCTCGCAATCGGGCCCGGCGACGATCGGAGGGCCTGGGACTCCGACTGGTGCGGGGTAGGTACCACCCCTTTTCATTTCCGTCGGGTGGATGGGCGCAGCTAGAGCCATGCGAATCGGTCATCCCTTCCGCGCCTTTTTGCGGCGCCGTCACCCCAACCTCCCAGTTCTGTCATGAAACGTTACCTGAAACCCCTGCGGCCCTGCGGGCTGCTCGCCACCGCAAGCCTCCTGCTCTGCTCGATCGCCGCTGCCCAGACGACTGCTCGGCCGACTGCCCCGGCGGGCGAACCCGCGATCGAGATCTCGCCGTTCCAAGTGGACGCGACCACCGACCGCGGCTACATCGCCACCCGGGCAAGCGGCGCGACCAAGACCAACACGCCGATGATCGACCTCCCGCACTCGATCCAGGTCCTCAACAGCGAGTTCATCGCCGACACGAGTTCCCAGACAGTCTTCCAGGCCGCGCGCTACGTGAGTAACGTCTCCGGTGGCAGCCAGCGCGGTGACGACGCCATGCTCATTCGCGGTTTCGGCGTGACCCGCCTTCGCAACGGGCAGCCGTACTCGCAGAACAATGCCTTCACTTTCGATGAGATGGCGGCGTTCGAGCGCGTCGAGGTGATCAAGGGAGCGTCTGCCGTGCTGTACGGGTCAGCCGCTCCCGGCGGGCTCATCAACCTCGTGGACAAGCGACCCTTGCCGCGGCGCCAGACCTCGCTCAGTCTTTCCGTGGGGAGCTACGACTTCTACAAGGCGGTGCTCGATACGACCGGGCCGGCGGGCAAGCTGGGCAACGTGGCGGTCAACTACCGTCTCATCGCGGCCTACGAGGACAGTGCGAGCTGGCGAAAGTTCGTCTCGCGCGATCGGAAGTACGTGAACGGCTCGATCGAGTTCAAGCTCGCAAAGGGAACCACGCTGACCTCGCGGGTCGAGTACCAGAAGGACGACCTCCTCGATAGCTATGGCAAGCCGTACATCTGGTTCAGTTCGGCCAACGTTCCCACGTTGCTGAACGTGCCGGATGACTTCTATCGCGGCGACCCGTCGGTCGACTTCAAGACCGTGGAGCGGTTCATCTGGGATACCACGCTGGAGCACTACTTCAGCGATGACTGGAGCGGGCGGCTCTCGCTCAACCAAGGCGATGGGTTCGGCAAGCGCGGTGAGGTCTTCATCAGCGCCCAGAGCAGCACGGTCAACCTGTTCCCGCGGTTCTTCCAGCTCATCCCGAACGACCAGCAGCTCTTGACGTTTGAGGGCAACCTCCTCGGCAAGCTGCGCGTGGGGCCGACGAACCACCAGATCCTCGCCGGCTTCAACGCCTACAATCAGGAGATCAACGACAGCAACTTTCGCTACAACGTGCTGCCGACGGCCTCGTCGACCTTCAACATCTTTGAGCCACGCTACTTCATCACGTCGCTTGGTTCCGAGGTGCTGACGACGCGCCGTATCGCTTACACCAACAGCGAGTGGCAGAGTTACTTCCTGCAGGATCAGTTCGGTTTCTGGGGCGATCGCCTGCAAGTCATCGTGGGTGTCCGCCGAGACCAGCTCAAACAGAGCGTGAAGAGCTTCGTCACGGGAGCGACGACGCCCAACAATCAGAGCAAGACCTCTCCTCGCTATGGCGTGCTCTGGAAGGCGAACCCCGAGATCTCCCTCTACGCCTCCTACAATGAGTCGTTCACGCCGGCGTCGGGTGCGGGTTCGGTCCAGGGCGTGCCCTTCCCGTCGCCCACAGCGGAGCAGACGGAGGTCGGAATGAAATTTGAGCTGCTGAACAAGCGGCTGTTCGGCGGTGTCGCGGTGTTTGAGAACATCCGTCGGAATCAGACCACCGTTGACGTCCTGAATCCCGGGTTTTCGGTCGCGACCGGCGAGATCGCGTCCGAGGGGAGCGAGTTCGACGTCGGCGTGAGCCTGACCGACTCGTGGCAGGTCATCGCTGCCGTAGGATTCCAGAAGGCCCGCATCACGAAGGATAACACGCCCGCCAACGTCGGGCTTGAACAGCCCAACGTGCCAAACCAGATGGCGTCGTTCTGGACCAAGTACCAAGTCCGCGGCGGTCCGGTGAAGGGCCTCAGCCTCGGTCTGGGTGTCAACTACGTCGGTGAGCGGGCGGGAGGGCGGGACAGCGTCGTCCGCTCGTTCGCATTTCCCGCCTACACCACGGTCAACGGGCTGGTTTCGTTCGCGAGTGGCAAGAACAAGTTCGCGCTCAACATCGAGAACATCCTCGACGAACGTTACATCCAGCAGGGCCAGGCCCGGCTGGCTGATCCGGGCGAACATCGGAACTTCCGCCTGACCTATACGCGCGAGTTCTAAGCCACGCGCTCATCGGTTGAAAAGGAAAGGGCCCGGCGCGCATGCGTCGGGCCCTTCTTCGTTGGTGTTGGCGCCGGGTCGCGGACGGCGTTTGGCTGGCGGTCGGGAGCGGCGCGAGGGAGAGGAGTTCCGTTCAGAGTCGGCTATCGTCGTAGAACCAGCTGATCGGGACGCGGGCTTGGACCAAGTCGCAGCGTTTACGGTCCGAGGGGTACACGCGATAGAAGACCAGCGCGGTGTCGCCGTCGAACGTCACCCCGGGGTATTCGGCCCACTGGTCGAGATTCGTCTCCAGGGCCTTGGGCAACCCCCAAGTCCGACCGCCATCCCGGCTCACCGCGCAGGCAAGAACGCTGCGCCGCCCGACGATTCCGGTGTCAGGATTCCAGGTGGGGTTCCAGATCATCAGAAGGTCGTCCGACTTCGGAAGTCGCGTGGCGTAGGACGGGGCGAGGGCGCTGAAGACGCCCGAGGGACGGGGTGAAGTCCAGGTGGCGCCGCGGTCAGCCGACTCCGACATGAAGGACTGTCCCCGCACGTTGCGGATGAATTGAACGAGGGAACCATCGGCGCGTTGCACGAGGCAGGCCTCCTCGAAGCGACCGCCGTAGCCGGCGATCGGATCCTTCATCACCTCCGAGCGCTGCCAGGTCTTTCCATGGTCGTCCGAGTAGGCGTAGTAGGATCCCATGGTCGTCCGCAGGTAGCCGGGCCCGGGTTGAGCCACGCCCGGCGGGAAGATCGTGTGGCACTGCACGATGACGCGGCCGTTATCCAGCGTCCAGGCGCGGTCATGGCAGCCGGTGTGGTATTCCGAGTTATCCGGCGTGATGCGGATGCGTTCCGACCACGATTTGCCCTCGTCCGAGGAGATACGCACCATCTTGGCGCAGTTGCCATAGTTGTCGCGTCCATTGCCGCCGCTGCGCCAGCTGTAGGCGAGGAGGATGCGGCCGTCCGCCATCCGCGTGAGGCTCGGCGAGATGCAGTTCACGAGTGCGTCCTTGTCGTCGACTACGACGAAAGGCTCCGACCACGTCCGGCCGAGGTCGGCGGACGTCTTCCCGCTGATGCGCGCATAGCCGTCGTCACCGGTCGGATTGCGACGCAGCGGCGAGGCGGGGGGACGCTCGGATGCGGGCATCAGGTCCTCGCGGACGAATTCGGACCAGAGAAGCAGCAGACGCCCATCCTTGAGGCGGACGACGGATTGCTCTCCGTGCTTTGGGGCCTCCGGGGAGGCGGAGACGACGAGGGACTTTTCGATGCCGGGGATCTCTCTCAGCCGCGGCGCGGCGGGAAAATCGGCAAGAAGCGGGCTGGCCAGACAGGACGTGGCGAGAAGCGTGAGGAGGGTGTGACGCATGGCCCCGTGATCAGAGATGGCGTCGTGGAACCGGGCAACGATCGGTAGCTGGTGCCTTTGCTGAACCTTTGCTTTGCGACTGGCAGGCGGCGCGGGCGTGCGTAAATCGGGATATGCGATCCGAGCCCGACGCCGAGACCTCCCCACCCAGCCGCGTGAGCGGTGTGACGAGTGGCGACGTTCCGGGACCCGGAATTGCGCGGCCACGTGACCCGGGATCGCGGGCCGACGCGCGCAAGCTGACCCCATGACGATGCTGACGTTTGACCTCGTGGTTGTCGGGGGTACTGCCCCCGGAGTTGTGGCAGCGGTGCGCGCGGCGCGGGACGGTTTGCGGGTGGCGCTCGTCACGGCGGGAAACGCACTCGGCGGCGCGTTGCCATCGCTCGGGGCGCTGGAAACGCATTATCGGGGAAACCGTGCGCCCCTGCTCGAGGAAATTTCGGCGGCGGTGCGGGCCTACTATCGGGAACGGTATGGCACCGGATCGGAGCAGGATCGCGCCTGTGGTGGCGGGAAGATGGTGACCTTCGAGCCCAAGGTGATGGAGGGCGTGCTGGAGCGGCTGGTCGTCGGCGAAGCGAACCTCCGTCTGTGGCGTGGGTATGCGCTCGCGACGGTGGAGCGCGCCGGTCGGACGGTACGCGCGGCGACGTTTACCTCGGTCGGCGGCGAGAGACTCGAGCTTCGGGCGGGCGCCTTCGTCGAAGCGAGCTACGAGGGAGACCTGATCGATCGCGCTGGCGCAGCTTGGCGAATCGGTCGCGAATCGCGGTCCGAGTATGGGGAGCCGCGGGCGGGTCGGGTGTTCACCCGCTGGCTGACCGGCACCTTCCCGCGCGCCGCGGCGGAAGGCCGGCTCAATCTGGTGACGGCGGGTGCGACGACCTCCGAGCCCCTGCCCGGGAGCACGGGCGAAGGAGACGACAACATCCAGAGCTACAGCTATCGCCTTTGCCTGACGGATGATCCCGGGAATCGACGGCTGCTCGAGGCCCCGCCGCCCAGCTACGATCGGTCAGCCTTCGCTCCTCTCCTCAGACCGGTCGAGGAGAAGGCAAAGCTGCGGCTCCCGTTCCATCACCGATTCCTGATCTATTCCCTGCGAGAAATGGCGGAGCGGGACCACCTTTTTCACGGTCACGCGCTACCGAATCGGAAGCGCAGTTGGAACGCGACGAACCTGACCGGCGGGGGGCGTGGTTGGGCGACCGCCGACGCGTCCGGGCGAGAGGTCATTGCGCGACGTCACCGGGAGCATGCGCTGGGGTTGATGTGGTTTTTGCAGAACGACCCGGAGATGCCGGATGACCTCCGGATCGAGGCGCGCGAGTGGGGCCTCGCGCGCGACGAGTTTGTCGGGAACGACAACCTTCCTCCCCAGCTGTACGTTCGCGAAGCTCGTCGACTCATCGGACGGGCCATCTTCACCGAGAACGACGCACTCCTCCCTCCAGGAAGCGGGAGAGCACCCGTGCACGCGGACTCGATCGGCATCACGGAGTTCTCGCTGGACTCGCTCGCCTGCACGACGGAGCGGCTGGGTGATTCACTCTGCGACGGTCAGCTCTTTCAGATGGAGGTTTCGGTGCCCGGCCAAGTTCCCTTCGGCGTGTTGCTGCCGCGTGAGATCGACAACCTGCTGGTCGTGACGACGGTTTCCGCGACGCACGTGGGCTGGGGCACGATCCGCCAGACCCCGACGCTCATGCATCTGGCGGAGTCGGCGGCGTGGGCGGTGGTCCTTGCCGCCCGTGACACCCTGGCGCCCGCGAACGTCAGGGTGGAGCGCCTCCAGCGTCGCCTGGTCGAGCACGGCGTGATGATTTCCTTTTTCAATGACTTCGACATGGGTACGCGCGAGCCGTGGGTGCCGGCCGTGCAGTACTTCGGCGCGAAGGGAGCGTTCGACAGCTATGACGCGCGGCCGGCGGAGTGTGGCGCTGACTTCCTCGCGCGCTACCGAGCGACTTGCGGAACGTAACCAGCGGTCCGCAGGGCGTGGAACCACGCCTCCGCCATCTTGCGCAGCCCTTCCTCCCCCGGATGAACGCCGTCGGGTAACAGGTCCTCCGCACCCACCGCGTGGTTCATTTCCACCAACGTGATCCGGTGACCCGCGGCTTGCTGGGCTGGGACGATGGCGGGCAGGCTGGCATTGTAGGCATCGACCTGCTCCCAACCCTTGCGGGGAGGTCGCTGGGGCGGGAGGGTGGCGACGAAAAGGTGAGCGGAGGAGAGCCGGCTGATTTGCCGGATAAGTTCGTCCCGGGCGGGTGCGTCAAAGCCATTCGCGCCAGACATGAGGAGGATGATGTCGGGTCGTTGCCGCGCCAGGACGGTCGCCAGGTCCGGCACGGTGATGTGCGAGATACCCAAGTCCGCCAGCACGTCGCTCGGTGTCGGGACCGTGCCGCCCTGAAGAATCTGGCGGTTGCCGAAACCCGCGAGCCCGTGATGGTCAGGATCGAATGCCGGATCGACGGAGCCGGCTTCACCGTAGGCGTGATAGCTGAGTTCGCCGACGAAGTCATAGGCGACGCCAGCGGCCCGCAGGTGATCCTGAAGGGGTTTCCGCCAGCCGCCACCCTTGGGGTTCGCCACGCCGATGGCCTTGCCGCGGTAAGGCCCGTCCGCGTGCTGCGCGAGGTAGGAGCCCCGGGTGATGCTGTCACCGAGCGGCAGGATTCGCAGGGGCTGGTTTTGCGGTCTCGAAGCGGCAAGACCTCCGTGGAACGCGAGCAACAGGCCGAGGATGAGCCGGGAAACGGACATGGAGGACGGGACGAAGCGAATGCGCTAAAACGGCTGACCGGCGGGGCGGAGTTGGATGTCGCAGACCTGGGCGCCGGGGCTGGCGGAGAGGATGTAGCGGACGGCGTCGACGATGTCTGCGGGAGCGAGGGGTGGGTAGGGGTAGCCTCCCTTTTGCGCGAGGATGCCGTCCGGTCTCGCGTGCCAGGGCGTGTCGACCATGCCGGGCGAGATCAAGGCGACCTTCACCGGCAGACCCGCCTGGATGAGTTCGGCGCGGAAGCCGTCGGTGAGGATGCGCAAGGCGTGTTTGGTGGCGGCGTACACCGCCGGGGTTCCCGGCAGCATGCGATGCCCGGTCATGGACGAAAGGTTGATCACCGCTCCCTCCGGTTTTCCGCGCATGCCGACCGCGGCCTCTCGCATGCAGAGAATCACGGCGCGGAGGTTAAGATCGAGCGCCGCCTGAATCTCGGCGAAGTCGGCCTCGATGAGAGAACGACCGCCGGGGGTGGCGGCGCTG
The DNA here is from genome assembly GCA_040382075.1 of Opitutaceae bacterium. GTDB lineage: Bacteria > Verrucomicrobiota > Verrucomicrobiia > Opitutales > Opitutaceae > UBA6669. The sequence goes on from JBEIGD010000044.1 coordinate 9,022, forward strand.
TTCACGACGATGTCGGGGGCGGCCCACCGCGTGCGCACCTCGCTGAAGATTCGTCGGTTGAAATCGGCCTCCGCCTGATCTCCGACGAGGCACAGCGCGTCGCCGCCCAACGCGGTCACGCTTTCGGCGGTCGCGGCGAGGGCGTCGGCCCGGCGGCCGACCAGCGCCACCTTCAGTCCCATGCGACCGAAGTCCTCGGCGATGGCGCGACCGATACCGGAGGACGCTCCCGTAACCAGCGCGATGCGACCGCGCCAACGCAGCAACTCAGGATTCATCCAGCGGAGCATGAGGTCACTCAGATCGATCTGGCAATCCGCTCGGGTGGTATGCTCAAGGCACCAGCGGATTACCCTCTGCCCAGATGGGTGATAAACGCAGCGTGGAGACCGGTCGCCGTTCTGAGTCGGCTGCGCCATCGGCGTCACCCTGAGCCCTTTTCCCCTCACCTGAAACACCCCCGTGAAATCACCTAAGCAACCGCTCTCTGAAGGAGAGATCCATGAACTGAAGCGCTGGAATACGCCGACGATCTACAATGGCTGGGAGCAGATCACGCGGCACAACGCCGGTCGCGATGCGTTCAACCTGGAACCCGTGCGAGACTACATGCCGCACATGGGCCCGATGGCGGGCTATGCGGTGACGGTCGTCTGTGAACCGGGCAATCCCCGACACCCGAAGGCGAATCCCAAAGCATGGTCCGAGTACCGGCGCTATCTCGCGTCGATTCCGGGTCCAAAGATCGTGGTGGTGCAGGACCTCGACAAGCCGCAGCTTTACGGAGCCTTCTGGGGCGAAGTGACGAGCAACTTCCATCGGTCGCTCGGTTGCGTCGGGACGATCATCGACGGCGGAATCCGCGACACCGACGAGATGAACGCGGCCGGGTTCAAGGCCCTCGCCCGCGGCACCTGCGTCGGCCATGCCTATTCGTGTCCGGTGCGCTGGGGTGGGCCGGTGAAGGTCTTCGGTCGCACGATCAAGCCGGGGCAGCTCATTCACGCGGACAAGCACGGTTTCCTGGCAGTGCCGTTCGGTGACGAGAAGCACCTCCTTGAAGCGGCGAAGTTCATGGATGCGAACGAGTGCCGTACGATCATTGCGGCGGCGCGGGACACGGCGGGGCGCACGCCGGAGGCGATCTGCGACGTGCTTGACCGGGCTGGCGGGGAGTTTTCGCGCGCCGCACGGGAGCGCTTCGGTCGCAAAGGAGAGTGGTGAGGACGGCGGCCCGCCCGGCGGCTGGCAGCACGCTCGCAGGGTGCCTGGATCGCCTTGGATCGCGGTTGCCGCCGCGCTTCCGGTTTGTCAGTGGAGTCTCCATGCGCACGGCTTTTCGGCGCGGCCTTCTCTGCCTTTCGCTCGCCATGGCGGCACCCGCGCTGCGGGCCACCGCCGCACCGGACGTGCAGTTCGAGCTTTCCGTTCCGCCCTTGGAATTGGTGCAGGACGAGCGGCGGTTCCGCGAGTTTGCCGTGCGGGTGGGTGCGGAGGTGGAGCGGTTGCTGGGTGTGCCGGCTGCGGTGGACGATCCGTCCACGCTGAAACGGCTGCTTTCGACGCGCGTGCATCTCGCCCTTTACCTAGCGGACGACGAAAAGGCGGTCTCCACCGCGGCTTGGATCCGCAGCCTGCAACCCGATGGTGCGGAACGCGCCTTTGTCGGCCTCACCACGCTGGCGTCGGTCACCGCGCGACGAACGAATCCGGGTGCAGCGCCCCAAGAGCGGCGTTATCGGGACACGTTCCGGCGGGAACTGTCCCGGCAACTCGAATCCCTGCCGGCGACCCCGGAGATCGTGGCGATGCTTCGCGCCCAGCGGGAGAAGATCGCCGCGATCAACAAACCGGCGCTGCTTGCGGAGACGCGTGATATCATCGCGTCGTCTCTGGCACGCCAGGGGTACTGCGGGCTTGAAGGCGCGGACCAATTGGTGCGCATCCGTCATCGGCTTATCGGCATCCTGCCGGTTCGCGCCGAGACGCTGGCGGCGCTGGACGCGGCCATTGCGGCGCGTACCGGGCCCTGAGAAAACTTCGAGCCGCGCGGTTCTTTAGTGACGTCCGATACGTGGCCCATCCGACGCTGGTGGGAGATCGAAACTCCCCGCTCCTCAACCCGCTCCGCCGCGTTCGAAGTCGCGGCGCGAGTAACGGGCATAGATGAAGAGCATGATCAGCCCGGCGAGAAAGAAAGCGCCGGAGATGGCGGCGAAGACCGCACTGAGCCCGACGTCGCCTTTGAGGAACCCGGCAAGAAGGACGCCGCATCCGCCTGACGCTGTCCCGCAGGCGTTCATGAGCCCGATCCCGGTTGAGCGGAACTGCGGCGGTACGACCTCGCAGAGGGTGGGATGGTCGTTGGCTTGGCCCAACCCACGCAGGAATGAGAAGCAAGCGATTCCGGCAGCCATGACGGCGAAGCTGGGCTTGCCCAGGAAGAGAAGCAGAAACGGGGCGGCGACGAGGTAGGCGGCGCCGTAGAGGAGCACGCGGCGATGGCGCAATCGGCCGGCGACGCGGTCCGAAAACCATCCGCCGACGGCGAGTCCGGTCATGACCGAGATCTGCAGCATAAAGGTTCCCGAGAATCCCGCAGCCGCGAGTGACATGCCGTAGGTCTCGCGCAGGTAGAGGGGAAGCCAGCTGAAGAAGATCCACATGCCCATTCCGGAGAGCATGGACTCGCAAACCATCGCCCAGTAAGTGGGCACGCGCATAAGGACCCGAACTGCGGCGCCGAGGGTTGGCCGGGTGGACGTTGACGCCGGCGATGGGCCCGAGAGGAACGACCGAGAGACCAAGGCGAGAGCGATGCCGATGAGGCCGAAGACGATAAAGCCGGATCGCCATCCGTAGAGCTGCGCCAGCCAGCCTGCGGCCGAGCCGCCGGCGACCATGCCGGCGTTGATGCCTACGGCCATGAGGCTCATCGCGCGCGCACGGGTCTCAGAATGGTGCTGCGCGAGTAACGCATACGCCGCGGGAAAGAACAGGCACTCCGCGAGTCCGAGAGCGATGCGCAGTCCCAGCAGGGTCGGGAAATCATGGGCCAGCCCCGTGAGCAAGGTCACGATGCTCCACCCCAGCAGGCTCAAGCGCACAAGGCGGGCTCGCGACCATCGGTCCGCCAAGTTGCCGGCGAAGATTGATCCGAGGGCGTAGCTCCAGAGGAAGAACGAGCCCAGCATGCCGAGAGCCACGTCCGAGAGCGAGAGGTCCACGCGGACCGCAGAGAGAACCGCGGACATCGCAGCACGATCGGCGAAGTTCATTGCCGCCGCGCCCGCGAGGAAAAGCGTCATCCGCCAACGGAACGCCCCGGAGTGGTCTGGATTCGAGGCGCCGGGATGAGGAGAGGACATGCTCGGTGATCCAGAGAGGGATGAAGGAGAAGCGATCCAAGACGCTCCTGGAAGGAGGCGCAATCCCGACCCCGAGGTCCGTAAAGAGTACCAGTGCCCCGGGGGCGACTGGCGTTCGCAGGGCTACTTTCGCACCCAGGAGGACTCGCCGGCACTCACGGGATCGCGGTCGCCGGTGGTGGGCGGTTCGTGGAAAGGAAGCTGGCCCACCTCGTCGATCAACTGCTGGTTCGGTCCTCCGACCGTGCGGCCGAACTCTGCGCCTTGGGCCGCCAGCGTGTCCTGAAGCAGCGAGATCGGCACCGCTCGGACGGACTTGCCCGACTTCACGGCGAGGGCGGCCGCCGTGCCGGCGGCCTGACCTTGGCCCTGACAGATCGGGACGACGCGCGTCGACGCGACGGCCTCGTGGGTGGCGGAGAGACACTTGCCCGCCATCATCAATCCCTCGACGTCCCGGGCGATCAGGCTGCGGATCGGAATCGTGTAGGCCCGGACATTCTGGGAATCGACCCAAGTGCCGGCGGGACGGTGAATGTCGATGTGGTAGCCGCCCATGCTCACGGCGTCCTCAAAGACGCGGCCGGCCACGAGATCCTCGGCGGTGAGGAGGTAATCGCCCATGATGCGACGGCTCTCGCGCACGCCGAGCATCGGTGCGATCTCCCGGAGGTGCGACTCCTCAAATCCCGGGACGTACTTGCGGAAGAAGTTCACGAGAACCGGAATCTGCTCGTAGACCTTCGCGTAGGCGTCGGTGAGGCTGCGCACGTCGGTCGGATCGAGGCCGAGAACCCGGGTCATGACGACGAGGTACTCGTCAGCGCGGTGAAGTTTCACGCCGACGACGCGGGACTGGGGAACGTCGAAGTCGCCTGCGGCGCGGGCCTTCTCGATCAGCTTCGCGTAGCCGCCGCAGATGATCAGGTTGAGGCGGTCGATCCGTCGCATCATCTTCTCGCGCAGTTCCGGATAAGGCGCGATCCACTCGCGATAGTTGATCGCTGGATCCTTGCAGCCGGCAATGAAGCGCTCGCGGCTGACGCCACCGAGCTTGAAGACCAGCGTCGGCGCCTGGACAAGGCCGTCCGCGGTCCGCCCCTTCTCCCACTTCACGCCGCCGCGCGCGGCGACGTCGCCGTCGCCGCTGCAGTCGATGGTGAGATCGGCCTCGATCCTGACCCGGCCGGATTTCGTCTCGACGATCACGCCGCGGATCCGATCTCCCTCGCGAATCGTGTCGGCCACGACGGAGTGGAGCATCAGCCGGACCCCAGCCTCGCGCATGAGCTGCATCAGGAGGATCTTCCACCAGTGCGAGTCCACGCCGATCGCCGAGGCGCACTTCGGATCGAACTCATGAGCGGATGCAGCCCCCATGGCTTGGAGGCGCCGGCAAAACTCCAAGGGGATGCCCTTGACGATGAGCCGGTAGTCCCGGTCGTGGAAGCCCAGCCACGGCAGCGTGGCGGAGATGCCGCCGAGAAATCCGGCGCTTTCAACGAGGATTGTCTCGGCGCCGTTGCGGGCGGCGGCGAGAGCGGCGGTTTGGCCGGCCGCGCCGGAACCGATCACGAGGACTTGGGTGCGAAGGGTGGACATGGAGGAGGAAGATGAAGTCGGATGAGGGCTGCCGCGGGGGAGCGTCGCCGAGAGGCAACCGGGATACTAGGTAGCAGGATAGTAACGGCAGTAATCTGAAGTCAGCGGCAGATTGCACGCTCAGCACTTCGCAACCAAGTGCTGAGTTGATTCATTAGTAGTATAAAAGTAACAATGCATCGATGGGTGATTCCCGATCAGACTTCCTTCAGCGTAGCGACTCGATTTTGGGTGACGGTGGTTTGGTGCGGTTGACCCGGGCGGATGAGGTGGGTCATGCGGGTATGCCCCGTGATGCGTCGCTGATGGAGCATGCACGGTTGATCGTCGCGCTGGAGGGTACGGTGGAGTTCGAGCGGCGGCGGGGTGGGCGCAGGGTGGTCGAGCCGCTGACGACGCGGGAGGCCCTGTTTGTCGCCCCGGGTCGGTGGGTGCGCGCCAGAGCATGGGAGCCGTACACTTCAATGGGGATCGTGTTCTATCGCGACCTGACGCGCTTCTACCTGATGAAGGGGAAGCCGGCGCGGGACGGTCATCCCGGCACGCCGGTCGAGACCCACGTCGTGCCGGCTGGACTCAGTGAGGAAGGGCGGACGCTGGTCCGACTCCTGACGGGCCCCGCGCCGCTGGGGGAGGAGCGTTTCTTCCGCAATGTGGCGGAGTGTCTGCTCACGCTGTCGCGTGAACTCCTCGCCGGTCCCGCGGTCGGTCCCGAAGGCGGAAAGGCCCGTTCCTCCTGGCAGGCGGCATGTGACTTCGTGATGGAGAACCTGCACCGGCCGCTGAGCCGCAAGGAGGTGGCGAGGCACCTTGGCATGCACCCGAACCACGTCTCCCGGCTTTTCGCGCAGTTCGGGCAGGCGGGGTTCAGCGACTACCTGACGGCGCGTCGAGTGGAGCGTGCGCGGCTGTTGTTGGCCGATCCCCGCATGCACGTTTCGGAGGTCGCGCGGCTGAGCGGCTTCACGAGCGCCAACTACTTCGCTCGGGTTTACCGCGCCCGCACCGGTCGGCGGCCGACGGTGGAGCGGAGCCTGCGCTGACGGGCGGGCGCGACGAACCGGTGAAGTCGCGCGGAAGGGCCGTCAACGCCCGCCCGGGCTCACCGGCGCCACGCTTCCCCGAAGTAGTAGGTGTCGGCGTCCTTGAGCTCCTGCTTGTGGTGGCTGAAGTGGGAACGTCCGGTCTCGCGGAAGCCGGCCGGCCAGTCGAGTTCCACCCCGAGCCGGATGAGTTCGCGCTGGAAGTCGGCGAGGTGTGAGGAGGTCGCGCGGACCTGCCGGGGACGCAGACCGCGGGCGAGGCAGAAGGCGGCGAGTGCGCCGGCGGCTTCGCCGATGTTCCACTCGGAGGGGTGGAGTCGGAACGAGCCATTGGTCACCGCCGTGACGCCAAGGTTCTTGCACGCCGGCAGGAGGTTCTCGACCCGCACCGGGAGAAGTGCTCCGAGCGGAATCTGCTGAACCCAGTGCTTGCCGTGGTTGCTGGCGGTCATGCTGCCCTTTGCGCCGCGCTTCGCCGGTTTGTGGATGTCGATTCGGTACCCGCTCAGTCCGACGCTGTCGGGATACTTCAGCGGACCGTTCTTCGCGGTCGGCTGATCATTGCGGAAGTGCTGCTCAAGAATCGTGAACTCGGCACGGATGCGGCGCGACTCGCGGATGTACGGGTACTGGGCGAGCCCGTCGCGGCTGCCAAGGGCGTCGCCGCGGAGGCGCAGTCCCGGAAAACCCTGTCGGCCGGTGGCGGGGTCGGGCGCCTCGGTCTGGAGCCAGTAGATGCCGCTCAGGCTGAGGCTCCGTGCGGCGTTGAAGCTGCGCTGGCGTTCTTCGGGGGAGACTCCAAGCAGCACGCCCTCCCGGTATTCATTGACCCACATGACGGACGCCAGATCGCTCGTAAACGCTCCGGGTTCGAAGTTGCCGGCGCAGAGCAGCCGCCGGAAGTTCCAAGGGCTTACTCGGTAGGAGCCCGGCTGCGTCGGATCTCCGTAGAAGTCGCGCTCGGCTCCGAAGAGGTCCGGCAGCCGGAAATGGGGTCTCCACCGATCGTAGTCTGCGGGTCGATCGATCACATGCTCCTCGCCGGGGCGGTGATCGAGGATCGCAGTATGCGTGAAGGCCATCTGGTCGCGCGGATCCGTCGGACCCTCGAGGGCGTTGAACTCGCCCGTCTCGGCTTGGGATTCGGCCCCGACCACGGACTCAACGCCGCCCAGTTCGAGGAGTTCACCAAGTTCCGTCGCGTCGAGGATATAGGGGGCAGCGAGGGTAACATCGATGCCGTCGCGCTCGTCGCGGACAGTGACCGCGCGGGCCTCGTCTCTCTCCATCGCGACCGCCACCGGGCGATGACGCGTCAGCAGGGTGATTCGCCCGGAGGACAGGTATGGCGCGAGCATCTCATGGAGCACCGCAAGACCGACGCGCGGCTCGAAGCTCAGCTTGGTGACCCAGGCAGCGCCGGGATTGAGGAACGGATCCTGCCGCGCGGCGGCGGATAGGGGATAGTGCCGGCGATAGTAGTCACGCACGCCGTTCCGGAAGTCCGCGTAGCTCTGCGTGCGGCCGAACTTCTCCATCCACGGGTGTTCGTCCAGGGGCACGGCCTGCGTGGTGGCCTGGCCTCCGATCCAATCCGTTTCCTCGGTCAGAATGACGCTGCGTCCCATCCGAGCGGCGGCGAGCGCGGCGGCTACCCCGCCAAAGCTCCCCCCGATCACGAGGACGTCGGCAGTCCTCTCTCGGCCGGTCCGGCTCGCGGGCGGCGGAGCAGCGCGCATGACAATGCGGGAGCCGGTAAAGGCGGCCGTGGCAAGCCCGGCTGCCTTGAGGAACGAACGTCGGTTGGGCTTCATGAAACTTGGATTTTGATGACGACTTTCTTCATCTGGCTGGGAGTCTCATCGGAGCATCCGGGCTTGTGTGCGTCGTGCGGGAAAAAGATGGCGAATGAGCCCGGTGAGAGCCGCAGGGTGCTCGCCGCCGCCGAGTCGGCGAAGAGTTGGTAGTCATTCTGCGGATCATAGTCCGTGATCGCACGCATCTCGCTCAGCGGTGCATAGAGCATCCGCTCCGTGCCGGCGACGACGTATTGAAGATCGATGTAGGCACGATGCGCTTCGAAGCGTTTCTCCGCTGCGGGAACCGTCGCGTACGACTGCACCAGCGCAAAGATGGCCTCGCCGTCGATGGGGTACTTGCCGTCCGGGGTGTGCGGATCGAAGCGCGTGAGCCACGCGAGCGCCGCGTCGAAGCGGAGACCCAGGCGGCCGGCAAGGCCGGATTGGGGGAGGGTGTCGAGGACCATGCGAGAGGAGGGCGACGAAGATGTCTTTCGGGAAGGGTCGGCGGCCTGTCGACGCGCTCAGGCAAGGAACCAGGTGAGCGGAACCCGCATGAGTTGAGTCGAAGTCCGACCTTCGAGGATGCGGGGTCCGGTCGACGCACGAAGCGTGATCCATGCCTCGTTGCCACGGTAGAGGACACTGGGATAATCGACGCTGCGCTCGGGGTCGTGGATGAGCACCTTCCGCCGGTCATGCGGCCACGACTCTCCCCCGTCGTGGCTGATGCAGGCCATGATCGTGTTGCGCCGACCGGAGAGCGGCGCCTTGGCATCGTAGTCAGAGGTCCAAAGCAACAGGAGATCCTCCGAGCCTGGAAGTCGGGACAGGTGCGCGGGTGCGACCGGGCTCACCACCTCCATGCTGCGAGGCGTTGACCAGGAGGCGCCGCGGTCGAAGGACTCGCTCTTGAACTGAGTGCCCATGGCGGTCCGGATGGTCATGAGCAGACTCCCGTCAGCGCGCTCGGCGATGCCCGGCTCAATGCAACCGGATTCGGTGTCCTGGATGAACTCCTGTCGAGCTGGGGCGGCGGGCGTCGAAGCCGGCGCCTTACCGGCGAGAGGCAAGCGCCCGGACCGCGGGTTCTCGTAGACGAGCCAGCGCACGTAGGGCAACGTGATCGGGTCGCCGAGTTGCCACGTGACGCCAAGGTCGTCCGAACGGGCGACGCGCACATGGAGGTGGTGGAGATCCCAGTCTTCCGTGCAGTGGCAGGGGGCGAGCAGTCGGCCTGAGGAGTGGACGGTGAAGCGATCGTGGCAGCCCGTCTTGTACTGGCCGTCGGCGACGATCACGTGAGGTGACCAGGTCTCCCCCTCGTCCGCAGACGTGGTGAAGCGGCGGGAGGCGATTTTCTGGCTTTGGCGGTAGCTGAAGAGCATGCCGAGCCGGCCGTCGGGCAGGCGCTGCAGCGCCGGGGACATCGCGTTGAAACCGTCCGGGGGTGGCGGTACGACGACCTTCTCCGTCGTGATGGGACGGCCCTCGGAGTCGAGCCGAAGGGCCACGAGGGGCGCCCGGTCGTTGTCGCTTCGTCCCGCGTGCGCGGCATAGGCCAGCAACACGCTACCGTCACGGAGGGAGACCATGCTGGCCTCGCTCTTGCGCGTGATCGCGTCGGTGGCGGGGGCGACGTTGAGGAGTGGGAAGGCTGTCTGGGGCGTGAGAGGAGGGCGCACGGCGGTGCGCGGGGCCGAGGACGGCGATTGTGCATGCAGCGCGGTGAGGCCGAGCACCGCAGGGGAGGAAGCAGCCGCGGCGCGAAGGAAGTGGCGCCGACTGAATGCGGGTAGGCGGTGATCGCTGGGGTTTGGCGTCATCTACCCACCTTCCGCAGTCCGGAGGTCGTCGCCAAGCCAGCGGCACCGGTACCATGCGCGGACCAGTGGAGCGGATGCGGAGGGCCGCCCGATGCTAGGATCGCCGCGAGCAGTAGTCGAAGAAACCGATCTGCTCGAGGCCCTGGCGCAGGGAGCGTTCTTGCTCGGACGACGGATGGCGGAGCGGAAGGCGTACCGGGCCGCAGTCGACGCCGATCAGCTTCATGGCGAGCTTGCCGGCGGCGAGGCCACCGTGGCGGCCGACAACCGAGATGAACTCGCGGGCCTGCGTCTGGGCGCGGCGTGCGGCGGCGAGGTCGCCGCGCTCAAACGCGGCGATCAGGCGGAGGTACAGCGGCGCGGCGTAATTGTAGGTGCTGCCGACGGCCCCGACCGCGCCGAGGCTCAGGCCGGCGAGCAGGATTTCGTCGCGGCCGAAGAGCATCCCGTAACGGCCGCCGTCCACCTCTCCGGCGTTGCCGTAATCCATCAGGTCCTCGTGGGTGAACTTCACTCCGGCAAGGTTCGGGATCACGTCCCTCGCACGCTGAAGGAAGTCGGCCGCCGGGATGTTCACGCCGGTCATCGCCGGCATGTGATAATAGTAGAACGGCAGCGCCGGGGCGGCGGCGGCGATGCGGCGGCACCATTCGACGAGTTCCGCTTCGCCGGCTGGCTTGAAGAAACTCGGCGCGATGGTCGCCACCGCGTCCGCTCCCATCTCCTGGGCATGGGCGGCGAGGGCGCAGCTCTCTGCGAGGCAGAGGTGGCCGACGTGCACGGCGAGTTTCAGGCCCTTGGGCGCGGACCGCCTCCAGGCGGTCGCCACCTCCTTGCGCTCCGCCACCGAAAGGCTGCTCCCTTCACCCGTCGTGCCGCAGATGAATGCGCCCGACACTCCGTTGTGGGCAAGGAGGGCGGCGATCCGGGGAATCGTGTCCAGATCGAGGGCGCCGTCGGCGCGAAAGGGAGTGTGCGGAGCGGCGACCAGGCCGGTCAGGGTCAACTTCATGGTGGGTGCAGATTTGGAAACCCTCTGAGGCTTCCGTTTCGCCGGCGGCGGGACAAGCGGTGGCGAGTGGTACGGTCAGGGTACCTTTGGAACTGCTCCAACCGGCCCTCGGGCCACCCGAGCGGCGTGGGCGCGCTACCTCTTCCTGCTCGACGGGGTCGTCGAGAACTCGCTGCGGCGGATGAAGGTCTGGTCGACCTCGCGCTTCAGTTGCTCGGCGGCGATGGGGTCGGACTCGCGGAGGAGGGACACCTTGTCGGAGGCGTCCTTCATGTTTTTGAGACGCTCCTCCTGCTCGTAAAGCATGAGAGCGTATTGTTCCTTCGACATGCCGAAGAGCGGGAGATGATAGGCGTTGAGCGCCTTGCCGGTCTCCCCGAGGAAGCGCTTCACGGCGATCTCGCCGAGTCCCTTCTTTGTGTTCACGTCCCTCTCGCGGAACACCGGGGGCCGTTCGCCCTGCACCACGTACTCGGGCAGGCGGACGATCCCGTTCTTCGGAGCGTCCGCTTCTTCCTCCTCCGCGGTCTTGGGTGCGGGCGGTGCGGGCGGGGCCGGAGGCTGGAACGAGATCCCAGCGGCCACCGCACTCAGCGTGGAGCGCGAAACCCGATCCGAGGGACCGCTGACTTCAACCGTCGGGCGATCGCCGGCTGGACGCGGAGCGTTGGGCGAAGCTTGGCCCAGCACGACTGGGGTGGTCGAGAGGCCCAGCGCGGCAAGGAGCGTCCAGAGGGCGGTGCGAGGGGGCATGAACAGTTGGACTCCGAATTCGAGGAAAGGTTCGTTCGCCTGAAACGCAAGCCACACGCGAGAGGCGGGCGGCGGGGCCGGAACGGCGGCGCGCCGTCTAGCCGCGGATCTGACCGGTCCCGTCCATGATGTACTTGTAGCTGCAGAGCTCCGGCAGGCCCATCGGGCCGCGGGCGTGCAGGCGGTCGGTGCTGATGCCGATTTCCGCGCCGAAGCCGAATTCGAAACCGTCGTTGAAGCGTGTGCTGGCGTTCCAACCGACCACCGCGCTGTCGACGGCCGCCTGGAAGCGCCGGGCGGCCGACTCGTCGGCGGTGACGATCACGTCGGTGTGGCCGGAGCCGTCGCGGTTGATCGTGGCGATCGCCTCGTCGAGCGAATCGACGATGCGGACGGCGATGACCAGATCGAGGAACTCGTTGCGGAAGTCGCCGGGTGACGCGGGCCGGACGCGGTCGGCCCACGGACCGCTCGACTGGGCGAGGATCGCCTGCGCGCGCGGATCGCAGCGCAGTTCCACGCCCTTGGCGGCGAGGGCGACGGCGACGCGCGGCAGGAGCGTCGGGGCGACGGCGGCGTGGACGAGGAGTTGTTCGGCGGCGTTGCAGACCCCCGGGCGTGAGACCTTTGCGTTGACGGTGATCGACTCGGCGAGCGCGGCGTCGGCTTGGGCATCGAGGTAAACGAAGCAGACCCCGTTGTAGTGCTTGATGACCGGGATGCGGCTGTTCTCGACGACGAAGCGGATCAGGCTCTCGCCCCCGCGCGGGATGATGCACTGCACCAAGTGGTCGAGCGTGAGCAACGTGTTGAGGGCGGCCCGATCGGTGGTTGGGATCAGCTGGACCGCTGCGGCGGGCAGCCCGGCCTCGGCGAGACCCTGCGCAATGACTCCCGCGAGGGCCTGATTGGTATGGAAACTCTCACTACCGCCGCGGAGGATGGCGGCGTTGCCTGACTTCAAGCAGAGCACGGCGCAGTCGACCGTGACGTTCGGGCGGGACTCGTAGATGATGCCGATGACCCCGATCGGCACGCGCACCTTGCGCAGCCGCAGCCCGTTGGGGCGGGTCCAGGCGGCGAGTTCCTCGCCGACGGGGTCGGGGAGGGCGGCGACCTGCTCGACGGAGCGCGCGAGGGTCTGGAGGCGCGGGGCCGTCAGGGTCAGTCGGTCGACCTGAGCGGCGGCGAGACCGTTTTCGCGCGCCCGGGCGACATCCTGGGCGTTGCCGGCGAGGATCGCGTCGGTCGAATCGGTCAGCAGCCGAGCGATCGCCGCCAGCGCGCGATTCTTCTGGGCGCTGTCGCACGTGGCGAGCGCCAGGGCGGCGGCGCGGGCGTTCTCGGCGAGCGACGTGACGAGCCGGACGAGGGCGGGATCTTCGGCGGGGCGGGCGGCGGTCATGGCGGCGGGCGCGGCGGTGAGGCGCGAGCGGAGCGTGGGATTAAGCGCCTGACGAACCGGCCGAGCGGGAGCGAGCGGTCGTGCGGTGCGATTCGGCCTGGGCGTGCACTTGGGGCCAGTGGCCGTGCGGAATGATCGGACCGAGGTGGCGGACCGTTTCGCCGCCGAGGACGGAGGCGATGCGGCCGGCGTCGGGAAGCCCGAGCCCGTGGAGGTGCCCGTAGAGAAAACCGGCGGCCCACGCGTCGCCCGCGCCATTGGTGTCGCGCACCTCCGCGACGCGGACCGGATCGATCTGGTGGCGCTCGTTGCCCTGGGCGATCCATGCACCCTCGGAGCCCACCTTGACGGCGGCGAGCACGCCGTGGCGGGCCAGCTCGGTGGCGAGATCGGAGAAAGGCACGTCGGTGCGCGTGGGGAAGAGGGCGCGGATCTCGTCCTCATTGGCGAAGACGATGTCGATCCCGCGGCGGAATTGGGAGAAGAGCCAATCGCGGGAGGCGTGCACGACCTCGAAGGAAGACAGATCGAGGCTGACGGTCGCGCCGGCGGCGCGCGCTGCCGCGAGGGCGGCATCGGCGAGGGCGGGATTGAAGGCGAGGTAGCCCTCGATGTGGGCGTGGCGGCAGCCCGCGAAGTCTGCGGCGGAGATTTCCTCGGGCGCGAGCGTCAGGGCGGCGCCCAGGTTGGTGCGCATCGTGCGCTGGGCGTCCGGGGTGATGAGGGCGAGACAACGCGCGTTGGCGCGGTCGCCCTGCTTGAACCGCGACGGATCGACGCCCACGGCTTCGAACTGGTGACGATAGCGATGGGCGAGCGGGTCATTGCCCAGCTTGCCGAGGAACGTGGACCGCAGACCGAGACGGGACGCGTTGAACGTCACGTTTGCTGCGGAGCCCCCGGTGGCGTGCGCCGGATCCTCGCCGAGCAGCGAGAGGATGCGGGCCATCTCGTTGTCATCGACCAGCACCATGCCGCCCTTCGCGCCGTTCACCTTCGTAAGAAACTCTTCCGGGACTGTGGCGACCAGATCCATGATCGGGGAGCCGACGCCGATTAGGTCGAAGGAAGGAGTGGTGGCAGCGGAGGACATGGTTCAAACTCCATTAGGCCCCCGCTGACCCCAAGGCCGCAAGCAGAACGCGTGGCAGCGGCCCCCGGGAGCCTCGTTTCGCGGCTTCATTGCAAAGAGGTTTCGGAAGGCGAGGGACTCTGCGCTCGACCGGCGGGGAGGGTTGGCGGAGAATGACCTTACGGCCCATGGATCTGACGGAGATGATGCGCTTCTTGGAGGCTCAGCCCCCATGGCTTCTCGCCTTGGGAGGTGCCTTTCTGCTTGCCCTCATCCTCTGGATCTTGGCGCGGCTGCTGAAGTGGGGTCTGACGATCCTGGCGTTTCTGGTCCTGGTGGCCGGAATCGTGGCGGCGGTGCTGCTGCTGTTCGGCTGACTGTTCAGAATCGCAGGTCTTTTCTTGCGCGACTCGGAGGCGGGCGGTTAACCCTAACCGATGAAGTATATCTTCGTGACCGGAGGGGTGGTCTCGTCCTTGGGCAAAGGGCTCACGGCAGCGGCTTTGGGCGCGCTGCTGGAGATGCGTGGGCTGCGCGTGCGCATTCAGAAGTTCGACCCGTACCTCAACGTGGATCCGGGCACGATGAGCCCCTTCCAGCATGGCGAAGTGTACGTCCTGGAGGACGGTGCCGAGACCGATTTGGACCTTGGGCACTACGAGCGTTTCACGAGCGGCAAGCTGTCGCGGCTGAACAACCTGACCTCGGGGCAGGTGTACGAAAGCGTCATTCAGAAGGAGCGCCGCGGGGACTACCTCGGAAAGACGGTGCAGGTGATTCCGCACGTCACGAACGAGATCAAGGAGCGGATCTACTCCGGGGGGAAGGACGTCGACGTGCTGATCACGGAGATCGGCGGGACGACCGGTGACATCGAGGGGTTGCCGTTTCTGGAAGCGATGCGGCAGTTCGCGCTCGAGGTTGGCCCGCGCGATACGATCTTCATCCACGTCACGCTGGTGCCTTACCTGCAGGCGGCGGGGGAGTTGAAGACCAAGCCCACCCAGCAGTCGGTGGCGAAGCTGCGGGAGATCGGCATTCAGCCTGACGTGCTCGTATGTCGCTGTGACCATCCGCTGGATCAAGGACTGCGCGACAAGCTATCGATGTTCTGCAATGTGCCGGTGAAGGCGGTGATTGAGTGCCGTGATGTGCCGCACTCGATCTACGAACTGCCGCTTGCGTTGCAGAAGGAAGGCATGGACGACCTCGTGATCGAGTTGTTCGGGCTGAAGAATCCGCCGCCGGCGAAGAACCTTTGGGAACAGATTGTCCGTCGCGTGGTGAAACCCGCGCATTCCGTGCGCATCGGGGTGGTGGGCAAGTACATCGAGCTTCAGGATGCGTACAAGTCGGTCTATGAATCGCTCACCCATGCCGGCATCGCGAACAACACGGGGGTGGAGGTGGTGCGCATCGATGCGGAGGATTTGGAGAAGCCGGCCGGCCTGCGGCAACTGAAGGGCCTCGATGGCATCCTGGTGCCGGGTGGGTTCGGCGATCGCGGGACCGAGGGCAAGATCGCGGCCGCGCGTTATGCGCGAGAGCACCGCGTGCCTTACTACGGTCTTTGCCTGGGCCTGCAGATCGCGGTGATCGAATTCGCGCGGAACGTCCTCAAGCTCAAGGGTGCGAACTCGGTGGAGTTTGATGAGCGGTCGCCGCACCCGGTGATCAACCTGATGGAGGATCAGAAGAAGGTGATCGACAAGGGCGCGACGATGCGGCTCGGCAGCTACGAGTGCGCGCTGACTCCTGGCACGCACGCGCGCAAGGCGTATGGACGGGACTCGGTCCGCGAGCGTCACCGTCACCGGTTCGAGGTGAACAACGCTTACGTCGGTCAGTTGCAGCGCGGCGGCATGGTGGTGAGCGGCACCAATCCCCGCCGCAACCTCGTTGAGATCGTCGAGATCAAGGATCACCCCTGGTTCGTCGGCGTGCAGTTCCACCCGGAATTCCAGTCGAAGCCGAGCGCCCCGCATCCCCTGTTTGCGGCGTTCATCAAGGCCGCCCTGGCGCAGCAGCGCCGGACCGGCGGCAGCAAGCGTCGCAAGGCGGCGCGCTGAGCGGGCTCATTCGATGCTGTACGATCCCTCCCGGCTGTTGGTCATCGCGGGTCCGTGTTCGCTTGAGAGCGCTGAGGTCTGTCGTGCGGTCGCGGATATGCTAGCCCGCCTGAGAACCGCGCATCCGGAGCTGAACCTCGTGTTCAAGGGTTCGTTCGACAAGGCCAACCGCACCTCGCTCGCGGGGGCGCGAGGTACGGGACTGACGGAGGGATTGCGCCTCCTTGGGGACGTGCGGCGCAGTCATGGCTTCCCGGTGCTGACGGATGTGCATGAGTCGGCCCAGGTGGCGGCGATTGCCGAGGTCTGCGATGTCGTGCAGATTCCGGCGTTCCTTTGCCGCCAGACTGACCTCCTGCTCGCGGCCGCTCGCACCGGCCGCGTGGTGAACGTGAAGAAGGGGCAGTTCCTCTCGCCGCAGGAGATGAGCCACGTCACCGACAAGCTGCGCGAAGGCGGGGCGGCGGAGATTTGGCAGACGGAGCGCGGGACGACCTTCGGTTACCAGAACCTCGTCGTGGACATGCGCTCCTTCTCGATCATGGCTCGCAACGGCTATCCGACAGTGTTCGACGCCACGCACGCCGTGCAGTTGCCCGGTGCGGCGGACGGTCGCAGCGGCGGACAGCGCGAATTCGTCGCGCCGCTGGCCCTGGCTGCGGTCGCGGCCGGCGCCAACGGCGTCTTCATCGAAACGCATCCAGACCCGGACCGCGCGATCAGCGATGGTCCGAACATGATCGCCCTTCCGGACCTTCCGGCCCTGCTGCAGCGCATCCTTGCGGTGTGGCGGGCGGTGCGTGCCTGACCTGATCGCTCCGCGTCGCCTGAGCGATCGCGAGCGAATGGTCGACGCCTGAGGCGAGGCTGAGCCGGGCATTGACCGGGGCGGGTCTTCGCGCAAGGCTCCTGACCCTCGCAATCGCGCATGTCCACCTTTCTCATCGACGTTCCGATGCCCTCGATGGGCGCCACGGTCAACGAGTTGACCATCATCGACTTGAAGGTCGAGCCCGGTGCCGCGGTCAAGAAGGGGCAAATCATCGCGGAGCTGGAGAGCGACAAGTCGGTCTTTGAATATGAGTCGCCCTGCGACGGTGAA
>JBEIGD010000045.1:0-24936 GCA_040382075.1 Opitutaceae bacterium
GGCGTCGGAGACGGAGTAGGCGTCGGTCGCGGAGTGGGCGAGGGAGTCGGCGTCGGAGACGGAGTGGGCGTCGGCCGCGGCGTGGGCGAGGGGGTGGGCGTCGGAGAAGGAGTAGGCGTCGGCCGCGGAGTGGGCGAGGGCGTCGGCGTCGGAGACGGCGTGGGCGAAGGGGTGGGAGTCGGCGACGGGGTCGGGGTGGGACGCGGCGTCGGAGACGGCGTGGGGGACGGAGTCGGCGTGGGCGAAGGAGTCGGCGTCGGAGACGGCGTGGGGGATGGGGTCGGCGAGGGCGTCGGGCGTGGGGTCGGCGACGGCGTCGGGGTCGGAGGAATCGAGGTGGGGCGCGGCGTGGGCGAGGGTGTCGGAGACGGCGTCGGAGACGGTGACGGGGTGGGTGACGGCGTCGGTGTCGGTGACGGGGTGGGGGTGGGCGACGGAGAAGGGGTGGGGGTCGGCAGCGGTGTCGGTGACGGGGAGGGGGTGGGGGTCGGAACGGCGTTTAGGCTATAGGAGACGCCGGACTTGTTGACCAAGAGCCCGGCAATTTCGTTGCGGGCGTGGAACGCCTTCTTGCCCGTCTGCACGTTGACGGAGTCATCCTCTGACGTATCGAGGACCAGGCGAAAGTTGGCGAAGAACTGGCCGCTGCCCGCTGCTCCGGTCTGCTGCTGGGTGAAGGGAAATTGGTCCGCCATCACGGCCCGGGCGAGCGCCCTCACGTCGCCTCCGGGATAGTTTTCGTACCAGACAAAAGAATCCTCCCCTGCCAGTTCCTCCACGCCATAGGCGCGCTGCCGCTGGATCATTGCCACCTGTAGGGCCTCGACTGAATCGGTCGTGCCAGAGAGAGCCTCGATGGTGTTTTCCAAGGTGAGGGTGACTTCGCCGTGCGCGACGCCGTCGCGGGAGTCCACCACCCCGGTGATCCGTCCACCCACATCACCATTCAGGCGCGGGCTGGCGAGAATGAGGTAGTCGCCGACCTCGGGTCGCGTCTCGATTGGCAGGTCGACCACGACTTCATCCGACGAGGCGAGTGTAAAGGCGGTCGTGCCTGGTAGACCCAAGTTGATGCGGTAGACGAGACGTGAGTACGCGAGGTTATCCTCGTTGGGGACTTGAAAGTTTTCGGCCTTGAGGTCGAGGGCGAGCGACATCTCGCGACTAATGTGGTCGAATGCGAAACGTCCCTTCGTATTGACCTGATTAATGTTTGTAACCTTCTTCGTCGCAACGTTTCCGCTGACCAGAAACATCGCCACTGCGGCGAGCAGCATCCCGGCCACCCCGATGGTGATCAGGACCTCCACGAGAGTGAAGGCCTTGACGACCCAGAGGATCTGGGAACGGACGCGGCGCAACGGAGAGGGAAGGGGAGTCATTAAGGGATGCGGCGAACGACGCTCAACTGCTGACTGTAGTTGCGGTTTGCGTATGAATAAGCGATCTGAAAATTACCGCGGACAAGTATGCCTCCGGTTGAGCTCGCCGGCGCCATGCTGGGCATCCCGTCGAGTTCGAGATAAGTGACTTCCCTCGTCACCAAGGCGTTAGCGATCGGGGCACCGGTATTGGCCCCGAGCGTGACGGTTAGGCCGGACTCCTCGCCTTCGTTTCCCTGCCAGAGCAGACCGAGTCCCGTCGCGCTCTCAGTCGGCGCAAACATGATCTTGATGCCGCCCAAATCGTCCTCGGACTTCTGCACGAGGAATTCGTCGCCGAGCGACTTCAGGATGTAGCGAGCGTTGTCCCGGTAGCGGGTCTCGGCCGCCAGACGGTAGGCGTAGATGAGGCCGCTGAAAATCCCGAGCGCGGCAATGAGGAAGAGAACGGTGCCGACCATGACCTCGACCAAGGTGAAGGCGGATGCGGGACGTGGGCGGGAAACGCTTGAACGGGAGAAGGGGAGTCGTGCGCGCATAACTGTACAGCTCCTTCTTCGGTTGAGGCTTTAGTGGGCTGAAACGATTGGGCTCAAATGACCTGTAAATGGAGTGTAAGAGTCCGCGCCGGCCGCTAGGGGGTTTCGTCGGTGTGAACGGCTGCATGGCAGCGAATTACGTGGTGATTTCCGCTGCGGGAATGAGCGTTTGTGCCGATGGGTCGGGGCTATGCAGCACCTCGGGCTCCTGTTCACCCTCCTGCTGATCGTCCTGAATCTATGGGGGGTCTCCCTGATTGCGGGCACGGTCTGGCGCCCGCGTTGGCTCGCGGTGGCGGCGGGGCCGTGGCTGGTGGTGACGGTCTTTTTTGCGATCGAAAGTCACTGGGGCCTCGGTGACGTGCAAGGTGTCGGGATCGTGGGTACGTGTTTCTCGGTAGCCGTGATTGTCTTCAGCGCGGTGCGATGGATGCCTGGGTGGCTCGGCGAGGAGGCGCGGGGATCGGTGGTGCGGTGGCGGAGTGAGCTGGCGCCCCGGCAGATGATTGCACCCGCCGCCGTCTTTCTCATCGTGTTCGGCTACGCCATGATGTGGCGGTTCACGTATCCGAACGTGGATGGTTCGTCAGAGAAGCTGGCCGATTTCTCTTTCATCTGCAGCTATTTCTCGGGGGGGACAATTCCGGTGGTGGATGCGTGGCTGGATCCCTTCCCGTCGAACCACTATTACAGCTTCCAGCACTATGCGGCGGCGCTGATGGGCCGTCTTTTGGCGATCCGCCCGGGCGCGACCTACAACCTCGCTTTCTGTGTGCTGATCGCGCTCGGTGCGGTCACGTTTGCTGGAGGCGTCTGGACGGCGTGTCGCTCGCAGCGGGTGCGGTGGACGGTCATGGCGGCGTTTGTGGTGGGTGGCACCGGTCTCTCGGGTCTGGTTCATCTCGTTGATCAGAATCCCAATCCCTGGAGCAGCATGCGCTTCATTGGGAGTGCACCGTACGACCGCGCTCCGCTCGGTCCGCTGCTCAAGACGTATCAGGAGTCCCATCCGCGCATGGAGCTCCCGGGGGAGCCCTTTGCTTACTCGATCTATCTGGGCGACTACCACGCGCCGCTGGCCAGCTATCCTTTGTTGGGGATCGGCGTGCTCTGCGGGTTGCTCTGGCTCCGGGAACGGCGGAGGCGTTACGTGGCCTT
The DNA here is from genome assembly GCA_040382075.1 of Opitutaceae bacterium. Taxonomy (GTDB): domain Bacteria; phylum Verrucomicrobiota; class Verrucomicrobiia; order Opitutales; family Opitutaceae; genus UBA6669. The sequence goes on from JBEIGD010000045.1 coordinate 3,080, forward strand.
GGCGGGTGCGACGCTGACCTGGACGTTGCTGGCGAACACGTGGAGCCTGCCTCTGCAGGCGCTGGGGCTTGGAGCGTGGGTGATTTGGAATTATCGCCACCTCCGTGAATTGGTCGCGTGGCTGGCGGTCGGGGCGGCGGCCATATGGCTCTCGGCGTGGGTCTATCTTTCGGAATTCACGACTGCGGCAGCGGGATACGGGACGTCGATCCGCCTCGTCGGATGGGAGGAGCACACTCCGCCGTTGCTCTTGCTGTTGTTTCTCCTGCCGACCTTGACCTTGGCGGTCGGTGGATTGCTCTCCGGGGATCGCCTAGGCCGCTGGTTCGGAATGCTCGCGCTGGTGTTGGTCGCCGTGTCGGAATTCCTCTACATCGACGACATCTACAGCGGCATGTTTAATCGCTTCAACACGTCGCTGAAGTGGTGGCCATGGATTGCCGCGGCTACGTTGCTGACGCTGGGTCCGATCGTGCTTGAACGAGCGTCGCGCCGATGGCTGCGAGTCGTCGGCTTCATCGTCTGCCTTTATCCGTGCAGCTTCATCTTTGACCTTGGGCTGAACTGGTGGCGGGGGCCCAAGGAAGCGGTGGGGCGGATCGAGGGGCACTACTTTCTGACCAAAGAGTTGTTTCCGCGCCTGGTGCTGTCGCGGCTCGAGGTCGAGCCGCGTGGGCTGGTCATCGAGCGACCCCAAAAGGATGGATTCACCAACTCGGCCTGCCTGCCGCTCTTTGCGGGACACCGGATGTGGTTGGGTTGGCTCGGGCACGAGCAGCTCTGGCGCGGCTATCGTGATGACCTACCGCAGAGGCAGCAGCGACTCTTTGAATTCTTCGATGGTCAGATGGCGGAGCCTGGACGCTGGCTGGTGGCGCAAGACATCGACTACGTGCTTTGGTATCAGGCTGGGGACACCGACGAATTATGGAAGAAGATCAACGGAGCGATCGCGGATCGGTACGCCTGGATTGAGCTGTTCCGCCACGACTGGGAGGGTGGTACGCGGGCCGGCTTCTGGCGCCGAATCGACCACGGAGCCACCGCACTGGTTGGCCCGTAGAGCGTGCAGCGGTCTCCCTGATGCTGCTGCTCCTCCTCGCGTTCCAGGTTGCGGCGATTCTCACGCTGCTGTGGGGCGCGGTGCTGGCCTGCGGTTTTGTCCTGCCCCGGGTCGGCGTCGCGACGGTCGCAGCGCCGTGGTGCATGGTGACAGTTTTCTTCGCCGTGGAGACGGTGGTCGGCCTTGGATCGCTCCGCGGTCTGACGACCCTCGCGCTGGTGCTGGCGGCGGCGCTGATCTGGCTGAGTGGGCGCTCCCATTGGCCCTCGTCGTCGCCGGCGTGGTTGTCGGTCTGGGTGTCGGCGTGGCGCGCAGAGTTTGGACCGCGCCAGGTCGTTCGAGTCGCGTGGCCCTTCGCGGTCGCGTTCTTCTATGCCTTGGCGTGGCGGTATCGCAGTCCTGATCTCACCGACTGGATCGAGAAGATTCCCGACCTCGCGCAAGTGGCTGGGCACGCGGCGGGTGCGGGTGTTCCTGGTTTCGATGCGTGGTACGCGCCGTACCGGAACATAAACTATTATTCATTCCAGCATTACGGCGCGGCCCTCCTTGGGCGGATGCTGGGAATGTCCCCCGGTCTGGCATCCAATCTAGGCTTCTGCGTGATGGTGGGCTGCATCGGCGCGGCCTTCGCGGGTGCGCTCGCGGCGAGCGGTGCGACCCGACGCGTCAGGGTCGTGATTTGGGTCGCGCTGCTGATCGGCGGCAGCGGCGTCACGCTGTTGGCTCCTTGGTTGATCGAGGGCCAGCGGCCCTGGGAGCGCATTTTTCTCTTCGGAAGCGTACCCATGACCGTGGCTCCGCTTGGTACTTGGCTCGAGTCTTACGCTGCGTCGTTCCCGCGCTTGAGCCTGCCGTTCGAGCCTTTGGCGTACTCAATTCTTCTGGGTGACTTTCATGCGCCGCTGGGCAGCTATGCCCTGCTTGGACTCGCGATTACAGCGGGGGCGGCCTGGCGCGAATCGGGGCAAGTTCGCTACGCGGGCCTGGTGGGGGCATCGATCACCTGGACGGTGTTGGCGAATCCCTGGGCGCTACCGCTGCACGGGCTCGCGGTGTGTGCATGGATCGTCTGGGAGCGCGGAGCCTGGAAGTCGTTGCTGCCCGCGGTAGCGGTCGGAGCCGCCGTGGTGTGGCTCGCGGCGTGGGGATTCTTGGCGGAGTTCACGGCCGACGCGGCACGTCACTCGTTGCGCTTCGCCTGGGTGCCGTCGGTGGAGCGGACGCCGCCGCTCTTCTTGCTGATTCTGCTCGGTCCGACCCTGTTGCTGCTCCTGAGTGGTGCGGTCTCCGGAGATCGCACGGCCCGGTGGTTGGCGGTGCTTGGGGCGGGTGCCCTCTTACTGCTCGAGGGGGTGTACGTGGACGACTCCTATGCCGGGTCCGACAATCGCTTCAACACGGTGTTGAAGGCATGGCCGTGGGTCGCGAGCGCGCTGCTCTTGCTCCTCGCGCCTCGGTTGTTGTCGGGTTCGATGCGACGGGGACCGCGGATCTTGGCGATTGTGGCGTGTGTGTTGCCATGTGCTTACGCGAAAGACCTTTGGATTAGCTGGCGCGACGCGGGGTCGCCGTCTTCGGGGCGCCTCGAGGGCCACGCCTTCCTCACGTCACGGCGCGAGAATCGGATCCTGCTGGACCGACTGCGGCAGGAGCCTCGTGGGGTCGTCGTGCAGGATCCGCGCGCGGCCGGGGAGCCGGCGCTGATCAGCCTGCCGTTGCATGCCGGGCACCGCATGTGGCTGGGCTGGGATGGCTATGCGTCGCTCTGGCGGGGATTCCCGGCGGATGTGCCGCATCGGCGCCGCCGCCTGGAGGCCGCATTCGACGGGCGTGATCCCGCCGCGGGCGCGTGGATGGCGGCCGAAGGGATCGACTACGTACTCTTCTTTCGTCCACCGGACTCGGCGGAGCGATGGTCGCTCCTCGACCGCGCGCTTCGCGGTCACTACACGTGGTGCGAGGTGTTCCAGGAGGGAGATCGCCCCGTGGGCTTTTGGCGCCGCGTGCCCGAGCGCCGGTAGGCTCGCGATTTCGGGCTTTTGCCGGCCGGGTGATTCGTGTTCGCTCCGCGCATGGAGCTGTCGTCCCTCGCCAATCCCTCGGTCCTGAGTCAGCCGGTGTATGAACCGGGCAAACCGATCGATGACGTGGCTCGTGAGCTTGGTCTCGATCCGAGCGGGATCATCAAGCTGGCGTCCAACGAGAACCCTTTCGGCCCTTCGCCGCGAGCCCTCGCGGCGGCCCATGCCGCACTGGAGCACGGACAGCTTTACCCCGACGGTGGCTGCTACGCGTTGCGGCAGCGCCTCGCGCGGGAGTGGTCGCTTGGCCCGGAGCAGTTCGTGGTCGGCAACGGCTCGAACGAGATCCTGGAGCTCGTCGGCCATGTTTTCCTCCGCCCGGGCAACGAGGTGGTCATGGGCGCGCCCGCCTTCGTCGTCTATAAGCTCGTGACGCTGCTGTTCGGAGCCCGCGTGGTGGAGGTCCCGTTGCGGGACTTCGCCCACGATCTGGACGCGATGGCCGCTGCGGTAACGGAGCGCACGAAGCTGGTGTTCGTGGCCAGTCCGAATAACCCGACCGGGACGGCCAACCCGGCTGACGACCTCGTCCGTTTCGCCCGCGGCTTGCCGGATCACGTCGTGCTGGTGTTCGACGAAGCGTATGCGGAGTACGTGGACTCCGCACCGGATCTCCGACCGCTGATTGCGGAGGGGCGAAAGATCCTGTGTCTGCGGACCTTCTCGAAGATTCACGGCCTGGCTGCGTTGCGGGTCGGGTATGGCTATGGTTCGCCCGAGCTGATCCGCCTGCTGGGCCGCGTTCGCCAACCTTTCAACGTGAATGCGATCGGACAGGCCGCCGCGTTGGCCGCTTTGGACGACGCCGCCTTCATCGCCCAGTGCCGCCAGGATAATCGTGCGGGCCTGCGGCAGCTGGAGGAGGGGTTGGCGCGACTGGGCGTGCCGACCGTGCCTAGCGCGGCGAACTTCCTGCTCGCGCAGGTGGGCGACGGCGCGGGAGCGTTTGCCGCGCTGCAACGCCGCGGGGTGATCGTGCGTCCCGTGGCGTCTTACGGGCTGCCCTTCTACATCCGGATCACCGTCGGCACCCGCGAGCAGAACGAACGTCTGCTCGCGGAGTTGGCGACGTGGCTCGGCCAGGGCGCCCGCGGTCGCGTCGTTACCTGACCGGCCAAGGGGGCGGGGCCGGCAGCGAGGTCGGGCGGGTGCGCAATTCTTCAAGAATCACGTCGATCGCCTTGTCGAGCTGCTGATCCTCGCCGCGGAATTCGCGGGCCGGATCGTTGTCGATCACGATGTCGGGATCGACGCCGTAGCCCTCGATGATCCAAGAACTGCCGTCCTTGGCGTAAGGGGCGAATTCAGGCCGATTCAGTTCGCCGCCGTCCATGAAAGGAAGGCTGCCCGTGATGCCGACGACGCCGCCCCATGACCGCTTGCCCACCAGCTTGCCCAGGCCCGCGTCGCGGAAGCGATAAGGGAAGAGGTCGCCGTCAGAGGCCGAATACTCGTTGAGGAGCGTGACCTTCGGGCCGACGAGCTGACCGCTTGGATTGGGGATGGGGACGCCGTTGCGGGACAGGTCGATCATCGCAACCTGTCGACGCAGGCGCTCAATGATCATGGGGGAGACGTTGCCGCCACCGTTTCCACGGACATCGATGACCAAGGCCGACTTGTCGAGTTGCGGGTAGAAACGGCGGACGAACGCATTCAGGCCCTCCGGTCCCATATCCGGGATGTGCAGGTAGCCCGCCTTGCCGTTGGTGCGAGCCGCGACATGGGCGATGTTCTTCTCGACCCATGCCTCGTAATAGAGGGGGCCCTCATTCGCGATCGGCACGACGGTGACGTCGCGCGCACCCTCATCCACCGGCTGGCTATTGATGCGCAGCGAGACCTGGCGCCCCGCGGTGCCGACGAGCGCGGAGAAGAGATTCTCGAGTTGCGCGACTGGCTTGCCGTTGACCGCGAGGATGAACTCGCCCTCACGGACATCCACCCCCAGTTCGGTGAGGGGCGAACGCGTGCGCGTCTGCCAATTCTGTCCCTTCAGAATCCGATCAATGCGATAAGCGCGCGAAGCGGGATCGCGGGAAACCTGGGCGCCAAGGAGGCCGGTTTGCCGGCGCGGTGCCTCGTTCCGGTCGCCGCCCGACACGTAGGCATGGCCAGCGTGGAGCTCGCCGATGAGTTCGCCGATGAGATAGGTGAGATCATTTCGCGTCGCGACGTGCGGCAGTAAGGCGGCGTACTTCTGCTGCTGGGCCGGCCAGTCGACCCCATGGAGATTGGGGGTGTAGAAAAAGTCGCGCATCTGCCGCCAGCTTTCATTGAACATCTGCGTCCACTCGGCGGTGCGATCGACGACCGCCTCCGCCGCAGAGAGGTCGAGTCGGTTCTCCGGCTTGAGTTCCAAGCGACCGGCGGGCGTGTCCACGATCGACCAGTCTCGCCCCACCATCACCAACATGCGCTTTCCGTTGGCGCTGATCTGGAACGACTCCGCATTGATGACCTCGGTCTCTTTGCGATCCTTCACGTTGTAAAATGCGATGACGGATCGAGAAGCGGTTCCCGCACCGAAACCCTCGCCGCCGCCCCCGCCGGTGACCGGGCCGCCCGGGCGACGGCGGTAGAAGATACGATCGCCGATCATGCGCGCGGGGCCATAGCCCGAGGGCATGATGGGCAAGCCCACGATGCGCTCGGCGAGGCCGTCGGCGTCGATCACGGTTGTCGCCGGAGATGCCGGCTTGGGGGCGCCGTCGGACTTTTGCTCCGACTTATCGTTGTCCTCCGGCGCAGGCTTGGTCGCCTTGGCACCGCTGGAGCTCGAGGATACGGACACCTCATCGCTGGTGGGAGCGAACGGGGAGGGCGTGGACTTGGCGAGCGCGACCAGGTAGATGCGCTCCATGTTCTGGTAGGCGTGGTTCCACTCCGTGTCGGAGTAGATCGGGTTGAAGTCACGCGCGGACGCGAACGTGAGCCACTTGCCGTCGTCGGAGAATCGCGGGCTATTCGCGTCGTACCACCGGTCGGTGACCTCCAGCGTCTCGCCATCCGCAACGCGGGTGAGCATCACCTGTGAGGGCGTTTGCGGATGGTTGCGCGTCCAGGTGATCCAGCGGGAGTCCGGCGACCAGGCAAAGTCCCAGATGCGTCCGGCGGGATTCGTCGCGACCGGAGTCACCTTCTTTGACTCGACGTCGACCACGCGCAGGCGAGACATCCGGTCAACCCACGCCAGTTGCTTGGAGTCGGGCGACCAGCGGGGCAGGAAATAGTACGTATCGGCATCGCTGGTGAGCTGAGCGGCTGGGGTCTTGCCATCTTGGGCTTGAACGTAGAGCTCGAACTCGCCCGAGGCATCAGAAAGGTACGCGATCCACCGCCCATCCGGAGACCAAGTGGCGCTGCGCTCGTGGGTGCCGGGCGTCTGGGTCAGGTTCCGGGTGGGGCCGTTCTTGGCGGGCACGGTGAAGACATCCCCGCGAGCCACCACCGTGGCGCGTTGTCCGTCCGGCGACAGATCGACACCTTGGAACCAGCGCGAGACGGGCTGCAGTCCCGGCCGGCGCGTCACGAAGTCTTCCTGGACTCGAATGGTGATCGGAGCCGCCTGCTCGGTCTTGAGGTCCAGACGCCAGATCTGGCCGGCCTGCTCAAAGACGATCGCGTCCGGTCCGAGTGACGGGAACTTCACATCGAACTCGGTGAACTGCGTGACCTGCCGGGTCGCCTTGGTGGCGAGATCGTAGGCGAAGAGATTTCCCCGCCCGGTGCGTTCGGAGACGAAGTAGATGTGGTTGTTCGAAGCCCACATCGGAAAGATGTCCTGCGCGTCGTTCTGCGTGATGTTTTCCAGCGCGCCCGACTTCAGATCGTAGATCCAAACGTCGTCGGCCATTCCGCCCCGGTAGTTCTTCCACGTGCGGAATTCACGGAAGATGCGGTTGTAGGCGATGCGAGAATCGTCGGGGGAGAAAGAGATGAAGCCACCGCGGGGCACGGGAAGCTGGGCCGGGAGCTCGGCGTCGAGCCGGACGGTGAGCAACTCGCCGATGAAGGGGTTGAAGGACCGGGCGCGGGAGCGGAAGACGATTTCGGGAGCGGTGTTCCGCCAGCCCATGACCACGTTGTTGGGGCCCATCCGGTCAGCGAGGTCGTCGCGGGTGAGGGTCGCGGAGAACGTGAGGCGCTTGGGCGATCCGCCCGACGCGGGCATGCTGTAGACCTCCGTGTTGCCGTCGTATTGGGCGGTGAAGGCGAGGGTTGCACCGTCGGCAGAGAAACGCGGGAAGACGGCGTACCCGGGGCCGTCGGTGAGTCGGCGAGCGACGCCGCCCGAGATCGGCACCGTGTAGAGTTGGCCGGCGTACGAGAACACGAGGTCCTTCCCGTTCGTTGCCGGGAAGCGGAGTAAACGCGTTTCTCCGGGGAGGTTCGGTGCGGAGGTGAGGGTGGAGGCGGCGAAGAGCGCGAGGCCGGCCGCTACCGTGATGAAGGTCCGGGCAGTCATGGTTTTCCGCAACGTGTGTCGAAGCACGCCGTCCCGCCAGCGGAAATTGCCTGAAGCAGGCCGGTTAGGCGTAAACGCCGCCGCCGATGAGGCGCGGGCCCTGATAAAATGCAAGAATTTGGCCCTGCGCCAGGCCCCGCTGGGGCTCGGCGAAGCGCACGTGACCGCTGCCTTCGGATTCCGGCGTGAAGTGCAGGGCGACGCGGGGATCCCGGTAACGAACGCGGCCTTCGAGTGCGACAGACGAGGTCGGCGGGGATCCGAGCCACTGGAGGTGTCGTACGCGGACGCTCTCGGTGAAGAGTCCGGGCGCGCGAGGTTCATCGAACGCGACGAGGAGTGCGTTGTCTTCCCCGCGCTTGCCCACGACCACGTAGGCCTTGTGGTCCGTGTTCGATGGGATGCGGATGCCGCGACGCTGGCCGAGGGTGTAGTAGTGTAGCCCGGCGTGCGTGCCGAGGCGGCGTCCGTCGTCAACGCGGACGATTGGACCGGGCCGGTCCGGAACGTACGCTCGGAGGAAGTCCTGCATCTTCACCTGACCGATGAAGCAGATGCCTTGGCTATCTTTCTTGTCGGCGTTGGGCAGGCCAGCCTGGCGCGCGAGCTCGCGAAGCGCAGGTTTCTCCAAGTGTCCGATGGGGAACCGGGCCTCCTGGAGTTGCTCTTGGTTGATCAACGCGAGGAAGTAGGACTGGTCCTTGTTGCGGTCCGCACCCTCCCACAGCTCCCAGCCGTGCTCGGTGGAAAAGCGGCGTTGCGCGTAGTGTCCAGTCGCGACCGCCGAGAAGCCACGTTCGCGCGCCCAGCGACGGAAGACCCCGAACTTGATCTCCCGATTGCACATCACGTCCGGGTTGGGAGTGAGACCCTGGGCGTACTCCCTGAGCAAGTAGTCCACGACTTGAGAGCGGTAGTCGCGCATCAGGTTCACCACCTCGAACTCGATCCCGAGGTGCTCCGCCACCGCGCGGGCGTCGGTGATATCCTGCTCCCATGGACAATCACCGATGACGCCGTCCTCGTTGATCCAGTTCTTCATGTACGCCGCAGCGACGTCGAAACCCTGTTGCTTCAGCAGCAGGGCGGCGACGGCGCTGTCCACGCCGCCCGATAGGGCGACGAGGACACGTTCCGGCGGAGGCGGCGACATGCCGGAAACGACGAATGCCGGGCGGTGATTGTCAATGTTGCGGTCCCTTGGCTCGGGAGTGCGGTTGTCGCACTCGATCGGCAAAAATCGGCCTTGCACGGGTTTCTGGACCATCGCTGACTCGGTGCGCTATGTCCGGTCCCGCCGCTCCCTCCACTTTCGACAAGGATCACCCGTTCCCGGCTCGCGTGTCGGAGAACCGTTTGCTGAGTCGGGCTGGATCCGGCAAGGAGACCCGTCACTTTGTGGTCCGTCTGGAGGGCAGTGGATTACGCTACAAGGCGGGGGATTCCTTGGGAATTTTCGCCACCAATCGGTCGCAGGACGTGGCGGAGATCCTCGCGCAGATCGGAGCGACCGGTGACGAACCGGTCCTGTTGCCCAAGGCCACGGCTCCGCTGTCGCTGCGGGAGGCGCTGACGCGTCGTCTCGCCCTTGCGGGCCCGACGCGGAGAATTGTGGAAACGCTGGCCGGCCGGGCGACGGACGCCGCGGAGAAGGCGCGTCTCGCCGCGCTCCTCGTGCCGGAGGCCAAGGAGGCACTGGAGGCTTTTCTCGGGGAGCACGAGTATGCCGACCTTCTCGGCGAGTTTCCCAGCGCGCGGCTCAGTCCGCAGGAGTTGGTGGACCACCTGCGCAAGTTGATGCCGCGACTCTATTCCATCGCCTCGTCGCCAAGGCTTTTCCCGGAGGAAATTCACCTGACGGTGGCGATTGTACGCTACCGGACGAACGGGCGGGAGCGTCATGGGGTTTGCTCGACGTTCCTCTCGGATCGCGTGGTCACCGGCGAGACTCCAACGCCCGTGTTCGTGTCGCATTCGCATTTTGGTCCACCGGAGGACGGTTCGCGCGATTGCATCATGGTCGGGCCGGGGACGGGAATCGCGCCGTTCCGGGCGTTTGTCCAGGACCGGGTGGCGAGCGGCGCCACGGGGCGTAATTGGCTTTTCTTCGGCGACCAGCGTCGAGCGACCGACTTTCTCTACGAGGAGGAATGGGCGGACTGGCAGGCGCGCGGGAAACTACAGCGTTTGGATTTGGCGTGGTCACGCGATCAGGCTGCCAAGGTCTACGTGCAGGATCGCATGCGCGAGCAGGCCGCGGAGCTCTGGAGTTGGATTCGCGGTGGCGCTTCCTTCTTCGTGTGCGGCGACGCCAAGCGGATGGCGAAGGATGTCGATCTCGCCCTGCATGAGATCATCGCGTCGCAGGGCGCCCTGTCCCCGGAACAGGCGGCCGACTACGTGAAGCAGATGAAGAAAGACAAACGCTACCAGCGGGACGTCTACTGAACGGCTTTGCCCGGGCTCGATCTTTCACCTCACTCTCGCCCCTTTCACCTCCATGACCTTCAATCAACGCAAGGCCGTCGTCACCGGCGCCGGTCGCGGTATCGGAAAAGCCATTGCTGAGGCGCTCGCGCGTCACGGCGTCAAAGTCATCTGCGTCTCCAAGTCGGAGTCCTCGTGCGGAGCAGTCGCAGACGCGATTGTGGCCGCTGGTGGAGCGGCGCGGGCGTTGGCCGTGGATGTGGCCGATGGCGCGGCCGTGGCCAAGGCGGCCGAGCAGTTGCTGGCCGAGGAAGGAAAGATTGATATCCTCGTCAACAACGCGGGCATCACGCGGGATGGCCTCCTTGCCCGGATGTCGGAGGATGACTGGAACGCCGTGATTCAGACGAATCTGACCAGTTGCTTTCACTGGACCAAGGCCATCGGTTGGCCGATGTGTCGGGCCCGCTACGGGCGGATCGTCAACATCGCCTCCGTGGTCGGCCTCGTGGGCAATGCGGGTCAGGCCAACTACGCGGCGGCAAAGGGAGGCATGATCGCATTTACGAAGTCCGTGGCCAAGGAGTTCGCCCGCCGCAACGTCACCGCGAACGTCGTGGCCCCCGGCTTTATCCGTACGGACATGACGTCGGTCTTGTCTGAAGACGTCCAGAAAGCGGCTCAATCAGTCATCCCGATGCAGCGCTTCGGCGAGGCCTCCGATGTGGCCGCCATGGCGGCGTTCCTCTGTTCCGAGGAGGCCGGTTACATTACCGGGCAAGTTTTTACCGTTGACGGCGGAATGGCGATGTGAAGCCTCCGGAAGCACGTTTCTCCCCATGGCCGACCAAAAAACCATCGAACAGCGCGTCAAAGAGATCATCGTCAATCAGCTGAATGTGAACGAGGAGCAGATCACTCCTCAGGCCTCGTTCCTGGACGATCTCGGCGCCGATTCGCTCGACACGGTCGAGCTCATCATGGCGTTCGAAGAAGAGTTCAAGGACGAGATCAAGGGCGAGATCCCCGAGTCCGACGCGGAAAGGCTGCAGAATGTCGGTCAGGTGATCGAGTACATCAAGGCCAAGGCGGCGGCCAAGTAAGCCGCCCATCCGGTTTTCCAAGGCGTCCTGTCGCTCCGCGGCCGGGCGCCTTTTTCTTTCCTGAGGCTGCGTTTGCATCATCCTCCGTCGGGAGCTCTTTCCTCTTTCCATGTCTTCGCTTCCTGATTCTCAGCGTGTCGTCGTCACCGGCTTGGGCGTGATCCACGGGCTCGGCCAGTCGGTCGACGCGTTTTGGGCGGCGCTGCTCGCTGGCCGTAACGGGATCGATCGGATCACGCAGTTCGACGCCTCCGCCTACGCGAGCCAGATCGGTGCCGAGGTGAAGAATTGGAACCCCGAGGAGCACATGGACCCCAAGGAGGTCCGGCGCAACGACCGCTACACCCACTTCGGGTTTGTCGCCGCCAAGCAGGCCTACGCCGACTCCGGTTTGTCCCCGGATCGCGTCGATCCGGATCGCATCGGCGTCGTGGTTGGCTCCGGTATCGGAGGAATGGCGACCTTTGAAACGCAGCACAAGCGGCTCCTCGAAGGTGGGCCGCGCAAGGTGTCCCCGTTCACGATTCCGGCGCTCATCGGCAACATGTGTTCGGGACTCGTGGCAATCGAGCTGGGTGCGCGGGGCCCGAATTTCGGCGTCGTGTCGGCCTGTGCGACCGCCACGCATGCCCTCGGCGAGGCTTTCCATATGATCCGCCGCGGCGATGCGGATGTCATGGTGGCCGGCGGCGCGGAGGCCGCGATCACGCCTTTCGCTTACGCGAGCTTCTGCTCGATGAAGGCGATGAGTACGCGCAACGATGACCCGGCGACGGCCTGCCGGCCCTTTGCATTGGGACGCGACGGATTCATCATGGGCGAAGGGGCCGGTGTCCTAGTGCTGGAGTCCCTTTCTCATGCCCGTGCCCGGGACGCGCGCATCTACTGCGAGCTCGTCGGTTACGCCGCCACGGCAGACGCGTTTCACATCACGCAACCCGATCCGGAAGGGAAGGGGCTCTCCATGGCGATGCGTCGCGCGCTCGCCGGGGCCGGCGTGGCTCCGGGCGAGGTCGACTATGTCAATGCGCACGGCACGAGCACGCCGTACAACGACAAGTTCGAGACACTGGCCATCAAGCGCGTGTTCGGCGACCATGCGCGTCGGCTCGCCGTCAGCTCAACCAAGTCGATGACCGGGCACCTGCTCGGGGCGGCCGGCGGAATCGAGAGCATCATCTCCATCAAGACGATCGAGTCCGGGATGGTCGCCCCGACGATCAACCTTCATGAACCGGACCCCGAGTGCGATCTCGACTATGTGCCCAATCAGGCGCGAGCCCTGAAAGCCCGGGTCGTGTTGAGCAACAACCTCGGGTTCGGCGGCCAGAACGCGGCGATTGTTTTCCGGGCGATCTAGCGCGTCGCGCGCTCCGATGCGTCCGGACACAAAAAAGCCCGCGCAGCGGCGGGCTTTTTGAAGAGAAATTGCGTGACCGTGATCAGACCTTCTCGACGAGGCCGGCCTTGATCGCCTTCACCGAAACGAGGACACGCTTCGTGCCTCCATTGGCCGTGCGAATACGGATGCGCTGCAGGTTCGGGCGGAACTTGCGCGGCGTGATGCTGGTGATGTGCGTGCCGATGCCTCCGCTCTTCTTGCTCTGACCCTTGCGGTTGATGCGGGAGCCTTTGACGGGACGCTTGCCAGTGATTGCACAGATGCGGGCCATGGTGGAATGGGTTAAAGGGTCAGAGTAGGGGGCGCGTCCCGGGCGGCGCAAGGGCAATCTTAACTGCGCAAGGCCCAGATGACCTGAAATGCTTGTCCCATGTTCGCTGGGTGGAGCAATTGGAGCAGCGAACGGCTGCGCGGCCCGCGCTTGCCGCCATCTTCCTTCAGAAGCCGCTCAATCGCCGTGCCCGCGTGGTGCATCAGGAACGCCTCCTGGGACTCCAGCCGCGGATCCGAAAAGCCAGCCGCTACCAAGGACTCGGCAATCCAATCCCAGCAGACGTGAACCGTGAGGTCTTGTTCTCCGGGGCGATCGAGAAGGTCATTGTGCTGCGTGTGCCGCCAGTAGGCGCGCGCCGTTCCCGCCGGGCATTCCCCCGCGAGCTGCGGAAAAGATTTTCCGTAATCCACGGCGACGAACAGTCCCTTCCAGTCGCCTCGCCCCACCGTCGCAACCAGTTCAGCCGCGGCCCGGGGGGCATCGAAGCGCGTGCCGTCCTCGCCCGGATCAGGGAGCCATGGTTCGCCGGCGCTCGGCCAATCGACTTCCTCCAAGTGCCCCTGCTCGGTCAGGGCGACACCGCACTCCACCCAGCGTCGATTCCGCACGACAAATCGACGGAAGGGCTGAGCATCGAGCAATTCATTTGAGAAAACTGCCAGGCGCCCGGAGAGTCCAAGCGACGCCCCGAGGGGCCGGACCTCGGTGGTGCGGAAGGGGTGTGGCGCTTCCTTCAGAACCGCGGCATCCGGCTCGGCTCCGAGCTCCACGAAGGTTACCTGGGCGGGATCGAAGGGAAGGAGTGAGACGCACGCGCTGGCGATCAGTTCTCCGAACAGCGGGCCGGATGAGGTGCTGGTGAAAAAGTCCGTGCCCGGTTCTCGTCCCACCCGTTTCCGGCTCGCCGTGTAGTACCCACAGCGTGGGTGGTAGAGGGCGAGCTCAACGAAGCGATCAAAACGCATGGCCATTCTTTCCCCAGCGGCGGCGAGGAAGGCCTCGCGGAAGGCGGGCGAAGGAGGGGTGCGCTCGGACATGAAGGAAGCAAGACGGAGGAAGCGGGACGGATGAAGGACGGTAAGTAGGACGGTCCCCATTTACAATCCGCGACGCATCCGCACGCTAACGGCGATGTTGCGTCGCGCGTTCACCATTGCCGCCGGGGCCCTCTGCGGGTCGGTCGTGGCGTTTACCGTCATCCAGACTGCTGCGGGGTGGGGTCTTTGGCCGAACCGGGAGCTGGACCGCTCGTCGAGTTACGTGCGTCAGGTGCTGGAAATCGTCGGGGAAAACTACGTCGACGCGGAAAAGGCCGCGTACGGCGAGCTGACCAAGTCGGCGCTGCGCGGGCTCCTCTCCTCGCTGGATCCGCATTCCGACTTTCTGGAGGCGAAGCAGTATCGGGAGCTCGAGGAGGACATGAACGCTGAGTTTGGGGGCATCGGCGTGCAGGTGGAGGTTCGCAAGGAAAAGGTGGTGGTGATCGCGCCCATCGCCGGCACGCCGGGAGATCGGGCGGGCATCCAGCGGGGAGATACGATCGTCGCGGTGGACGGTCAGGAGTTGGGGCGCGCGTCGATGAGCGACGTGATCAGTCGCCTGCGGGGACGGCCGGGGACGGAGGTCACGGTGCGACTCTTCCGCCCTTCGACGCAGCGCGACGTCGAGTTTCGCCTCGAACGGGAGGTGATTCGGATTGAGAGCGTCCGAGAAGCGCGGGTGTTGCCGGGTGGAATTGGTTACCTGCAGTTGGCGCAGTTTTCCGAGCGGACTGGGGAGGAGTTTCGTGACGCGTTGGGGCGCCTGCGAGCGGAGGGTTTGCGCGGGCTGATCCTTGACCTCCGGAACAACCCGGGTGGCGTGCTGGATGCGGCCGTGGAAGTGGCCGAACCATTTTTTCCGGCGGGCGAATTGATCGTCTATACGCAGGGTCGGTCGCCCGAAGACCGTGAAGAGTTTCGCTCCCGCTCGCGGAGACTCCCGTTTGATGAGCCCGTGGTGGTGCTGATCAACGCGGGCACGGCGAGTGCGGCGGAGATCGTGGCTGGGGCGCTGAAAGACACGGGCCGGGCGGTGTTGGTCGGAGAGCGATCCTTCGGCAAGGGCTCCGTCCAATCGATCTTCCCGCTGAAGAACGGGGAGGGTCTGCGGCTGACCACCGCCCGCTACTACACGCCCAGCGGAGTCACGATTCACCAGAAGGGAATCGACCCCCAAGTGGAGAGTGTCATGACGCCCGAGGACGATGCACGTCTGCGGCTGCAACGGAGCCGCAGCGACGTGATGGATGCGGCGGAGTTTCGCGAGCGGTTCGGCTTTGCGCCGATCGAGGATCGGCAGTTCGCGACTGGCCTTGAGGTGATGCAAGGCCTGCTGGCGTGGGACCGCAGGCATCCGACTGCGGGGGGAACGGGAGGTGGTCGGTGATCCTCGCGTTGGAGAGTTCCTGTGATGAGACGGCCGTCGCGCTCTTTGATCCGGCCCGGGGCCTTTGCGGCGAATGGGTGCGGAGTCAGGTGGCCCTGCATGCCGGCTACGGCGGTGTCGTGCCCGATCTGGCCACGCGAGAACATCTGCGCTGGGTGGGGCCGCTGCTCCGCGAGGCCGGGCGCGCTTCGGACGAGTTTCGGGCGGTGCGTCAGGTGGCGGTGACCGGTGGGCCTGGTTTGGCTGGTTGCCTGGCGATCGGCCTCGCTGCGGCGAAGGCGCTGGCGCTCGCGTTGCGTTGTCCGTTGGTCGGCGTGAATCACCTGCGCGGCCATGCTTACTCACCCTTCATTCCGGTGCACGCGGCTGATCCGGAGGCGTTTGCGCAACGCTGGTCTTCCTTGGCGCCGCATCTCGGCCTGATTGTGTCCGGTGGCAATACGCTGTTGTTGCGGATCGAGTCGGACCGACGGATCGCGGAGATCTCCAGCACGCGGGACGACGCGGCGGGCGAGGCGCTCGACAAAGGAGCGAAGCTCTTGGGGCTGGGGTATCCCGGCGGACCGCTGGTCGAGCGCGAGGCGGCGAGGGGTAGCATCGCGGCGTTTGATTTCCCCCGCGGGTTGGGCGCACGGACTGAGCTGGAGTTTAGTTTCTCGGGCTTGAAGACCAGCCTACGCTATCGCCTGGAGCGCATGACCCCGGAAGAGATCGGGGCGCGGCGGAGCGACTTGTGTGCGAGCTATCAGGAAGCAGTGATCAGCACGCTCCTTCGCAAGACCGATGCGGCCCTTGCGGCCGGTGAGTTCCGGAGCCTTGGTTTGTCGGGCGGCGTGGCCAACAACCGCCGTCTCCGGGCGGCCTTCGCCGACCTGGCGCGACGCCATGGAGTGCCCTTGCTGGCGGCGCAGCCTGAGCACACCGGAGACAACGCCGGCATGATCGCTTTCGCCGCGTGGTGTGATCCACGCGTGGAGCCCTCGCCGCTCTCGGCCCTCGGAATTCATCCCGGCTTGTCGCTGGATGAGTTGCCCGCAGGGAATTCGTCCGGTTGACGACGGAGCAGCTAGGTGTAGTCGCGGCGGAGGTTGCTGGGCAGCAGCCCGAGTTCCTCGCGGTACTTGGCCACCGTCCGGCGGGCGATCTTGATTCCCTTGGCCTGAAGCTTCGCGACCAACTCCTGATCGCTGAGCGGCTGGCTGCGGTCTTCGAGGGTGATGAGCTCTCCGATCATCTCCTTCACGCTGGTGTTGGAGACGGACTCGCCGCCCTGTGATTGATAACCCGGCGTGAAGAAGAACTTCATCTCAAACACGCCGTGCGGCGTCTGGATGAACTTGTTCGCGATCGCCCGGCTGACGGTGGTCTCGTGCACCCCCACCGCATCAGCAATTTGGGTCATGGTGAGCGGCCTCAGCTTCGAAACGCCTTCGCGGAAAAATTCCTCCTGCACGCGGATGATCTCGCGCGTAATGCGCTCGATCGTCTGCTGTCGCTGCTCGATCGAGTTGATCAGGAACTTCCCCGAGCGCATCCGCTCGCGGATGTAGTCGCGCTCGGAACGCGAGAGCGTGCCCTTGGCGATCATCTCCGTGTAGGCGCTGGAGATGCGCAACCGGGGAATGTAGTCGCTGTTCAGCGAGATCTTCCACTCGCCGCGATCCTCCTCGACGGTCACGTCGGGCGACACGACGCGATTGGTGTCCTCGGCGAAGCGGCGTCCCGGTGCCGGATCGAGGGTGCCAACCTCCTCGATGGCCTCCTGGACATCGTCCATGTGGACCCCGAGTTTGCGCGCGATATCGGGGATGCGACGCCGCGTGAGCAGGTTGAAGTGGTCCCGGATGATCCGGGCGGCCAGGGAGTCAGCGCGGCCCTTGACCTGAAGCTGGAGGAGCAGGCATTCCGGCAGGTCGCTCGCGGCGATTCCGGCGGGTTCGAATCCCTTGAGGATGCGGAGCGCCACTTGGACCTGGTCGAGCGGCAGGAGGGCGTGGAGGGCGATGTCCGACAGGGACTGCGTCAGAAAACCCCGGTCATCGAGGCTGCCAATCAGGTGCTCAATGGCCGCTAGTGCGGGACCGGAGAGATCCGTCATCTTCGCCTGACGCATCAAATGTTCCTGCAGCGACGTTTCGGATACGAGGGAGTCGAGGAAGTGCTGGCGGCGCTCGGCGTCCTCGCCGGTGTAAGGCTGTCCGCCGGCTTGGTTGAGATGCGTTCGCCAATCCTCGTCGAGCTTGCTGAGGATCTCGAACTCCTTCGAAAAATCCATGGGCTCGCGAGTGTTGTCGTCGACGTCGCTGGATGCGGTCGGTTCGCGCTCCTCCGGTTCCAGGCCCTCATCGGCGGAGGGCTCGGCGGGTTCACCATCGAGGCTCGGGCCCTCCATGGGCAACTCCTCGAGCATGGGATTGGCCTGCAGTTCTTCCTGAATCACGGACCGCAGGTCGAGGGCGGCGACCTGGAGGATCTTGAGCGACTGCCGGAGTTGGGGGGCGAGGACGAGCGACTGGGTCTGTCGCTGGCGCAAGTCCTGACTGAATCCCGGTCCGGCCATGGGAAATCAGCCGCCGATGCTTGCGGCAGGAAGGATCAGCCCGAGGGCGGGTGACGGACAACGGCGATCGCAGGACATTCCCATTGAGGAGAATCGGCGTGGGGAGGGGTGGCAAGATGAGAAATCCATCCTAGCACGGAAACTGCTGCAGTGCTCCCCCGGGTTGACAGGTGGCGTGGTGGGCGTAGCGGTTAGGGATGATTTCGTTGACGCCCCGGGCGGCTGCCCAAGTTCGTGTGCTGCAGAGTGAGTTGGGATCCACCGACGGGCGACTGCTGCGCGTGTTCGTCGAGTCGGGCGGGTGTTCAGGATTTCAGTACGGGATGTCGTTCGATGCGCCGAAACCCGATGACCAACGGCTGGAGTGCGAAGGGGTCTCGGTGCTGATGGACCCGACCAGCTTGGCATACCTCAGCGGATCGAGCATCGACTTCGACGATGGGCTGCACGGCAAGGGTTTCGAAATCAAGAACCCCAATGCCCAGAGCACCTGTGGCTGTGGGAAGTCGTTCGCCTGAGCCGGCGACGCACGCTGGCCGGGCGACTCAAACGGTCGCGTGGTGCAGGGCGACGATGCCGAACGTGAGCCGCTGGGCAGTCACCTGCCGGAAGCCGGCGCGACGCAGTTCACCCGCGAGGGCGTCGCTCGGCGGGAAGCCTTCCACCGAGACCCCCAGGTAGTCGTAGGCGCTCCGATCGCCGGTGACCAAGGCGGCGAGGCGCGGCAGGATGTGGCGTAGGTACAGCGCGTAGATCGGCCGGAACCAGCGGTACGGTTGGGAAAACTCGAGAATGAACAGGTGCCCGTCTGGCTGGAGAACGCGCCGCATTTCCGCGAGGGCGCGCGGCCGATCCGCCATGTTGCGCAGACCGAAAGCGACCGTGAGGGCGTCGAACTGCGCGTCGCCAAGGGGAAGGGCGATGCCATCGCCCTGGCGGAATGCGACGTTGGCGTAGGTGCCGGCGGAGGTTGCCTTCTTGATCTCGGCTTCGTCGAGCATCGGCTGACAGAAGTCCATGCCGATGATGGCCGTGGAGGCGGGCAGTTTGCGGCTGAGAGCGAAGGCGACGTCGCCGCTGCCAGTGGCGAGGTCGAGGACCGCGTGGGGCTCGGTATGGGCAACGGCCCGGACGAGACGCCGGCGCCACCAGAGATCCACGCCCCCACTGAGCAGTCGATTGGCCAGATCGTAGCGCCGCGCGATGCGCGCGAACATGGAGTGGACTGCGGTCGGATCAGGCATCGGGGCCTTACCGAACGGGATTTGACCGCCAAGGCAACTCCGGACCGGAGGCCTCGGGCTAGGCCACCGGGAACACCGGCTGCCGGAGCCGTTGTGACGCAATCCGCTCGATGGCGAGGGCCACCCCGTGGTTGTGGGTCACGAAGCGCAGGAACTCACTTCGCGGAACCACAAGAATGCGGGTGGGCGTGCGCGTGATGATGTCGACGGACAGCGATTGGGCGGTCAGGAGTTCGGCCTCGCCGTAGTGCTGGCCGACCTTGAGGAATCCGTCCGGGGCGCCCTGCCTGATCACCTCACACTCGCCGGTCCACACAATCGTGAAGATCGGGTCCATGCCGAAGGAGGCGACGCGGGCGCCGGCCTCCAGCCGGCGGATGTCGACGAGTTCGCACAGGCGAATGATAGCCGACAGATTCCAGCCTCGGCAGAGCGGGGTGGAGCGCAGGAACGAACAAACGTGGGTCAGCCGCTCGACGCGTTGCAGGCCCAGGCGCTGCAGGATGTCCTCCTCGAACTGGCGTCGGTCGAGGGTCAGCGTGATCAGCGGCGTACGGCTCTCCACGGGCAGCGCGGGCAGGTTCGGTTCGAGCAGCGTCTGTGCGCCGGTGAGGTCGCCTTCGATGAGCGTTTGGACGGGATGACGCCGGCCGTCGGAGCCCTTGTGGAACGTCCGGGCGCTGCCACTCGCGATCAGCGAGATGGGAGCCTGATGGTCGCTGGGGTCGTAGACGACCTCCCACGCATGGTAGCACGCGATCCCCATCTTGTTGGAAAGGCCGAGACGATCCGCCGGCGCAAGGGCCCGAAACAGCGCGCTGTCGTTGATGACGCGCTGGATCTCCTTTTCACTGAGGACTGCGCCCATCATCGCCCGCCAGCGACGCAGTCGTCGCACCAGGCGGACCACGGCGCGCCGCCCCCTTCGCCACGCGGCAAAGAGCACCAGGCCGAGGAATGCGAGGATGGACGTCGCCGCGAAGACACCCGCGCTTCCGAGTAGGATGTGGAGCGCGAAGTAGGGCTGCACCACCACGTCCAGAAGATTCAAGCCGATGAGCGGGTAACCGAGCTGGAAGACGAGGAGAATCCACGCTACCCCGAGGAAAAATTGGAGTATGTACGGACGGTTGTCGAAGCTCATGATCGCGCGCAGACGCCGTTGCGGGAGCCGATTGGCGGAGAAGATGAAGGCGCGCTCGGTGTCCAACCGGGGCGTCTCGCCGAAGAGCAGACGAATCGCATCGACGATGCGGCTGTGGGGGGCGAGGCCGATGAGCATCCCGCAGACCGGCAGCAGCGACCAACTGACCTCGGCCGCGAGGGCGAAGGCCGCCAGCGATGCCGCAGGAGTCAAGTGAGCGATCGCGACGGCGAACTGCTCGGACGGCGGACGGAGGTGGACATCGCGTAGGTCCACTCGCATCCGCGGAAGGATCGTCTTCCAGTAGATGACGGCATCGCCTGGCCGCGCACCGGTCGCCTTGAGCACCACCGTCGCCCAAAGGGCGCCGGCGCTGAGCGAGCAGGAAAGTGCGATCCAGCCGATCACCAGCGCCTCCCATCCGGGAAGCTGCGTCGTTGGCCGGGCCAGGGCGGCGGTGGCGAAGAGGGTGAGTCCCACCAAGCCAAAACCGATCGCGGCTGAGGAAAGGAAAGGGAAGTCTCGCGCGGACTCCGCGGCGGCAGACCTGGGATCACCGCTGGGCGCCGCAGGCGTGAGAATGCCCGCACGGCAGGCCTTGAGGATCAGTTCGTAGAATTCCGAGAGTGAGACCTGGTTGCCGACCAAGATTGCCTGGGTAAGCATGTGCGGGACCGTCTGGGGCGTAGTGAACGCCTCGAGAACCGCAAACTGGACGTCGTCGATCAGGATGTGGTTCGTGGACCCGCTCCGGCGCAGTGCGAAGACTCCCCGGATGGAAACGCCGCGAACGAGGTCTTTCTCCAACGAAAGCTCGGCGAGGGTAAGCAGGTAGTTCTCGTCCATGGGCGAAGGATTCAGCCGATCGCTGGCGGCGGGGGTGGTCCGACCCTCTCCTGGACAAGCCGGAGCAGCTCATCCCGCTCGAACGGCTTGCACAGGTAGCGGCATCCGCTCTCGCTCGCCACCCACCGGGTGTCGGCGTCCAGGCGCCCACTCATGAGCACAATTTCCGCGGCCAGAGGAAGGCGGCGGAGCGTGCCCAGAAACGTGAGCCCATCCACCCCGGGCATGACCACGTCGAGCAGGATGAGCCCGATCTTCGGACCCTGAGCGTTCAAGAACTCCAGCCCGCGCTTGGCGGAGGGAGCCTGCCACACGGTGTAACCTCGGGGAGTGAGGGCGTCACTCACCAAGCCGCAGATCAAGGCCTCATCGTCGATGACGAGGATGCCCGAGGGGCCCGAGGGGTTGCGGCGCGTCGCATTCGTCTCGGCGCTCGGTGCGGTGGGATTGGCATTCGGCATGGCGAGGGCAATGAGCGGGATCGGCGCAACCGTGGCAGACCTGAGAAAAATCCCCTAGCGTGAGCAATTTATAGCAGTAGCTCCGGGTAGCGCGAAGCTGCGCTGGACTTGGACCAAAGGCTCTGTTTCGGTCGTTTTTCTGGGCCCCGTGCCCTCGTTTCTACCCTTCCTGTCGCCTCCATGGCCTACATTACCCCGGAACAGCTTCAGCCTCAATACGATGTAATTGTTGTCGGTTCCGGCGCCGCCGGTGGACAAACCGCATACACGCTGGCCATGGAGGGCGTGAAGGTCCTCATGTTGGAGGCGGGGCGTTACTACGACCCGTTGAGTGAGACGCCGATGTTCCAGGAC
>JBEIGD010000046.1:0-20902 GCA_040382075.1 Opitutaceae bacterium
CCGGGTTCCGGTCAGGCCCGCCAAGCCGGGCCTTCCCTCCACCCGGAGCTTGCTTCCACGCACAACCCGAACCCATAAACATAATCCACTGCACCCACCCAGACTCTCATATCGGGTGGCCCAGAAAAGTGCATCCGGTCACCCCGACCATCTTCACCCTTACGCTCGCCTGAAAGACCGTTGCTGACCCTCCCGGGCTTGGCGCAGAGGCCCCGCGCCGCCGCCGAAGCACCGACCGGACGCCAAAGTGCAAGGCCCTTCTCCTCGCCGTGAGCCCGTTGGGGGCTCCGCTCGCGCCGTTAAATAAGCGCAAATAGATTCTCAGAAACGATATCATCTTTGACTGTCCGGACGCCAGTGTCCAACCTCCTTTACATGGGGCGCGTAACTTTGATTCGTCAAATTACCTTCTTCGTTTGTCTAGCAGTAACGGTAACTGCAGAAGTCGTACGATTACCGTCGGCAGAGTTAAGACACAAAGTGTCTCTCCATGGCATCGTTCTTCTTCCGGCTTCGAAGGATCGGATCGCGTTCTTGCGGATCGGAGAAGGCGATCCCGGAAGCTGGCTGCGGGTTGGAAGTGTTCTCGGTACTTTCCGAGTTGCCGAGATTCAACGGGATATGGTCGTGCTCAGCAATTCGAGCGGAGAGCGCGAAGAGATAATGCTGAGCGGCTCGACTATCGGAGATAGCAGGCTCGAAACGTCGCCAGCCCAAGTCATTCCTCCCAGTGCTTACTCTCCG
The DNA here is from genome assembly GCA_040382075.1 of Opitutaceae bacterium. Classification (GTDB taxonomy): domain Bacteria; phylum Verrucomicrobiota; class Verrucomicrobiia; order Opitutales; family Opitutaceae; genus UBA6669. The sequence goes on from JBEIGD010000046.1 coordinate 745, forward strand.
GAGTGGATAAATTCTCGCGCAAACCCGATGGTTTTTCGAGCTCTACCGATTCCCCGCGAGATCTCTGAGCGCTGGGGGCAACTGTCGGCGAAAGATCGCGCCGAGGTCGCGAGTTGGTATCAAAAGCACGGCTGGAACCTTGAGGTTGAGGCGGGCGAAGGCTACTTCTCGGCACGCTTCTCGAACCAATACACCGAGGAGCGGAAGGTGATTGTCGCCGCGAAACTCGAGAAATTCCGCGCCTCCCTTACGGACACGCAACGAGAGGAGTACGAGAACCTCAGACAAGCGTCCGTTGTGGTGAATTCCCGCGGATCAGATGTCGACGCTGTAGAACTCGCTCAGCGATGGCAGCGGTTCAGGAACGGACTGAAGCCGGCTCAAGGCTCTGCGATTCTGACGATCTCAGACTTCACTCGTCGGGATTGAACCCTAATCTCCACCATGAATATCAAAAGCATCATCCTAGCCGTGCTCGTTGGCGCTTTCAGCAGTGAGGTATCGGCTAACGGGGACTGTGTTACAGGCGTCCTAAACGAACGGGCCGGACTTCGAGTCCATCCTGACAGCGGTATCATGTATTGCCTTTACGCCCGTGTTTATTATCAAGTCGACAGTTCACAAAGCACCGATGGCACAACAACTTGGACCGGCGGTTTTGTTAGCATGGACGATTTTTTCGATATGTTTGAGTTCGATTACTATTACAACAAGCTCCTGTGGGGTTCCGGAGATAAGGCCGTGAATACCATGGTGGAACGGGGACATATTCACACTCTAGGGTCGATTTATAGTCAATTGGATTGGGAGGTATTTCCGCGCTTTCCTGGCGTTCTTCAGCTTTATTATCGTACTCCCTAGGGAGCCCCACCGTATTGGTCACCAATGTGACATCCCAGTCGTTAACGACGAGGCGGCGTCCCGGCTATTGCCCGCTGCCAGATAGCCCTCGGCGCGTTTGAAGCGCTCGCGTGTCTTCCGATTCGCTACCCCGTCGGCCAGTGACACCGAGGCAAAGTCTAGACTGAAGAATCTCTCGGAAATGTAGTCGAGCACCCGCAGGGCGGGAGCACGAAAGTCGATGAAGGCATCGCGGCTCGGCTGATTGCCGAGATGTTTAAAACTAACACGTGCGCAATTCAGCCGCTGCATACAGGCGAATTCGACGAGTCTAAGCTCGGGGAGTTTCCAGAACTCGAGGAACGCCTTGGGCATCTTTAAGCCCTGCTGCCCGCATGCTGCGGCTGCGCCAAGCTCGACTGCGTCCTGCAGCAACGATACGGCTAGACCGGCGCTGAAAGGATGATTGCTGACCGCCTCCTTTTCGGCGCGATCGAACATGAACTTGGCCAAGGGAAGTTGATGCAGACTCAGCGACTCCATCCGCCTGACCCTAAGCCGTCAGGCTCCCGACTCAAGGCATGCGTGGCGAACTGAGTTCGTCCGCAAAGTTCTCCTCAAGCGCGCCCGGGTCCCGGCCGCGCCGATGGCCCCCGAGGTCGCCGAATTGATCGGCAAGGCAATGGCCGATCGGCGCACCGCGCTCCCGGTGAAGCTAACGAAGACGCAGCACGCCCGACTTGTGGCGGCCGCCGAGATCGTCGGCGCGCCGGTCGAGTAGATCCTAACCGCTCACGTCATGGGCGGCCTCGACTGGGACACCGATGTCCTCGAACACGCCCTCAAGGCCGTTTCCGGGTCACTCAACGCGTACGCCGCCGAGCGCCGCACGTTCGCCCGCCCGGGAAGCCGTCACCCGCTCCGGGTCTGCAACGGCGCCTCCGCCTGACGCGCCCCACGCGCCCAACTCCCTCGCCCCCGTTCCGTTCGTTTCGGACGGGGGGTTTTTCGCGGGCGGAGCTTGGCGGATTTCCAAAGCAAGGGCGCCAGCCTTCGGGAGAAAGTGCCGAGTCAGCGGCCGCCAAACGGACGCCAAAGGCGATTTGCTAGGCGCTGTCGCCCCTCACCGCCCCGACCATCTTCCGCGAAGACGAAGCCCCGCGCTCCCGCCAACGCTTCCTTCCGCAATCCCAGCCACCGCAGCGGTTTAAATCAGGTATCGCGCGCCCTAGGGGGCGGTCGACCAGGTCCGCCACACGGCCATTGAGCGCCGTAACAGCGTCTCCGGATCGCCCTTGATGGCGTAGCACTGCAGACCCACCGGCCCCGCGTACCCCCGCTGAGCCAGGCGCTGAACAAGCCCGCGAACATCGACCGTGCCCTCATCCAGCGGTCGAATCACCCGCTCCCAGCCTCCTTCGGGATCGGCACCGTTGATGGACACCAGAAACAGATGTTCGCCGCAGGTCTCAATGACCGCATCCAAGCGCGCCGCGTTGCCTGCCGCGATCTCGTGAGCGAGGTTGAACGTCACCCCCACGTTCGGTCGCCCCACCTGTCGCACGATCCGCAGCCCCTCCTCAGCCGTGGCGACGAGAAAACCCTTGTGAGGGTAAAGCACGATGCGCACGCCGTGATTCGCGGCGTCGTCCGCCAGGTCACGCACGGCACGGACAGCCGCCGCGTCGTCCACCCCGCGCCCGCGCAAGGTCAACCAGACATCACTCTTCGCCGCACCCAGGAGCGGCAATGCCGCGCGGATCGCCGCGCCGCCATCAGGACCGCCGTCCAGCTGCAGCCCGACATAGACGCTGTAAATGCGCAGACCCGCCGCCGCGAACGCTGCCGCGCGCTCCTCGAAATCATCCACGCCCGAGTAGCCGATACCCGAGTAGCCCAGCTCACGCAGCACCGCCGCCTGGCGAGCCGGAGACCAGCGCTGCTCCCGCCCGACCCCGTTGTCGAAGGCGAAGAACGCGGCCTCCGCGCCGAGCGGTCGCGCAACAAGGAGCACCACCCCGATCACGCCAAGGAACCGCAACCAAGGACGGTGAAACACCAACGCGCAACGGAGCATCATGGACACACCGTCACTTCCCGACGTCAGAGGGTCAATCCGGAGCAGTTCGGAAGGAAAGAGTCCCCAAGAAGCATCGCCGAACCAACGTTCGCACCACCCAAGTCACAACGATTCGGCTGGATTTTAACGATAGGGCCTGATGAACAGATGTTTGCGATGGTTCATAAGTAAGTTGATCAAGATGGTAATTAGACCCTTGCTATTTCCTATCATTTCAATCTACATTTAACCAATCAGCAATGAATGCGACTCCGTCCAGTGACGCGCCGACTCCCGCAGTCGGGGACAAAATGCCCACGCCGCCGTGGTTGCAGTGGCTTGAGCCCCGTTTGCAGGCGCTCCGCTTCGGCACGGTGCAGCTCACGGTGCACGACGGGCGAATCACGCAGATCGACCTGACCGAGCGCACGCGGCTGACCTAGCCGAGTCTCGACCCCATTTCCCTACCGCACGCGCGGCGGACTCCTTCCTCTCTTCCTCCACCTGAGCCGACTTAGGCAAGCGCGGACGCCTCCACACCTCCCATGCATCCGTCCACGCACCGCACCGCGCCTGTCGCGCTGCTGGCGCTTCTCCTGCTCGGCACGATCCCACTCGGCCGCGCCAACGCCTCCACCGAAACGATCGTCCAGTTGCGCGACCAACTCCGCGCGCTGGAGCAGAAGATCCTCATCCTCGAAAGGCAGCAGGAGCTTCGTGATGAAGCCGCCGCCACCGTCGCCAAGAGCACGCCGACCCTCGCCGCCGGGCCCGGCGGCTTCTCGATCACCAGCGCCGACCGCGGCTTCCAACTTCGCATCCGAGCCAACCTCCAGGTCGACGGACGCTTCTTCCTCGGCGACTCGATCGAGGGCAACGACACGTTCCTGATCCGCCGACTGCGGCCGAGTTTCGAGGGCACCTTGGGAACGAAGTACGCTTTCCGGCTCATGCCCGACTTCGCGCCGTCGACCTTCAACCTGCTCGACGCGTACGCGACGTACACGCCCAGCCCCGCGTTCAACCTGCTGGTCGGGAAGACCAAGACGCCCTTCGATCTTGAGCGCCTCGTCTCGCAGACGGACCTGCTCTTCATCGAGCGCGCCTACCCGACCTCCCTCGGTCCAAACCGGGATCTTGGCGTGCAGGTCTTCGGCGACCTCAGCGAGGGTCGCCTCAGCTACCAGCTCGCCCTGCAGAACGGCGTTCCAGATGGTGGCACCTCAATCGTCGATACCGACGACGCCAAAGAGATCGCCGCCCGCATCTTCACCCAACCCTTCAAGGGCGACGGCAGCGCACTCGAGGGGCTCGGCCTGGGCATTGCCGTGACCACGGGCGAACAGAACGTGGGCACGCCCGCGGTCCTGCGGACCAACGCGCAGCAGGCGTTTTTTGCGTGGGCCCCGGGCGTGCTCAACGCCGGCCACCATGAGCGGGTGTCACCCCAGTTCCACTACTACCATGGACCCCTCGGATTCATCGGCTCACACGTTTTCTCCCGCCAAACCCTCACCCGCACGGGTGCGCCGCGCGATGTCACTGCCCGCGCATGGTTCGTCGGAGCGCACTGGGTGCTCACGGGCGAAGACGCGGGCCCGCGCGGGGTCACGCCGCAGACCGCGTTCTCGTGGCCGGACGGCACGTGGGGAGCATGGGAAGCAGCGATCCGCCATGGTCGACTTCGAGTCGGCGACGAAGCCTTCGCCGGCACCTCGACCAGCTGGTTCGCCAACCCTGCAACCTCGGCATCCGAAGCACGCGGAACCACGCTTGGCCTTAACTGGTACCTGAACCGCAACGTCAAAGCCTCGCTCAACCTTGAGCACACCGACTTCGCCGGAGGGGCTTCCGGCACGGTTACCCGCGAAGCAGAAAAGGCCCTGCTCACCCGCGTCCAACTCCGTTACTGATTCTGCACTCCTCTTTCTCCGCCCTTCTCTCACACTAAATTCCCCCTGTCATGTTTCCGCGACTCTCCCTCCTTATCCTGACCCTCGGGCTCGCGCTTCAGCCCTCCGGCACCTCGGCACTCGCGAAGGACATTGAGCTTCTCAACGTCTCCTACGATCCCACCCGCGAAGTCTACGTGGAGTTCAACCGCGCCTTCGCCGCACACTGGCAGGCCACGACCGGCAAGACGGTGTCGATCCGCCAGTCCCACGGCGGTTCCTCCAAGCAAGCCCGTTCCGTGATCGATGGCCTCCAGGCCGACGTCGTGACGCTCGCACTTGCTTACGACATCGACGCCCTGCACCAAAACGCACGCCTCGTTCCCGCCGACTGGCAGAAGCGCCTGCCGAACAACTCCGCGCCCTACTATTCGACGCTCGCGTTTCTCGTCCGAAAGGGAAACCCAAAGGGCATTCGCGACTGGTCCGACTTGGTCCGCTCCGGAGTCGCCGTGATCACCCCGAATCCCAAGACCTCGGGCGTCGCGCGCTGGAACTACCTCGCCGCCTACGGCTACGCCCTGCGCACGAACGGAGGAGATGCACAAAAGGCGCGGGACTTCATCACCGCCCTCTACCGCAACGTCCCAGTGCTGGACTCCGGCGCACGCGGCGCCTCCACCACATTCGTGGAGCGCCGTATCGGTGACGTGCTCATCAACTGGGAGAACGAACTGCTGCTCACCCGCAAGCTGCGTCCCGACGACTTCGAAATCGTCGTGCCCTCGGTCAGCATCCTGGCCGAGCCCACCGTGGCTTGGGTTGACCGGGTCGTAAAACGACGGGGCACCGAAGCCGTCGCCCGCGCCTACCTTGAGTTCCTCTACTCCCCTGAGGGACAGGAGATTTTCGCCCGCCACTTCTACCGGCCGCGCCTACCCGAGGTTCTGAACCGTCATTCGGCCCAGTTCCCGGAGATCAATCTCTTCACGATCGACGAGGCGTTCGGGGGTTGGCAGCGTGCCCATCGCGATCACTTTGCCGACGGCGCCGCATTCGACCAAATCTACCTTCGATAGTCCCCTCACTCGCAGCCCCACGATCAGACTCCGGCATGCGCACACCACACCCCGAGCTCTCTCCAACCCTCCGGACGCGGCGCCGCCGCGTCCTGCCGGGGTTTGGGTTGACGCTGGGGACGACGCTGCTATTCCTGAGCCTGATCGTGCTGCTGCCGCTGTCGGCGGCCTTCATCCGCACCGCGGGTTTGTCTTGGGAGGAATTCTGGGGCCACGTCAGCGCCCCGCGCGTCCTCGCCTCCTACCGTCTCACCTTCGGCGCCGCCCTGGCCGCCGCGGCCGCCAACGCGATCTTCGGCGTCATCGTCGCCTGGGTGCTGGTCCGGTATGAATTCCCCGGACGGAAGATCGTGGACGCCCTCGTTGACCTGCCGTTCGCGCTGCCCACCGCGGTCGCGGGCATCGCGCTCACCGCGCTTTACGCACCGACGGGATGGATTGGTGGCCTGCTGGAGCCCGTGGGCATCAAGGTGGCCTACACGCCGCTGGGAATCTGGGTGGCGCTGACGTTCATTGGTCTGCCGTTCGTGGTACGCACGGTGCAGCCAGTGCTCGAAGAGTTGGAACCCGAGTTGGAGGAAGCGGCGGCCACGCTCGGCGCCACGCGCGCGCAGACGCTGCGCCGGGTGGTCCTTCCGGCCCTGCTGCCCGCGACGTGCACCGGCTTCACGTTGGCCCTCGCCCGCGGGATCGGTGAGTACGGCTCGGTGGTGTTCATCTCCGGCAACATGCCGATGCGCACCGAAATCACTCCCCTCTTGATCGTCACGAAGCTCGAGCAGTACGACTATGCGGGCGCGACCGCCCTTGCGGTGGTCATGCTGGTGGTGTCCTTCGCGCTCCTGTTCGGGGTGCAGGTTCTCCAACGCTGGTTTTTCTCCCCTGAACGCCACGGCCGCTGATCCGGTACCCTCGCGCTCCTTCAACCATGTCCGGCACCGCCTCCACCCTCGTCCACGTCGCGCAACCCCACCGCCGACGCACCCTCGCGGACCCGCCGTGGCTGAAGCGAATCCTGCTCGCGGTGGCGATCGGCTTCGTCTCGCTCTTTCTCGTGATCCCGCTGGGCGCGGTGTTTGTCGAGGCGTTGCGCGGCGGACTTCGCCTCTACTGGGTCGCGCTGACCGAGCCCGACGCGCTCTCGGCGGTGCGGCTCACCCTGCTGGCCGCCGCCATCGCGGTGCCCTGCAACGTCGTCTTCGGCTTGGCGGCGGCATGGACCATCGCGAAGTTCGATTTTCGCGGGAAGTCCGTGCTCACCACGCTGATCGACCTGCCCTTCGCGGTCTCGCCCGTGATCGCCGGCCTCGTGTACGTGCTGATGTTCGGCGCCCAGGGGTGGATGGGCGAATGGCTCGCGGACCGCGATCTGCGGATCATCTTCGCCACCCCGGGAATCGTGCTCGCGACCGTTTTCGTGACTTTCCCTTTGGTTGCCCGGGAGCTCATCCCGCTCATGCAGGCGCAGGGGCGCGACGAGGAACTCGCGGCGCTCACGCTCGGAGCCGGAGGCTGGAAGACTTTCTGGCGCGTGACCCTGCCGAATGCAAAGTGGGGCCTGTTCTACGGCGTGGTGCTCTGCAACGCGCGCGCGATGGGCGAATTCGGAGCGGTGTCCGTCGTGTCCGGCCACATCCGGGGCGAGACCAACACCATCCCACTCCACGTCGAGATTCTCTACAACGAGTACCAGACCCAGGCCGCCTTCGCCGTCGCCTCGCTGCTCACGCTCCTCGCCCTCCTCACGATGCTGCTCAAGAGCCTCATCGAATGGCGCCACCGCCGCGCACTCCTTGCCGCCGCGCACGCCGAAACCCGCACTTTTGCCTCATGAGCATCGAAGTTCGCCACGCCTGGAAACGCTTCGGCACCTTCACGGCCCTCGCCGGCGTCAATCTCTCCGTCCCAAGCGGACGGCTCACCGCGCTGCTCGGACCTTCGGGCTCCGGAAAGACGACGCTGCTCCGCATCATCGCCGGGCTCGAGTCGCCGGACGCGACCTCCGACCCCGAATCGGGCAAGGTGCTCTTCCACGGCGAGGATGTCTCGAACGTGCCCGCCGGACGCCGCGGCGTCGGCTTCGTCTTCCAGCATTATGCACTGTTCCGGCACTTGACCGTGTTCGAAAACATCGCTTTCGGCCTCAGCGTCCGGCCCCGCCGGGACCGTCCCTCCCCGCGACAGATCGCCGACCGCGTGAACGAGTTGCTCGATCTTATCCAACTTTCGGGCCTCGGCGGACGCTTCCCCGACCAACTTTCCGGTGGCCAGCGCCAGCGCGTCGCGCTGGCCCGCGCCCTCGCCGTGCAGCCACGCGTCCTGCTCCTCGATGAGCCCTTCGGCGCCCTCGACGCCCGCGTGCGCAAGGACCTGCGGCGCTGGTTGCGGACGCTCCACGAGCGCTTGCACGTGACGACCGTGTTCGTCACCCACGACCAGGAGGAGGCCCTCGAGCTTGCCGATGAAGTGGTCGTGATGAACCAGGCGAAGGTTGAGCAGGTGGGTGCTCCGCAGGAGGTCTACGACCGCCCGGCCTCGCCCTTCGTGATCGAATTCCTCGGCAACGTAAACCGCCTCGAACGCGGTCGGACCGCGGCGAAGAGCGTGGTCTACGTGCGGCCCCACGATATCGACATTCGTCGCGAATTTGCCGGCGAACACGCCGTGCCCGCCCGCGTGCTTCACGTCTTCTCCGCCGGCAACTACGGCCGGGTCAGCCTGAGTCGCGGCGACACGGGCGACACCATCGAGGCCGAGCTGCCGCGCCAGCAACTGCGCGAGCTTAACCTGCGCGACGGCGACCGCGTCAATCTTGTGTTCCGTCACGTGCGGCTCTTCCCGGCCGAGGGCTTCCGCGAGGAGGACCTGCCTTCGGAGCCGTCGGCCACCCGAGATGCCGGCAGCGGCATCTAGGACCGCGCCGATCCCGCACGCTCGTGCGCGACACCGCGTGACCTTCCCGGCGCAGCCGCACCAAAGTCGCGGTTCCGTTTGCGTCGGGTTTGGTCCCGCCCACACTGCGAGGTTCCGCAGCACCCTCGCAACCCTCTACCCATGCTCGCTTTCCGACTTTGTTTCCTCATGTCCGTCGTCAGCCTCGCCTCCCTCGACGCCGCCTCAGTCACCTATCCCTCGACGCGGACCGTGAACCAGGTCGATGCGTACCATGGCATCTCCGTCCGCGATCCCTACCGCTGGCTGGAGGAGGTGGACTCTGAGGAAACGGTCGCCTGGGTGAATGCGCAGCGCGCCGTGACCGAGTCGTGTCTGCGGACGATCCCCGAGCGCGGCACGATCCGCACCCGACTCGATGCACTCACCAACATCCCACGATCCGGGATTCCGGTGAAGCAGGGCGGACGCTACTTCTCGAGCCACAACACCGGTCTGCAGAACCAACCGACCTTGCGCATGCGCACGACGCTCGATGCAGCACCGACGGTGGTCCTCGACCCGAACCAACTGGCCAGCGATGGAACCGTCGCCCTCACCGCTTACGCGGGCTCACCGGATGGGCGATGGCTGGCTTACGCGCTCTCGCGCTCCGGCTCTGACTGGAACGAGTATCGCATCAAGGATCTCATCACCGGGGAAGACACCGCCGACACCCTGCGCTGGGTGAAGTTCTCCCGCATGAGTTGGACGCACGATAGCGCTGGCTTCTTCTATTCCCGCTATCCAACCCCTCCGGACACCGTCGATCCGCTGTTCCGCAGCCTCGAAAACCAGCGCATCTACTATCACCGCCGCGGCACGCCACAGTCCGAGGACGTGCTCGTCTACGCACGGCCCGATCAGCCGAAGTGGGGACTCGGGGGCGGGCTCACAGAGGACGGTCGGTATCTGATCATTCGTCTCAGCGAGGGCACCGATCCCCGGAACCGGCTGCACGTGCTCGATCTGAAGGACCCCAAACAGCCTCAGTTCGCTCAGCCTCCGCTCGCGTTGATCGACACCCTCGAAGCCAGTTTCTCCGTCATCGGCAACGACGGACCGGTCCTCTTCCTGCGTACCGATCTGGACGCTCCCCGCTACCGCATCATCGCGATCGACCTCCGCGCGCCCGAGCGCGGAAACTGGAAGACCCTCGTGGCCGAGACGAGCGATACCATGGCCTCCGCCACGCTCGTGGGCGGTCACTTGGTGGTCGAGTTCATGCGCGACGCCCGCAGCATCCTGCGGCGGTTCACCCAAGACGGCGCGGACCTCGGTGAAATCGCGCTCCCCGGCATCGGACAAGTGGGAGGCCTCAGCGGGCGAGAAGACGAGAGCGAGCTCTTCTTCAGCTACAGTTCCTTCAACCAACCCTCGACCATCTTCCGAACCGACGTGGTCACCGGAGAGACCCGGGTCTTCGAGCAACCCGCGCTCGCGTTCGATCCATCCCTCTACGAGACGCGCCAAGTCTTCTACGCCTCCAAGGACGGGACACGGATTCCGATGTTCATCACCGCGCGAAGAGACCTGCCGCGCGATCGCCCGCACCCCACCCTGCTCTACGGGTACGGAGGCTTTAACATTTCGCTCTCCCCGTCCTACTCCGCCTCCACGATCGCCTGGCTCGAACAGGGCGGGGTCTACGCGGTGGCGAATCTCCGCGGCGGCGGGGAGTACGGTCGCGAGTGGCACGCGGCGGGCACCAAGCTCAGGAAGCAGAACGTCTTCGATGACTTCATCGCCGCTGGTGAGTATCTGATCCGCGAGGGGTATACGTCGTCCGCGAAGTTCACCCTGAGCGGTCGCTCCAACGGTGGGCTGCTGGTGGGCGCCGTCGTGAACCAGAGGCCGGATCTGGCGCGCGTCGCCCTCCCCGGAGTCGGCGTGATGGACATGATGCGCTTCCACCGTTTCACGATCGGCTGGGCGTGGCGGAGTGACTATGGCTCGGCCGATGACAACGCGGATATGGCTTCTTACCTGCACGGCTACTCGCCGCTGCACACCGTCCGCCAAGGCGCGGCCTACCCCGCCGTCCTGGTCACCACGGGCGATCACGATGACCGCGTCCACCCCGGCCACTCCTTCAAGTATGCCGCCGCGCTGCAGGCCGCAAATTCCACGAACGCGCTCCCTCTCCTGATTCGCATCGACGCCAAGGCCGGACACGGCGCCGGCAAGCCCATCGGCAAGTTGCTCGACGAGACGGCGGACACCCTCGCTTTCGCGCTCCACTTCACGCGCTAGTCGGGCCTGCCGCGGGCGGGACGCGTCCATCGCACCGCATTGCAAAACCGCTTGGCTCCCCGCGCCGAGCGGCATTGCCTTCTGACGGATGACCGCCCCCACCCCAGCCCATCGCGGCGACGATACCCTTGTCGCCCGCCTGATCGCCGCCGGCTGCATCGGCTTGGGGGCCCGCCAGCGCGCGTTGCGCGGCGGCGTTTCGAGCGACGTGATCCTCGTGGAGGACAACGACGACCGACAGGTGGTGGTGAAACGCGCCCTCGCCCGGCTGCGGGTCGCCGACGAATGGCACGCTGACACGGGACGCAACGCCTTCGAGCAGGCGTGGCTGAGCCTCGCAGCCACGCTCGCTCCGGGGAACATCCCGCGAATCGTCTTCGCTGCGCCGGAGGAGGGCTGGTTCGCGATGGAGTACCTCGGGGAGGGCTGGATCACGTGGAAGCAGGCCCTCATGACCGGCGAAGCGGAACCGCTCTACGCCCTCGAAGCCGGAGCCGCACTCGGCCGCATTCACCGCGCCACCTGGAACGATCGCGCCGTTGCCGCGACCTTCGATACGCTGCGGAACTTCACCGAACTGCGCATTGATCCCTACTTCAACACGAGCGCGAAACGCCTTCCTGACCTAGCCCCGTGGCTGCAGCGGATCTCCGAGCAACTCGCTTCCCAGCGGCTGGCGCTGGTTCACGGCGACTTCAGTCCCAAGAACCTGATGATCCAGTCCGGGCGGCTGATCATCCTCGATGCTGAAGTGGCTTGGTTCGGCGATCCCGCCTTCGATGTCGCCTTTCTCATCCACCACTTGCTGCTCAAGGCACTCCATCATCGGCGCCACGACCGGGTTGGCGACCTGCTCGCGCTGACCCCGACCTTTTGGCGCTCCTACGCCGACCAGCTCCCGGACGCCGAGGCACGAACGATGGAGAACCGTGTAATCGAAATCACCCTCGCTCTCCTTCTCGCCCGAGTCCACGGCAAGTCGCCCGTGGACTACCTCGACGAGGCGGGCCGCCGCACCGTGACCTCTTTCGTGCGCACGCACGCACCTTCCCCTCCCGGAAGCATTCCCGACCTCGCCAAGTGGTGGGGGGATGGTCTTTTCTGAAGCCTTGTCCGCCATGACCACCATTTCCGCCGTTCGGGCCCTGCAGATCTTCGACAGCCGGGGCAACCCCACCATCGAGGCCGAGGTCACGCTCACCGGCGGCGCGCGCGGCCGCGGGCTCGTGCCATCGGGTGCTTCGACCGGTCACCATGAGGCGCTGGAGCTGCGCGACGGTGACCGCCAACACTTCCGCGGACGCTCCGTGCTGCGCGCGGTCAGCCACGTCGACGGCGAAATCGCCCGCGCGGTCACGGGACGTGATGCACTCGACCAATCCGGCATCGACGCCGCCCTGATCGCCCTCGACGGCACGCCCAACAAGTCACGTCTCGGCGCCAACGCCATCCTGAGCGTCTCGCTGGCCGTCGCCGCTGCCGCGGCACAGGCGCGCGGAATCCCGCTCTTCGCCCACTTGGGCGACGGTGGCGGAACTCTGCTCCCGCTGCCTGAGATCCAGATCTTCGGCGGCGGCAAGCATGCCAGCGGGCGCGTGGACGTGCAGGACTTCATGGTCATTGCGCTCAGTGCAAGGACCTACGCTGAGGCGCTGGAAATGACCTTCAACGTGTATCAGGCGGCCGGAGACGTACTGCGTCGCCGCGGTCGACTGGCCGGAGTGGCGGACGAGGGCGGATACTGGCCGGAGTTCGATCGCAACGAGGACGCGCTGGCGGCGCTCGTTGAGGCGATCGAACTCGCCGGCTACACCCCCGGCCGCGACGTCGCGCTGTCGCTCGACATCGCCGCGACCGATCTCTTCCGCGATGGCGGCTACGAGTTCGGAGCCGAACGCCGGCGCTTCTCGAGCGAAGCCTTCACCGATCTCATGATCGGATGGGTGCGCAACCATCCCATCGCGTCCGTGGAGGACCCCTGCTCCGAGGACGACTGGGAAGGCTGGCAGCGCATGCGGCAGGCCATCGGCGGACGCTGCCAGCTGATCGGGGACGACCACTTCACGACCAACCTTGCCCGCATCGAGAGGGGCGTCATTGCCCAGACGGCGAACAGCGTGCTCATCAAGTTGAACCAGATCGGCACCGTGACGGAGACCCTCGCGGCAATCCGGCGCACGCAGGCGGCCGGCTGGCTCCCGGTCGTTTCCGCGCGGAGCGGCGAGACCGAAGATGCATTCATCGCGCATCTCGCCGTCGCGACGAACGCCGGTCAATTGAAGGTCGGCTCATTCACGCGCGGAGAGCGGATGGCCAAATGGAACGAGGTCCTCCGGATTGAGCGCGAGCTCGGCCCGCGCGCACGCTTCGTGGGCGCCGACCTCTTCGCTCAGGCTGGAATCAAGCTCCCATTCCGCGACCAGCGCGGCTAGGAGCGGCGAGCCGCCTTGTACCGCTCCAGCTGCGGCCGCACAATCTTGAGGCATGCGCCGATCACGCCAGCGTCATCCACCAAGCCCAGGCCCGGGATGAAATCCGGGATCAGGTCCATCGGCGACAGCAAGTACCCCAGAGCCCCGGCGATCACCGCAATGCTGCCCAACGGGATCGCGCGATAACGCCCCCGGGAGTAATCCGTCACGAGAGCCAACAGGTCGCGGACATGATTCAGAAAAGGCGCCAGCAGACCGCGTCCGGCCTTCTCCTCGATTTCCTTGGAGCCCCGGATCACCGCGGTGATCTCGGCGTCGCCGACCTTGGCTGCGGCTTCGAGCAACAGTACGCGACTATCCAAATCGGGGACCGCGCCGAGCGACCGGACCGACGGTGCCGCGCTGCGTCGCGGAGCAGGAGACTTGGGGGCACGCTTCGGCGCGGCGGGGGACTTCTTGCGGGACTTGGGTGTAGCCATGAGAAAGTGAGCTATCCAAGGGTGATCGATCTCGCGCGCGACGCCAGTCTGGCCAGCCGATTTTCGCACCTCCGCTCCCCCGCTCGCCAGCGGCCAAACACCGAGCATCAGCGTCGGTAGGTTACACCGAGGACGACCTGCCGCCGCCCCGCCGGGACCGCCGGAACCTCCTCGAAGTCGTCGTTCCAGAGATTCTCCGCCTGCAGCGACACCGTCACCCCGTTCCACGTCGCGGGCGAATATGCGACGGATGCCGCCGTCAGGAACGCGTCACGACTCGACGCGCGGCGCAGCAGACTGTCCGACTGACGGCGCACCTCGTTATCAACTCGCACTTCCCATCCCCGTCCCAAGCGGGCCACGATTGCCGCGGTGGCGCGGAAGCGCGGGAAGTTGAGCGCATAGAAGCTGGCATCCACGACGGCCGAGCCGTAGTCCGACCGACGTGCGTAAGTGGTCAGGCCGACGACAAAATCCCAGCGATCCAGCGAGCGGCGGAGCACGCACTCCGCGCCGGTGGTCGAAAGGTCCACTGGGTTTGCGGTCCGCGCGGTGACTCCCCTCCGGTAGGTCCAATCAACCAACGCGTCGTCCCACCGCTGAAACACCGCGAGCTGCGTGGTCCATCCCGCCAGCACTCCCGCGGCACCTGCCTCAAGCGTACGGGCCGTCTGTCGTCCCAGGCCGGGGTTGCCGCGAAACAGTCCGGCACCACTCGCCGCGTTCAGCGCGGTGTAAGTAGCCGTCTGCGTGGACGTGGCATAGCCGACGTGCACGCGGCGCAGGCCAGGAGCAGCCGCTCCCCAGTCCAGCGCGAGTTCCGCCAGCGGGGACCATGAGGACGCATCGCGATTCGTGTCGTCATACGAAACACCCGCGCGTGCCACCCAGCGACCTCCCTGCGAGCGCGCCACGCGCCATTCGGGGGCGAGGGAGAGCGTGCGATGCAGCCGATCTCGGAAGCGGCCCGCCGTCAGCGAGGTCGAGGTCAAGCGATCGCCCATCACCACCGCGCGCGCGTGCCACTGCGCCCCGCCCCACGTCCGGCGCACGTCCGCTGCGGCGGCCCGCACCCAAGTCGTGTGCTGGAACGGATGAACCGGCCCCAGCGGCGCGAAGCGATTGAACGCATAGTCATCCTTGTTGCGTCGGTAATAGGCCCCCCACTCGACGCCATCACCGGCACCCCATTCCTCGCGATGATTGAGCGCCAAAAGGACAGTTTGGAGGTTTTCCGACTCCGGCGAATTGAAGGGAGTGTAGAGATTTGGCCAGCCGAAGAACTTGGCCTGATAGCCCGCAAACAGATCCGTCTGCGCCGCTGTCCCCCGCACCTGCAACCGACCATGCACCCGCCGGAAATCGTGGTCGCCGAGTGGAATCGAGCCGTCCGAGCGTGAACCCGCGAGCGAAGCGTCGAACCCCAGCGTGCGCCCGCCGGCGACTTCGGTGGTCCACGCCTCGTACCACGACGCGCGCCGGCTGTGATCCTCGCCTGCCGCCGCCTGCACGACCTGCGCGCGACGAATCGGACGCCAGCCGTAGGCGACCGTACCCGCCCCGGCGTTCCAACCGCCAAGCGCATGTGCCACGCCGGTGAGTACCTGCGGGAGCGAAAGCACCTCCGGCGGCACCGGAAGCTCGGCGAAGTAATGGCCCGTCTGTGGATCAAAGACCGGCAGAACCCCGACCCGGAAACCCGTCTGCTCGAAGAGTCCGGCACGGATCGAAACATCCGCCTGCCCCTCCGCCAGGTTGCGAGCCTGCACATCCACGAGCGGCTCAAATCGAAGCGCCGAGACCGGCATCGCAAACGTCGTCACGGGCTCCTCGTTCGCCACGCGCACCGCCTCGACTGCGACCCCGGGCAGCGGCACCGCAGTCGATTGAGCGAACGCCGTGACCACTCCGAGCGACCCGACGGCGGCGAGTGCCAGCCGCCAAAGATGGCTGGACCGCGATCGAACGTCTCCTTGCACGCGTTGCATCGCCCTAACCCTCACGCAGAGCGGGAACCCACGCCAAGCTTTTTGTTAAGCTAAACCCCGAATCAGTTAACAAGAAGCGCGAGAAACACGTGGCGACACGTTTTCTGCACCCCTGCGAAAGCCACCGCGACCCGCCGCATGCGGCGACGGCGCGGTCAGACACTCCCCGCGACCTTACTGGTCGCCGTCCGTGCCGATCGCCTCGACCGGGCAGCCCTCGAGGGCTTCCATGCACTGGTCGATTTCTTCCTGCGTCGACGGCTGCTTGAAGACATAGGAATGTCCACCGTCGTCGTGGCGCGTGAAGAAGTTCGGCGCGGTCTCCCGGCAGAGGTCACAGTCGATGCACTGCTGGTCGACGTAGAACTTCCCTGCCGCGTTGTGGTCCCACTTTTCAGCTTTGTTGGCCATGGCTTGGAAAACTGAACAGGATGGTGCCTCGGAGTGTCAAGCCCGCCGCACCCACCTGCAGCCCGCCTGCTGCGCGGTATTCGAAAGGTTTTTGCCGCTCACGCTTGAAGTGGGGCCTCGCCGTGTCACGGTACGCCCGAAGTCATGCTGTCAGACCGGACCTATCTATTGGGCCCACCCCGCCGTCCCTCGACGTCGGTCCTGATCTGGCTGCTCTCCGCGCTGATCGCGGTCTTCGTGCTCCAGCTTTTCTTCAATTACCTGCTGGGCGAACGGGCCGGGGCCGCGTTCAATCGACTGCTCACCCTCAGCCCCGCATCGCTGCAGGAGGGCCGGATTTGGACGCTGGCGAGCTATAGTTTCCTCCACGACACCGGAGCCATGGTGCTGCTGCACCTGCTCTTCAACGCAATGTGGTTATGGTTCCTGGGCAGGGAGTTGCTACCCCTGCTGGGCTCCGGGCGCTTCCTGGCGCTGTGGTTCGGCGGCGTTGCTCTGGGCGGGCTGGTTTGGATCGGGACCCATTGGCACACCGGAGGCGCGATTGTCGGCGCCTCCGCCGGGGTGATGGCACTTCTGATGCTATTCACCTGCATCCAGCCCAATCATCGGGTCAGGATTCTGATCTTCTTCATTCCGGTGACTTTCGTCGCCAAGTACCTCACGCTCACGCTCGCCGTCGTGGACATGGCGGGGATGCTCGCGTTTGAGGTCCTCGGGATGTCCTCCCCGCTGGACTGGGCCCACTCGGCGCACCTGGGCGGAATGGCCGCCGGTTGGATGTATTTCCGTTGGGTCTACCAGCGCGAGTGGCGCAACCCCGACCGCGCCGCCGTGCTTCGCCTGCCTCGCTGGCTGCGTCGAACCCGCCCGGCGGCCGCCACGCCTCCACCCGAGACGCTGCCGGCCGAGGATGCGTTTCCCTCCGCCGAGCTTCTGAAGGCCGAGGTCGATCGGATCCTCGACAAGATCAACAGCGACGGATTCGGAGCGCTCACTCCGGCCGAGCGGCAAATCCTCGACCGCGCCCGAGGGCTGCTCGGGAAGTCCGACTAGACGCGCTCAGACTTGCCCGAAACTTTTCTCCGACTTTCGTTTCCCATTATCGAGAAGATGACGTCCCCGATTTTTCGGCAGCTGCTCTCCGGCGCCCTGCTCGCCACCCTCCTGCCTTTCGCCGCCTCCGCTGAACCCGCTCCGCGCGATCGCTCGTTTCGCAGTTCGGCGACGCTCACAAAGGAGGTCTCGCAATTCGTCCGCCTCCTCGAGGAGGTCCACTACAACCGCGACGCGGTCAAACCCAAGGCCTACGCCGACCTTTTGTCGGACTACATGGCCGAACTCGACGGTCAGCGCCTGTTCTTCCTCACCCCGGACAAGCAGGAATTCGCCAGCGCCAACCCGCCCGATCGCCTCTACTGGAACATCTCCACGCTGGGACGCGTCGACTACGCCTACGACATTTTCAACCGCTACGACGAACGCGTCCGCGCCCGCGTGGCGTGGATTTTCGAGGAGCTGAAGAAGCCCGTCGACCTCGCTTCGGCCGAGGCTTACGCCTTTGACCGCTCGGAAGCCGAGTGGCCCGCCACGGCGGCGGAGGCCGATGACTTGTGGCGGCGTCGCCTCACGTTCGAGATCGTCACGGAAATGCTCGGAAAGAAGGCCCCGTCCGATCCCGCCGTGGCACTCGAGGAGGCCCGCACCCACGTGCGCAAGCGCTACGAGCGCATGCTGAAGAACATCTCCGAGATCGAGTCCCTCGATCTCGCCGAGACTTTTCTCGGCACGCTGGCACGCATCTACGATCCCCACTCGACGTACTTTTCCTCCGACACGTTTGAGGATTTCAACATCCAGATGCGCCTCCAACTCGTCGGCATCGGCGCCATGCTCTCCCTCGAGGACGATGTCTGCATCGTCCGCGAAATCGTCCCGGGCGGCCCCGCCGACCTCAGCAAGCAGATCAAACCCAACGACCGCATCCACTCCGTCGGCCAAGTCGGTGCTGAACCGATCGAAGTCGTGGGCATGAAACTGCGGAAGATCGTCGACATGATCCGCGGCGCGAAGGGTACGCAGGTGCGCCTGCTCGTCCAGCCGGCCGACGCGACCGACTCTTCCACGCGCAAGGAGGTCATCCTCACGCGCGACGTGGTCAAACTGGACAACGCACGCGCGTTCGGCGCAATTTTCGAGGTTCCCGATGCCAACAATCCAGCCGTGAAGGTTCCGATCGGGGTCATCTCCCTCCCCGCCTTCTACGGCCCGGATGGATCAACCCCCGAGGGCGAAGGCTCATCCGCATCGGGCGATGTCGCCAAGCTCATCACCCAACTCCAAGCCGCCGGGATCCGTGGCCTGGTCCTCGATCTGCGACGCAACGGAGGCGGTCTGCTCTCCGAGGCCATCGACCTCACCGGGCTTTTCATCCGCCGGGGTCCCGTCGTCCAGGTCCGCTCGTACTACGGCGAGATCAAGGTCGACGAGGATGAAGACGCCCGCATCGCTTACGACGGGCCGCTCGCTGTGCTGGTGTCGCGCTTCAGCGCCTCGGCCTCGGAGATCGTCGCCGGCGCACTTCAGAACTACGGTCGCGCCGTGGTGGTGGGCGACAGCTCGACCCACGGCAAGGGGTCGGTCCAGACCGTCGTGGAAATGCGGAACCTGATTCCCGCCCTCACCCGTTCGCCGATCAAGACGGGGGCGGCGAAGTTCACGGTGCAAAAGTTCTACCTGCCCAACGGAGCCTCGACTCAGCTGAAGGGCGTCGTACCGGACATCACGCTCCCGTCGATCGAAGACTTCCTGCCCATTGGCGAAAAGGACCTTCCCCATGCCTTGGTCTGGGACGAAATTCCGACCAGCTACTTCGACGGCAAGCCTCTGTCCGCGTCGCTGCTCGAGCCGCTCCGCGCCAAGAGCACGGAACGCCAGAGCGGATTCGATGAATTTGCCTACCTGCGCAAGTCGATCGATTTCTTCCGTTCCAAGCAGGATCAGAAACTGGCCTCGCTCAACCTCGAGGACCGACGGCGGCAAAAGGCCGAGGATGATGCTTTCCGCAAGACGCTCGACGCGGAGAAGGCCCGGCTGGCCGTCGCTGACTACCCATATCGGGAGTTCCTCCTCGCTCCTCCTCCTCCGCCTCGAATCCGCGCCACGGTCACTCCACCGGCCTCGCCCGAGGGCTCCAAGCCCGCAGACGCCCCGGCCGCGAGCCCGGACGAGGTCGAGAGCACGGACGAAGATGACAATGCCCACTTCGCCAAAATGGACGTCCACCTGCGCGAAACCCTTCGCGTGGTCGCCGACGCGCTGGCTCTCGGCGATCGACGCGAGTTCTGGGTCGGCGACACCGCGCCGCTGACCGCAAAGGTCGAACCCAAGAGCTAGGTCGCCCGACCGCGCGCTCCACCGCATCCGCCGCCATGCCCCGCGTCCTGCTGCTCCTTCCGGAGGGATTCGAGGAAATCGAGGCCATCACTCCGATCGACGTGCTCCGACGCGCCGGAGTCGAGGTCGTCGTGGCAGCACTCACCCCCGGCATCCACGTCACCGGTCGCTGCGGCATCACGCTGCACGCGGACCTGCCGCTCGCGGCCGTTCCTGCCGGGGAGAGTTTCGACGCGCTGGTGATCCCCGGTGGCCCCGGCGTCCGCGGCCTCCGCGATGATCCGCGCGTGGTTCCGCTCGTCCGTGCCCACGCTGAGGCCGGGCGTTGGATCGCGGCGATCTGCGCCGCACCTCTGGTGCTTCGCGACGCGGGCCTCATCGGGCCCGGAGTACGCTAC
>JBEIGD010000047.1:0-20320 GCA_040382075.1 Opitutaceae bacterium
CACCATGTCCGCCTTGCGACGCACGCCGCTGTTCGATCTCCACGTGGCCCGGGGAGGGCGCATGGTAGACTTCGCCGGTTGGGAGATGCCGGTGCAATACCGCAGCATCCTGGAGGAGCACCGCGCGGTCCGCCGCGCGGCGGGTTTGTTCGACGTGTCCCACATGGGTGAAGTGGAGGTCCGCGGGCCGGGCGCCCGCGCTTTTCTCGATTCCCTCCTGACCAACGACGTGGGTCGTCTGGCCCCCGGCGGAGTTCTCTACTCGCCGATGTGTGAGCCGTCGGGCGGGGTCGTTGACGATCTCCTGGCCTACCAGCGGGGGCCGGATGACTACTTCCTCTGCGTCAACGCCAGCAACATCGCCAAGGATGTCGCCTGGATCCGGGACCGGGCGGCGACCACGGCTGCGGGCGTCGAGATCGTGGACGTGTCCGATGCCTGGGCCCTCCTGGCGATCCAGGGGCCGCTCGCGGAGCGCCTGCTCCAGCCGCTCACCGGGGCCAAGCTGGGATTGATCCGGCCGTTCCAGTTCGCCGAGGCCACCGTCGCGGGCGTGCTTTGCCTGGCGAGCCGGACCGGGTACACCGGCGAGGACGGCTTCGAATTGTACCATGCCCCGGCGGACTCCGTGGCGCTGGCCGAGGCCCTTCTCGCGGCCGGCGCACCCCATGGCCTGGAACTGTGCGGGCTGGGGGCCCGCGACTCGCTGCGTCTGGAGGCTGGCTACCCGCTGTACGGCCACGAGCTCTCCGCCGAAATCTCCCCATTGGCGGCCGGCTTGGGCTGGACGGTCAAACTCGGCAAGGCCGCCGACTTTATCGGACGTACGGCGTTGGCGGCCGAGAAAGCCGCCGGGTCACCGCGGCGTGTGCTCCATTTTCGCACGGGTGACCGCCGCATCGTGCGGCCGGACTCCCCGGTCTGCACGTCTGATGGCACCGTCGTCGGGCGGGTCTTGTCGGGTACGCTGTCGCCCATCCTCAACGAGGCCATCGGCTCCGCGCTGGTGTCGACGGCCTTCGCGACGTCACCGCTGTTTGTCGCCATCCGCGGCACCGAGATTCCCCTGCAGATCGTCCGACCGCCCCTCGTACCGCGGGCGGGCACTTGACCCTGCGTTCCATCCATCCCTCGTCTGTCCCTGTCACATGAGTTCCATCCCCCCAGACCGTCATTACGCCAAGTCGCATGAATGGGCCAAGCCCGAGCCGGACGGTACCGTGCTCGTCGGCATCACGGACTACGCCCAAGCGGCGCTTGGCGACATCACCTACGTGCAGCTGCCCAAGGTCGGTGCGACCCTCGCCGCCGGGGCCGTGTTCGGCGTCGTCGAGAGCGTGAAGGCGGCATCCGATTTGTACGCTCCCGCCGGGGGCACGGTGGTCGAGGTCAATGGTCTCCTTGAGTCGGCGCCGGAGACGGTGAATCAGGATCCCTACGCGCGCGGCTGGATGCTAAGGGTGCGGCCCGCGAGCCCCGGCGCGACCGGCTTGATGGACGCAGCGGCCTACGGTGCGACGTTAGCCTAACCGACCTCGTCGTGTTGACCTCCTTGCCCACCTTGCTTCGCAGCCCTCCTTTCCTTCTTTGCGCTGCGCTGTGTCTGATCCTCTCCGCTCCCGGCTGTCGTAAGCCGGAGGCAGCTCCCGCGGCGGCCAAGGGGCCGGGCGGAGCCCAAGGGCGCGTCCAGCCGGTTGAGGTCACCTCCGTGGTGCGCCGCGACTTGGTCGAATCGCTCACCGTGGTGGGCTCGGTCGCCCCCAATGAGTCGGCCGACATGCGCGCGGAAATCGCTGGGTTGGTCCGCGGGATCTATTTCGAGGAAGGTCAGGCGATCCGGCGTGGGGCCGTGCTGGTGAAGATCGATGATTCGGAGATCCTGGCGCAACTGGCTCAGGCCGAGGCCCGCTTCCAGCTCACGACCTTGAGCCTCGAGCGGGCGGAGAACCTGAGAAAGACCCAGTCCACGACGCAGGCTGACTACGATCGGGCGCGGACCGAGTACGCGTCGTCCAAGGCCGACTTGTCCGTGCTGCGCCTGCGTCTTGAGAAGACGGAGGTGAAGGCGCCGTTCGATGGCATCGTCGGGGCACGCTCGCTCTCCCCGGGCGATTACGTGAACAATCAGACGCCGATCACGACCATCGACGATCTCTCGCGCCTCAAGATCGAGTTTCAGATGCCGGAACGCTACCTCTTCAAGGTCCAGCCCGGCACGCGTATCGCGGTCGCATCGCGTTCCCTCGGGACGGATGCGGTCGTCCAAGGCGAGGTGTACTTCGTGAGTTCGGTGATCGATCGCGCGACGCGTTCCAGCGCCGTGAAGGGCCTGCTGACCAATCCGCCGCCCAGCCTGAAGCCCGGCATGTTCGCGAATATCGAGGTGGTCCTTGAGGTTCGTTCCGGGGTGTTGACGGTGCCGGAGGGTGCGATCCTGACCAACGCCGCGGGCTCGAACGTCATCGTCGCCCGCGGAGCGGGTCCGGAACGCACGGCCGAGTTCGTGCGGGTCACGCTCGGGTTGCGTTCGAAGGGGTTGGTGGAGGTGACGCCCATCGGCGGCACGCTGGACGAGTCCAGCGAGGTCGTGGCATCCGGCGTCGGCGGCCTGATCCTGTTTCCCGGCGCAAAGCTGCAGCCCCGCCCGTTGAAGGCTGAATTCCGCGTCGGCGAGTGATCGCCTGCGTCCCTTGCCCATGATCCTGTCCGATCTCTCGATCAAGCGTCCGGTCATCTGCCTCGTCGCTTCGATTCTCATCTTGTTGGTCGGAGGACTGTCTTTCCAGAACCTGCCGGTGCGGGAGTATCCGATGACGGATGTTCCCGTCATCTCGGTGGAGACGGTGTACCCCGGCGCGTCCGCCGAGGTGGTGGAGTCCAAGATCACGGAACCGCTGGAAAAGGAGCTCTCGGCGATCGACGGCATCCGTCTGCTGCGCTCGAGTTCCACCGAGGGTCAGTCCCGGGTCACCTTGGAGTTCAATTTGGGGCGCAATCTCGACGAGGCGGCGAATGATGTGCGTGACCGAGTGAGTCGGGCGCGGGGCAACCTGCCGCAGGAGGCGCGTGAGTCCCAGGTCTCCAAGGTGGAGGCCGACTCGAACCCGATCCTGTCGATGTCGTTCATGTCGGAGAAGTATTCGCGGCTTGAGCTGTACGACTTTGCGGATCGCCTGGCGGTGCAGCGCCTGCAGACCGTCCCCGGAGTCGGCTCGGTCCTCATTCGCGGGCCCCGCTACACCATGCGCTTGTGGGTGGATTCGGACCGGCTGGCGGCCTATGCGCTGACCGTGGCCGACGTGGAGTCGGCGCTGCGCCAGCAGAACGTGGAGATTCCCGGCGGGCGAATCGAGTCCGTGACCCGCGAGTTCACGGTGCGCGTGCAGGGGAACATGTCGGAGGTGGCGGATTTCGAGAACCTCGTGCTCGCGGTGAAGGGTGGGTACCAGGTGAAGTTCCGCGACATCGGTCGCGTAGAGTTGGGCGGCGGCATCAACGACGCGCGCAGCGAATCGTTCTTCAAGGGCCAGCCGGCGGTCGGCGTGCAGGTGCTGCGTCAGTCGCAGGCCAACCTTTTGGATGTGGCGCGGGAGATCAAGGCGCTGATCCCGTCGATCCGTGCGGAGCTTCCGGAAGGGGTGATCCTCACGCTTTCCTACGATACGAGCGTCTTCGTGGAGCGTTCGGTGCAGGAGGTCTATCGGACGCTGGCGGAGGCGACGGTACTGGTGATCTTGGTGCTGTTCGTGTTTCTGCGGGACTGGCGGGCGACGCTCATCCCGCTGTTGGCGATCCCGGTCTCGCTGGTCGGCGCGTTCGCCGTGATGAGCTGGCTGGGGTTTTCCCTGAATGTCCTGACCCTGCTCGCGCTGGTGCTCGCGGTGGGCCTCGTGGTTGATGATGCGATCGTGATGCTGGAGAACATCTACCGGCGGATCGAACTGGGCGAGCGGCCGATCTCCGCGGCGGTCCACGGAGCGCGCCAGGTGGCCTTCGCGGTGATCGCGACCACGTTGACCCTGGCGGCAGTGTTCGTGCCGGTGGCCTTCCAGTCGGGGCAGACTGGGCGCCTCTTCTACGAATTCGGCTTCACGCTTGCGATCGCGGTTCTGGTCTCGGCCTTCGTAGCGCTCACGCTGACGCCGATGCTTTGCTCGCGGATGCTGACGGCCAAGCGGGATGCGACGGGAGCGGTGCGTCACGGCTGGCTATACCGGAAGACCGAGCCGGCGTTTGTCTGGTTGAACGGCATGTATGCCTCCTCGCTGCGCGGATCCCTGCGCGCGAAGACCACGGTGGTGCTCCTTGCGGTGCTGTTTTCGGCGATCGGCCCTTGGCTTTACACGAAGTTGCAGCGGGAACTGATC
This sequence comes from Opitutaceae bacterium, assembly GCA_040382075.1. Taxonomy (GTDB): domain Bacteria; phylum Verrucomicrobiota; class Verrucomicrobiia; order Opitutales; family Opitutaceae; genus UBA6669. The sequence goes on from JBEIGD010000047.1 coordinate 4,368, forward strand.
CCGCTGGAGGACCGAGGCATCTTCACCGCGCAGTTCGTGCCCCCGGTCGGGTCGACTCCGCTGTACTCGGTGACCTACTCGCGGGAGATGGAGCAGATCATCCTCGGCATTCCCGAGGTGGATCGCACCTTCCACCGGGGTGGGGAAGGGCGCGCCTTCATCTTTGCCAGCCTTAAGCCGTGGGAAGAACGCTCACGAAAAACCCAGGAGATCATCGAGGAAGTGCGGCGCAAGTTCGCCGCGACGATCACGGGTGGCCAGGCCTTCCCGACACCGATCCGGCCCATCGGCAACCGTCGCGACCTCCCGGGTTTACAGATGGTCCTGCAAGGGGCGGACTTTCCGACGCTGCAGAAGGCCGGGGCGGCCTTCGCGGAGGAGATGCGCAAGGGCGGTGTCTTCTTGCAGCCCCGCGTCGATCCCCAGCCGACCAAGCCGCAGCTGGAGGTGCGGATCGATCGGGCCAAAGCCGCTGACCTCAAGGTGCCGGTGAGCGACATCGCCAATACCCTGGAGACTCTGATGGGCGGCAAGCGCGTCACCCAGTTCCAGCGCGGCAATCAGCAGTACGACGTCGTCATCCGTGTCGAGGACGAGAAGCGCGTCACCCCGGCCGACTTGGGTAAACTTTACGTGCGGTCCCGCGACGGCCAGCTGGTGCAGCTGGTCAACCTCGTCAGCTACACGGAGGCGATCGTACCGGAGAGCTATCCGCACCTGAACCGCATGCGTTCCGTGACGGTTTCCGGGCAGCTGGCCACCGGGAAAACAATGAGCGACGGCATCGCCTTCATGGAAGAAAAGGCGAAGGGCCTCCTGCCGGCCGGCTACCGCTACACCTGGGATGGAGAGACTCGGGACTTCGTGGAGAGCACCAGCGATACCACCCTGCTCTTCGGTCTCGCGCTGGTCTTCACGTTCCTGATCCTCGCGGCGCAGTTCGAATCCTGGGTGCATCCAATCACGATCTTCAGCGGCATCATTCTCGCGATCTCCGGTGGACTGATCGTGCTCTACTCGACGCGCTTTTGGGGGCCGGCGATGACCGATAATCTCTTCGCCCGGTTCGGCTTGATCATGCTGATCGGCTTGGTCGCAAAGAACGGCATCCTGATCGTCGAGTTTGCCAACGAACTCCAGCTCGCGGGACGCAATGCGGTGGATGCCGCCTACGAAGCCGCGACGCTCCGCTTCCGTCCGATTCTCATGACCTCGATTGCCACGGTGCTCGGCGCGGTGCCGATCGCGTTTGCGACGGGGGCCGGTGCGGAGACGCGTAATCCGATGGGATTGGTGATCGTGGGAGGTCTGACCCTTGCGACGGTGATCTCACTCTTCGTCATCCCGGTAGTCTATATCTTGATCGATCGCGCCGTCATCTGGGTCACCGGCCATGGCAGCGCGCACGGCCTGAAGAAGGCCCAGGACATCGAGCGCGAGACCGCGCGAGAGGATGGTCAGACCGAGCCGACGCGCTGAGCGCGCCGGGAGGGGCGAACGCGAAGGTAGCGCCTGCTCCGGGCGGAGCAGGCGGCGATGAACGGACGCGGTCCGATCAGGACTTCGCGGCGCGATCGGCCTTGCGGCGCTCGGTCGAGGCGAGGATGCGCTTGCGCAAGCGCAGGCTCTTGGGCGTGACCTCGACGAACTCATCGGAGGCGATGTACTCGATCGCGCGTTCCAAGGAGAGCTTGGTCGGCGGCGTGAGCTGCACGCCCTTGCCTTCGCCTTGGGAGCGGAAGTTGGTCAGCTGCTTCGCGCGCACCGCGTTCACCTGAATGTCCTCGTTGCGCGGATTCTCGCCGACGATCATGCCCTCGTAGACATCTTCGCCAGGGCCGACGAACAGCTTGCCGCGCTCCTGCACCATTTCGAGTGCGTAGGCGGTGGTCACGCCCGGATCCGTGGCGATGATCGTGCCGCTCAGGCGCGTCAGGACCTCGCCCGCGTACGGGCCGTACTCCTTGAACAAGTGGCTCATCACACCGCGACCGCTGGTCGCGTTGACCACATCGATTTCGAGGCCGATCAGGCCGCGGGTCGTGATCGTGGCTTCGATCATGGTGGAATGCGGAAGCTTCTCCATGTTCGTCATCTGGCCGCGACGGTTGGCGAGATTCTGCATGATGGAACCGACGCACTCGTCCGGCACCTCGATCCAGACGGTCTCATACGGCTCCAACCGCTGACCGTTCTCGACGCGCTCGATCACGGTCGGGCGGGAAACGAGCAACTCGAAGCCCTCGCGGCGCATCGTTTCGACGAGCACGGCGATCTGCATGGCGCCGCGGGCCTTCACGTTGAAGACACTGGCCTTTTCGCTGTCCTCCACGTTGATGGAGACGTTCGTCTTGAGCTCACGGAACAGGCGCTCGCGGAGCTGGCGGGACGTGACGAGCTTGCCCTCCCTGCCGACGAGTGGGCCGTCGTTCACGCAGAACTGCATCTCGAGCGTCGGCGGATCGATCTGCGCGAACGGCAGGGCGTGGCCATTTTCATCGACGGTGAGGGTATCGCCGATGTCGACGTCCTCGAAACCGGCGAGGCCGACGATGTTGCCGGCGACGGCATTGTCGGTCTCGCGGGTGCCGAGACCGGTGAACTCAAAGACCTTGGAAATCTTGGCGCGGACCCGCTGGCCCGTGGAATGGCGCAGGACGAAGACCGGGTCGCCGACCTTGATCTGGCCGCCGAGGATCTTGCCCACCGCGATGCGGCCCACGTAGTCGCTCCAGTCGATGTTGGAGACGAGCATGTGGAACGGCTCGGACGGCTTCGCGAAGGGAGGCGGGACGTGGTCGAGGATCGTCTGGAACAGCGGCGTCATGTCCTTCCGCTCATCGTTCAGGTGGTACATCATGTACCCATCGCGGCCGGAGCCGTAGACCACGGGGGCGTCGAACTGCTCCTCGGACGCGTTGAGCTCGAGCAGGAGCTCGAGCACCTTGTCGTACATCTTCTTCGGATCCGCGTTGTCGCGATCGATCTTGTTGATGACGAGCACCACCTTCAGGCCGTGGGAGAGGGCCTTGCGGAGCACGAACCGGGTCTGGGCCTGGGGGCCGTCGTAGGCGTCGACCACCAGCAGTACGCCGTCGACCATGCGCAGGGCGCGTTCGACCTCGCCGCCGAAGTCGGCGTGGCCCGGGGTGTCGACGATGTTGATCGTCTTGTCCCGCCAGTGGACGGAGGTGTTCTTCGCCTTGATGGTGATGCCCTTTTCCTTCTCGAGGTCCATGGAGTCCATGGCGCGTTCCTCGACCTGCTGATTGGCTCGGTAGACGCCGCCTTCCTTGAGCAGCTTGTCCACGAGGGTGGTCTTCCCGTGGTCAACGTGGGCGATAATGGCGATGTTACGGATGTTCTGGTTCATGGCGCGGTGCCGAGCGGCGACTCGAAAAACCGAAGAACCTGCGTGCCGCGGAGCGGGTTGGCAAGGCGGAAGGCGGGCGTGTGCGGACGCGAGGCCAGGCAAACCCCACGTGGACACGCCCGAGCCGGGTATTGCGGCAATTCATTTGCCTAGAGTGTGTGCCCTCCCGGGTATCTCCGGCATCCGCGATCGTCTTGCGGTAGGTCCGGGGCGGGGGTGGACGGACCCCCGGAAAAGAGAAGGCCCCGGGACCTTGCGGTCCCGGGGCCAAACTTGGGAGTGGGCGTTCGCCACGCGCTCTTCCCCGACGCACACCTTGGGCGCTCTCGCTTTCGCGGGCGGTGTGCTTCCCGACGCCACTCCGTGCGGCAGCGCACGGCTCTCGGTCTCATGGCGGGACCGTCTCGTCCCTTGCGGGACGGGATTTTGAGTGAGGCCTCTGCGCCCAGATCGGACACTCCCTGCCGGGAGTGGCTCGCTGGACGAGGTGCTGACACGCCTGCAACTTGTTTGTTTCGCGTCGGCACCGTGCTCGCGGGGACGGCCCCGGCTTTTGGCCGGGCGTTGGCCCCGTGCTACGGGTCTAGCCTCTTAACTCTCAGGCTGCTTTCGGACTTGCAGTTGGGTGACGCCGGTTGGCGACGCCGCCCCAAACGAAGGAGGTTTCGCGGGCTTTGCCGGGCCCGCTCGCTCCCCGCATTCACGTCGTCCTTGCGCGCCTCGCCCGTGTTGGGAAAGGCCTTTTGGCGGGTGGCCCCGCCGGACAACGCGTTTGCGTGCTGGTCTGCGCAGTAGCAGCCGTAACCCTCTGGGTAACTGCGTCGGCGCACGGATCGAAACGGTCCGTACGCCTGACTCGGCTTGGAAGCGGTTTCTACTTCGCTCCTGGCCGCACAGCTCCTGATTCGTGGCAACTGGCACGGTCACGACACCGTCCAGAGGAGCTGGTGATATGTGCCTGCTAGGGCGCTTGCGCGCCCCGAGGGGAAAAAGGCACCAGCTGCCCCCTTCCGTTCCCCGGTCACCCGGGATTATCCCAGTCGCCCTGCGGCGGGTTTTTCATGCCGCCGTGGTCTCGACTGTTCTATCAAGGAACAATTCACACCCTGCCCGATGGCCGAAAAAAGGGAAGCAAAAAGCAACGGAAGTTGTTCACCATCAATGCACTTGTGTATAACATGTGAGTAACGTTGTTCACCGGTTATTCACCGGATGGAGACGCAGTCTCGAGTGCGGCAAACCACGGCTTGCCAGCGGGATGGGGAGACCGATTGTGTGACCGCTTCCATGGACGCCCGCACGCTGCCGATCTACGAGCTGGAGGCCCGCATCCTCGACGCCGTCCGGCGCGAGGGCCGGCTCATCGTGCAGGCCCCCACCGGCTCCGGAAAGTCGACCCAACTGCCGCAGATGCTGCTGGCGGGCGGTGCCCTGGGTGAGCGGGGCGAGGTCGTCGTCCTCCAGCCCCGGCGCCTCGCCACGCGCCTGCTTGCCCGCCGAGTGGCGGAGGAAATGGGCGTGCCGCTGGGTAGTGTAGTGGGCTACCAGATACGTTTGGAGTCCCGCGTGAGCGCGGCGACGCGCATCCGGTTCGTCACGGAGGGCGTGCTGCTGCGGCAGATGAGCGCGGACCCGCTGCTCCGCGGCGTGAGCGCGCTTGTTTTCGACGAATTCCATGAGCGCCATCTTTACGGTGACATCTCGCTGGCGCGGGCGCTGCAGATCCAGCGCTCCGCGCGGCCGGATCTGCGGATCATCGTGATGTCGGCGACCCTGGATGCGGGCGCGCTGCGCGGCTATCTCGCGCCGTGCGAGGTGCTGGTCTCCCAGGGGCGGACGCATCCGGTGGGGATCGAATACCTCGCGCGATCCGTGGATACCACGGGCGAGGCGGTCTGGGATGCCGCGGCGTCCGAGTGTGAGCGGGTGGCAGCCCAGACCGCCGGAGACCTGCTCGTCTTCATGCCGGGGGCGTACGAGATCGGACGCACCGTTCAGGCGATCCAAGGACTCCGTGGCCTCCGGGATTGCGTGGTGTTGCCGCTGCACGGAGAGCTGCCGACGGAGGCGCAGGACCGCGCGGTCGCGCGCAGCGAAGCGCGGAAAATCATCGTCTCGACCAATGTCGCGGAGACTTCGCTCACGATCGATGGCGTGACGGCGGTGATCGACAGTGGTCTCGCGCGGATCGCGCGCTTCGATCCGCACCGCGGGATCAACACGCTGCTGGTCGAGAAGATCTCCGCGGCGAGCGCGGACCAGCGCGCGGGTCGCGCGGGTCGGACGGCGCCCGGCGTGTGCGTCCGCCTCTGGACGGAGCGCGAGCACAGCCAGCGCGCCCCGCAGGAGATTCCCGAGGTGCGCCGGCTGGACTTGTCGGAGGTCGTGCTGACGCTCAAGGCGAGCGGGATCACGGACGTGGCCGGCTTTCCTTGGCTGGAGTCCCCTGATCCCAAGGCGCTCGCGCGGGCCGAGGCGCTGCTCGTCGATCTCGGCGCCGTGGCGGCGGCTGCCGGGACCGCGGGCGGCGGGGCGATCACGGACCTCGGCCGCAAGATGCTGCGCTTCCCGGTTCATCCCCGCTATGCGCGCATGCTCCTGGAGGCCGATGCGCGTGGGTGCGTGCGGTCCGTGGCGCTGATGGCGGCGCTGACTCAGGGCAGGAGTTTCCTGCTGCGCGGGGTGTCCCGCGAGGTGGAGGATGCGCGCGAGGATGCGCTCGGTGAGGAAACGGAGAGTGACTTCTTCCTGCTCATGCGCGCGTGGCGGTATGCGGATTCGGCGCGCTACGCGGTCGATGCCTGCCGTCGCCTCGGGATTCATGCGCAGGGGGCGCGGCAAGTGGGCCCGCTCTTCAGCCAGTTTCTCGAGATTGCGGAGAAGGAGGGGCTGGATGTTTCCGAACGCCGGGTGGACGGCGCCGCGGTCCGGCGCTGCGTCTTGGCGGGCTTCTCTGACCAGGTCGCCCGGCGACTCGACGCCGGAACGCTCCGGTGCGAACTTGTCCACCAGCGCCGCGGCCTGCTGGCCCGCGAAAGTGCAATCCAGCGCAGCCCGCTTTTGGTGGCGGCGGAGATCAGCGAGGTGGAAGGCCGCGGCGGCGAGGTGAACGTGCTGCTCTCACTCGCGACCGCCGTGGAGGAAGCGTGGCTTAAGGAACTCTTTCCCGACGATTACCGAGAGACCCGCGGCGTGGTCTATGACGAGCAGGCGAAGCGGGTGGTTTCCCGCCGCGAGCGACGTTTCCGTGATCTGGTGATCGAGGCTCGCGTCTCCTCGGACGAGGCTCCCCTGAGCGAAGCGGCGGCGTTGCTGACCCGCGAGGTGCTGGCGGGCCGGATCACGATCGATGCCTGGGATGAGTCGGTCGAGCAGTGGATCGTCCGCGTCAATCGGCTGGCCGAATGGTTCCCCGAACTGGAGGTGAATCCGCTGACCGAGAGCGACCGGGCGACCCTGATCGAGCAGATCTGCTACGGAGAGTTGGGGGCGCGCGCCGTGAAGGAAAAGGCCGTGATGCCTGTCCTGCGTGACTGGCTGACCGCGGAGCAGTTGGCCGTGCTCGACGATTACCTGCCGGAGAAGCTCACCATGGCGAACGGCCGGCGCTCCCGCATCCGCTACGCCGCGGAAGGTCCGCCGATCCTGAGTGCACGCATTCAGGAACTATACGGGGTCGACGGACGCTTCACCCTCGGCCATGGGCGGGTACCCGTGACGATTGAGGTGCTCGCGCCCAATCACCGGCCGATCCAAGTGACCGAGGACCTGACCCGTTTCTGGAGCGAGATGTATCCGAAAGTCCGAGCCGAGCTATCCCGCCGCTATCCACGCCACGAGTGGCGCTGATCAAGCCTGACCCGGGGAGCGACGTGCCTCGACGGCGGCCGCGAACTGGGCGACCGCGGCGTCGTGGCGGGCACGGAGCTCGTCGTGCATGACCAGGACGCCGTCGGCTGCAACCCGGACCTGTTCGTCCGTCGAGTAGACCCCCTGATGGATCTCGGTGGCGCCGAGGACGGACAGGACCGGCTTCAAGGCGTAGTCGATGGCGAGGAGGTGGGCGAGGGTGCCGCCGGTGGCGAGAGGGAGCACCACCTTGCCGCGCAGGGCGGATTGCGGGAGAATATCGAGGAATCCCTTCAAGGCGGCGGTGTAGGACGCCTTGTAAATCGGCGTGCTGATGACCACGCCGGCGGCGGCGGCGAGATCCTGCTTGGCCTGGACGAAGGCCGGGCTGTCCCAGCGACCGAAGATGAGATCCTCAGCTGGGAAGTCGCGGACGCTCACCACCTCCGTGGAAAGACCGTTCTGTTCAAGCGCCTCGGCGGTGGCGCGGAGGATCGCGACGGAGCGCGAAGTGGCGGAGGGACTGCCGGAAATGAGGATGACGTCGGGCATGGAGAACGGGGTGGATTCAAGCACGCTGGAGCGGGGTGTCGAGGCCTAGACCGCAGGCCGGACGGTTGCCGGTTGCGGCCGGGGAAACCGCGGTTCAGGCTCCGCGAGGAGTCTCTCCTGCCCATGGTTCCCGACGATCCCGGTTGTTGCCCTGTCTCTTCGCCTCCGGTTTCGGCCGTGCCGCCCGCAGGTGGGTCGCCGGAGCCAGAGGATGCCCGTTACATGGGCATTCGCCGTTCGGAGAACTTGCCCCGACGGCTGTGGGTTGCGCTGCCCCTGACGCTCGGCGTGATCTACCTTTCGATGGGTGGCCTCCTGCCCGGCATGCTGCGGCCGGATGCATGGGTACCGCATGCCCTGAACGGTTGGCTGCAGGGCCTGTTGACGGCGCCGGTGTTTTTCTGGTCGGGGGCGCCCTTCATCCGCCGGTGGGCGATCTCGATCGTGGAGCGTGACACCAATATGTTCACGCTGACGGTGACCGGAACCGGGGCCGCGTTCGGCTTCAGCGTCTTTGCGCTGCTTTGGCCGGAGTTGATTCCGGCGGCGATGCGGGCGGGACTGCATGCGCCCTATTATTTCGAGGCGGCGGCGGTGATCACGACGATCGTCCTGGCGGGTCAAGTGGTGGAGCGGCGGAACTACGAACGCACCGGCGCGGCGGTGCGCGCGCTGCTGGACCTGGCGCCCCCGCAGGCGCGGCGCGTGTCGGGTGACCGTGAAGAACTCATTCCGTGGTCGGCGGTGCTCGCGGGGGATCTCCTCGCCGTGCGACCCGGGGAGCGCGTTCCGGTCGACGGACGGGTGACCGACGGATCCTCGGCGGTGGATGAGTCGATCATTACGGGCGAGTCGATGCCGGTGGACAAGATGCCGGGTGATGCGGTCATCGGAGGCACGCTGAACCTCCTTGGCGCCTTTCACCTCCGCGCCGAACGAGTGGGGGAGGCCACGATGCTGCGGCAGATCGTGCGGCTGGTTGAACAAGCCCAGGAAGAGGATGCGCCCGTGGCGCGGCTGGCGGATCGCGTCAGTGCATGGTTCGTCCCGGCGATCTTTGGTGCGTCGCTCCTGACCTTCCTGGCGTGGGGCTTTTGGGGTGGCTCGACCGGTTGGATTACCGGAGGCATGGCGGCGGTGGCGGTGTTGATCATCGCCTGTCCCTGTGCCTTGGGGCTGGCGACGCCCACGGCGATCATTGCGGCGACTGGGCATGCGGCGCGGCGCGGTATCCTCTTCAAGGGGGGAGCGGCGCTGGAGCGCACGGCGGCTCTCCAAGTGGTGGTGTTCGACAAGACCGGCACCCTCACGCGAGGCCAGCCTGCGTTGCGTCGGATCGATGCCCTGCCGGGTGAGGACCCGGACGACGTGCTCCGTACGGCTGCGGCAGCGGAGAGTGCCTCCGAGCATCCCTTGGGCCGAGCGGTCGTGGCCGGTGCGCGCGCCCGGGGTTTGGCATGGACACGGGTGACGGAGTTTCGCGCTGTCCCCGGCTGCGGGCTGCGCGCCGCGGTGGACGGACGAACCGTGCTGGTTGGCACCACCGCGTGGCTGCGCTCGGAGGGCATCGATGTCGCGGCGGCGGAGGTGATGGTTGAGGCGGTGGTGAGCGAGGGATGCACGCCGCTGGTCCTGGCGCGGGACGGGCGGGTGATCGGCGTTTTAGGGGTGGCGGATCAAGTCCGTGCCGAGGCGAAGCAAGCGGTCGGTGCACTGCGTGAACTCGGCGTCGAAGTGGCGTTGCTGACGGGAGATCGCGGCACGGTCGCACGGGCGCTGGCGGCGGAGGTCGGCATCACCTCGGTCCACGCGGAGGAGCTGCCGGCGGGCAAGTTGTCGCGGATCGAGGAACGGCAACGCGCCGGGGCGGTCGTCGCGATGGTCGGAGATGGCGTCAATGATGCGCCGGCGCTGGTGCAGGCGGATGTCGGCTTTGCGCTGCGCAGTGGGAACGAAGTGGCGGCGGAGGCCGCCGATGTGATGTTGGTGAGCGGAGACCTGCGGAGCGTGGCGGAGGCCGTGCGCCTCGCGCGGCGGACCCTCGGGATCATCCGCCAGAACCTCTTCTGGGCGTTCGCCTATAACCTTGCCGGCGTGCCGCTGGCGGCGGGGCTGCTCTACCCGACGTTTGGTTGGATGCTGACCCCCGTGTACGCGGGCGTGGCCATGTCCCTGAGCTCGATTTTCGTGGTATCGAACAGCCTGCGCCTGACCTTCCGTCCGCCGGAGCGGACGGCCGACTGACCGCTGAGCCGCGAAATGAGTGCGAGGGGTGTAACTTTTGTGGGGGCCCGCGGGTGATACCGATGAACCGCGATGATTCTCCCGTGCATCCAGACCCTGCGGAGCTGAAGGCTCCTGACTTCACTTCGTTCATGCGACTGTATCAGGACATGGTGTATTCCACGGCCGCGCGGGTGGTTGGGAACGCGGCGCAGGCAGAGGACATCGCTCAGGAAGTCTTCATCCGCGCCCACGCCCGTTTTGATGACCTGGGTCGTAGTCCCACGGCGGGTGGCTGGCTGAAGACGGTGGCGATGAATCTCTCGATCAATCACGTGCAACGCTACCGCAAGCGGTGGAGTTTCTTCTCCGAGCTGGGCCGTCCGCGGGATGGGGAGTCGGATGACCAGCCAGTTGATTTTGCGGACGAATGGCAGGATCCGCTGCTCGGTCTGGCGGCAGAGGAGCGGCGCGCCCGCGTCGACCAGGCCTTGGAGCAGTTGCCGGATCACCAGCGGGTGCCGCTGGTGCTCTTTCACTTTGAGGAGGTCCCCTACGATGAGATCGCGCGGCGACTCGGCGTATCCCTCGCAAAGGTGAAGACCGACATCCTCCGCGGCCGCGCCGCGCTCGCCCGGTTCCTCACGCTCAACGATCAATCGGAAGACGCTCTGTTCCCATGAATACTCCTGATCACGATGCTCGCGCGGACAAACTGGCGTCGGGCGTGGATCGCCTGGTCCGATCGCTTCCGCACCGTCCGGCGCCTGCGACGCTGGAAGCGCGCGTGCTGGCCGCCGTGGCGGCGCCGAGCGTCGCGCGTGGTCTTCGCGGCTTCCACTCCTGGCTGCCGGTCTGGCGGGCAGCTTTCCTTTCCGTCGGCGTGGGGTTCGCGGCCGCATCCGTGTGGCTGCTCCTCCCGGTTTCGCTCGGTGATGCGTGGGTAACCCTAAGCGACCTGTTTTCCCAGGCCTCCGAGCGGGTGACCGCGCTGGGCGATGCGGCCCGTGTGCTCAGTGGCATGGTGTCCGGGGCTTTGCCAGATTGGCTCCGCGTCTGGGGAAAGCTTGGGCTGATGGTGCTCGCCGCTCTCTATCTCGCGACCTTGGCCGCAGGTGCAGTCGCGTGGCGCTGGTGGCAGACAGATGCGTCCGTTCACTGAGGCCCGGTTTCGTTCCCGTTTTTGTCACTCTCGACCTGATCGATTCACTTACTGAACTCCCATGAAGACTCGTCTTTTTTTCCTGCTGGCCGCGCTGGTGGCGTGGAGCGCCACCCTGATGCGCGCTGATGCGCCACCTGCGGTTCCGCCCCCAGTCGACCCAGGCAAGCCTGCTGCCGTTGCCGTCGCGTCGGAGGCGGTTCCGGTCCCGACACCGCCCCCGACACCTCCTGCGCCCGCGGCAGCGGAAGCCGTGTCGGAAACGTCGTCGCCGTCCGCCGTCGCGGACTCCACTCCGTCTCCCGCACCAAAGCCGCAGCGCTCGCGTCGCCCTGAAGCGAATCCCTTGGTGGCCTTCAACCGGGATGTCACCGTGGCTGCCGGCGAGTACCGGACCGCGGTGGTCGTGATTGGCGGATCGGCGACGATCGCGGGCGAGGTGGAGGAGGCGGTGGTGGTGATTGGCGGAGATGCGATTGTCCACGGGCCGGTGGGCGAGGCGGTGGTGGCGGTGCTGGGCAGCGTCATGCTCGACGACGAGGTGCGTGAAGCCGTGGCGATCGGTGGCGGCGTGGAGCTGGGTCCAAAGGCGAAGGCGCATGACGTGGTCTCCGTCGGTGGTTCGATCCAGAGGGCTTCCTCGGCCACGGTCACCGGCAGCGTGAACGAGGTGGCGTTCGCCGAGACGCTGCCGGACTTCCGTGGGCTGCGGGCGTGGGTGCGGCATGCCTTCTTCCTTGGTCGTCCGCTCGCGTTTCATCCCGATGTCTTCTGGGCGTGGCTGGTCGCGCTGGTCGTTCTGGCGCTCTACGTTCTGGTCGGGCTGCTCTTCCCTCGGCCGGTCACGGCGTGTGTCGAAACCCTGGAGCAACGTCCCGGGGGCACGATCCTCGCCGCGGTGATGGCCTTGTTGTTAAGCCCGCTGCTGATGGTGTTGCTGACGATCACCGTGATCGGTCCGGCGATCTTGCTGGGTACGCTGCTGTTGGCCGTGTTGGTGGGGAAGACGGCGCTGCTCGCCTGGATCGGACGTCGGACGCTTGGCGGAATGGAGTTGGGAAGCTCAGTGCGGACTGCGCTGGCGGTCGTGACCGGCGGCGTGATTCTGGCGCTGCTGTACACCATTCCTGTCCTCGGAATGCTCCTGTGGCATCTTTCGGTCGCGCTCGCTCTGGGCCTCGCGATCTTTACCGTGATTCGAGTTTCGCGTTCGGCGGGGGGTAACCCGACTGCGCCCGCGCCCTCCACGGGCGGACCCCTTGCGGCCGCCGTGCCGCTGCAGCCGATGACCGCCCTGGAGTCGTCGGCATCCGGGGATCCGTCGACCGGTCCTAGCGAGACCTTGCCGCAGGCCGCCGTCCATTCCGGCTCGACTGCGGTGGTTCCGGTCGCGTTCCCGCGTGCCGGTTTCTGGATCCGGATGGGTGCTCTGGCGATCGATGGCCTTATCGTGCTGGTGGTCGCCTCGGCCTTGTTTGTGGAGGGCTCGCTCCTGCTCGTTGCGCTGGCGACCTATGGCGCCATCATGTGGAAGTTCCGTGGCACGACGGTCGGCGGAATCGTGTTCGGGCTCAAGATCGTCCGGCTGGATGAACGCCCGGTGGACTGGGCGACGTCGATCGTGCGGGCGCTGGCGTGCTTTCTCTCGCTCTTCGCGGCGGGGCTGGGCTTCCTGTGGATCATCTGGGATCCGGAGCGCCAGGCCTGGCACGACAAGATCGCGGGCACGGTCGTAGTGCGCGTGCCGCGCGGCGTGTCGCTCGTCTGAGCCCGGTGTTCGGTTGCTGACGGGTCCACTTCGACGTTGGCAACCGACCTCCGATTTGCCAGCGTCAGCGAGATGACTTCCGCCACGCCTCTCGTCGGCCTCATCATGGGCAGCACGTCGGACTGGGCGACGCTGGAGCACGCTGCCGCGAAGCTGCAGGAGCTCGGCATTCGGCACGAGCGCCGCGTCGTCAGTGCGCACCGAACGCCGGAGCTCATGTTCGAGTATGCGCGCACCGCAGAGGCCCGCGGCCTGCGCGTGATCATCGCCGGTGCCGGCGGTGCCGCCCACCTGCCGGGCATGACGGCCTCCCTCACGACCCTCCCCGTGCTGGGCGTGCCGGTGGAGAGTGCGACGCTGAAGGGCGTGGATTCGCTTTATTCGATCGTGCAGATGCCGGGGGGCGTGCCGGTGGCGACCTTCGCGATCGGCAAGCCAGGGGCGATCAACGCCGCTTTGTTCGCGGCGTCCATCCTGGCGGGCACCGATCCCGCCCTTGCGGAGCGCCTGCGCACCTTCCGTCGCGAGCAGACCGCGACGGTGCTGGCGGCGCAGTTGCCGTAGCTCGACCGCGTGGCCTGCGCCACGGCGGGGTGGAGGGGACGCCACCGACGTGGTGGCTGCGCACCTCTTGGCCGTGGGTGGGCGCGTGATGTCTGGGCGCAGAGCGCGTGGCGGGTGACATCGGTCCGGATCGAACTTGTGGCGGTGCAGCGACCTTTTTTGTGCGCTCGCCGCCCGCGTCGGTCTTCACCATCGTTTCAGGTCCGGCCATGAGTCGCTTCGCGCTTGTCACTCCCTCGTTCAACCAAGGTGCGTACCTTCGCGCCTGCGTGGACAGTGTGCTTGCGCAGAAAGGAGTGGAGCTGGATTACGCGGTGGCGGACGGAGGATCAACGGACGAGTCGATTGCGGTGCTGCGCGGTTACGGCGAACGGGTCCGGTGGACCAGCGGGCCGGACGGGGGACAGGTCCGTGCGATCAATGCGGGACTGCAGGGTCTTCAGGGAGAATTCTGCGGCTATCTCAACAGTGATGACGTGCTGGCTCCGGGCGCGTTGGCGGCGGTGGCGGAGGCCTTCGCGCGTCACCCGGACGTGGATGTGATCTACGGGCAGGCGTGGTTCATCGATGCCGCGGGGCGTCGGACGCGGCCTTATCCGACACTCCCGTGGTCGGTTCCGCACCTCGTTGACCACTGTTTCCTGTGTCAGCCGGCGACCTTCTGGCGCCGGCGCGTGCATGAGCGATGGGGTTGGTTTTCGCCGGAGTTCGACACGACCTTTGACTATGAATTTTGGCTGCGGCTGGCGTTGGGTGGAGCGCGGTTCCTGCACCTTGATGCGCCGCTGGCGGAGTCGCGGGAGCATCCGGAGACCAAGTCCACGCGCGCGCGGGCGAAGGTGTTTGCCGAGATTCGGCGCCTGCAGTTGCGCCACCTTGGCTATTGCGGGCGCAACTGGTGGGAGCAGCAGCTGCGGTTCTGGCGCGATGAGTCGGGGAGCGGATGGGGTCGCCTTATGCCGGGCCGGAAGGACGAGCGGGTGTATGGTCTCGCCTGGGTACCTTATGCTCTGTGGCGTCGACGCCTGGGTGGTCACCTGTTTTACCGCGAGGGCGATTGGCGCGCCTGAGGGGCGCTTGGATTCCGCATCGACGGAGTAGGGTGCGGGCGCAAGCATGCGGGCGATGGCGTTACTCTCGGTTCTCGCTCCGATCATGCTCGTGATCGCGCTTGGCGCGTTCCTGGAGTGGCGTCGTTTCTTCGGCTCGGGCTTCGTCCACGGCGCCAATCGGCTGACGTACTGGGTCGCGCTTCCGGTGCTGGTGCTGCACAGCCTCGCGACGGCGTCCCGTGCCGAGACGGAGGTGGCGGCCGTGCTGGGGGTGATGGTGGGAGCGACGCTGGTGGGGATCGCGCTCGCTTGGATGGTGGCCCGCTCGATCGGCGTGGAGGGATCGGCGGTGGGTACGTGGGTGCAGGCGGCGTTCCGTGGCAACCTGACCTTTGTCGGTCTGCCGCTGTTGCTGACACTGCCGGATGTGCCCCGGACAGCGGCGATCCTCGCGCTCGGGCCGCTCCTCGTGGTCTACAACGGCATGTCGGTGATTCTCCTCTTGGCGAGTCGGGCACCGATGGATGGCTCGGGGGTGCGCCTGATGCTGCGCGAGCTCATCCGAAACCCGATCATCCTCGCGTGCGTGCTCGGTGGCGCCCTTTACCTGCTGGATCTGCGGCTGTGGCTTCCGCTTGAACTGGCGCTGGGTCAGATCGCCAGGATGGCAGTTCCCCTCGCGCTGCTGTCGATTGGCTCGGCGCTGGTCGCGACGCCCCTGCAGGGAAATGTGCGGCGAGCGGTGCTGGCGGCGTGCTTCAAGAGCATCGTCTCTCCTCTCATCGGTCTCGGACTGGCGCGTCTTGCGCAGCTCGATCCTGGGACGACGCGGGTGGTGGTGGTGCTGCTGGCGTGCCCCACGGCGGGCATTTCGTACACCATGGTGCGCGAACTCGGTGGGGATCAGGCCATCGCGGCCGGAACGATCGTGATCAGCACGCTGCTCTCGGCGCTGACCCTCGCGGCGATTCTCGCTTGGGTCTAGTTTCCCTGCGTCCGCGACGGGCTCAGGCCCAGGCGTAGTTGAAGCTGATGCTGATGCGCTCGGCGTCCGCGCGGTTCTGAGCGACCTCGTGACGGAGCCAGCTTTCGAAGAGCAGCACATGCCCCGCGCGAGCTGGGCAGGTGAGGTGAGTGCGGTTAGCGGGCCGGGCCGTCGGGAGTTTCGGCGGTGCCGCCATCAGACTGGAGAGGCGCGGGTCCTCGAACTTCAGACCCGGGCAACCGTCCGGGGTGGCCACGTAATACGTTCCGCTGATGAAGGAAAGCGGATGCAGGTGCATCGAGTGCGCCGCAGTCGGCGGCATGATGTTCACCCAGCAGTCCGTCATCGCGATGGAGCGGCCGCGGAGATCCATGTCGAGCGATTTGGCGTAGGCGCGCACGTGGCGCGTGAGCCGACGCTCGAGC
>JBEIGD010000048.1:0-18779 GCA_040382075.1 Opitutaceae bacterium
ATTTCCAGAGCGTCATCATCTTTTCCCGCACCCAGCACGGAGCCGACCGCATCGCGCGCCGGCTCAAGCCCGCCAATCATTCCGTCGCAGTGCTCCACGCCAACCGCTCCCAGAATCAGCGCATCGAGGCGCTCGCAGGCTTCAAGGCCGGGCGCTACGAGATCATGGTCGCGACCGACATCGCCGCCCGCGGCATCGACGTCGCGGGAGTCTCGCACGTGATCAACTACGACGTGCCGGAGAACCCCGAGGACTACGTCCACCGCATCGGCCGCACCGGTCGCGCGATGGCGGTGGGCGATGCCTTCACACTTGCCGAGCCCGAGAACGCGAGCGATGTCCGCGATATCGAGCGATTCATCGGGCAGCGCATCCCGCAGCTTGCGCTCGATGGATTCCCCTACCTTGGGTCGAGCGCACCCACGATCGATACCCAGCGACCGGGCCCCAAGCCACCGCGGCAGCAGCGCGGCGGCCGCCCCGGACAAAACCGCGGCCATCAGCCAACCGGCGGCGGCGGCGGTGGCGGTGGTGGTGGCAGTGGCCGGCCCGGCTTGCGGGGCGGCTTCCGCGGTCGCCGCTAACGCACCTGCAGCGTGTCGCCCTCGAACGCGAGTCCGAGGGAGGGAACGACAACGGCCTTTCGATCGCCTTCGCGCCGGACGGTGCCGGCGATCCACGCATCGTGGCCAGCCTCCTCGGCGGCCGCAACCACGGCGGCTGCGGCGGCCGCCGGCACATAGGCGGCAAAGCCCACGCCCATGTTGAAGGTCGCGTAGGCCTCCCGCAGCGACACCGGCCCTGACTCCATGATGAATTGGAACAGCGCTGGAATCCCGCGGGGCGTGTGGATCTCGTAGACCCACGGATCCTCGGGACGCATCAGCTTGCGCCAGCCGTGACCCGTCACGTGGGCGAGGTAATGCAAAGGCAGACCCCGCTCGAGGCAGAGCCGAACGAAACGGACGTAGATCGCCGAAGGCGCCAGCAACGCCTCACCGTAGGACCGCGCGTCTCCGTGCTCGATCGGCGTATGGTAACCGCGCGGTAATCGCTCAGCGATCACGCGACACAGCGAAAGACCGTTGGTTTGCACGCCCGACGATGCGAGAAACACGATGGCGTCGCCTTCCTTGACCTCGCTCGCGATGCGTCGCGCCTTCGGCGCGATGCGTCCCACTGCGGAACCGGCAAGCACGATGGTCTCGGGATTCACCACGCCTTTGAGCGTCGGCGTCTCACCGCCGCCCCAGACGGCTCCGGACTGACGGCAGCCCTCGGCGAACCCATCGACCAGCAACTGCATGCGCTCCGCATCGGCGAACCAGCCGGAGTCGCCCACCGCAGCGTGCATCGCCACGGAGACCGGCAACGCGCCGCAAGTGATCAGGTCGTTGACGATGGTCGCCACCGTATCGATCGCGATCTCGCGGTAGCAGCACCGCCCGCCTTCGCGACGGAAGGCGTCGGCCACGAGATTCTTCGTGCCCAGTCCCTCCTCGACGTGCGCGAGGAAGTGGTCGTCACCTTCCAGCAGGTACGCGCTCTCGCCTCGGGTCGACGCTGGCTCGCGGTAGCCGTGCGCGATGAGCTCACCCGCGGTCGTGCGGGCGGCACGCTGACACGCCCGCTTGAACGCATCGAGTTGGTCGTAGCGAACTCCGGAGGACTCGTAGTTGAGGCTCATCAGTAGGAGCGTCCCTCGTTTCGCTCGTAATGGTTTACGTAGGCCTGATTGACCACGCGGTAGCCGCCAGGCGTCGGATAGTTCCCGGTGAAGTACCAGTCACCCGAACTGCCCGGCACGGCCGCATGCAGATTCTCAATCGTCTGGAAGAGGATTCGGATTTCACCCTTCCACTCCGTGTCCTTGGGACGCACCAGTTCCGTGATCCGCGCCGCGATCTCGTCATCGGAAAACGGGGCATAGATGCGCCGGACTTGGTTCTCCAGCGCTGCGCCCGCCGGGCGCTCAACCTCGGCCCGGCAAGCCCGGTAGGTCTCTTCCAGCACGTCGTTCATCCCCCGCTCCTTCAGCAGCGATACCGCGGCCTCGAAGGCGATGAACTTGGCGAGCTCCGACATGTCGATGCCGTAGCAGTCCGGATAGCGAATCTGCGGGGCCGTCGACACGATCACGATCCGCCGCGGCTGGAGCCGGGTGAGGATGCGCAGGATCGACCGGCGCAGCGTGGTGCCGCGGACGATGGAGTCGTCCACACAGACGAGATTTTCGTTCGGCCGCACCGAGCCGTACGTGATGTCGTAGACGTGGCTCGCGAGCTGATTGCGGAAGTTCTCCTGCCCGATGAACGTGCGGATCTTGACGTCCTTGCTCACGACCTTCTCGCCGCGGGGCCAGTTGCGCAGGATCAGTTCATCCAGCAGCGCATCCGTGAGTGTCCCGGCCTGGCTGGCCTGCAGGATCGCGTCCTTCACCTCGCTCCGGCGTCTCTCGCGCAGCGCCGACATGAGGCCGTAGTAGGCCGTCTCGGCGGTGTTGGGAATGAAGCTGAACACGGTCCGATCCCAGTCATGCCCCACCGCCTGCAGCACCTGCGTCGACAGCCGGGCCCCCAGCGCCTTGCGCTCTTGGTAGATATCGAAGTCGTTGCCGCGCGAGAAATAGATCCGTTCGAACGAGCAGCTCGCCCGCGGCAGGGCCTCGGTGAACCGGATCGAGCGCACTTCGCCGCGACGCTTGATCGAGATGACATGGCCCGGCTCGACCTCATGCACTTGTTCGACGGCGAGATCGAAGGACGTCATGAGCGGGGCGCGCTCGGACGCGAACGCGACCACCTCCTCATTCTGGAAGTAGAAGCACGGCCGAATGCCGGCGGGGTCCCGGGCCACGAACGCATCCCCGTTGCCCACCATCCCGACCAAAGCGTATCCACCATCCCACTTTCGGGAGGCACGGGTGATGACCCGCCCCAAATCCAACTGCTCGCTGATCTCGCGGGAGATCTCCGCTCCGCCGAGGCCCCGGGCGCGCAGCGTGCGATAGAGTTCCTCGTGCTCCTCGTCGAGGAAGTACCCGATCTTCTCAAGCAGGGCCTGCGTGTCGGTCGCGAAGATGGGATGCTGCCCCATGGCGATCAGCGAAGCGTTGAGCTCCGCCGTGTTCGTCATGTTGAAGTTCCCGGCCAGGGCCAGATTACGGGTCGGCCAGGGAGAACGACGGAAGAACGGATGACAGGAACTGAGGTTGTACCCGCCGCTCGTCCCGTAGCGGAGATGCCCCATCAGCACCTCGCCACCGAAGTCAAAATGGCGCTTCACCGTCTCCGGAAACTCCGGATGGATCACACCGCTGGCGATGTTCTCCTCGTACTGCTGCAGCAACGCCTTGAAGATCTTGTCGAGCGGGTTCGCCTTCACCTGCCGCTCCCGGAAGAGGTAGGGCTCTCCCGCCGGGACATCCAACTTCACGCACGCCACGCCCGCGCCATCCTGACCGCGGTTGTGTTGCTTCTCCATGAGGAGAAAGAGCTTCGAGAAGCCCCAGAGCGTGGTGCCATACTTCTCCTGATAGTAGGACAGCGGCTTGAGCAGCCGAACCAGCGCGATGCCGCACTCGTGGCGGAGCGAGTCACTCATGATGTGAAAATCCAGAAGCAGGACCGGCTGCGCAGGGACCCGGTCCGCCTGGGCCGGAGGCCCGCGAAGCGGCGTGGGAGGAGTTGCGGCACGGGCCGGAGACGGAGGTTTTCAAAGCCGTTGAAAGCGAATGATGACGGGCTGATCCGGAATCCGGTCAAGGGGTTTTTCCAGACTCCCGCACCTTCCCCCGCGGTCCGCGGCCCCGCGGGTGGAAACGGGCATGCTCATCCAGCAGGCGATTCGCCGCCACGGCAGTGTAGATCTCGGTGGTGCCGAGGTTGGCGTGGCCAAGCATTTCCTGGATCGACCGGAGGTCCGCCCCTCCGGAAAGCAGGTGCGTCGCGAACGAATGCCGCAGCAGGTGGGGTTTCACGGGGCGCTTGATGCCGGCCCTTTGCGCGTATTGCCGCACCAGCAGCCACAGCGTCACGCGTGGGAGCGCCGCGCCACGCTCGCTGAGAAACAGGACGTCTCCCGTCTTTCCGCTGCGCACGAGCCGCGGCCGCCCCGCTTCGAGGTAAACCACCAGCGCAGCGACGGCGCGCCGGCCCAGAGGAACGAGTCGCTCTTTCGACCCCTTGCCGAAGACGCGCACAAAGCCCTGCTCCAAGTCGACGTTCGCGACCGTGAGGGAGGCCAGTTCAGACACGCGCAGGCCGCTCGAGTAGAACACCTCGAGCAGGGCGCGGTCCCGCAGCGCGCGCTCACCGCCCCCCGTCGGTGCCGCCAGCAGTCGCTCCACTTCCTCGATGCTGAGCGTGCCGGGCAGCCGACGCGCGTGCCGCGCGCCCACCAACAGGGCGGATGGATCGTCGCCCCGCTTCCGCTCCCGCACGAGGTGGCGAAAAAAGGTGCGCAGGGCCGCCAGTTTGCGCGCCACGCTGGCCGAGGCCTGTCCGGCATCGCTGAGCGCATGCACCCAGCCCGCGAGGTCGTCCCCGCTTACCACCGTCCAGCCCGCCCGAGCACGAGTCGCCGACAGCCAACGCGCGCACTGATCCAGATCGCGTTGGTACGCTGCGCAGGTATGTCGCGAAAGCCCGCGCTCCAATTCGAGGAACGCGATGAAGTCGTTCACGTCTCCGGAGAAACCCTCCGGTGCCCGGCTGGAGTCATCCCGCTTCATCGACCGGAGGACGCAAGGCGTGCCGTCATCTCGGTCGCCCGGGGCGCTCAGTAGCGGCGCCGGTGCTGCGGACGACGCACACCCGGAGGAAGATTCGTGTCCTTCATGCGGTAGGTGATCCGCGCCTTGTCCAGATCGTACGGGCTCATCTCCATCTTCACATTGTCGCCTGCCGCGATCTTGATGAAGTTCTTCCTCAGCTTGCCGGAGATGTGCGCCAGCACCACGTGCCCGTTGGCCAACTGCACCTTGAACATGGTGCCCGGGAGAACCGCGATGATTTTGCCCTCTACCTCGATCGATTTGTCGTCAGACATGGGCTCAGGCGCGGAAACCGGTAAGGTTGGAAAATGACATGCGGGAAGGAACCCTTGAATCGTTCAGACAGGCGGCTTTAGTCAAGGCTTTCTTCCCGAGTCGCCCCTGCCGCCACCGTTCATGCCCCCCGGTTCCGAGACGCCCCCGCCCTGCCCGGTTGAGAAGCGCTTCCCTTCCCAACTGGTCCGCGACGACGCGTTCTACATGAGCTTGGCGTTCAACCAGGCGATCGACGCCTGGCGGAGCGATGAGGTGCCGATCGGGTGCGTAATCGAACGGGGCGGGGAAATCATCGCCGCCGCCCACAACGCGGTCGAGTCCTCCCGCGATCCCACCGCCCACGCGGAGGTGCTCGCCATCACCCAAGCCGCTGCGGCTCTGGGGGACTGGCGACTCGAGGGAGCCACGGTGTACGTGACCAAGGAGCCGTGCCCCATGTGCTCCGGCGCCCTCCTGATGTCCCGGGTCCGAAGAGTCTGCTACGCCGTCCGCGACCCCAAGATGGGATGCCTCGGAGGGGCCACGAACTTGAATGATCTTCCCCGGATCAACCACCACGTGGAGTTGAGCCCCGGGGGGGAGTTGGAGTCGGACTGCCGCGAGCTGCTCCAAGCATTCTTTCGCCTCAAGCGTTCCAGCGGGCAACTCGCAGATCCTCCGGAACCCGGGGTCGCCAGTTGACGCCGCCTCGGGACGCGCTCAATCTTCCTTGTTCCCGCACTTTTCCTAATCCCCTCACCATGGCCTACGAACTACCGCCCCTGCCCTACGCCTACGACGCTCTCGTGCCGCACATCGATGCGCGGACGATGGAGATCCACCACACCAAGCACCATCAGGCGTACATCACCAACGCGAACAACGCCCTCAAGGACCACGCCGCGCTCGCCGGCCTGCCGGTCGATTCCCTGATCGCGGATCTTTCCCAGGTTCCCGAGGCCATCCGCGGCGTCATCCGCAACAACGCCGGCGGCCACAGCAATCACGCTTTCTTCTGGTCGATTCTCGGCGCCGGCAAGGGCGGCGCCCCGAAGGGTCGCCTGGCTGAGGCGATCAACGCGTCGTTCGGCAGCTTCGATGCCTTCAAGGTCGAGTTCGGCAAGGCCGCGACGACCCGCTTCGGTTCCGGCTGGGCTTGGCTCGTGGTCGGTGCCGACAAGAAGCTCGCGATCGGGTCCACCGCGAACCAAGACAGCCCGCTCATGGGGAAGGCCGTCGCCGGCATCGAGGGCAAGCCCGTCCTCGGTCTCGATGTCTGGGAGCACGCCTACTACCTGAACTACCAGAATCGCCGGCCCGACTACATCGCTGCCTTCTGGAGCGTCGTCGACTGGGACGCCGCCGAGAAGAACTACACGGCCGCCCTCTGAGTTCGGCGGATCACCGCCTCCCCCCCAAGCCCCGCTCATCGCGGGGCTTTTTTTTATTCCGCCCGCACCGTCACGAGCTCGCAGGAGGTGCAACGGCGCGTCGCGGGGTCGTACTCCACCCGGACGCCGCTCAGGCGAACGTCGCCGGTGGCGACATCGAATCGTCTCGGCATGCCATCGAGAAAACGGCTGATCACGGGCGAGACTTCGCGCCCCAGGACACTCGCGTAGGGGCCGGTCATGCCCACGTCGCAGCAGAACGCCGTTCCTCCCGGCAAGACGGCTGCGTCCGCCGTGGGCACGTGCGTGTGCGTACCGAGGACCGCCACGGCCCGTCCGTCGAGGTGCCATCCGAGGGCCTGTTTCTCGCTCGTCGCCTCCGCGTGGATTTCCACGAAGAGCGCATCCGCCACGCCCGCGTCCACCGTACGCTGGTGCAGGGAATCCGCCGTCAGAAACGGGCAATCCACTTTGGGGCCCATGAACTGGCGTCCCAGCACGGTGCCGATCGCGAGCCGGAAGCCACCCGATTCCAGGATCAGGTGATCCCGGCCCGGACAGGCCGTCGGGAGGTTGGCCGGGCGGCAGACCCGATCGAGGCCCTTGATTTCCTCCTCGAAACCGCGCTGGTCCCAGACGTGGTCGCCCAGCGTGATCGCATCCACCCCAGCCCCCAGCAGGGTGCGGGCAATCGTGCCGGTGAGACCCGCCCCGGCGGCGGCATTTTCGGCATTGGCGACGATGAAATCGAGCCGCCACTC
Organism: Opitutaceae bacterium; assembly: GCA_040382075.1. Classification (GTDB taxonomy): domain Bacteria; phylum Verrucomicrobiota; class Verrucomicrobiia; order Opitutales; family Opitutaceae; genus UBA6669. The sequence continues at coordinate 7,182 of JBEIGD010000048.1, forward strand.
CCGCCGGAGGCCCCCCACTCGGGCCTGAACAAGGTCCCGGCCCGGACGTCCCACGATGTCACCGATGAACAGCATGCGCATGCGTCGGAGACAGGACGAGGCCGCGCCGGGAGACGAGCGCTTTTCCATGCGGGAGCGGTGGCGCTTTCCGCTCTTGCGTCTCCGCCCTTGCTCCGGTTGTCTCGCCGAGCCTTTGTCCACCGGTACCCGCGATGAAAAACACCTCCTCCACCTCCCCGTTTCCCCAGCCTGAGCTCGGCCGCGAAATGAACGGCGCCGATTGCGTGGTCGAGTGCCTCGTGCGCGAGGGCGTGGATTCCATTTTCGCCTACCCAGGCGGCGCGTCACAGGAACTCCATCAGGCCCTCGCCCGCTCGGGGCAGGTCCGGGTGATCCTTCCTCGCCACGAGCAGGGCGGATCCTTCGCGGCGGAGGGCTACGCCCGCGCCAGCGGTCGCGTGGGGGTGTGCATGGCCACCAGCGGCCCAGGGGCCACGAACTTGGTCTCGGCGATCGCCGATGCCTACATGGATTCGACGCCGCTCGTCGCCATCACGGGCCAAGTCTATACAAAGTACATCGGCAAGAGCGCCTTTCAGGAGACCGACTTCTTCGGCATGACCCTGCCGATCGTGAAGCACTCGTACCTAGTGCTCGACGCCCACGACCTCCCCCGCGTCTTCAAGGAGGCCTTCTACCTCGCCCGCTCCGGTCGGCCGGGTCCGGTGGTGATCGACATTCCGAAGGACGTCCAGCAGGCCCGTTTCCGTCCGGTCTACCCGGGGTCGATCGAGTTCAAGAATCCCTACATCAGCGAGGTGCACCACGCCACGGACGACCAGCTCAAGCAGGTCCTCAAACTGATCAGCGAGGCCAAGCGCCCGGTCCTCTACACCGGCGGTGGCCTGATCAGCGCCGAGGCCCATCCGGAGCTCCGCGCCTTCGCCGAAAAGGTCAACGTGCCCGTCGCCACCACCCTCATGGGCATCGGCGCGTTCCCCGAGACCCATCCGCTCTCAATGCAGTGGTTCGGCATGCACGGCGCCGCCTACGGCAACTGGGCCGTCGACCAATCCGACCTGCTCCTCTGCCTCGGCGCCCGCTTCGATGACCGCATCACCGGCGACGTGAACAGGTTCGCGACCAGCGCGAAGATCGTCCACTTGGACATCGATGCTTCGGAGCACAACAAGAACAAGCGCGTCCTCCTGCCAATCGTCAGCGACGTGAAGTACGCCCTCGGCCGCCTCGTCGAACTCGCCCACGCCGCCAAGTTCACTGCGCCGGACAACCAAGCGTGGCACGACCAAATCGCGACCTGGAAGCGCGACCATCCGTTCGATAGCTCAGCCGGCTTCGGCAACAGCAACCACATTCTCCCGCAGGAAGCGGTCGCCACTCTCTACGAACTGACCAAGGGCGAGGCCATCATCACGACCGGCGTCGGCCAGCATCAGATGTGGGCCGCGCAGTTCTACCGCTTTGACGAGCCCCGCCGCTACATCAGCTCGCTGGGCCTGGGCGCCATGGGCTACGGCTACCCCGCCGCCATGGGCGCAAAGGTCGCCTGCCCGGACAAGCAGGTCATCGACATCGACGGCGACGGATCATTCGTGATGAATATCCAGGAACTGGCCACGGCGAAGATCGAGAAGATCGCCGCCAAGGCGATGATCCTGAACAACCAGCATCTCGGCATGGTGGTGCAGTGGGAAGACCGTTTCTACGGCAGCGTGCGCGGCAACACGATCCTCGGTGATCAGTCGAATGTCGGCAGCCCGGATAACCCCAGCGGACTCTACCCGGACTTCGTGAAGATCGCCGAGGGCTTCGGCGTCAAGGGCCGCCGCGTCATCCGAAAGAGCGAGTTGCGTGAGGCGATCCAAGAGATGCTCGACCACGACGGCCCGTACGTCCTCGACATCATCGTCCCCTACACGGAGCACGTGCTGCCCATGATCCCGGCCGGCAAGACCGTGAAGGAAATGATCCTCAAGTAGGAGTTCCCGGCGGACCGCCCCCGTCCGCCCCGGAAACCCAGCCGCGGAGGCGCACCCGCTCGACCAGCGCCATGTGCGGAACCGTGAGCGCGGCCAAGCCGACGAACACGATCTGCACCACGCGGCGATCCACCGGCTGGTCCCGCAGGAGGTACCACGCCACGACGGAGGCGACCGCAACGAGGATCAGGGGCACGAACATCGCGGCGAGGAGGAGTCGGACCGAAGACTGCCGGGAGAACCGCGCCGACCGGATCATGTGGCGCGCACTGTGCATGGTGCAGAAGAAAATCGCAAAGGAGACCAACGGAGTCGCCAGCCACGCGAGCAGACCGAGGCTGCCCAGTTCCACCGCGCCCCAGGAGCGACGCCACGCGAGGAAGAGCACCGCCGCACCCAGCCCAATCGCCCATGGTCCGGCGGCGTAGGCGAGCCATGGTGTCAGCCAGCCCGCCGCTCCGTCGCCCACCAGCAGACCAAACAGGTTCTCCACCTCCTCGCGGTGATCCAACAGGGGCAGAAAGATAATCGCACCTCCGTGCGCCAGCCGGACCGGCCATGGAACCTGGCCTTCGGGATCTCCGGAAAAGTGCACCAGCGAGATCACGAGAAAGCCGATCAGAAAGAGCATCGGAAAGACCAACCAAAGGCCCACCACCGCGCTCGCGAGCAGGACATAAACCGCCCCGAAGCGCAGCCAGGCTCGCCACGTCCGCACGCCGTACAACTCCCGCGCGAAAATCGTGTCCAACGCCCCATGGGGGACACCGAGGACCACGATCGCGCACCCGACGAGAAGAACCTCGGTCGACCGCTCCAAGGCCGGCAGGAACCGTGCCGCAACCGCACCGAGAACCGCCAGCGCGCAGAAAGCCAGTCCTTGGATTCGGGTCAGCATCATGAGTGAACTCTCCGCCACGCCTCGCGCAGGAAAAGGCCGGCCGGAAGCGAGCGCATGACTTTCAGGTAGTCCATCGGTCTCGCTTCGTCACTGAGAAACCGCAGGACCGGCCCGGGATCCGGACGCGCAAACAGGCTCACGAAGAGGCCGGGGGCGCGTTCGGGCTGACGGCACAGGACATCAAGGAAGAGCGAGTCCATGCGCCGGGTGATCCAAGGATCCGCGCGCAGCGGCGCGATCGTTCTCCCCCGGGCCGCACACTCCGCCGCCACGTCCGCCCAGCGCTGGATTCGCTGGAAGGCGTACCCCGTCGCCGCCCGGGCCGCTCCGGAGTGGAGTCCGACGCGCACGTAGCCGTCGAGCAGGACGGTCGGCGGCTCGCCCGTTCCCATCGGAATCGCATGGTACTCTTGATGAATCAGCCGGGTCGCGCGGCCCGCCGCCGTCCGCGCCACGAAACGCGCCAGCGCGGGCGCCAGTTCCGACGCCGTCCGCCGCTCCGGGGAGAAGACCGTCGCCTCCACCAAAGCCCGGGTTGCGCTGTACGGGAGGACGTAGCGGAAACAAATGTTCCCTCGGGCATCCAGCTCGAAGTCCATCAGCGTGACCTGATCGTCGGCGAAGGTGCCCTCCGGGCACTCCACCTCCACGCCGCTGAAGGACTGCCAAAGCTGCGGGGGAGGTCCAGAGCCCTCGAGCGGCGGACGGGTGTCGATCACGGTTGCAGCCCGCAACACCCGCCGCGACGTTTCCACCCGCCAGACGCCCTCCATGCGAACCGGCGGCACTGTCACGGACTCCCCGAGGAATGACGCAATGCGAGGATTCCGCCGAATCAGGCCCCACGCCTCCGCGTAGAAGGCACCCGAGTCGATGGTCTGATAGGGCATGTCCCGACAGTCGACGGACACGCTCCGCTCGCCGGCATTTACGCGGACCCACGACCATTCCCGGCGAGCCAGGTGAGTAAGCCGGGCACCCGGCGTGCGCCAGTAACTCCACGACCGATCGTGTCCGTACACTTCCCTCTGTTCCACGATCGCGATCCGCGGGCAGTCCGCCCCCCTACCCGCCAAGCGCATGGCCAGGCTCAGGCCGGCGCAGCCACCGCCGAGGATGATGAGGTCCGCATCGGTTCGCATTGCGTCAACGAGCCCCGGGGAGGCCCCGCAGGGCGGCATGCAAGCCTCCGTCATGGATGTCGGGCCGACGCCAAAAACCCGGCCTGAACCCAGTCTCCGTCACCGCCCGGAGCGTCAGTCCCAGCTTGCCCAGCCCGGACACCACCACCCGACCGCTCCAGGCATCGCACTGTCGCGCGCGCAAGCGCACGCCGATCTGCCGATAGGATCGTGCCGCGACGAGGATGCCATGGCGCGCCCGGAGCGGCAGGAAGGAAAGGCCCCTTTCGCCGCTCGCGTAATACCGGTCCGCCATCGCCAAGAGGTGCGCGATCGCCGCGCGCAGTCGGACTTGCTCCGTCGCCGAGGGCGAGGCGAGCGTGGCGAGCGGGACCGTTCCGATGAAGCTCTCGGGGAGGTAGCATCGTCCGCGCAGGGCATCCTCGCGGACATCCCGGCAGATGTTCGTCAGTTGCATGGCAATGCCGAGATCGATCGCGAACGGCGCCGCCGCCGGATCCGTCGCGTCGAGGATGTCGCTCATCATCAGACCCACGGTGCCAGCGACGCGGTAGCAATACCGCAGCAACTCGGGCTCCGTCGCGATTCGCACCGCACCGAGATCCTGCTGCAGGCCCGCGATGAGTTCGAGGGGGACAGCCGGCGCGATCGCACACTCGCGCATCAAGGCCAGCGCGTCTGCCAGCACCGGGTCGCTCGCCTGCCCGCGCCGAATCGCCTCCGCGGCGAAGTCGAGGTGTTCACGCGCCGATTCGGCGGACGCTCCCTCGTCCGCCAGATCATCGAGGTGCCGACAGAAGGCGTAGAGCCGCGCCGCCCGCTCGCCATGACGCCTCCCAAGGAGTCGCTTCGCCCAGTGGAAGGTGCGGCCCTTCGCCGCGAGGATTCGCTCGGCGTGCTGCAGGGGAGTCTCGGCGGAAGTCATGTCGCCGCAGGGATGAGGGCGTCGATCACCTTTGCTGAGCACAGTACGCCCGGCACTCCCGCGCCGGGATGAGTACCGGCGCCGACGAGGTAAAGGTTCCGGACTCCCTCCGCTCGATTATGGAAGCGGAACCACGCGGACTGCCGAAAGACCGGCGCGATCGAGAACCCCGCGCCGAAGCGGCTGAGATGGTCGTGTGCGAAGTCGTCCGGAGTCAGCGCGAAGTCCGCCGTGATCGTCTCCTTCAAGCCCGGGAGGATCGTCGCGTCGAGCGCGGCGACGATCCGCGCCCGGAGCCGCGGTTCCTCCCGCGCCCAGTCGATCCCAGCCTGCTGGTTGGGTACCGGACAGAGCACATAGAAGCTGTCGCACCCCTCCGGCGCGAAACTCGGGTCCGTCGCGGTCGGACGGTGCAGGTAGAGCGAGAAATCGTCCGCAAGGATGCGACGATGGAAGATGTCCTCCAGCAACTCGCGGTAACGCGGGCCCATCCAGATGGTGTGGTGAGCCACGTCGCGGTAGACGCGCCGTGTCCCAAAATAGAGCACGTAGAGCCCCATCGAATACTGAGCCGCCTTCAGCTTCAGACGACTCGCCAGCGGTCGTTTGCCCGGCGGAATCATGCTCGCATAAAGATGCGCAGGATCGGCATCCGAAACGACGAGGTCCGCCGCGAGTCGACTGCCATCGTCCAACTCGACGCCACGAGCTTCCCCACCCTCGATCACGATCGATCGGACCGTCGTGTTCAGCCGGAGCTGGATACCCTGACGTTCCATCAGACCGCGCAACGCGGCCACCAACGCGCCCGTGCCACCCATCGCGAAGTGCACACCGTGGGCGCGCTCCAGGTAGTGGATCAGCCCGTAGATGCTCGTGGTATCGAAGGGATTTCCGCCGACCAGGAGCGGCTGGATCGAGAATGCCTGACGCAGCCGGGGATCCCGGAGGTGACGTGAGACCATCTGCCACACGGTCTCGTAATTGCGGAGGCGGAGGAGCGCCGGCACCTGCCGGACCATTTCGCCGAAATGGTCGAACGGCCGCGCGGAGAGCTGGGTGAACCCGACGTCGAAGATGCGCTTGGAGTGAGCCAGCAGCGCCCGGTAGCCGTCGCAGTCCGCGGGCTCGATCTTCGCGATCTCCGCCAGCGTCTCCTCCAGCGTCCCCCCGTAGTCAAACGTCGTGCCGTCAGAGAAGCGGAAGCGATACCAGGGCTTCACCGGGACCAGCGTGACGTGGTCATCGAGCCGCTCGCCGAAAAGCGCGAACAATTCCTCGAGCAGGAACGGCGCCGTGATCACGGTCGGGCCGGCGTCATGTCGGAAGCCCTCGCGCTCGAAAACCCTCGCGCGGCCACCGACGCCTGGGCAGCGATCAATCGCCGTGACGTGGTAGCCCTTCGCACGCAGCCGCAAGGCGGCCGCAATACCGCCGAAACCCGTCCCGATGACCAGCGCGTTCACGACCTCCAGTTAGTCGCGAGGCAGACGCAGGACAAGGCGGGAGCAATATTCAACAACCAGAGAACCGGATCCGCCGGGAAGCGCCGCCGCCAGGGCCGCGGCATTCTCCAGATGGGACCGGGCCTGCCGTCGGACGACCGCTCGCGCATCGTCGGCCGGACGCAACGCCTCCAGCACCAAGATGACGTTCAGGGTCTGGTTCTCGGCGTCCGCCGCGACATCATCCAAGTCGTCGACCATCTGGTAGCCGACGCCGAAGGCCCGCGCGGCCTCCCAGATACGCGAGCACCACATCGTCTGACCCGCCGCGATGAAGGCCAACTCCAGGGGCAGGCTCAGCAGGGCCGAGGACTTGCCTGCCACGATCTGCTCATACTCGGCGAGCGAGGTCACCGGACGATCGCGCGCGGCCAACTCGGCGCACTGGCCGCGGATTACCTGCGCCGTGCGCTCGTGGACGCAGCGCAGCAGCTCCGGCAGCACCTCCGGGCGGCTGAAGCCGACGAGACACCCGTACGCGGCCGAGAGCAGCAGATCGCCGACACAGATTGCCACGTCCTTGCCAAAGGCCACCCAGACTGCCGGCCGTCCGCGGCGCATCTGCTCCTGATCCTGCACGTCATCGTGGACGAGGGAGGCATTGTGCAGCAACTCCGCCGCTGCGGCCAACCGCACGGCATCGGACGCGTCCAAACCGAGGGTGCTACCCGCCTGCAGCGCCAAGCGGGAACGGACCCTCTGGCCACCCTCTGCAAGATGATACCGGACTGCCGCGACGCATGCCGCATCGACGGCCGAGCCAGGGCGCGCGCCTGCCTCGGCGGCCGCCAACATCAGTCGCTCGACCTCAAGGTCGGCTACCTCCGCGATCATTCGCATCGAGGATGGGTGGTCCGAAAATATACCAATGCGGCGACCGGGAATCATTCCCGGCCGCCGACCAGAGATAAGATCTCTCGCGCGGGGAGGCGTAAGCCTGCAGGCCGCCGCGAAAGTCTATGCTAGCGCTTTTCGGACTCGCTGACGGCCGCGACCCAGATGATGACGCCGAAGCCGATCTTGTTGAGGAAGTCCGCGAAGTTGTAGACCACGTTCAGCGCAATCGCGCTGTCCTTCGGATCTCCGCCGAGGAGGTAACCGAAGACGTAGCCGATCGGGTACACCGCCCAACCAAAGACAACGATGCCACGCATCAGGCGGAACGCGCTCTGCACAGCCGGAGGAGCGCTGGCGGCGTTGATCTTGCCCGCCTCGCCGCGGTAGATTTCGTTGATGATGTAGAGCCAACCCGCCATACTGACGATGAATGCCGGCCAGACGCCCACCTTACCGGCCTCGCCTAGGTAGCCAGCCACCAACATCACCAGTGTGCCGACCATCAGTCGCCAGAACACGCCCGCCGGCACCTTCGTCACTGCCGACAGGATGAGGAAGAACTCCACCATCAGCAGCGGCACCGTGATGAGCCAGTCAATGTAGCGAAACACCGTCGGCGTCTCGCCCGTCGCGACCCACACGTCACGCATGTAGAAGTAATGCGTCGCGGCAACCAGGGTCACCAGGCCGGAGACCGTCAGCGAAGTCTTCCACTTCGGCGAGACCCGCTGGGTCTCAAGAAAGAAGAAAGCCGTCGCGGCAACCAACGCCATTGAGATCACCCAGAAGGACACGCCAACTAGGTCATCTCCGCGGAGGTTTTGCGAACCCGTGGAAGCCAGCGCACCGACCGGAGACAAAAGGCCGAGCACAGCCAGTGCACTCGCCTTGGAGAACAAACATTTGGGGATCATTTTCATGTGGGTAACTAGAAGCAGGTGGAATCATTTCCAAATCTTTTAAAGTTGCAACGGTCGAAGTTTGTAATCGCGGCCCCCGCCTCCCGGCGAGGGCTCGCCCCGAGTGCCGGCTAGCCGGAATTGTCATTCGTCGCCCAGGCGTTACGACCGACGCTTGCCCAGTTGAAGTCGGCCTGCAGGCGCGACAGCCCGCCGGCCGCCGTTCCCTGCCCCGGGTCGATGGCGCACCGCTCGCGCCCTTCCGAGTCTACCCCATCTCTGTCCCACAAGCCCGGGTTGGTCACGGGGCCGCCGCGGCGCAGCGATCGGCGACCGCAGCGACGACCGGCGGGCATAAAAAAATCACCCGTCCGGGGAGCTGATTCCCCGGACGGGTGACTGGAGAGATAACCTTTGATGAGGACTTCGATCCGAGGACCGAAGACGAACACCCTAGAGCGCTCAGGTGGTCGACACCGTCTGAATCGTCCGCAGGATGCGTCCGGCAACCAAGTACGGATCGGCCGCCGAATTCGGGCGACGATCCTCGAGGTAGCCCTTGTAGCCACTGTTGACGAAGCTGTGCGGGATGCGAACCGAGGCGCCACGATCCGCGATACCGTAGCTGAACTTGTCGATCGACTGCGTCTCGTGGAGACCCGTCAGGCGGAGGTGGTTCTCCGGACCATAGACGGCGATATGCTCGTCGCGGTACTTGTCGAACGCCGCCATCAGCTTCTCGAAGTAGGCCTTCCCACCGACCTCGCGCATGTGCTTGGTCGAGAAATTGGAGTGCATGCCCGAGCCGTTCCAGTCGAGCGGCGAGTTGAACGCGCCGAGGATCGGCTTACAGCGCCACTCGACGTCGATTTCGTACTCTTCGCACAGGCGGGACAGGATGTACCGGGCGACCCACATCTGGTCCGCCGCGCTCTTCGAACCCTTGCCGAAGATCTGGAACTCCCACTGGCCCTTCGCCACCTCGGCGTTGATGCCCTCGAGATTGATGCCGGCATCAAGGCAGATGTCGATGTGGCGCTCGACGATCGTCCGGGCGACCGAGCCGACATTGCTGTAGCCCACGCCCGTGTAATACGGACCCTGGGGAGCGGGATAGCCGCCCTTCGGGAAGCCGAGCGGAGCGCCATCCTTGTAGAAGAAATACTCCTGCTCGAAACCGAACCACGTGTCCGGATCATCCGGAATCGTCGCCCGCGAGTTCGAAGGATGCGCGACGCCCGTGTGCAGGTACGTCTCGCACATCACGAGCACGCCATTCTTGCGGGTCGAGTCCGGGAACACCGCCACCGGCTTCAGCGTGATGTCCGAACTCTTGCCCTCCGCTTGGCGCGTCGAGCTTCCATCGAAGCCCCAGTTGGGCAGCTCTTCGAGCGTCGGGAAGCTGGCGAATTCCTTGATCTGCGTCTTGCTGCGCAGTCCGGCCAGCGGCTGGTAGCCGTCGAGCCAGATGTATTCGAGTTTGTATTTTGCCATGAGGGTAAGGTTGTTGCGACGAAGGGGACGGTGGACCGGCTGCCGGGTTTCCGGCAACCGAAAACAGGTCCGGAAAAGCACCTTACGTGCCAGCGCATTCCAGAAATCCTGTTCATGCGAGAACTTTTCGGTCGCTCCTCCTTTCTGTTCAATTTCTGCCAGCGGGGACCCTTGCCCTCGCCACGAAAAAGCGCAAAAATGCCCACCCTGAGTGATTCATCCGGTCAAAGACACGCAGCGTGCCCTAGTGCGGATCGGCTACGATGGCCGGGTGCACAAGACGTTCCGCGGCCCTCTGGCCCAGGAACGCTTCACCACTGAGGTCCGCGTGCTCCAGCATTTGGAGTCCCGCGGCTGCGACTTCGTCCCCCGCTTGCTGGAGTCGGATCCGGACGCTCTCAAGATCGTCACCACCAACTGCGGCCGCATCGTCGAGCACCTCGACCCGGAGCGGATGCAGGCTCTGTACGCGTCGCTGCTGCCCTACGGGGTCCGGCACGATGATCCGTTCCTGCGCAATGTGACCTACCGGACGTCCGACGGCCGGTTCTGTCTGATCGACTTCGAATTCGCCACGATCCTCGACGACTCCGGCCAGCCCGTCACGCCGTCGCCGATGCGTCCGCTGGATGCCTGATCCCGCCTCTCTTTCTCCACCGTGTCTTTGGTCGATTCTCCCTCCTCCGCCGACAATCCTTCGCTCCCCGCCACCGCGGCCCGCCCGAGCCACATTCGCTGGTCCGGGCTCACCGATCGCGGACGGGTCCGGAGCAATAACGAGGATGCCTTTCTCGCCCTGACGTTCGACGGTCGCGAGGTGCGGTACCTCGGGAAGACGGGCGAGAGCCCGATCGACGGCCTCGAGTTCATCTTCGCCGTGAGTGACGGGATGGGCGGTGCCAATTCCGGAGAAATCGCCAGCCGCATGGCGATCGACCGAATCACCCACCTGCTCCCGCAGCACCCGGTCGGCCGGACCGACGACGAAGCCGCCGCCCGCGCCGCCATCCTCACCCGCCTCTTCTCCTCCATCCACAAGGACCTCCTCGTCCTTGGTTCCAGCTACGAGGAGTGCGCCGGAATGGGAGCCACGCTTTCCCTGTGCTGGGTGACGGCCCGCGCCGTCCACTATGCCCACGTCGGCGACTCGCGACTCTACGCCGTGCCACTCTCGGCACCGCTGCGGCAGTTGACCGATGACCACAACCACGTCGGCTGGCTCCGTCGCAAGGGTCAGATCAACGAACGCGAGGCCCGCAGCCATCCCCTCCGTCATTCCCTGCACCGCGCGATGGGTGCCGGCCTGCGCGAGGCGGAGCCGGACGTGGGGTGCTGCCCGGTCTCAACGGGCGACCGTTTTCTGCTGTGCACGGACGGGGTGATTGACGGTCTCTGGGACCGACATCTGGACGAACTCGTGCGCGACGAAGCGACGTTGCCCGCCGGGCAGTCCCTCGCGCAGCGGATCGTACTGGAGGCCGTCGAGAAGTCCGGCCGCGACAATGCGACCGCGCTGGTCTTCGATTTCCGCGGCGCGCCCCCATCTTCCGGCGTCACCCCGACATGACACACCTGTTTGTGTACGGCACGCTGAAGCGAGGCCAGCGCGCCGCCGCGCGACTCGCTCGCCAGCGTTTCGTCGGGGCCGCCCAGACCGGACCCGGTCTTGTCCTCTACGAACTCGACGGGTACCCCGGTCTCGTGCGCGAGCCCGCTGCGGCGGACGGCGTAGTTGGGGAAATCTGGCTGGTGGATGCCGAAGCCCTCCGCGATCTCGACGCCTACGAAGGCGTCGCGGCAGGCCTTTATCGGCGCGAATCGATCGCACTGGTCACTCCGGGACTCCCGGAGACGGCGGAAGCCTACGTCTATGCCCGCAGCGTGGCGGGGCGCAC
>JBEIGD010000049.1:0-18682 GCA_040382075.1 Opitutaceae bacterium
CCGCCCCTGCCCCTGCCCCCGCCCCCGTCGCGACCGCCCCGGCCGTGGCTCCCGCGGCCCCGGGTGCCCGCCAGTCGCGGCGCCGCCTCTCCCCGCTGCGCAAGCGCATCGCCGAGCGACTCGTCCAGGCTCAGCATGAGGCCGCCATGCTCACCACCTTCAACGAGGTCGACATGTCCGCCGTCATGGCTCTGCGCGCCCGCTACCAGGACGAATTCGTCAAGCGCCACGGCCTGAAGCTGGGCTTCATGTCCTTCTTCACCAAGGCCGTGGTCCACGCGCTGCGCGAGGTGCCGGCAATCAATGCCCAGTTCGCGGGCGACGAGATCGTCCAGAACCACTACTTCGACATCGGAGTCGCCGTTTCCACCGAGAAGGGCCTGATGGTTCCCGTGATCCGCAACGCGGATCAGCTGGGCATGGCAGGTATCGAGCAGGCGATCGCCGAGGCCGCCAAGAAGGCCCGCGACGGCAAGATCGCGCTTTCCGATCTGGAGGGCGGCGTCTTCACCATCACCAATGGCGGGATCTTCGGCTCCATGCTGTCCACGCCGATCCTCAACTCGCCGCAAAGTGCCATCCTCGGACTGCACGCGATCAACGAACGCCCGGTCGCCGTCGCCGGCCAGGTGGTCATCCGTCCGATGATGTACCTCGCCCTGAGCTACGATCATCGTCTCGTCGACGGCCGCGAGGCCGTGACCTTCCTCGTGAAGATCAAGCAGGCGATCGAGGATCCCTCGCGCCTCCTTCTCGCGCTGTAATCGCACCCCGCGCAGCCGTTGCCGCGCGGTCCCTCCCGTCCGCAGTCTCTTTCGCTCCTGTCATGGAATCTTCTTTCGACGTTCTCGTTATCGGCGCCGGCCCCGGTGGCTACGTGTGCGCCTTCCGCGCCGCCCAACTGGGGCTGCGGGTCGGGCTGGTTGAGAAGCGCGCCACCCTCGGCGGCACCTGCCTGAACGTGGGCTGCATCCCGAGCAAGGCGCTCCTGCACTCCACCGAGCACCTCGTGTTCGCCCGCAGCCACGCGGCGGAACACGGGATCCGCCTCGGCGCGATCGAGGTGGATCTCGCCACCATGCTCAAGCGGAAGGACAGCGTCGTGTCCAAGCTGACCGGCGGCGTCGCCCAACTCGCCAAGGGCCGCAAGATCACCGTCCTCACCGGCACCGCGACCTTCGCCGAGGGGCGCACCGTCGTGATCACGCCGCCCGATGGCGGGGCTCCGACCCGCGTGCAGGCCGCAAACATCGTCATCGCCACCGGTTCGGTGCCAGTCGAGTTGCCCTTCCTCCGCTTCAACGGCGAAACCGTCGTGTCGAGCGACGAGGCCATCCGCTTCCCTACCGTGCCGAAGCGCCTGGTCGTGGTCGGGGGCGGCGCCATCGGGCTCGAACTGGGCTCCGTCTGGTCGCGCCTCGGGAGCGAGGTAACCGTCGTGGAATTTTTGCCCAAGGTGATCGCGACCTACGACGACGATGTCGTCCGGGCGTTCACCCGCATCCTGCAGAAGCAGGGCCTGCGGCTCGAGACCGGGGCCAAGGTCACGGGCTTCGCCAACGGGGTCCTCACCGCCGAGCGCGGCGGTGAGAAGCTGGAGTTTCCCGCCGATCGCGTGCTGGTGGCGGTGGGTCGCCGCGCCTGCACCGAGGGTCTCGGCCTCGATCGCGCCGGCGTGGCGCTCGATGAGCGGGGCCGTATCCGGGTCGATGGGCACCTGCGGACCAACGTGCCGGGAATCTGGGCGGTCGGCGACGTGGTCGCGGGCCCGATGCTCGCGCACAAGGCCGAGGAAGACGGTGTCGCAGTCGCCGAGTGGATCGCCCAGCGCGCCGGTCACGTCGACTGGGACCTCGTGCCGGCCGTAGTCTACACGTCCCCCGAGGTGGCTTCGGTGGGCCTCGGCGAGGACGCCGCGAAGGCCGCCGGCCGGGCCGTGAATGTCGGCAAGTTCAACCTCGCCGCGAACGGGCGCGCGCTGTCCGCGGCCAACGCGGACGGATTCGTGAAAATCATCGCGGACGCGAAGACCGACCGCATCCTCGGCGCGCAGATCCTCGCGGCCAACGCCGGCGAACTGATCAGCGAGGTCGTCACGCACATGGCCTACGGCGGCAGCGCCGAGGACTTGGGGCGGACGATTCACGCTCACCCGACGGTGAGCGAGGCGGTGCGTGAGGCCGGTCTCGCGGTCAGTCGCAGCGCGCTGCACGCGCTCTGAGCGCCTGCTCCGGCGGGCACCACACCGAGCCTTTCACTTCCCGGGCCAGCAGCGAATCCCGCGAGATGCAGGAGGTCAGCGGCTCGTCGTCACGCGCTCAAGAAAGGACCGGACCGGACCGCGCAGGTTGAACCCGAGCGGCCGACCGTTCCACGTATCCAAATCGAAGGTGTGACCGACGCCGGGGATCAGGATCAATTCGTGCGGCACCCCGGCCCGGGCGAGCGCAGCCGCGAGTTCGGAGGACTGTCCGTGGAAGACGGTGGAATCGCCGAGACCGTGGACGATGAGGACCGGCGGGAGGCCGGCTGAAACATGGGTCACCGGTGACGACGCGACCAGCGCCTCGCGGTTGGCTGGATCACCGCCGGCAAAGACATCCACGGCGTTGCCCATGTGCGGAATCGACGTGCCGCTCCCGTCCCGGTTCGCCTTCACCCGGCTGAGGTGATTCGTGGGACCGTAGAAGTCGATGATCGCGACGACGGCGCTCGAGATCCCCGGATACGGCGCCTCCGGCTCAAAAGACCGGTCCGCTGTGAACCCGGCCAGTAGGGCCAGATGGCCGCCCGCCGACCCTCCCGCAACCACGATCCGCCGACCGTCGATGCCATACTGGGCTCCCTGCGAGCGCAGGAAGCGGACGGCATTCTTGACGTCGTGAAGGTTCCGCGGCCACGCGCCGTTGCCCAAGGTATAGCTGATGCTCGCCACCGCATAGCCCCAGCTCGCGAGCGTGGTCCCGACATTCCTCTCCCGCGCCTGCGCGCGGTCGCCCTTGGTCCAACCGCCACCATGGATCCAAATCACCCCGGGCACCAAGCCGGAGCGATGCGCCGGGAGGTAGAGGTCGAGCCGCTCAGAGCGGCCGCTGCCGAGGTAGGCCACGTCGCGCCGGACCTCGATGGCGGCATCCGCAACCGGCTCCGCCGAGCCGGCCCGGGCGGTGACCAGGAACAACGCGAGAAGGCATCGAGAGAGGAGCGCAGGCAAGGTCATGGCCGGTCGAATTCGGATCGCAGAAGTAAAGGGGGGTAATTCATCGAAGGGAATGACGGCGCTTCGCCGTCAGCGGCCGATGTCGCCAAGGAACTCGTCGAGCGTGGCGTAGTCTTCCAGCACGCGACGCGCCGCCGCGCAGCGGTCCGCCGGCGCCAGTCCCGTGGACTCCGCGAGAAAGATGAGGTAGGACGCGACGTTGCGGGCGTAGTTCAACCGGCCCTCCGGACTGATCGCGTAGAAGCGGGCGCGCTGCGCGTAGCCCGCCACCGAATGATCACCCAGCGCCGCCTTCTCCGCTCTTCCCCCGGCCGCGAGGACGAAGAGGAAGTTGTACTCAAACCAGAACATGTGCTCGGGATTCGGCGCCAACGCCTCCAAGGCGGCCCGCGTCGCCTGCGGCGTCGCGAAGGGCGCCGGATCCGCCGCACCCTCGATGCGTAGGGCATCGCTGATGAAGGTCCGCGCCATCCGCTGCTCCGTCTCATCTGCACTGAACGCTCCCTGCAGCGCCAGTTCCCGGGTGAAGCGATGCCAGTCCCGCCAGAGGGATTGGTCACCCGGGTCGCGCGACGCCGCGAGCGCACGACCCATCTCGTACGTATAGCGTCCGCTCGTCTTGATCTCGAGGCAGCCGCCCGTCACTTCACCCATGACCCGGTAATTGTCCTCCGACTTTCCGGAGCCGGAATGGAACCCGATGCTGGCACCGAACGACCGGCACACCGCCCACTGCCGCTCGATCAGGATCCGCAGCGCCGCGTTGTCCGGATAGGGCATGTTCTTCTGGAAACCGAACGCCGGCGCGACAAAGTGAATTCGCATCTGCAGCGCCTCGCAGAGGGCCAGCATCACCGCTGTCGTCTCCGGCGTCGTGAGTCCAGGCAGCTCATCGATCGAGAGCTCGCGCAGGTAAGCCCGCCCCGCGGCCACCCGGAAGCGTCGCGCCCGGGCCGCCGCATACTTTTCATCCCGGCGCTTCATCTTCTGCAGCGGTATCCAGACTTTGGACACTAATTGATCGAACGCCTGCTCCGCCAGCGTCACCCCCGCCGCCGCCACCCGTGCCCGCACCTGAGCCACGAGCGCCGGATCGATCTCGGACGCCGGTGCCGTCTGATTGAGCGCCAGCTCGGGCGAGAGATCGAAGGTGATGTAGCTCGCCAGCATGCAACCCTCGACCAGCGCGTCCTCCCGGACGTCGAACTTGCCGCCGATCGGCTGGTGGTCGGCGTTGAAGCTCCACGCGATGCCGAGGTGGTGAAAACCGTGACGCAGCTTCGCCAACACGCTGCCGTGGCTCATGCCCTCGACGCTCTGCCCCTGATGCCCCTCCGGCACCTCCGTGCCGATGAACGGAAACGGCACGCGGTCGAGGCGACCGGCGAGCATCGCATCCACGTCGTAGACCAGTTCCCGCGGGATCGAGTTCTGGTTCGCCGTGACCCCAATGCCGAGCGCCGCCATCGCCCACTCCACGGCGGGCCAGTGGAGCGTGGTGAACCGCGCGCCCACGCCGAGGGTGCGGCGCCCCAGCGTCTCGGTGGCCGTGGGGAAGAGCGTGGATCCGGGCGTATGCGAAAGAACGAGGTCCTTGAGTCGGAGGAGATTCTCCCACGTGGCGGGGAACACCCGCGCCGATCCGAGCGTGATGCCTTCCTCCAGGCACTCGACCGCACCCGTCGTGCCCTCCAACCACCACGCGCAGTCGCCGGTCTCGCGATCCTCAATCAGCGTCCACGCCCCTTCCGCCGTCCGGAAACCGCTGCGCGGCCACGGCCGCACCGCGGGGTGGCCCGCCGACAGACGCGCGACCAGCGCCGGCCAATCCAAGCAGTAATCCAGACTGACGCAGGGGTTGCCGGCGATGCGAAGACCGTGATCGAGGAGAAAGCGGTTGATCGGACGCATAACGCGGTAGCCTGACGCTCCGGACCATCGGCGGCGAGTCCCGACCGACTGAGCGTTAACACCGAGGCCATGCGCCGAGGAGCAGGCCCAACCGTAGCGCCCGGTCCCAACCGCACCGCGTTCCGGTCGCCGGGAGGGTGGAGGAGGCTGGCTCCTCCCGAAGAGAAACGCGGCCGCGCGCGAGCTTTGACAGCGCGACCCCGCCCGTGTCGGCTGGAGGTGAGTCCTCGCGCTTGCCGCGCCCTGACTCGCTCCTCGATGCGCTCCTTACCGAACCTTCTCATCCTCTGGGACATTGACGGCACGCTGCTCGCGTCCGGCGGCGCCGGCATGCGCGCGCTGCGCACCGCCCTTGCCGCACGTTTTGGCATCACCGGGTCATTGGAGGACATCGACTTCGGCGGACGCACCGATCCGTGGATCATGCGCCGGATCTTCGAGAAGTTCCGCCTCCCGGATACGGCCGAGACGATGTCGGCCTACACGGCGGCGTACTTCGAGGAACTGCCCGCCGAGCTGCGACGTTCCGCGTCGCGCGTGCTTCCCGGCGTGCCGGAGCGGCTCGCCGAGGCGGCGGCCCGGCCCCACGTCGCGCAGGGGTTGCTCACCGGGAACCGGCGGCGCGGCGCCGAGATCAAGCTCGCGCATCATGGCCTCTGGGAGACGTTCGCCTTCGGGGCCTTTGCCGATGACCACGAGCTGCGCAACGAGCTCGGGCCCTTCGCTCTGCGCCGCGCGAGCGAGCATCACGGCGTGTCCTTCGCACCCGAGAGGACCTGGATCATCGGGGACACGCCCCACGACATCGCCTGCGGCCGCGCCATCGGCGCGCGCACCCTCGCCGTCGCCACCGGTCACTCGGACCCCGAGGCACTGCGGGGCCATCGGCCGGATGCATTCCTGCCCGATCTCCGCGACGCCACGCGGTTTTGGGACGCGCTCGAAGGCTAGGACCGCGGGCGCGCGACCTCGATCGTGGTCACGCGGCCGTCCTGCAAACGCACCCGCACCGCGGCCCCACCCACCTCGGGCCAGGCGGCCCGACCCGCCGGAAAACGCCACTGCTCGGCTCCAGCCGAACCGCGCACGATCCCCGCGGGGTCGCCCAGTGCGGCACGAACCTGATCGATCGTCGCACCAAGCGGAATCGCACCGATGCTGACCACCCGCCAACCAGGGGCAGCGGGATCCTCCGAGATGGGGCCTACCTGCCCCGGCGACGCACATCCCGCCAGCGCGATCAGCAGTCCCGCCGTCGCGAGCCAGCTCGAATTGCACCGCGGCCGCAAGAACCTCCCGGCGGCATCGATTGGGCCTGGGCCGGTACTGGACAGTCGGGATGACATCTGGTTTTGGCTTTGCGCGACCGACGCGCAGCCGCGAACATGACCGTCGACTCGTCACCCGCCGGACTCAACCGCATTTCCTTCCTTTTCCGCGTCCCCGCATGAGCACGAACAAAACGTTCACGATCGCGATCGGCTCCGACCACGCCGGCTTCCGCTACAAGGAAGCCATCAAGGCCATGCTGCTCGCCGAGGGGCACACCGTGCGGGACTTCGGTACCCACTCGGACGCGAGCTGCGACTATCCGGATTTCATCCGCCCGGTGGCGCAGGCCGTGGCCCGAGGCGAGTACCAGCGCGGCATCGTCCTCGGTGGCTCGGGCAACGGCGAGGCCATCGTGGCCAACCGCGTGCCGGGAGTGCGCTGCGGGCTCTGCTGGAACGAACAGGTCGCGATCTGGAACCGCTCCCACAACGATGCCAACTGCCTCTCGCTGGGCGAGCGGACCGTCAGCGAGGAGGACGCTTTGAAGATCGTCCGCGTCTGGCTCGCGACGGAGTTTGAGGGCGGTCGACACCTCCCCCGCGTCCGGAAGATCGACGCCTAGCCGCCGCACCCTATGAGCACCCCCGTCCCGAAGGCTACGTCCATGCCCGCCGCCCAGCCTAGCCGGCCGCGTGCGTGGCTCGCCCTCGGGTTGCTGCTGCTGGCATCGTTCGCCGCCAGCGCGATCGGGGGACTGGCCACGGCCGCGAATGTGCGCACGTGGTATCCGACGCTGGCGAAGCCGGACTGGAACCCACCGAGCTGGGTCTTCGGCCCGGTCTGGACCCTCCTGTACATTCTCATGGCCGTCGCGGCGTGGCGCATCTGGCGTCGGCGCGACGTCGCCGGAGCCCGCGCAGCACTCCTCGGACACGGCCTCCAACTGGTCCTCAATGCCGCGTGGTCCCTGCTCTTCTTTGGTCTGCACAATCCCGGAGCGGCGCTGATTGAGATCGTGGTGCTCTGGGCCCTGCTGGCTTGGCTGTTCGTCCGTTTCCGGCGCATCGATCCGGTCGCCGGCTGGCTCTGGCTGCCCTATCTCCTTTGGGTGTCGTTCGCCACGATTCTCAACGCCACGATCTGGTACCTGAACTAGGCACGGTCGGGAGCGACCGTCCCGGCTGGCCGAGGCATTCACGCTTCGCCGACGCTTTATCGAGGCCGGGGACATGCGCGGCGTGACGTTCCCCACGTGGCCGTAGGTCCCGGGGCCCGGTTTACGTCGCGGCCCGCGTCCGACCGCTACCACGCTTTTGGGGTGGCGGTAAACGCGTATCCACCTCCTACTCACTCCAATGCCTCCCAAATCCGCCCACGTGTGGACCTTCCGCCGCCTCGGCGGACTCGATCAAGTCACACTCACCACTGCCGCCGACCTGCTGCATCTCAAGGAATTGGATCCAAAACTCTGGGTGGCACTGAGTTGTCCGACGCGTGGCTTGGAACTACCCGAAGCGACTCTCTCGTTGCTCGACCACGACGGCGATGCCCGCATCCGCGTGTCGGACATCCTCGCGGCGATCGAGTGGAGCGCGCGTCGCCTCGGAGACGTTTCGCTCCTGCTTTCGGGTCGCGCCACCCTGCCGCTGTCCGTGCTGCGGCAGGACACCGACGAGGGCCGTGCCGTGCTGGCGGCGGCGGTCTCCCTCCTCGCCGGCCTTGGTCGCAGTGCCGCCGCGGAGATCTCGGTTGAGGACGCCGAGCGCTCGGCCGACGCCCTGCGCGCCTCCGCCTTCAACGGAGACGGCGTGATCGTGCCGACCAGCACGGACGACCCGTCGCTTCGCAGCGCCATCGCCGACGCGGTGGGGTGCCTTGGCGGCACGCCCGACCGATCCGGCCAGCTCGGCGTCGATCAGGCGTTGTTCGACACGTTCCTCGCGGAACTCGCCGCCTACGAGGCGTGGCATGTCCACGGGATGTCCGCCGAGGTCCGTCGTTTCGGCGACGGCACCGAGGCCGCCAGCGCCGCGCTCGCGGCCGTCCGCGCGAAGGTCGAAGATTACTTCACGCGCAGCCGCCTCGCGCAGTTCGACGCCCGCGCCGCTGCGCCGCTCAACCGCGACACCGCCGACTACGCTGCCCTTGCCGGCCAATCACTGACCGCAGGGGCCGCGACGCTCGCCGCGTTCCCACTCGCTCACGTGGAACCCGGACGCCCCCTCCCCCTGGTCGACGGAATCAATCCGGCGTGGTCCGCCGCCGTGGAGGCACTGCGGCGCGACGCCGTGGCCCCCCTCTACGGCGCCGGCAAGACGACGCTCACGGAGACGGAGTGGCGAGAGCTGGAGCGCCGGATCGCCGCCTTCGACGCGCACAGCGCCGCCAAGGCTGGCGCCCGCGTCGAATCGCTCGGGATGGAGCGCATCCGCGCCTTGCTCGCCGCCACGCTCCGCGATCCGCTCGCCGCGCTCATCGTGCGCGATCTCGCCGCCGGACCGCACTTCGATGCCCTGCCCGACGTCGCGCGCCTGCTCCGGCTGACCCGGGATTTCGGGACGCTGCTGCGGAATTTCGTCAACTTCGAGGACTTCTACGCGCCGGATCGTTCCGCGATCTTTCAGGCGGGCACGCTGTACCTCGACACCCGCAGCACGCTGTTTTGCGTCCAGGTCGAGGGCCCGAGTCCGCTGGCCGCGATGAGCAAAGCCTTCATCGCCTACTGCGATCTCCGCCGCGCGGGCTCCCCTCCGGCAAAGATCGCCGCCTGCTTCACGCAGGGCGACAGCGACTACCTGTTCGTCGGGCGCAACGGCGTGTTCATCGACCGCCAGGGCCGCGACTGGGACGCCACGATCACCAGCATCGTCGACAACCCGATCAGCATCCGGCAGGCTTTCTCCGCGCCGTACAAGAAGCTCGTCCGGCTGGTCGAGGAGCAGGTGGCGCGCCGCGCAGCCGCCGCCGATGCCGCTTCGCACAACCGTCTCGCCACGGCGGCCGAGAGCGCCGCCCACCTCGACAAGCAGCGCCCGCCCGAAGCGCCACGCAAAGTCGACGTCGGTGCGGTCGCTGCCATCGGCGTCGCGGTGACCGGCGCCGTCAGCGTGATCACGCTCATGCTCGGCTACCTCTTCGGCATGAAACCGTGGCAGTACCCCCTCGTGCTCGCCGGCTTGATCGCCGCGGTCTCCGGTCCCTCCATGCTGATCGCCTGGCTCAAGATCCGGCAACGCACCCTCGGTCCGATCCTCGAAGGCAACGGTTGGGCGATCAACGGCCGCGTGCGGATCAACCTCCCGCTCGGCAGCCTCCTCACGCAGCGCGCCACGCTCCCGCCCGGCACGGTGCGGCGGCTGGACGACCCGTACCTCGACCGCGCCGCCGCGGCACGCCGCCGCATGATCATCGTCTTCACCGTGGTCCTGCTGGTCGTCGCTGGACTCGTGCGCTTAGACCAGGTGCGCCGCGGTCATTATTTCTGGCAGCCGGCTCCGGCCGCCGACACGCTGAGCGCGACGACCGACGGCGGCGCCGCCACCGGCACCGCCGCGACGCCGGCGAAACCCGAGGCGGGCACGCCCTGAGCCGACGCGAGTCCTTCGGCCGGGCACCACGCTCGACCCCCGGCGGCGAAACCGCCCCCGGGAGCCGCGGCTAAGCGCGCCGGACCTGACGGATCGGCCACTGCGTGACCGTGAGACCCTTGGCGCCGCGCTGACCAATCGTCAGCTCGGAAAGGTCAAAGACGAACTCCTTCACGCGCGCCGCGCAGCGGCCGCTGAGCGTCACCGTGACCTTCTGGGTCGTGGTTTCCGCCGTCTTGGCGACGTCGAGGAAAACGATCCGCGAACCCTCGCTCGGTGCGAGCGGATAGAGCTTGTCGCGAGTAACGCCGCCGAGCTGGAACTTCTTGGCGAACGCCTTCCCGCTCTCCTTGTCCTGATAGATCATGGTGTAGAAGGCGCGGTCGCCCTCCTTCGGCACCACCGCGACGTGGAGGATTTCCCGGCCCATGAAGACCTTGTCCGCGACGCGTGCGACCTTCATCGAGCCATCCGCCATGAAGCAAACGACATCGTCGAGGATCGTGCACTCAGTGAGGAATTCGTGTTGGCGCCAGTTGAGGCCGATGAAGCCTTCCTCGCGATTCACGTAGAGCCGCTGGTTGGCCGACACCACCTCCGCGGCCTTGATCTGTTCGATCTCGTCGTAGGTCGTGCGCCGCTTCTGGCCCTTGCCGTACTTCTCCTGGAGCCGCTCGAACCACGCGATCGCGTACGGAGTGAGGTGCTTCAGGTGATGCTTGGTCTCCTTGATCTCAGCCTCGATGCGCTTCAGCGCCTCGTCTGCCTGGAAGCGGTTGTACGCCGAGATGCGCTTGATCCGGATCTCGGTCAGCCGCGTGACGTCGTCGGCGGTGACCTCGCGCCGCAGCTGCTTGAGGAAGGGCTTCAGGCCCTCGCGGATCTCCGCGAGCACGTTCTCCCAGGTCTGGGACTTCTCGATCCGGCGGTAGATCCGCTCCTCGATGAAGATGCGCTCCAGCGAATCCCAGTGCCACTGCTGCTCCAACTCCTCGAGCCGGATCTCCAGCTCGCGCTTGAGCAACTGGACCGTCTTGTCGACGGAGCGGCGGAGGATCTCCGAGACCCCGAGGAAGAGCGGCTTGTCCTGATCGATGACGCAGGCCGCGGGAGAGAGCGATACCTCGCAGTCGGAGAAAACGTAGAGCTGGCGGATGACCTGATCGGTGTCGGCGCCCTGCGGCAGATGAACCAGGATTTCGACGGCCTCGGAGGTGTTGTCGTCGACGTGCTTGACCTTGATCTTGCCCTTGGCGTTGGCGGCGAGGATTGACTCGATCAGCGCCTCGGTCGTCCGTCCGAACGGCAGCTCCGTGATGGCGAGCTGGTACTTGGAACGCACTTCGATCTTGGCGCGCACCTTCACCTTCCCCCCACGCTCGCCGTCGTTGTACTCCGAGAAATCAGCGATGCCGGCGGTCGGGAAGTCCGGGAAGATCCGGAAACGCTTTCCCTGGAGATGATTGATCGCCGCGCGGCAGAGATCGTTGAAATTATGCGGCAGGATGCGCGTCGAAAGACCGACCGCGATGCCCTCGGCGCCATCGAGGAGCACGAGGGGGAACTTCGCGGGCAGCGTGACCGGCTCCTTGGCGCGACCATCGTAACTGAGCTGCCACGTGGTGGTCTTGGGGTTGAACACCACCTCGCGGGCGAAGGCGGTCAGGCGCGCTTCGATGTAGCGCGGCGCCGCGGCCTCGTCGCCCGTGAGCACGTTGCCGAAGTTGCCCTGCGGTTCGACGAGGAAGCCGCGCTGGCCCATGCCGACAAGGGCGGCGCCGATCGAGGCGTCGCCGTGCGGGTGGAAGCGCATGCAGGCGCCGACGATGTTGGCCACCTTGTGGAAACGGCCGTCGTCCTGTTCCCAGAAGGTGTGGAGGATGCGCCGCTGCACCGGCTTGAGGCCATCGTCGATGTGCGGCACCGCGCGGTCGAGGATGACGTAACTGGCGTACTCGAGGAACCACTCGCGGTAGCTCCGCGCCAACGGGGCCTCGGGCCCCGGGCCGGCCGCGCCATCCGTCGCTGCGGGCGAATCGGGCGGCGGCGTTGGCGGGCGGGTACCGCCGCTCGCAGCGGACGCCGCAGGCGCGGCGGCGGCAGCAGCGGTCGCACCGGAAACGGAAGCAGGTTCGACGGAAAGCGGGAGTTCCGGTTGATCGTCCTTGGAGGTCTTGCGCGGAGGCATGCCGGGTAGCGGAGTCGAGCAGGAAGCAGGGTTGGGTGCGGGAGCGCGGATCGGGCGATGCGGCTCAGACCTCGACGAGGTCCTTCTCGACCTTGAGGTTTTCGATGATGAAGTCCTGCCGCTCCGGCGTGTTCTTCCCCATGAAGAACGTGAGCAACTGGTTGCTGTTGTGCAGGTGCGCGAGGCTCACGGGCTCCGCCCGCATGCCCTCGCCGATGAAGTCCTTGAACTCCGAGGGGGAGACCTCGCCCAGACCCTTGAAGCGGGTGATCTCCGCGGCCTGCCCGAGCCGATGCAGGGCGGACTGCTTCTCCGCCTCGGAGTAGCAGTAGAGCGTCTCCTTCTTGTTCCGCACCCGGAAGAGCGGCGTCTCGAGGATGAACAGGTGCCCCTGGGTGATCAGCTCCGGGAAGAACTGGAGGAAGAACGACAGCAGGAGCAGGCGGATGTGCATGCCGTCGACGTCCGCGTCGGTCGCGATCACCACCCGGTTGTAGCGCAGGTGATCGAGACTCTCCTCGATGTTCAGGGCGCTCTGGAGCAGGTGAAATTCCTCGTTCTCGTAAATGACCTTCTTGGTCAGGCCGAAGGTGTTGAGCGGCTTGCCCTTCAGCGCGAAGACCGCCTGGGTCTGCACGTCGCGGCAGGCGGTGAGCGAGCCGGCGGCGCTGTCGCCCTCCACGATGAACAGCGTGCTTTCCTCGGCGCGCTTGTCCTTCGAATCGAGGTGCACGCGACAGTCGCGCAACTTACGGTTGTGCAGCGAGGCCTTCTTGGCGCGCTCGCGGGCGAGGTTGCGGATGCCGGAAAGTTCCTTCCGCTCGCGTTCGCTGTCCTCGATCTTCCGCTTCAACGCCTCGGCGGCCTCGGGATTCCGGTGCAGCCAGTTGTCGAGCTGCTGCTGGAGGAAGTTCCCGATGAACTGGCGGATCGAGGGCCCCTTCGGACCGATGTCATTTGAGCCAAGCTTGGTCTTCGTCTGCGACTCGAACACCGGCTCGATCACGCGCACGCTCACTGCGGCGACGATCGACTGCCGGATGTCCGCCGCGTCGTAGTCGCGCTTGAAGAAGTTGCGTACCGTCTGGACCAAGCCCTCGCGGAACGCACCGAGGTGCGTGCCACCCATGGTGGTGTGCTGGCCGTTGACGAACGAGTAGTACTCCTCGCCGTAATGCGCGCCGTGCGTCATCGCGACCTCGATGTCCTCCGCCTCGATGTGGACGATCGGGTACAGCGTCTCACCGGTGAGCTTGCGCACGAGCAGGTCCTTCAGGCCGTTTTCCGAGCGGAAGGGCTTGCCGTTGAAGGAGAGGGTGAGCCCGCGGTTGAGGAAGGCGTAGTTCCACAGCATGTCCTCGATGAACTCCGGGCGGAACTTGAAGTCCTTGCCGAAGAGCGCCTCGTCCGGCGTGAACTCGACGATGGTGCCGTTGCGCTCTTCGGTGCGCGCCACCTTGTGATCCTTCTTCAACCGGCCCTGCTGGAATTCGACGACCTTCGTCTCCCCTTCGCGCACGGCCTGCGCGCGATAGGAACTCGAGAGCGCGTTGACCGCCTTCTGGCCGACGCCGTTCAGGCCGACCGCCTTCTGGAAGGTCTCGCTGTCGTACTTGGCGCCCGTGTTGATGATCGAAACGCAGTCGATGAGCTTCCCGAGGGGGATGCCGCGCCCGTAGTCACGCACGCGCAGGGTGCGGTCCTGGAGATCGATCTCGATCTTCTTGCCGAAGCCCATCGTGAACTCGTCGATCGAGTTATCGATGGTCTCCTTGAGCAGGACGTAGATGCCGTCCTCCGCGTGCGTTCCGCTGCCGAGGCGGCCAATGTACATGCCGGGGCGCAGGCGGATGTGCTCCAGCGGGGAAAGGGTCTTGATGCTCGCTTCGGTATACGCGTTGGCCATGGAGACAATCGATCGGGTGGGCGTTACCCTTTGGTCGCCCGCCTCGGGCGCAAGCCGCATTTTTTACCGATTCCACCAAGAGCCGACCGGTAACGAGAGGCGGCAAAGGGGTGAGAAAACCCGGTTGACACCCTGGACGAGCCAAGTTTCAGTCTCCCTCCCTTTTCCATGAGCACCAACGAACAGACCCAGCGCAGCCTCACCCCCCCGGAGATTCCGTTCACGACTCCGCAGGCGATGGTCCGCTACGTCACCGACACGGGCAAGATCCTCCCGCGCAAGTACACCGGCTTCTCCGCCAAGCACCAGCGCGCGGTCACCCGCACGATCAAGCACTCGCGCAATAATCTGCTCGCGCAGTAAGCGTTCGGTCACCGACCCCACCGGCCCCCCCCTTTTCGCGCCGCTCCTTCCCGGAGCGGCGTTTTTTTCGCCCTTCGCCCACGGATTGCCTCCGACACCGGTCTCCGCTCTGCTTCCCGTCGCCGCTCCCGTCTCCGCCCCATGTCCGCGCCTTCCCCGCACGACTCCGCGCCCGACGCCGATCCGGCGATAATCCGCCGACTCCTGCAGCAGTCGCGCACGATCGCGGTGGTCGGCCTTTCCGGCGATCCGGACAAGCCAAGCTGGCAGGTCGCACACTACCTGCAGAAACAGGGCTACCGCATTCTCCCGGTTAACCCGCGGCTGACCGAGGTGCTGGGCGAAAGAGCCTACCCGGACCTCCGCTCAATCCCGGAGGCCGTCGACCTGGTGGATGTGTTTCGCCCCGCGGCCGATTGCCCCGCCATCGCCGAACAGGCCGCCGCCATCCGCGCCCGCGGTCTCTGGCTGCAGTCCGGCATCGTCAGCAATGAGGCCGCACGCCTCGCCCGGAACGCCGGCCTCGCCGTCGTCATGGACCGCTGCACGCTCGTCGAACACCGCCGCCTCGCCACCTCCGACCCCGCGGGCGGTCGGGCCTGACCCGCTGAAGCACCGCCTCCGCCCTCCTCCGCGCCGCCGCACCGCTTCTCCCGCGCTAGTCGCGCCGTCCTCTGCCCCGCGGCATCCAGCATCCAATCCTGCTCGATTCTTCGTCCCCGTCTTCCCTCCCCCCAAAACCGCTCCGCCGATGGACCCGCTGCACCCACACCGCCCCGCCACCGATCTCGCCCAGGCCCTGGGCTTCGGCGAGCCCACCACCGGCGCCCTCGTGCCGCCGATCCAGCCTTCGACCACCTACGAGCGGGGTCCGGATAATCAGCTCCTCGCCGGCCGACTCTATTCGCGGCCCGACAATCCCGGCTACGAACTGATCGAGGCCGTGCTCAATCGTCTCGAGGGAGGCACGGCCTCCGCCGTGTTCAGTTCCGGGATGTCTGCCGCCACCGCCGTCTTCCAAGCGCTGAAGCCCGGCGACCACGTGATCGTGCCGGAGCAGTTCTACTGGGCGCTCAAGAACTGGCTCTTCGGCTGGGCCAAGGACTGGGGGCTCGAGGTGGAGTCCATCGACCAGACGCGCGCGGAGCTCATCGCCGCCGCGATCCGCCCCGGCAAGACCGCGCTGATCTGGACCGAGACGCCCGCCAATCCGACCCTCGCCATCACCGACCTCGTGGCCGTCGCCGCCCTCGCCCGGCAGGCGGGAGCGCGCTTCGCCGTCGACTCCACGTTCGCCACGCCGCTGCTGAGTCAGCCGCTGTCGCTCGGCGCCGATCTGGTGATGCACTCCGCAACGAAGTACCTCAATGGCCACTCCGACGTCATCGCGGGCACGCTCACCACGCGGTCCAATGACGCCTTCTGGCAGCGCATCCTGCGCATCCGCGCCCAGGGCGGCGCCGTGCTCGGGCCGTTCGAGGCGTGGCTGCTCGCCCGCGGGCTGCGCACGCTGCACGTCCGCGTCGCCGCCCAGTGCAGTTCCGCCATGGCGATCGCGCGTCACTTCGAGTCCCACCCCCGCATCGTCGCCTGTCTCTACCCGGGACTCGAGCGCTCACCGGGTCACGCGGTCGCCGCCCGGCAGATGTCCGGCGGCTTCGGCGGCATGCTCGCCGTCCGCATCGCCGGCGGCGCCGAGGGTGCCCTCCGCACGCTTTCCCGGCTCCAGCTCTGGAAGCGCGCCACGTCACGCGGCGGCACCGAGATCCTGATCGAGCACCGCGCCAGCATTGAGGGCCCGACCAGCCCGACGCCGCCCGACTTGCTGCGGCTGTCCACGGGACTCGAGGACGCCGGCGACTTGATCGCCGATCTCGAGGCAGCACTCGCCGATTGAGCGAATCCGCGCGACGATCCGCGTTCGGATCGACGCGCAAGACCGCGGCGCATCCCTTCGCGGCGGCGCGCCGCCGCCGTGTGCCGACGACCGGTTCGGGCGGGTCCAGTCCCGCGCGCATCGCGTGGAACGATCGCATGCCATCGCGGGCACGCCCGCGCCCAAGCTCAGGCGTCGAGCCGCGCCTTGATCGCCCGCGCTTCGCCGAGCGCGGCGTCGAGCGTAGGACCCACCACGGTGAAGTGTCCCATCTTGCGGCCGATGCGGGCGGTCGCCTTGCCGTAGAGGTGCAGCTTCGCGCGGGGCTGGCGGAGCACCTCCGACCAATCCGGCGCCTGCGGAGCCGGGCCGGTGGGGTCGCGCCAGACGTCACCGAGAAGGTTCACCATCACCGACGGCTCGCGTACGCCGGGGTCGCCGAGGGGCAGGCCACAGACCGCCCGCACGTGCTGCTCGAACTGGCTCGTGCGAGCGCCGTCAATCGACCAATGGCCGCTGTTGTGCGGACGCGGGGCGAGTTCGTTCACCTGCAACTGCCCTTGGCGGCCCAGGAAGAGCTCCACCGCCAGCAGGCCCACCAGCCCCAGCCGCTCGGCAATCGCCGTGGCCAACGCCACGGCTTCCGCGGCGACGGCATCGGGCACGCGCGCCGGGACGAGGCTGAGGTCGAGGATGTGGCGGGTGTGGATGTTCTCCGCCACCGGGAACGCCCGCGTCTCGCCCGTCGCGGAGCGCGCGACGATCACCGAAAGCTCACACGAGAAATCAACGTAACGCTCCACCACCGCCCGCGCCCCGGCGAACGCCCGCACCGCCGCCGCCAGCGTCGTCTCGTCGGTCACCTTCTGCTGCCCCTTGCCATCGTAGCCGAAGTCCGCCGTCTTCACCACACAGGGCACGCCAATCGACCGAATCGCGGCCGCGAGATCGCCACCGGCTTCGACTTCGGCGAACGGCACATGCGGAAAGCCCTCGCGCTTGAGCCAGCGTTTCTCGCGCAGTCGGTTCTGGCAGATCTCCAGGACCTCCGGCCGCGGGTGGAGCTGCGTGAGCCCGGCGATCGCCTGCAGGGGCGCGACCGGGATGTTCTCGAACTCATAGGTCACCACCGCACAGCTGCGCGCGAAGGCCGCGAGTTGCCCCGCATCCTCGTAGGGTGCCGTGAAGGTGCGGTTGGCGACCGCGCTGGCCGGGCAATCCGCCGCCGGTTCATACACGTGCACGCGGTACCCGAGCGACTGCGCCGCCTGACCGAACATGCGGCCGAGTTGCCCGCCGCCCAACACGCCCAAGGTACTGCCGGGAAAAATCATGAAGCCGTGAGTCCAGCCATCCGCCGCGTCCCGGGCAAGCCCGGCCTGCAGAGCCCGATTTCAGACCCGGACGGTCGCGTGATCGCCGCCCCCGCCGCCCCCGCTGCCATGGCGTCGCAAGTCAGGCGACATCACCCTCCGGGGCCCCGCCGCTCCGGAGGCTACAGCAATCCCGCCAGCGTGGCATCGCGGGTCAGGACGAAGGCCTCCCGCACCTGCGCGAACGCTTCCAGCAACTCCCCGGGGGAACCCGCGCGCGGGAACTCCACCGCCAGCGTGGCGCCGGAGCAGCGCACGACCGCGTCGACGCCGGGGACCGAGAGCACGCATTCGCGGCAATCCGAGGGGTACGTCACGCGAAGCGCGATGTCCTCCGGCAATCCCTCGATCGCATCGATCACCGCCTCGACCGTGACCCCGCGCGACAGCGTGAACACGAGCGCGGTGAACCAGCCGGAGAACAACCCATTGACCTCCGGTTGATCGATGAGCTCGGCATCCCGCAGGCTGTGCAGGGTTCGCTCGACGGCGTAACGCGAAGGGTCGGATTCGAGCAGCGCGTAGGTAACTTCGACGGTGAAGTCGCGCGCCGTGAGCACGGCGCTGCCGGAGCCCAGATCGAGCGCGAGATCCTTCCGCTTGTAAGCCAGCGCGTCGCGGGTCCTTTGGAACAGGGCCTCCGCCTCCTCGCGCAACTCCTGTTCGCAGAGCTCGCCGAGGAAAGCCTGCGTCGTGGCGTTGGCGGCATCCGGCACATGGTGGCGATCCTTGCGGAATCCCCGCAGCGCCTTCACCGCACCCTCCGAGCGGCCAGAGAGGCTGACGCTGGCGAGAGTGGTTCCCGGGATGTGCATGCGGAGAGAGGGAGCCCGGAGCTAGGCGCACGCACCGCGCCGCGGCAAGCCCGGGCTCCGGCCGGGCTTGGGATCGGGATCGGGATCGGGATCGGGATCGGGATCGGGATCGGGATCGGGATCGGGATCGGGATCGGGATCGGGATCGGGATCGGGATCGGCCGCGTCGCG
>JBEIGD010000050.1:0-17301 GCA_040382075.1 Opitutaceae bacterium
CCGGGTCGCGAAGGTGTTCGCGAACAACGGCAACGGCATCCGCGGCGACCTTGGGGCGGTGGTGACGGCGATCCTGACCGACTACGAAGCGCGCGCGCCCGAGGTCGCGCTCAACGTCGGCTACGGCAAGGTGAAGGAACCCCTGCTGCGGGCGACGGCGCTCCTGCGCGTGCTCGGCACGCAGGCCCCGAACGGGCGCTTTGCGGATTCGTATTTCGGCGATCCCCGGGGAGGGTTTTACCCGTCCGGATTCTTCGCCGGTTCCTGGAATTCGACTTTCTCCTTTGGTCAGGCGCTCTTCCGCTCGCCCTCGGTCTTCAACTTCTACTCGCCGACCTATTCGGCCCCCGGCCCCCTGGCCGATGCGGGTTTGGTGGCGCCGGAGATGCAGATCACGGATTCGAATCTGTCGATCCTGACGCCGAACCGCCTGACCGAATTGATCAACCTGCAGCCACCGGATGAGTCGAAGGCGCCGACGCCCTCGCCCTACATGCGGCATGACTTCAGCGAACTCCTCGCCGTCAGTGCGGATCCGGCGGCGCTGATCGAGCGCTTGAACCTCCTTTTCTGCGGCGGCCAGATGACGACGCTGACGAAGAAGGCGCTGGCCGACGTGATCAATGCGACGAGCGTGGTGCAGACCCTCGCGAACTCCCCGACGCCCGCGAAGCATGCTGCGAACACGACCCGCTGGGGCACGCAGCTCGCGGCGCCGGCTGCGTCGGCCGCAGCGTTTGATCCGAAGGGATCGTTCACGATGGAGGGCTGGTTCCACCCCGTGGCGAGCGTGGGCCAGTGGGGTGCGTGGCTGATGGGCAAGCGCGGCAATTTTGACGGCGACCCCTGGGCGATCTACCAGGTCTCGTTGAACGGCAGTAGCAGTGGCCCCGACCACGGCAAGGTCATCTTCATTATCGCGACGGGAGGTCGTGGCACTGGCACCTGGCTCTCGTCGCCGAGCGCACTTCCGGTGGGCCGTTGGAGTCACGTGGCGGCGGTGCTCGATGGACTGACGATGCGCCTTTTCGTGAATGGCGTGGAAGTCGCGCAGCGGGCCGCCTCCGGGCCGCCGCTCGCGGATGCGACGGCGCGTTTCTCGATCGGCGGGGGCGTGCAGAGTGATGGCCCTGGGGGCTACCCGAACTTCGACGGCAGCGTCGCGCAGGTGCGCTTCTGGAGCGTGGCCCGCTCGGCGGCGCAGCTTGCGCAAGGCATGAACGAGCCCCAGATCGTTGACCGGACCGGGCTGGTGGCGGGCTGGCTCATTAACGAAGGTCAAGGTACGACTGTTCCGGATTACTCGGGGAACGGTCATCACCTGGCGACCCCGCGGAATCAGCCCGGGCTCCCGGTGATGACGTGGGTGCCTGCCGACGGCACCAGCCCCGAGCGAGTGCAGTCGGCGTTGCATCTGGTCGTGGTCGCGCCGGATGCGGCGCTCCAGCGCTAGCCTTTGCCCTGTCCCCTCATGAGTCGCCCCCTGCCCAATCTCCCCCGCCGCGAGTTTCTTCGGCAGGCCTGCTGCGCTGGTGTTGGCACCCTTGGCATGTTCTCCGCGATGTCGCAGCTGCGCCTCGTGGGTGCGCTGGCCGCCGACGGTAATGCAGTGCGCACGGCCGCCGCTTCGGCGGGCGGAGATTACAAGGCGTTGGTCTGCTTCTTCCTGAACGGAGGCAACGACGGCAACAGCATCCTCGTGCCGACGGACGAGGCGGACTACGCAGCGTACGCGAAGGCGCGCGGCGATCTGGCGATCCTGCGCAAGGACCTCCGCGCGATCACGCCGCGGTTGTACCGCGATGGCCGGGCGTACGGACTCAACCCGAACCTCGCGGAAGTCGCCGACCTCTTCGACCAAGGCAAGGTGGCCTTCGTTGGCAATGTGGGCACGCTGGTGCGGCCGACCACGATGGCGGACTACACGGCGGGTCGCGCGCTGCCGCTGCAGCTGTACTCGCACCTTGATCAATCGATCCAGTGGCAAAGCAGCATTGTCGACCAACCCATCTTCCGGACCGGTTGGGGCGGGCGCATGGCGGACCTGCTGCAGTCGATGAACGAGAACAGCCGGCTCTCGATGGCGATTACGCTCGGCGGGTCGAGTTACTTTCAAGTCGGCGAACAGGTGGCGCCGTACGCCGTCGATCAAGGCGGAGCGGCACTGCTCAACGGCTTCTGGAGTTCGGGTCGCGAGGCGGAGCGGTACCAGGCGACGAAGCGCCTGCTCGCGGCCGGGCATCCGAACGTGATCGGGTCGGCGTTTGCCGGCGCCACTGGTTCGGCGGTGGATTCAGCGGAATTTCTCTGGGACGCGCTCAACAAGGGCGCGCCGCTGAAGACGGTTTTCGCGTCGGAAGGCACCTCGCAGCGGCTCCGCATGGTGGCGCGCCTGATCGGCATGGCGCCGAGCCTGGGGCTGCGGCGGCAGGTGTTCTTCGTGAACATCGGCGGCTACGACGTGCATGCGGCGCAGGTGACGGCGCACGCGAAACTGCTGCGCGAGCTGAGCCGCGCGATGGGGACGTTCTACCAGGCGACCGTGGAACTCGGCGTGGCCGACAAGGTGACGTCGTTCACGGCGTCGGACTTCGGGCGTTCGTACAATCCGAATGCCGACGGCACGGATCACGCGTGGGGGAACATCCAGTGGGTGATGGGCGGCGCGGTGGCCGGCCGGGAAGTCTACGGCAAGATGGCCAGCCTCGAGGTTGGCGCGCCGGACGATACCGGCCGCGGCCGATGGATCCCGTCGACCAGCGTCGACGAGTACAACGCGGTGCTGGCGCGCTGGTTCGGCGTGAGCGAAGCGAACCTGCCGACCGTGCTGCCGAACATCGGCCGCTTCGCGCGCGGGAATCTCGGATTCCTCACCGCCTCATGAGTCCCCGTCGGAAGCTCTGGGTGGCGGTCCTGCTCGCGGCGGGGACGATCGTGCTCTGGTGGCTGGGGCGGCCGACACCCCCCGCGCCCGCGCCGTCCGGCGGGGTCCCCTCCGCGGATCGCGCCGCCGACCTGACCGTCCCGGCCTCATCGACCGGTTCGACGGTCGCGTCGGCGGATCGGCGCGGTTCGGGACCGACCGCATCGGGCGATGCCTCCCGCGCGGGCCGGACCGAGGCCGAGGTGGCAGGTGCCGGGCGTCTCGACACCCCGGAAGCGCGTTTGGCCGAGCGGCTCAACCATCCGGATCATTCGCTCCAGGAAGACGTTGCGGTCGTGGGCTCGATGGTCGCGGCGTTCCGTTCGGTGTTTCGGGGCAACGGCAATCCCGTCGGCGACAACCACGACATCACGGCGGCCCTGAGCGGGCGCAATCCCACCCAATGGGTCTTTCTGCGCCCGGACCACCCTGCGATCGGTGCGGACGGACAACTCCGCGACCGCTTCGGCACGCCCTTTCACTTCCACGCCGAGTCAGGCACCCGCATGGAGGTGCGCTCCGCCGGCCCGGACGGTCGCCTGTACACCCCAGACGACGTCACGATGATGCCCTGACCCCCGGCGTACACCGCTGGAGAGGGTCAGGCTTTGTCCTTTGTCCTGACCTCGGGTGGAGCGGGTTTTGGGAGGCAGCGGCACCGCTGGAGGACAAAGGACAAAGCCTGACCCTCTGCGACCCTCTGCTTCAGGATGCGGCGGGGTGGTTTGTCGCTCGCAAACGAGCCCCGAATCCGCCAAGGCTCTTCCGTTGCCAGCATCCGGTCGCGACCCCCGCCGGGGCCGCTCCCGGAGTCCCCCGCCCCGTGCGCTCTCCCATGCCTCCTCCCGCAGGGTCAGGCTTTGTCCTTTGTCCTCGCGTCCCCTCGCTCCCTCCGCCTCCCTCCGCTGGAGAGGGTCAGGCTTTGTCCTTTGTCCTGACCTCGGGTGGAGCGGGTTTGGGGAGGCAGCGGCACCGCTGGAGGACAAAGGACAAAGCCTGACCCTCTGCCTGAGAACGAGCGTTTGCCTGTGTTTTTCCCCATGAACTCTCTTCCGCTTCCGCGCTTGAACTGCGCGGTGTTGGTGCGGCCTCTGTTGATTGCCGGCGTGTTGCTGGCTGGTTTCGGCTCCGGAATTCGGGCTGCGGAGGGCACGGCGTCGCCACCGGTGCTGCGGGCCGCCGCCGTCACGTTTTCGGTTCAGCCGCGCGTCGGCATGCCGAGCGGCGGCAGCCGCACCGCCAATCTCATCGAGGAGGTGGTGGGTGATCTCAAGTCCACGCTTGTTTACCTGGAGTACGGCTCGACGCGGCTGTGCTTCGTGACCTCGCCTTTCGGCATCTACTACCGCGCGCTGAACCAGCCGATCCGGCAAACCTTGGCGGAGCTCCTTGCCTTGTCGCCTGCCGAGGTGATCGCCGCGAGTTCCCACAACCACACCGTGCCGGCCATCGAGCTTGGCGCGGGGCCGCCGATGATCGGCGACCGGATCGGGACGGGCATGAACGAGCTCGGGCGCGAGTACCTGGAAGCCCTCCGGGCCGCGGCGAAGGGATTGGACGCCCGGCTGGTCCCGGTGACGGTCGAGTGGGGCGTGGCCCAGGAATCCCGCTTCACCTACAATCGGCGCGGCCGTCGGCCGGATGGCCGCAGTTACTTCATTCGTGAGGAGGACCGCGTTTTGCTGGGCGAGGATTACGTGGGCACGATCGACCCGGATGCGACGGTGGTGGTCTTCCGCGGCGCCGACGGCAAGCCCGTCGCGGCGCTTGCCTCGTACACGGGGCACCCGGTGACGGGCTACAATCCGGAGAAGATGGCGTCGCACGGCCAGTGGCCGCAGGTGGCGTGTGAGATTCTCTCCGCGCATTTGGGCGGCGTGCCGGTCGGCTTCCTGCAGGGCTCCTGCGGCGACGTGAATTCCAAGTACATGCTCACGGGCACGCTGGCGCAGGCCGACGAGGCCGGGCGCCAGCTGGGCGAGAGCTTCATCGCCGCGGCGGGTCGTCTGCGCAAGTCGCAGCGCCCGGGGCTGGAGTGGACGCGGGCGAGGGCTATCGTGCCGCAGGCCCCGCTGCCGCCGCTCGGCCAGCTTGAGCGCGAACTCGCGGAGATCGACGGCTTCATCCAGCGCGGGCGCCGGGGTGATCCCGACACGCTGGAATGCGTCGGCATGAACTTCCCCAAGGCGCTGACCCCGCAGTACCGCGCGCGCCTCGTGGAGATCGTCCGCCCGTGGTACATCTGGGCAGTGGATCAGCGCCGCACCGGCGAGGCCGACGGCCTGCAACCCGGGCTGAAGCTGGAGATCGTGGTGGCGCGCTTCGGCGACGTTGGCTACGTCGGCATGCCGGCGGAGACGTTTGTGCGCATCGGCCTGCGCATCAAGCGGGAGGCCCCGCTGCCCTGCGTGATCGCGGGTGGGTATGCGGACGGTTCGTACGGCTACATTCCGGATGCCGCTGCGACGGCGGACCGGGAGTATATGAGCGGGTTCTTCCGGTACATTCCCGAGCGCCTGCCGTACACCGGCGTCGGCGGTGAGGCGATGGCGGAGGTTGCCGTCCCGATTCTCGCGCGCTTCGCGAAGGCTCCGCCGGTCCCTCCGTCGGTGCGATGATTCGTTCGCCAAACCTCGGCCCCCCGAGGCCCGGCCGTCTGCCGGGTGGCGCCCGGAGCGCGGCGCCGGGAGTGTCTTTCGAGCGAAGCGTCACTCACCCGCATTTCCTGCTTTCCTCATGAACCCCTCCCCTGAGTCTCCGTTCTTCGAGCTGGGTCCGGACTGCGAAATCGGTCCGAACGTGCTTCTCGGCTACCGTTACCCGGGCTGCCGGGCGCCCACGCGGATCGGGGCGCGGGCGCGGATCCATGCGGGGAGCGTGATCTACGCGGACACGGTGATCGGTGACCGCTTCACCTGCGGCCACAACGTCACGATCCGAGCCGAGTGCGAGATCGGAGATCGCGTGGTGATTCTCCATGGCAGCACCTTGGAAGGCCGGTTGAAGATCGGGAAAGGCGTGAAGATCATGGCGCACGTCTACATCCCGAGCAGCACGACGATCGGGAGCATGGTGTTCATTGGTCCCGGGGTGAACTTCCTCAACGCGCTGCTCCCGATGCGCGTGCCCGTGGTGGGCGGCGCGACGATCGGCAATCACGTGGTGATCGGCGGCGGCGTCACGATCGGCCCCGGGGTGAAGATCGGCGACAACGTCTTCATCGGCGCCGGCGCGAACGTGGTCCGGGACATTCCGTCCAATTCCCTCGCGTATGGTAATCCCGCGCGGGCGCAGCCGCTGCCGGAAAAGTTCGGCACGATGAACGACCCGAAGCAGGTCTTCGGCGGCCTCGATCTCTGGGACCGGCGCCCGGCGGACGACACGTGGCGCGACGAAGACTTCCCCGGCCGGGACGCGTGGCTCGCCAGCCAGCACTAGGCGGGCGCAGTCGGATCGCGCGGCACCGCGCGGCAGTTTGCGGAGCGACGGCGCTCGGTCGCGGGGCAGCGAGGCCGGGTGTCGTCGGTTCGACGACGAGGGCAGGCTAGGGGGCGGATCCGCCGGTGGGGCCGGCGAAGAGGATGCAGATCGGGGCCGGGACGTTGATCACGCCCTTGGTCTGGTAAGTGAGTCGTCCGGACGCTGGGTCCACGCGGTGGACCGAGACGGTATTGGAGTCGGCGCCCGCGGCGAGCAGCCATCCGCCGCCGGGGGCGAGGGCGATGTTCCGGGGAAACGCGCCGCGCACCGGTTGGAGTTGGATCCGCCGCAGCGGCGCGCCCGCTGACTCCGCCGCGAAGACCGCCACGGTGTCGTGCCCGCGGTTCGAGGAGTAGTACCAGCGACCGCTGGGGTGTGCGACGATTTCCGCGGCCGAGTTGAAGGCCTCGCCCGCCTGCTCCTCAGCGGTGAGCGCGGCCACGGTCGCCCCGCGCGTCGCTTCGCCCTTTGCGGCGTCCCACGCGAAGGTCGTGACCGACAGCGTCAGCTCATTGAGCAGGTGAAACGCACGACCCTCCGGCGCGAAGCGCAGATGCCGTGCGCCGCCGCCGGCGATGGAGGCGGCGAAGCCATGGCGCACCAGCTGGGCGGTCGCGGGATCGACGCGATAGATCACGACGCCATCCGCACCGAGGTCGGCCACGAGCGCGAAGCGGCCGTCGGGCGAGAACACGCACTGGTGCGGATGCGGCGCGTCCTGCCGCTTCGGTACCACGCGCGAGGCGTCGGTGTGCTCGATGACCTGAGCCGGCCCGAGCCGGCCTTCGCCGTCGATTGGGTACACCGCGACGGAGCCGCCGCCGTACTGCGCGGTGACGGCGAATGTTCCCGACGGATGCACTGCGATGTGCGCGGCGGCACCATCACCGGAGGCGACGGCGTTGATCAGAGTCAGACTCCCATCGGGCTCGATGCGGTAGCCCGCGGCGCCGACCTTTCCGTCGAGCGAGGCCGTCGTGTAAAGGCGATCGCCTCGGGGATGCACGGCGAGAAACCCGGCCGATGCCACCTCCGCCGCGAGGGTGGCGGCGGAGAGTTTGCCAGCGGTGGTGTCGAACGCAGCGCGGTAGATGCCCTTCGCTCCCGGCCCGCCGGTGCCGAAGTACACTGTCCGGCTTTCGGCGTGCACCCGCGCCACGAGAAGGAACGACGTGGCCGCGAGCACAAAGGCACTGAGCACGGACGCACGCGGAGCGCGGAGGAAGGCGCGCAACGGCCCGCGATCACGCCAGCGGTTCGTCAGGGAGCCGGTCGGTGGGTGGGTGTCCATGCTGCGAGCCTAGCGATCCCCAGCGCGTGGGCAAGGGACGCGAACCGTGGGGCGAAGGGGGCGGGCTTTGTCCTTGCCCTGGCTTGGGAGTGCGGAGGCAGCCGGCGGACCAGCGGCGGCGTGCGAGCGTGAGGAAACAACAAAGGACAAAGCCTGACCCTCTCTGGCGAAGGGGGCGGGCCGACGCTCAGGCGCGGGCGAAGAGGGAGCGCACGGGCACGCCCTTGCCGTCGGAGGTGACGTAGAACGGCCGCTTCTCCACGTCGTAGCCGTGCTCGGGCGGGATGCCGAGGGCGGCGTAGATCGTGGCGTGCAGCTCGGTGATGGTGACGGGATCCTTGAGCGTGCGGCAGGGCCGCTCGTCGGCGGTGATGCCGTGGACGTGGCCGCGGCGCATGCCGCCGCCGAAGAGCAGCACGCTGCCGGCAGCGGTGAAGTGGCGGTGCATGCCGTAGTGCTTCGGAGCCGTGATGACGTCGGGAACGGGAACCTGGTCCTTCACCGCCTTCTCCGGCTTACCCTCCATCATCATGTCGCGGCTGAACTCGCTCGCGAGGACGATGAGGGTGCGATCGAGCAGGCCGCGCTCCTCAAGATCGCGCACCAGTTGGGCGATCGGCGCGTCGATCATGCGCTTCATGCCGACGAGGCGGGAGTGGCCGTTCTCGTGAGTGTCCCAATTGAGGAATGGGATGTACTCGGTCGTGACCTCGATGAACCGCGCCCCGACCTCGCAGAGTCGACGGGCGAGCAGGCAGCCGAGGCCGAAGCGGCCGACCATGCCCTCCTCGTAGCGCCCGCCGAAGCGATCGAGCGGAGCGTCGAAACGCTGGCCCGGCTGGTAGCCCGGGAAGTAGCGCCGCGTGCTTTCGAGCGGCTCGAGCGACAAGTCGAAGGCCCGGCTGGCGGGGGAGCTGAGCAGGCGGTGCGCGTTGTCCATCGCGCGCAGGAGTGACTCCTTTTGGAAGTCGCTGCCCTCCTGTCCGATCGGGCTGGTCTCCAGCAACCGGCGGTAGAACTTGTTCCGATCGGCGAAGCGATCCGGTCCCATGCCGGCGGGCGGACGCACCGCGTCGGCAGCCTGTTCCGGGAAGGGCACGTTGAACGGGCCGTACTCGCTCCCGAGGAAGCCGGCGGTGGTGAACGCCTTGAGCTCCTCGCCCTCGCCAAGGTCGAAGCGCTGGCCGATGTTGATGAACGCCGGCACCGCTGGATCCATCGGACCGAGCGTGCGCGCGATCCACGCGCCGAGGTGCGGGGCCGCCACCGTCTGCGGCGGCACGTAGCCGGTGTGCCAATTGTATTGGTGGCGTGAATGCAGAATGAAGCCCAGGTCGGCGGCCTGCATCCCGCGCAGCAGCGTGCCGCGGTCCATCACGGAGGCGATTTGCTCCAACCCCTCGGAGAAGCGCACCCCGTCGACGGCAGTCGGGATCGACGGGAACGTGCTCAGCACGGTGTTTGGATCGAGGCCGGTCGAGTAAGGCGTGAACCGCTTGGGATCGAAGGTCTCGGTGTGGGCCATGCCGCCGCCCATCCAGAGCACGATGACGCGATCGGCCGTGGCGGGCAGGCGCGGGGTCGGGCTGGCGGCGCGGAGCGAGCGGGGTGCGGCGCCGGCGAGGGCGGCGAGCGTGGCCGCCGAGGCCGTCTGGAGGAAGCGCCGCCGCGTCCAGGCGTCGGGCTGGGTGCGGCGCCAGGCTGCCTGCAGGGAGAAGAGGTCGAGATTCATGGGCGGAGTCGGTTCAGCGCAGCAGTTGAAATTCCGGAAGCATCGTGAGGGCCCAGATCAGGTCCTCGATTCCCGCCGTGGGATTCGGCGCGGCGCGGACCAGGTCGAGCGCCGAGGTCCGTTCGGCGTCGGTGGGTGGGCGGGCGAGGCTGCGGCGGTAGACCCCATCGATCACCGCCGGCAGGTCGCCTCCCGTCGGCGCGAGCACGCGCTGGGCGCCGGCGCGCAGCAGTGCGGCGAGGGTGCCGCCGTTGGTCATTTCCAGCGCCTGCAGCGTGGTCGCGGTTTCCAGACGGACCGTGACGACTTGCTCGCGGTTGGGACGGCCGAGCGCGAGCATCAGTGGGTCGGCGGCGACGAGCGACGCGCGGGCGACGGGGCGCGTGTCCGGAGCGGCGGCGGCGACGTCGAGGAAATCGGGGCCGAGGCGCCACGGTGAGAGATCCGGGCCGCCGAGTTCGACGACGGCGAGCGGAGCGGCGGCGGCAGGCGTGGCCGGCCGCAGCGGCACTGCGGTCCATTGCCGGTCCGTGACGACGTCGTGCGCCTCGTCTCCGATGCGGATGCGCAGGTAGGCGAGCAGTCCGGCAGGATTATCGATCTTGTGGGCGGGGATCGGATCACCGCGATGATCGTCGGGCGGTAGGTTTTCGGCGATGAGCTCGATGACATTCTCGCCGGCGCAGAGATGCGGTGTCACGTCGTAGTGATCGGCGCTGGTGCTGGCGCGGCGGGCGGAGTTGCCCAGCTGGGAACCATTGATGCGCAGCGTGTAGTTGTCGTCGGCGGCGACGGCCAGCGTGGCGACCGTCGGGCCGGCTGGCAGGGTGAAGGTGCGCTTGAACACGTAGCCCCCTGGAGCGGCGGCGCGCTCGGCGCCGGCGGTGGGCCAGATCCACGAGGGCCGCAGCGGCAGAGCGTCGCCGAGGTCGCTGAGGCCGACGTTGCGGTTGTAGCGCGTCGCGGCCTTGCCGTAGTCACCCAGCGTGATGAAGCGCAGCGAATCCGAGAACTGTTCGGCGCTGAGGCGTCGCACCACCGGGCCCCGAAAAACGAAAGTCTCGGGCTTCTCGCTCAGGCCGACGGACTCGAGCTGGTAGGTGCGGGACGTCAGGATGCGCGTCAGCAGATGCTTCAGATCGTAGCCGTGGGCGACGAAGTCCTCGGCCAGCCAGTCGATGATC
This sequence comes from Opitutaceae bacterium, assembly GCA_040382075.1. Taxonomy (GTDB): domain Bacteria; phylum Verrucomicrobiota; class Verrucomicrobiia; order Opitutales; family Opitutaceae; genus UBA6669. Next base: position 10,611 of record JBEIGD010000050.1, read on the forward strand.
TCGGGTGACCAGGCGGGCCGATCCATCTCGTCGACGGGCTCGACCAAGCCGTGGCCGAGGAGACGCTGCCAGAAACGGTTGACGATCGTGCGCGGCAGGCGGCCGTTGCTCTGGCCGGTGATCAGTTCGACCAACCGCTGCTTTCGTGCCTCCGGGCTCGCCTTCGGATCGATGCCCCCGAGCTCGGCGTAAAGGAATTTCACCTGGGCGAATTCGCCGGTCGGCTTGTCGCACTCGGCGACCTCGAGCGGCTCATCGGCGTAGACGCTCGCGAGCCCGTAGGCGTCGGCCAGCGTGTACTCATTGATGAAGCTGTCGTGGCAGGAGGCGCACTTCAGGTTCACGCCGAGGAAGACCTGGGCGACATTCTGCGACGCCTGCATCGCGGGGATCATGCTGGCGTTGACCGCGCCGCGCCAGAGGATGCCGCGGGTGAAACCCTCGGCCTCGGCGTTGGGGTGGATCAGCTGCGCGACGAATTGATCGTACGGCACATTGCGGGCCAGGGCGGTGTAGAGCCAGCCGGTGATCTGCTTGCGGCCACCGTCGATGTACCCGGTGCCGCGATAGTCGTTGCGGAGGAGATCATTCCAGAAACTCAGCCAATGCTCGGCGTAGCCCTGGTCGTCGGCGAGGAGACGCTGGACGAGGCGTTCGCGGCGATTTGGTGCGGGGTCGCTGAGGAACTCGGCCAGCGCGTCGGGAGGCGGCGGCAGCCCGATGGTATCGAACCAGACCCGGCGGGCGAACGTCCGATCATCGACCACGGCGGGCCACGCCGCGCCCTCCGCGCGGAAGTAACGGTCCACCCAGCGATCCAGCGGATGCTCGAGCCCCGGTGCGGCGGCCGGCGTACCGACCTCGCGCGGGCGGAGATTGGCCGGCTCATGCCGATGAAAATTCACCGAATCCGGCCAGGCCAGACCCTGATCGATCCACGCGCGGAACAGCGCAACCTGCTCGGCGGTGAGCCGCTTGCCTTTTTTCGGCATGACGTCGTCCGGTGAAAGCCCGGAGATCATCTCGACGACGAGACTGTGGGCGCTGTCGCCGGGGACGATGGGTTCGCCGCGGTCTCCGCCGACGAGGAAGTCGGCGCGGGTCTCGATGCTGAAACTGCCCTTGGCCTTGCCGCGCCCGTGGCATTGCACGCAACTGGCCTCGAAGATCGGCTGGATATCGCGGACGAAGTCGACCGGGCGGGTTGCGGCGGCCGGCAACGTGGCGCGTTGTTCCGCGGTGAGCAGGGAGGCGTGGAGCGACGGTGCGGCGAGCGCGAGTGCGAGCGTCAGGCTGAACGCCGAACCCGCGGTGCGCGCGGCGTGGAGGGTCGGGGTGGAGTGAGCCGGAAGCGGGGAAGGGGAAAGGACGGCGCGCACGCTGTCAGCGAAGGAGATTTTCCGCGCGGAGCAAGCTGTTGCCGACAGGTGCGGCGGTGGATGGAAATCGCGGGAGGCATTCCACGGCGGCGAAAAGATTCTCCGATCTGAAACTCCGGTTTGAAATGCCGCGTGGCTCGCGCTTAAATCTACGACCGCCTCATGCTTACCCTGCGTGTTCCGATCGCCTCCCTGGTCTTGCTTCTCACGGCGGCCTCACTCCGCGCCGAGGAGCAGCGTCCGTTGAGTTTCAACCGCGACATTCGGCCGATCCTCTCGGACCGCTGTTACCTGTGTCATGGTCCCGACGAAGGCACGCGCGAAGCGGACCTGCGGCTCGACCTCCGCGGCGAGAGTGCGCTGGCGGTGCTGTCGCCGGGCAAGGCGGAGGCGAGCGAAGTGGTGAAGCGGATCTTTTCGACGGATGCGGATGAAGTGATGCCGCCGCCGGAGAGCCACAAGGCGCTGACGCCGGCGGAGCGCGACACGATCCGCCGCTGGGTTGACGAAGGTGCGAGGTACGAGACCCACTGGGCCTACCAGCCCCTTGAGCGTCCGGCCGTGCCGACGGTCGGAGAGGCGCATCCGATCGACGCGTTCGTGGTCCAGAAGCTGCGGGCGAAGGGAGCGGACCTCTCGCCTGAGGCGTCGCCGGAGCGGCTCCTGCGCCGACTCTCGCTCGATCTCACGGGCCTGCCGCCGACGGAGGCGGAGCGGGCGGCGTTCCTCGCGGACCGCGCGCCCGGCGCGTACGAGCGCCAGGTGGATCGCTTGTTGGCGTCGCCCCGCTTCGGCGAGCGCATGGCGGTGTGGTGGCTGGATGTGGCGCGGTTCGCCGACACGGTCGGCTTCCACGGCGACCAGAATCAGCGCATCTTTCCGTACCGCGATTACGTCATCGACGCCTTCAACGCCAACAAGCCCTTTGACCGTTTCACGACTGAGCAGCTGGCGGGCGACCTGTTGCCCGACGCGACGCCGGAGCAGCGCGTCGCGACTGGCTACAACCGGCTGAACATGATGACCCGCGAAGGCGGCGCGCAGTCGAAGGAGTATCTGGCGAAGTACGGCGCCGAGCGCGTCCGCTCCGTCTCCACCGCATGGCTCGGCAGCACCTTCGGCTGTGCGGAGTGCCACGATCACAAGTTCGACCCGATTCCGGCGCGCGACTTCTACGAACTGCAGGCGTTCTTCGCGGACGTGAAGCAATGGGGCATCTACCACGACTACGGATACACCCCGAATCCGGAGCTGAAAGGATTCAGCAACGATCACCCCTTTCCGCCGGAACTGCTGGTCGAGAGCCCGTACCTGCAGGCGCGCGACCGCGAGGCGCGGACCGCGTTGCTCGCCTATCTCGACGGTCTTGCGCCGACGACGCGGGATCCGTTGTTTGCCGCCTGGCAAGCCGAGACGCAGGCGTGGCTTTCGCGTCACGGCGAAGGCTGGGCCTTCCCGGAACTGTCGGCGACGCGGTGGATCAAGCCCCGCGCCCTCGATGAGCCCCCGCTCGAGCGCGATGCGATGGGTGGCCTGCGGCTCGGCCGCGCGACGAAGTCCGGGGAGCACGTGAGGTTGGTCCTCAAGCCCGAGGCCGGCCGCATCGCGTCGCTGCGCGTCCGCTTGGAAGGCGTCCCCTTTCCGGTGCGGGCCGATGCCGGCGGCTTCCGCATCATGGAGATTGAGCACGCCTCGGGTGAAACGACGACGCGGGCGACGGTGCACTTTGCGGAGGCGAATCATCGCCGCCCGCGTTACCGCAACGGTTATGAACTCGATGGCGTGACCTACGGATGGCGCCTGCCGGAGTCGGATCCAGGCGAGACGCTGGAGTCCGTCTGGGTGTTGAGTGAACCCCTGGAAGTCCGAGCGGGAGACGAACTCCGGCTCCGCATTGGCTACGACATCGAAGGCGTCGCGCGCATCGGCGTCTCGCCGCTCGCCGCGCTTGATCCGCGCGACCTGGTCAACGGTCGCGTGCGGGCGGCGCTGGCGGCGGCGGACGGCGCGTCGACGGCGACTACGACCGCGGCCGCGGCGAACGCGCGCCGGGCGGCTGACGCCGAAGGGGCTTCGTCGCGGCTCCGGTTGGAAACGTGGTTGGTCTCGCGGACGGATGACCGCGCGCGCCGCGATCACCTTCGTGCGGAGGTGGCGCGGATCCGGAGCTTGAACGGCGGCAAAGCGTGGACCCTCGTGACCGAAAGCGCGCCGCCCCTGGACGTGCGGGTGCTGCCCCGCGGCAACTGGCAGGATGAAAGCGGCCCGCTGGTCCTGCCGGCCACGCCGAGCTTCCTGCCGGGACGACGCGAGAGCACCCCCGAGCGCCGCCTGACCCGTCTGGACCTCGCGGAGTGGCTGCTCTCGCGGGACAATCCCCTGACGGCGCGGACGGTGGCGAATCGCCTGTGGCTCCCCTTCTTCGGCACCGCGCTCAGCGCGGTGGTGGACGACCTTGGCTCGCAAGGCGAACTCCCCTCGCATCCCGAGTTGCTCGACTGGCTGGCGGTGGAGTTCCGGGAAGGCGGCTGGGACGTGAAGCGCTTCGTGCGCCTGCTCGTGACCAGCCGGACCTACCGGCAGTCCACACAGTACCGTCCCGAATGGCGCGAGGCGGATCCGGCGAACCGCCTCCTCGCGGCGCAGAACCCGCGCCGTCTGGATGCGGAATTCGTGCGGGACAACGCGCTCTTCGTGGCCGGATTGCTCGACGTCAGCCTGATTGGCGGCCCCAGTGCGCGACCGTACCAGCCGGCTGGGCATTATGCGGCGCTGCAATTCCCGGATCGCGAGTACCTCAACAGCGAGCCGGACGAGCAGTGGCGGCGGGGCGTGTACATGCACTGGCAGCGCACCTTCCTGCATCCCATGCTGGTGAACTTCGACGCGCCGAACCGCGACGAGTGCACGGCGCAGCGCAGCGCGAGCAACACCCCGCAGCAGGCGCTGACTCTCCTGAATGACCCGACCTTCGTGGAGGCGGCGCGGGTCTTTGCGCTGCGCCTGCTGGAGAGCCCGGCCACGAACGACGCGGAGCGGGTTGACCGGGCCTTCGTGCTCGCGGTGGGCCGCACGCCGGCGCCGGTGGACCGGGAGCGTCTGCTGACCTTCCTCAAGGCCCAGCAGGAACACTATGCGGCGAACCCGGACGAGGCGAAGCGCGTCCTCGCGGTCGGCCTGCACCGCGCCCCGGCGGCGGACAGCATCCCCGCGTCGACCCAGGCGGCCTGGACGCAACTCGGCCGCGTCCTGCTCAACGCCCAGGAAACCATCACCCGCTACTGATCCCGCGCCCCGGTCGAATCGCTCCCTCCCGGCCGTGCCGTTTGCGCCCCGCCGGAAACCCACCCTTCCGATGACCTTCCTGACTCCCGAACAGATCAACCGCCGCACCTTTGTCACGCGGAGCGCCTACGGCCTCGGCGGCCTCGCCTTCGCGCTGCTGGCCCAACGCTCCCTGCTTGGAGCGGCGTCGGGTGAACTCCCGCCGGATCCCAGCTGGCGCGGGGCGCTGGCGCGCCCGCACTTCCCGGTGAAGGCGCGGCGCATCATTTACCTCTGCATGGCCGGAGGCCCCTCGCACCTCGAGACCTTCGATTACAAGCCGGAGCTGGCGCGCCTAGACGGCCAGGCCTTCCCGGAATCGTTCACCCGCGGCCAGCAGCTGGCCCAGCTGCAAAACACCGTGCTCAAAGCGCGCGGTCCGATCGCCCCCTTCAGCCGCCGCGGGCAGAGCGGCATCGAGGTGTGCGACCTCTTTCCCCAGATCGGTGGCATCGTGGACGACCTCTGCGTCGTGCGCTCGATGAAGACCGAGCAGATCAATCATGACACGGCGCACGCCTTCATGAACACCGGCAGCATCATCAAGGGCCGGCCCAGCATGGGTTCGTGGCTGCTCTACGGACTCGGCGCCGAGACGGAGAACCTGCCCGGCTTCGTGGTGTTGACCTCGAAAGGCCGCAACGGCGTGCAGCCCGTGTCGGCGCGCCAGTGGAGCAGCGGCGTGCTGCCGAGCCGCTTCCAGGGGATCCAGTTTCAGTCGCAAGGCGACGCCGTGCACTACATCGGCAACCCCGAGGGCGTCTGCCAGAGCACCCAGCGCCAGGTCATCGAAGAGATCATGCGCCTCAATGGCAGTCTGGCGGACGAAACCCGGGACCCGGAGATCGCGACCCGGATCGCGCAGTACGAACTCGCGTTCAAGATGCAGGCCAGCGTGCCGGAGCTGACGGATTTCCGGAGCGAGTCGCCGGCGATGCTCGAGCGCTACGGCGTGAAGGAGCCGGGTGATGGCTCCTTTGCCTCGAACTGCCTCCTCGCGCGCCGCCTCGCCGAGCGCGGCGTGCGCATGATCCAGCTCTATCACCGCGGCTGGGATCACCACGACGACATCGTCGGCGGCATGAAGGAAGGTGCGCAGGCGGTGGACCGCGCGACGGCGGCGCTGATCACCGACCTCAAGGAGCGCGGCATGCTCGACGACACCCTCGTGCTGTGGGGTGGTGAATTCGGGCGCACTCCGATGGGGCAGGGCACCGGGCGCGATCACCACATCCTCGGCTTCAGCCTCTTCATGGCCGGTGGCGGCGTGCGCAAGGGCACGGTCTACGGCAGCACGGACGAACTCGGCTATCGCGCGACGGACAACGTCGTGGACGTCCACGACCTCCACGCGACGATGCTCGCGCTGATGGGCGTGGATCACCTCCGGCTGAATACCAAGTTCCAGGGACTCGACATCCGCCTCACCGGCGTCGCGGGCAAGGTGGTGCGCGGGCTCATGGCCTGATTTCCGCCGCCTCGGCACCGCCGCTTTTTCGTCGCCGGGCGCGGCGCGAACCGCCTAGGCTCCGGCCCTCTTCCCTCAGCCTCAGACACCCTTCCCAACCCCTCCTCCCACCATGCGCATCGGACTGAACACGTTCCTTTACACCTCCCCCTTCACGACCAAGAGCGTGTCGCTCTTCCCGAAGTTCAAGCGCTGGGGTTTTGAGACGGTGGAGATCCCGGTCGAGGATCCGAGCCACATCGATCCCGTGAAGGTGCGGGACGCGGCGAAGAAAGCCGGCCTCGCCATCGGCAGCATCTGCGCGGCGATGGGACCGGGCCGTGACTTCCGCGGCACGCCGGAGGAGCAGGAGAACGCGATGGCGTACTGCACCGCGCTGATCGACCAGGCCGCCATCATGGGCTGCCCGTCGCTGATTGGCCCGATCTACTCGGTGGTCGGCAAGGCCGACGCCGTGCCCGCCGCCCAGCAGAAGGTGGAGTGGGCGCTCGTGGTGAAGAACCTCAAGCGCCTCGCGGCC
>JBEIGD010000051.1:0-16433 GCA_040382075.1 Opitutaceae bacterium
AGGCGGAGCAGGCCGGGTAGGGTCCACCGAGCGAGACGGGGTCGGCCGGTGACGAGGGAACGCGCGCTCGCGCCGACCGGAGCGAACGCGGATGCTGACACCCCCGCCGCGCACCTGCTGAATCCCGGCCCCCGCCTGCACGCTTGACCGTAGCGGCCGCTGGTGTGTCAATTTGCCCCATGGTGCCGAGCGTCCTCATTGTCGATGATGAGAAGAACACCCGCGAGGGGCTCCAGCAGGCCTTGGGGGACGATTACGACGTCTCGGTGGCGGGGAACGCGGATGAGGCGTTCAACCTGATGGAGTCGACGGACTTTGACGTCGTGCTGACGGACCTCCGCATGCCGGGCGGCAAGAGCGGCCTGAAGGTGATCGACAAGGCGCTGACGCTGTCGAACCGGCCGGCGGTGATCATGATGACCGCGTACGGCAGCATTGATACGGCGGTGGAGGCGATGAAGCGCGGGGCGGTGGATTTCCTGACTAAGCCGGTGAATATCGAGCGCCTGGAAATTCTGATCCAGCGCGCGCTCAAGAACAAGACCCTCGAAGTTGAGGTGAAGCAGCTGCACGAGCGCCTCGACGAGAAGTTCAGTTTTTCGGGCATCATCGGCAGTTCGGGGAAGCTGCAGGACGTGCTCGACCGCGTGCGCCTCGTCGCGCCCTCGCGGGCGACGATCCTGATCGAAGGCGAGAGCGGCACCGGCAAGGAACTCATCGCGCAGGCGATCCACCAGGTGAGTCCCCGGTCGCGGGCGCCCTTCATCGCGGTGCACTGTGCGGCGCTGTCGGAGAACCTCCTCGAGAGCGAAATCTTCGGTCACGAGCGCGGTGCGTTCACGGGCGCGACGGAGCGGCGGATCGGTCGCTTTGAAGCGGCGGATGGCGGCACCCTCTTCCTCGATGAAATCGGAGAAATCACCGCCAGCACCCAGGTGAAACTCCTCCGCTTCCTTGAGACCCGCACCGTCGAGCGCGTCGGCGGCAACAAACCCCTCGAACTCGACGTCCGGCTCGTCGCCGCGACGAACCGTTCCCTGGAGCAGATGGTGCGGGAAGGGAAATTCCGGGAGGACCTTTTCTTTCGCCTGAACGTCGTGCGCATCGGACTCCCGGCCCTGCGGGAGCGGCCGGAGGACATCCCACTGCTCCTGACGCATTACCTGAAGCACTTCGCGCAGGAGAACGGCTTTGCGGCCTCGCCGGTGGAGCCGGACGCGATGCGTTGCCTGCAGGCCTACCCCTGGCCCGGGAACATTCGTGAACTCCGCAACTTCGCCGAGAACATCGTCGTCCTTCAGCAAGGCCGGAAACTGACCGAGTACGACCTCGAGCCCAAGTTCCGCGGCCTCGTCCCCGCGCTGCCCTCGGGAGCGGCGGGGAGCGGTGGTGCGGGCGCGGGAACGTTTGCTGGCGCCGGCGCGGGCTCCACCGGGATGTCGGGGGGCTTCAGCGGAGCGCGGGGCTCGTTCGGCGCCGGGACGGGTGGGGCGGTGCCGGTGACCCCAGGTTGGACGATGGCCCCGGACCGCGCGCTGTCGGTGGAGGAGAACGAGAAACGACTCCTGCGCGAAGCGCTGATCAAGGCCCGCGGCAACCGCACTCGGGCGGCGGAGTTGATGGGCATCAGCCGTCGGACCCTGCACCGCAAGCTCGCGCAGTGGCCGGATCTGGACGTGAAGGAAGGCTGAGAACCCCCTCTCCGCCGTTCGTCAAAAAACCTGTTGACGCGCGCCAGCGCAGGCTATGTTCTTCCCGTCCTGTTTGCGGGCGTAGCTCAGTTGGTAGAGCACCACCTTGCCAAGGTGGACGTCGAGAGTTCGAGTCTCTTCGCCCGCTCCATTTTCGTAGAAACCCCGGTTGCCCATGTGGTTACCGGGGTTTTTTGTTTCTGAACAAGGCGAAAGTCCTAACAAATTCGTGTAAAAGTCCTAACAAAACGCCGAAACTCACCGAAAACGCGGAGCAAAATCTTAGCTATAACCCGAGGCCTTTTCGTGTGGTCTGCGATTCGATGACCTCCCTCCGCGAGGCGGAGTCTCGGACTCGTCAGCTACAGGCCCAGCTCGCTCAACGATCGAAGTCGGCCCCTGAGGCGCAACGGGTAGTAGCTCCTCCAATCGTCGTCGAAGCGAAGCCGAACAGGGAGCGTCCAGCGCCGGAGGAATCAGAAGAAGCGCGGATAGATCGCCTTGTGGTGAACAACCCGGAGCTGCAGCAGTTGTATGTTCGCCAGTTCACGACTCTCCTTGGTAAACCTATTCACCTTGTAATGATTCACGCCCCAGTGCCGCTCCTGCGTTCCGGCTGGTTTCTCCTCGTCTGCGCTCTAGCGACCGCATCGCTGAGCCGCGCCGAGGTCGCGCCACCCACGCAGGACCACGTTGCCGCCATTGGCAGATCGCCCCTAAAGGCACCCGCGACCGCGGACTTCACGACGGGTGCAAACCTCACGATGGAGGGATGGATCTACCTGAGTGAAACGAGTCCTTTCGCCTGGATCATGGGCAAGGGGCTGGCAACGAGCGGCGCAGATCCGTTCATCAGCTTCGCACTCCAGCTGAACAACGATGGCACCAAACTCACGTTCGCCTGCTCGACCGGCGCCGCAGGCAGCTACCGACAGCTGGATTCCCCGTCGGCGCTGCCCTTGCGCACCTGGACGCACGTCGCCGCCGTTCTGGAGGGCGGCACGACGATGCGCCTGTTCATCAACGGCGTGCAGGTCGCAACGAACGCCGCCGCCGGCGCACCGGTCGCCGCAGCCACGATTCCCTTCGGCGTCGGCGTCGCATTTCGGGGCGACGGATCCACGAATTATTCCTCGTTTCCCGGCTACGCTCGCCACGTGCGCCTCTGGAGCGTGGCACGCACCGCTGCCCAAATCACGGCGGCCGTTGGGCAATCCCTCCCCACTGACCGCGTCGGGTTGATTGCGGCGTGGCCGCTGGACGAAGCGTCAGGCTCCACCGCACGCGACGTCAGTGGAGCCGGCCGTGCTCTCACCGCCGCATCCGGCCAACTGGCCTCCATCCGTCTGGGCGTGCTCGCCGCGGGTCCCTTCTTCACGACGACCTCCACCGCGATCACCGACGGCTCCCTCCGCGATGTCGTCGACGGCGAAGTGATCGACTTCGATGGCGATGGCGATCTGGACTTGGTCGCCTTCCAGATCTCCTGGCCGCCAACCCTACCGGAGACGCGCACGCGCCTGCGTGCTCTCCGCAACAACAACGGCACCTTCGTCGATGCGACCGACGCAGTCCTCGGCAACGTCACCATGGTCCATCCACGGCACAGCGCGGTCGCCGACTTCAATGGCGACGGGCGCTCGGATCTGATCGTAATCGGCCACGGCACGGACATGCGCCCGTACCCCGGCGAACAGTCCAAGCTCCTGATTCGCAGCGCCGATGGACGTCTCGTCGACGAGACCGCCACGCGCTTGCCGCAGCGAACGAGCTTCACCCACCATGTCGCGGCGAGCGACATCGACGGCGACGGCGACCTCGATCTCTACATGGGCAACGTGAATGGCGGCGACGTCGGCCCCCGATTCTATCTCAACAACGGCACCGGCGTCTTCACCGAAGCGGCGGACCGTTTGCCCGCGGACATCGCCAACCGCTCCGCTGGCCGCAACTACACGGCGGTGCTGTCACTCGACGTAAACCGCGACGGTCGATCGGACCTCGTCCTTGGCTCGGGCGGCGAACAGGCACTCACCAACGAGATCTTGCTGAACGATGGCAGCGGTCGCTTCGTCCGGAACGCCGCCTACACGCTGCCGCCAAAACTACTGGGCCCGAAATCAAGCGTCGTCGCGATCGCCCCGGGCGACTTCAACGGGGACGGCGCCGTCGACCTGCTCTTCGCCACCACCGGTGGCAGCATCACCATGCCGGACGGAGCGGTGATTGACGGTTACTCGATCCCGGGAATTCAGGTTCTGCTCAACCGCGGCGATGGCACGTTCTACGAATCCGGCGCGTCGAGCCGGTTCTCATGGAGCAGCGACGAGAAGTGGGTGATCTGGACCCGCGTCGCTGACCTGGATGGCGACAACCGTCCGGACATTGTCGCCTCCGTCGCCACTGACTCGGGTGCGGGCAATCGGGTCCGAATCTTTCTCAACCGCGGTGCAGCCGAGTTTGTCGAAGTCACCGATGCCCTGCCCGCCGCCGCCGGGGGCAGCAGCTTCGTCCATCCGGGCGACTTCGACCGCGACGGCCGGATCGACCTGCTTTCGGGCAATGGGGTGCGCATCAGCGTCGCCCGCGGCCTGAAGCCAATCGATCGCGCCGCCTTCCAGAGCGCGGCCGACGATCCCGGCCGTCTCACCAACCTCTCGGTCCGCACGCAAGCCGGCATCGGCGACCAGACGCTCATCGCTGGTTTCGCATTGAGCGGCTCCGGCACAAAGCCGCTGATGGTGCGCGCGATCGGACCGGCCCTCAACGCGTTTGGACTCACCGGTACGCTGGCCGATCCGCTGGTGGAGATCGCACCGCTGGGCGGGACGAAGCTGGCGGAAAACAACGATTGGGGTGGCACCGCCGCGTTGAAGAACGCCTTCTCCTCCGTGGGCGCATTTTCGCTGTCGCCCGACTCCGGCAAGGACGCCGCGCTGGTCTTCTCGCCGGGCACGGGAGCCTACACCGCAAGAGTCACCGGCTCCGGCAACGGCACCGGGATCGCTCTGGTCGAGGTCTACGACACGGGTACCGGCAGCGCCCTGAAGCTCGTGAATCTCTCCGCGCGATCCCAGACCGGCATCGGTTCCGACGTGCTCATCGCGGGCTTCGTCATCAATGGCAACGTGCCGAAAAAGCTGCTGATCCGCGCCATCGGCCCGACCCTCGGCGTCTTCGGCGTCGGCGGAACGCTCGCCGATCCCGTGCTCGCCATCCGCCCACTCGGCAGCGATTCGGTCATCGCGACCAACGACAACTGGAACGGCACGGCCGCCTTGAAGACGGCGTTCGCGCGCGTCGGGGCGTTCAACCTTGCCGTCGACACCAGCCGGGACGCTGCCATCGCGGTCGAGCTCCCTCCCGGTGCCTACACGGCAACCGCCTTCGGCAGCAACAACACGACCGGAGTGGTGCTGATTGAGGTCTACGAGCTGCCCTAGTGACGCACTCCTCGCCGGCTCAGAGTCCCTCGGGCCACGTGTCCTGCGGACGGTAGCCCAGCGTCGTCTCCGCGACCGTGAGATCGAGGCGGGTCTTGCGGCGGGGATGGCTCGTGCCATTCACGATGAGAAAGCGGACGTCCGGCGGCGCCTCCACGCAGCCGGCAAGGAACCGCCCGACGTCACCGGGGCTGAAATAGAAGTCCTGCGGGCCCTCGGCGGAAGCCAGCTCGGCCTCCTGACCGGGGCGCGGACACCATCCGAGACGGGCGACGATCACGGACATGCCGTGCAACTCGACGAAACCGCGTCCGATGGATTCCAGAAACAGCTTGGTCGCGGCATACCACCCGCGCGGTGAGACCGGGTCGCTCTCGCGGATGGGGAACGGCCCTCGCTCCAACTGCCACCCGTTCACCTGCACACTACTGGCCAGCACGATCCGTCGAACCCCGGCGGCCCGCGCGGACTCCATCACGTGATGGAGACCCGCGAGGTTATTGGGCATCAGGCGGGTCAGAAAATCGTCGTCATCGGGTACCGCGGCCAGGTGCACGAGACACGACACCCCCGCCATCGCCCGATCCACCGCCGCGCGGTCGCCGAGGTCACCGATCTGCGTCAGAGGTTCCGGCAGCGTCACCGACGGCACGAGGTCGAACCCACGCACGTTTTGGCCGCGGCGCCGCAACTCCGCCACGGCGGCGCGACCCACGCGTCCCGAGGACCCAGTCACAAGGACGGTTTCCATGATCCCCAACGCCTAACCGCCGGGGCCCTCGGGTGTCCATCCGAATGGGACTCAGCGAAAGCCAGTCGGCGCCCCGCAGGCGGTGGCAAGATTTCGCCAGCGCCCGTCCGCCCGCGTCATCCTTCACGCGGTGGTGCATTGGACTGACGAATCGCCGGCGAAGCGGGACTCGGCATCGTCAACCTGCACGGCACGCCCCCGTCCACACCTGCTCGCCCATGCTGTCGCGGTAGCGCCCTTGACCGAAGACCTCCCGCAGGCGTTCACGTCGGCCCTCGCCCCAACCACCCCGCGGAAGCGGAACCAAGGTGCCCAACGCACCTCCGCTGACTTTCCTGCGTAGGGTGCTAGAAACGCAACGGGACCTCGACCCGGCAGGCCACGGGCGTTCCAGCCTTGATCTGCGGCAGGAACAGCCACCCACCCATCGCGTCACGTACGGCTGATTCGATTTCGGCGGAGGACGCTGGGGACAATCGCACATCCTCCACGTGGCCTTCCGCCGTCACGCCAAACGAGGCCGTGATCGGCGTCGTCGGCCGGGTCGCGTCGGGCGGCAGCAGCGGTTTGACCGAGACCACGGGCCGCGCGGGTGCATTCCGCCCGGCTTGGGCGATCAGGTACTGCTTCAGGACCGTGGCCAACTGCAGCTTCTCCAGCGACGCATAGTAAGACCAGCCCTGCCGCGCAAAAGGCGTCAGGATTTCCGCGCCGTCCTGATCAAAAACCTGCACAAAGTACTTCTGACCCGGGGTGAAGGTGAACATCTTCGACGTCACCCGCACCGGCACCTCGACGCCCGCCGGGAGCGGAGGAAGAGCATGCACCACGATCTGCGGCTGGAAGAGAGCCGCCTCGCTGGCGAACATTGCCTCCGCGTAGATTACCACGGCGATGAAGCCTTGCGGCATCGCCCGCTTCGCGGTCACGGAAGCCCGGAACTCCGCGAGTCCACCCTGATTACCCGTCGCCGGTCCATTGGTGCGCTGCTCCCCGTCAACCGTGACGAAGATCTGCACTCCGCCGAGCGACACATTCCGCAACGCAATCTCCGCCGGACTGTAATCGGGGATGCGCTGCGGTTGGTAGGTCGGTTCCGTCCGGATGCGCTTCTCCTTGCCGTCAACCAAGACCACGGGATCGCTACCGATCAGCTTTACGACCGGAAGCATCTGCTCCTTGTACTTCACGGTCAGCATCGTCGGATGCGGTCCCGCCGCGGACAGCGAAGTCACGGCCGCAACGGCGAAACAGATCAACCCGTGCAGAATTCGATGAGGCATCGCGGAAACCCTAGCGCGGAACACAGCCGGACTTCAAGGAGGCGCGAAGGGACAAACGACGAAGCCTGACCCTCCGTCGGCAGCCTCATTTACCCGATCCGCTGTCTGATGATCGGGGACTGCCTCAGGCGCCGCGCGGGACTCCGGTTTGAGAGCGTGCCACGGTCTCGCCAGCTACGAATGCCGGCAAAATCAGGTTGGCCATCTTCTTGAGCGGATGCCCGGAGAGCATGGATTGGGCGACGCGGACAGTCATGCGCGCCTGCTTGGCCGTAGGACTCTGGTAGCGGGTGATTTCCGGCAGTCCGCGATCCAGTGAGGTCACGGTTTCCCGGCAGATGACCGAAATCTCGGTTGGCACCCGCCGTCCCGAGCGGAGGAGGTGCACGAGTACCATGAGTAAATGCTCAACATGCATGCAGAAGATTGCGGTCGGCGCATTCGCGCTGCGGAGTACGCGATCTAACGTAGCCAGGAGTCCCGCGCGGCTGGAGCCGGCAGCGATTTCGATGACGGAGATCGGCATTTCTGTTCGATCACCATACTTTACGAGGCCGCGCAGGCAGGCGAGGTCACCGGCGAACGGCTGCTGCGGGAGGACGACTGCGACGCTTCGATGGCCATGTTTTGCCAGATAGCCTGCCGCGTGCCAACCGATGGCGTGGTAGTTGACATCCACGAAGGGCAGCTTGATCCCCTCGTGACATGAACCGAGGACGAGCGCGGGCACTCCGGTTTCGGCGAACCACCGTTGAATCGTGGATGACGCGCCGAGCAGCAACCAGCAGACATGCCGCCGACCGCTGACGATGCTCGCGAGGCGAGACTCGGGGTGCCGTCTGCCGAGGGTGCGGTCGAAAATCTCTTCCCATCCGACGCCACACTCCGCAAACCGCGCGCGCATTTCCATGATCACCGGACGTCCGCCCAGCCCCAACGACTCACGAGAGGAAGGCACGACCAGGCAAACCGTGGGCGGCGCGTGGTCGACAGGCGCGGTGCGGTCGGTTCGCAACCGGGTGCGGCATCCCTTCTTGATGGTGATGAAACCGTCCAGAGCGAGCTGCGCCAGGGCGGTGCGGACCGTGGGTCGGCTGACACCGAGCCGTCGAGCGAGCTCATGTTCGCCCGGCAGGAGTTCGCCCCAAGTCCCCTCAAGGATCGACTCTCGTAGCGCCGCGGCGGCCTGATCCGACACGCTGGCGCGGTGAAATTCCGAGAGCGCACCTTGGGTGTTTTCCACGAGCAGCCAACATGTCCATTTTCTTTATAGCTTGTCCAATCTTAAACAACAGGCGCGCGACGGTATCATCAGGTCAGGACTCGAATTCCACCCGCGGGAATCGGTCGCCGCAGCGCCTTACCGCAGTGCGTGACGTGTAACGGGTATTGGCCCGAGGTACCATGGAATCCCGATGGGAGGCCGGCAATGGAATGCGGATGAACTCCTCCCCGGCCAGCCGGTCGCACGCACGATCCTCTTCAGGGGTGCAGGGCGGCGACGCGGGAGACGGCAAACGCGAGGGCGCCGAGCGCCGCGACGCGGAAAGTCCAGACGAAGGCGGGTGACCGGTTCTTGAGCGGCATCAAGCTGAAGAGACAGCCTGCGGTCAGCGAGACGAACAGGGAGGAGGGTCCAATCCACTGGAAGCTCACCCGCGGCATTCCTGTGAGTGTGTCCCAATACCCCACGACAATCGCGGTGGTCAGCCCGTAGATGGCTCCGAAGATGGCGCCGGTGGCGTTGGCGAAGCGCACAAACAACGCGAGAAAGAAGAGGCTGAACATCGGATAGAAGAACACATTGATGGTCTTGCCCGACACCTCGACTAGGTTGCCCGAGACCTGGCTCATCGCGAGACTGCCGAGGGTGATCAATCCACCAATAATGAGGGAGAGCAGCCGGGCGATCCGGACCTTGGAGCCCTCCGCGGCTCGACCCTGGCGGACGAGTGGTTCAATCACTTCCTGATTCAGTACCGCGATGATCGAGTTGATTCCCGGAGCGACACCCGAAACAGCAGAGGTAAGCAGGCCCGCGACGACCAGCCCCGAGATGCCGGGCGGGAGCCCGTGGCCGAGGAAATACGGGAAGAGTCCGTCGCCCGCTTGCGCGAGCGTTTTTCCCGGCGGGAGCAGCTCCGGATGCGCGGCAAAGTAGCCGAGCAGTGCGGCACCGACAATTCCAAGGCTGAGCATGACCGCACCGATGGACAGGTGGCCGAACATCACGGCTCTTCGCGCCGCGGCCGCGTCCCGCGTGGTCAGGTAGCGCTGGATGGCCACCTGATCCGACCCACCGGCGCAGATGGTCGAAATGAAGTAGGATACAAACGTGCCCACGACGGTCAGTCGGACCGTGGGGTCCGCGCTGAAGAACGGCTGCGCCATCCAATGATCTGGAGCCTGCCGGAGCCACCCGGCATCGAAACCGCCGGCATAGAGGGTGATGAGACTGATCGTCAGGATCGCACCCAAGAGGAGCAGCGCGAACTGCAGAACGGCCGTCGTCATGACAGCCTCAATACCGCCGGCCAGCGTGTAGAGGGTGGCAATCAAGCCGATTCCGGCGGCGATGAGAGGCAGCCACTTCGACTCACAACCGGTGACACTCACCAGCACCTTGGAGGCAGCGTAAATCAGCAGTGACATCCAGACGATACGCACGCAAATGAAGGTGATCGAAGCGGTCACGCGCACGGGTCGCCCCAGCCGGGTTTCGAGCAGCTCGTAACCGCTGGTTATCGGCAGCCGCATGAATGCAGGGATGAGATGGCGGCTGATGACGAAGTAACTGAAGGGCAGGGCAGCCAGCGATCCGAGAACGAGTACCGGCCCGTGTTGCACGACTTCGCCCGGAATCCCAATGTAGGCAATGAGGGTGAAAAGCGCCGCGAACAGGGAAACGCCGGCCAGCAGCGGGCTGCGGTTGCGCCCGGCGACGAAGTAAACGTCGGCATTCTTCTGGCGCCGCGCGAAAAAGAGCCCCGTTCCCAGCAGGAGCAGCGCGCAGAAGACGACAATGGCGAGATCGAATCCGCCGAAGCGATGACTGGTAACCTGGAGAACCGCGATCATCTGGGCGCGTGGCATGTCACCGTCGCGGACCGCCTCGATGATGGTCAGGGCCATGCGGGCGTCGAGAATTCCGCCGGCCACGAGAAGACCGTCGTAACAACGGGGTTGGGCCGGCTGACCCGACGCGGTCGCGCTGTACTCCAAGGGATTTCACTATCTCCTCGATACTCGATGAGGGGGAATTAAGAAGAGGTCATCTGCTGACAAATAAAATGACAGCATTCGCCTGGGACGCACCTTTTCACTCTGATTCCCCATCCATCCGCGGTCCGGTTCGTCTGGCCCGCGGATTTTGTTTTGACTGGGTTCGGGGTCTTGCGCCTCAACGTAGCCTTCGATGGGCGCCGTTTTTCGCACATTTCCTCCCCAGCGCTTGCGCGACGCCCAACGCGCTCCTTGCTCGCGGGCGGAGCCTCCCCACACCTGCGCATACTCATGAGCTCCCAGCCGCTGACCAGCATGGATTCGGCCTCCGGCACCGGTCAGCAACTTTATCGACGGGCGCGCGCCCGGATTCCCGGAGGAGCACAGCTCCTCGGCAAGCGGCCGGAACAGTATCTGCCCGGTGGCTGGCCCGCCTATTACCGCCGGGCGCAAGGTTGCACCGTGTGGGATTTGGACGACCGGCCGTACCTCGACTTCACTTCGAATGGCATTGGGACCTGCCTGCTCGGTTATGCGGACCCGGTGGTCAACGCGGCGGTGTCGGACTGCGTGGCGCGTGGGAACATGTGCACCCTCAACTCTCCAGCGGAGGTCGAGCTCGCCGATCTGCTTTGCGCGATTCACCCTTGGGCCTCGAAAGTGCGCTATGCCCGGACGGGCGGCGAGGCGATGTCGATTTCAGTGCGCATCGCCCGGGCCCACACTCGCCGCGGCGTCGTGGCGTTCTGCGGTTATCACGGATGGAGCGACTGGTACCTGGCCGCCAACCTCGGGGCGACCGATGCGCTGAACGGCCACCTGCTGCCCGGCCTCGATCCTGATGGCGTGCCCCGGGCGCTTCACGGGAGCGCGCTGCCATTCCGCTACAACCAGATCGGCGAGCTGGAACAGATTGTCGCCGCCCATCGCTCCGAACTGGCGGCGATCGTAATGGAACCGCGGCGCTACGATCCCCCGACGGATGGATTTCTTGAAAAAGTGCGGTCACTTGCCGACGAGACGGGCGCCGTCCTGATCTTCGATGAGATAACGGCCGGCTGGCGGAGCAATCATGGCGGGATGCACCTCACCCTGGGGGTACTGCCGGATATCGCGGTCTTCGCCAAGGCGATGTCGAACGGATTCCCGATGTCCGCCATTATCGGTCGCGGTGACGTGATGGATGCCGCCCAGCAAACCTTCATCAGCAGCACCTATTGGACGGAGTCAATTGGACCCACGGCCGCGGTGGCCACGCTCCAACGGCTGGAGCAGTTGGACGTGGCGCGTCACGTGGACGAGATCGGCTCAATGGTCCGTTCCGGCTGGACGGCCGCCGCGGCCCGTACCGGACTGCCGATCAAGGTCGTTGGCATCCCCGCGCTTTGCATCCTTGCCTTTGATGCGGGAGAGACGAGTCGCGCCCTGATGACGCTCTTCACCCAGGAAATGCTCGCCCGCGGCTTCCTCGCTGCCGCCGGCCTCTATCCGACCTACGCGCACAAGCCCGATCTGGTCGTTCGGTACCTCGCCGCCGTCGAGGAGGTTTTCGGTTTGATGAAAGAACATCTCGATCACGGCAGCGTACTCAAGGCTCTGCACGGTCCGGTGGCGCAAAGCGGTTTTGCCCGCCTCACGTGATGTCCACCGGGCTCAAGATTCTCCAGCTCGGCGCCGGATCGATGGGGTCCCGCCGGTTGCGCGACCTCACCGTCACGATGGCCTGTCCGCAGGATCACCAACGGGGCATTGCGGTCGGGACGGAGGGGGCTTTGACCTGGGACATGAATCGAGGTGAGATCGTCCTGACCGGACCGCAGGCGGACACCCGTCAATGCGGCACTCTGGCTGAGACCATTGAAGCCGGGTACGCGGCTGAAATGGGAGCTTTCGTGGATGCAATCCAGGGCGGCAAACCGTGGGAGCATAGCTACGCTGACTATCAGCAAGTTCTGGCCACCCTGGCCGCGGCCGAAGCGGCGCCGCGTCCGAAGTGCTGGACAACGGTTCAACCCGATCAAGAACCCACGCGTGAGCTCGGCCCGCCCGGTCCGTGATGGCGCTCGGGAGAATCATCCATGAAAATTGAAACGGAACTGAACGCGCTTGATCGGCTCTTACTCGCGGAAGCCACCGACGGATTCATGCCAGCGAAGGTGTGTGATATCCACGCGCACGTGGTGGAACCGAGCGGTTATGCGTCCGGCTCCGTCGGGGCACATTTAAAAGGAGTGACGATCACCCCGGCGAACTACCGGGCCGCGATGGAATCGATCCTGCCGGATCGACGCCTGAGCGAGGCGCTGGTGTTCCCTTTCCCGGCCCGGTCGCATGATCGCGCTGGGATCAATCGGTGGATGTACGATCAAATTGCGGCGCTGCCCGCCGCAAGTCCGACCTCGTCCCTTGCGATCGTGTCCCCGCACGATGATCCGGCGCCCACGGAGGCAGCCATGGCGACCGGTCGCTGTCGCGGGCTCAAGCCCTACCACCTCTATGTGGACCGAGCGGATACCTCTCAGGTGACCGTTGAGGAGTTCGCGCCAGAGTGGATGTGGAAACAGTGCGACCGCCACGGGGCGATCCTGATGCTGCACCTGATGCGTGACGCCGCGATGGCTGATCCGATCAATCAGGAGCAACTTTATCGTTTGAGTTCAAAGTATCCGAGGTGCCAGGCGGTGCTCGCGCACATCGCGCGATCCTTCAATCATCGCAACGCTCGTGGCCTGCGGGTGGTGGCTAAGTGTGCGAATCTTTTCGTCGATACCTCGGCCGTGACCGAGGTGGAGGCCATTCGCCTGGCGCTCGACGTGCTCGGGCCCCATCGGGTGCTTTACGGCTCAGACTACCCGATCAGCCATCTTCGCGGCCGTTGCGTCACCGTCGGCAATCAGATGCTCTGGCTTTACGCCGATCAAAACAAGGCACCTGAAATGACGCTCATCGGCATCGAGTCGCTGCAGGCGTTGCGCAGCGCCTGCAGCCAAGCGGACCTGAGCCAAGCCGAGGTCCAGGGAATTTTCCGGGATAACGCGCTGGCCGTCCTGGCCCAGTTTCACGATTGAGGCATCAGGGTAGCGGCATGCCGGGCGTCGGCCCCGCCGGTGCGTTGGTCCGCGTGTTCTGCACAAGCTGGCCGAGGGAAGCGGCGAGGAACATGATCGGTTCGGTCAGGCAGAGGAACGTGAAGCCCCTTTTGGTCAGGGCTGGTCCGTCGCCGATCATCCACATGTTCTTCCCGGCCGCTCGGCCCGCCTGCCGGATCCGCTCAATCGCACCGTTGAGTTCGGGACTTTCCGGCTGCCAGCAAACTCCCAGATCAGCGGACAGATCGTAAGGCCCGATGGCGATCGCGGTGGTGATCGGATGCCGTGCAATGGCCTCGGCGTTCTCGAGGCCAATCTTGCTCTCGATCTGCGGCAGGATGATCAGGTCGTCCTCGAATTCCTTCTTCCAAGTGCTGTAGTTGTAGTCCTTGACCCAGAAATTGCCCGGTCCGCCCGGACGGCGACGGCCGCGGGGTTTCATGTGCACGGCGTCGCGAATCTCGTCCATCGTTGCCAGATTTTGCACATACGGAATGAGCAGACCGCAGGGGCCGAGATCCATCGCGAGGCGCACCGTTGTGAATTCGGCAGAGGCGGGGCGGACGAGAATGGGAAACCCCTCGCGTCGGCCGATCGCGCAGGCGTCGGCGACCATCTCGGCCGGGTGGGTCAGGTGCTCAAGGTCGATGATCAGGTAATCGAGACCGGCTTTCATCGCGATCTCAACCAGCCCGGGCCAGAAGTGGAAGGTTGCGATCACGCCGTAAGTCGGCTCGTGGCGGTTGATTTTCTCCTTCAGTAGGGCGCCGGATTTCATGCACCCCGATGGTGCGGCCCGGCGCCGGCTTGGCAAGGGGGCGGCTGCTGTCTGATTTTTGGCCAAGTTGATGCAGGGGCCGTTTTCGTGTTCTGACGGTTCTCTGGCAACCCCGAGCGTTTGCCCGACCGCGGGTGTCAGGAAACCGCTCGATCCGCCCATGTGCCACTCGCGGACCGGCGCCGGATCCACGTCTTCGATTGTCTGGGTGAATAACGCGGGGGCGAAACTCGCGAGCTGTTCGATCAGCGATCTACGACACAGGGAGCAACGGCCTGGAGCGGCCGCGGTCAGTCTTTGATTTGCCAGCCCCAGACTTCGGTCGTTCTGACCCCGGCCATGAGTTCGCCGGACGGGATGATCCACTCGTCGCCCAAAAGCACAGCGGGAGTGCACACCACCGGGGTCGGCCAGCGTTCACGCCAGTGCCGCCACTCGTTTCGCACCACATCGAGATAGATGATATCATCCGGCAGCGCGGTGTCCCGCGGCAGTTTGCCGGCCTGCATTCCATCGACGCCGCCGAGCACGAAGACCCGGGGCGGATTCTCGGTCACTGGAGACGGGGAGGCGCCGGCGAGCGCAGACCACGGCAGATTGGGCAGATGCGCCCAGCCCAAGCCCGGCCGGTAGCGATACCCGTCGCTCAGGTAAACGCCAGGCGTCTCCTTTCCGTCCTTAACGCCAACTTCGATGCCGCTGATCACATAAACGGCTCCGTCCAGCGCCGCGGTCACCGCGAGGGCGCGGGAAGGACCTGGCCAGGACGGCAACGTTTCCCACGTCGGAGCGGGGGCCGCATAGTCGAGCCGCCAAAAGTATTTCTGGCTGATCCGAGGCGTGCCACGGCAATAACCGCCGGAGACGTACACCGCGTTGTTCAGCAGGGTGGCAACGGCGCAGGTCGTCGGGGCGGGCAGCGGCGGTCCGAACGAGATGTCGACCTTCTCCCCGGTCCAGCGGAGGATCAGGGTATCAGCGAAGACTTCCGTGCCGTCTTCGCCCCCGGCAATGAGGACCCCATCGGGCGAGCTGACGGTCGCCCCATAACCGCGCGGGCTGGGTAACCGTCCGGCTGGTTGCCAAGCGGCATGCCCGGGAAGCAAAACGTAAATCTCATCGTAGATTTTTTTCTTTCCGCCTTCCCAAGGACGCAAATCGGGAAAGTTGGCTCCGCCGGCCGCAATGAGGACGCCCTGGTGCTGGCCGACCATCATTCCGGCCATGCCGGGAGCCTGTGGATAAATGGGCAACTGTCGCCAGTGGGCTCGGGCGGCGGAAGCCGGCTGAAGCAAGTGCTCGACCACCCGGCACACCGTGCGCCCGGTGTTGTCGTGGGTAAGATACGCTGCCAGCCAATGGCTCGGTGCGACGGCCAGCGCAACGGATCCGATCTCGTGACCGGGCTGCTCGTCGGCAAAGGCAACGTCATGCCAGGTGCCCGCGTCTTCCTGACACAGAACGAGGCTGGCGCTGGGAAAACGCGGGGGAACTCCGACCACACGGCGGCCGGAGCGGAGGCCGGCGCGCCCCGTGGTGAGCGCAGCGGAGGTCAGTAGATTTTTGGGAACGTCCGCGCTGGACGCCGCCTCCGGAACGGAGGGACACGGAGCGGGCTGGGACCACGCGCCGCCGCCGATGGGCGCTTCCGCACTCACCGCTGTGCCCGTATTGTCCAACCACTCAACCCGCCAACCATCACGGGATGGAGCGAGTGAGGCGCGCAGGGTGCACCCGAGGCCATGCGATTCACCGAGCGTCTGGGGAGGGAGGGCAGCCAAGTGAGTCGGTCGTGGAGCTTCCATGACGGGAAAGATGACGAACGCGGAGTAAGCCGAACAATTCAATTTGGCTGGTGAGGTGACGTTGCCACCTTGATTGAGGTCGATGAGGAGGTGCCGACGTTTTCGGCGGAGGCATGAGCGTATCCGGAGTGCCGGGGAGGGCCGGTGGGGCGGGTGTCGAATCTGCCCAACTGCTCACACAGCCTTACCAGAATTTTAAGCTGGTTCGATCGGGAGCTCGGGCCTCACCGTGCGGGGAAGGTCCATGGCCCATCCAAGACGCATCATTGTGATGGGCGGAGCGTCCAAGATCGGTCGTGCGATCACCGAGGCCTTCCTGACCGAGGGCTCAACCGTCGTGGTGGGCCGGCCGGCCCCGGCGGGGGCGGTGG
>JBEIGD010000052.1:0-15985 GCA_040382075.1 Opitutaceae bacterium
GCGCCGCGTTGTCGCGGATGCGCCACGCAAAGCCCGTCGCGATGATCGCATTGCGCAGCGTGGCATCCGTGACGACCGCAGGATCCGGCAGCGCCTCAAGCAGCGTCGCCCAAGGGGGCGTCACGAGCGAGACATTGGTGAAGCCGCTCGCAAGGCTCGCGGTGCCGCCCGGCGTCGTCACCGTCACCGGCTTCGCGCCCGCCGTTCCGGCCGGCGTCACGGCTATGACGGTGGTCGCGTTGACGACCGCGACGCCGCTCGCAGCCACCCCGTCGACGGTCACGACCGTCGTGTCCGTGAGATTTGTTCCGGTGATCGTGATCACGGTCCCCCCGGTCGAGGAACCCTGGTTTGGCGCGATCGTGGTAATCGCTGGAGTTGCGATTCCGGCCGCCCTCGCGACACGGAACCCGACGTTGAAGCGCGCGCCGCTCGGCGAGCCGAAGTTGCGGCTGGAGGAACGCAGGTCGAACGAGCCAGTGAACCACTCGCCGCCGCGCAGCACGCGATCCGTGCCAGTCGTAGGTCCCGGCGGGTTCGTCGACGGGCTCGACGCGTAGTAGTTGGCCGAATACAAGTCGTTTACCCACTCCAAAACATTGCCAGACATGTCGTGCAGCCCGAGCGCGTTCGCTGCCTTCCCGCCAACGGGGCGTGTCTGGCCTCCGGCGTTTGAGCCAAACCACGCGATGTTCCCGACCTGCGTGTCGTCGTTCGTCCCGTTCGGGAACCCCGGCATCGCGTGGAACGCCGTCGTCGTCCCGGCGCGGTACGCGTACTCCCACTCGGCCTCCGTCGGCAAGCGAAGACCCGTCGCCGAGAGGAAGCCCTGGATCGTGTTCCACGACACCCGCTCGACCGGACGGTTCGGCACCTGCGCCGCGGGCACCTCCGCGCTCGCGCTCTGGAAGAACGACGGGTTCGAGCCCATGCGTGCCGTCCACTGCGCCTGCGTCACCGCGGAGCGGCCGAGGTAGAACTCGTTCGTCAGCGTCACGGCGTGAACGGGGTTCTCGGCGGGGGCGCCCCCGTGCTGGCTCGACGGCGAGCGCCCCATGTTGAAGGTTCCCGGCGGCACCAGCACCATCTCGATCTGCGCCGCGTTGTCGCGGATGCGCCACGCAAAGCCCGTCGCGATGATCGCATTGCGCAGCGTGGCATCCGTGACGACCGCAGGATCCGGCAGCGCCTCAAGCAGCGTCGCCCAAGGGGGCGTCACGGGCGGAACGTTCGGCCGGGTGCCTGAGCCGGCTTGGTCGCTGAGATCGTAGACTTCGACGAGTGCCTCGCCGATCGCGTTGTTCGCGCCCGAAACCTGCAGGGTGTAGCTGCCCGGCAGGAGAGTCGCCAGGAGGGCCGCATCCTTTGACCCCTGGGCGAGCGCGAACGCCCCCGCCTGGCCGAAGATCGAGGCGAGCTGCGCCCCGGTGCCGCTCGCCGCTCCCACCGGAGTCTCCCAGTTGTCGTTCTCATCGATCTTGGTCGTGTCGCGATACAGCTCGAGTTTCGGATCCGCAATCGCGCCGGGCACGCCGAACGCCGCCAGCGTGGGACCGATGGCGCGGATGAGCAGCCGCCGCGACGAGTTGCCGGCGGAGATCGAAATGCCGGGGATCAAGACGCCTTCGCCAGTGCCCACCTGCGCCCGGGCGGAAAGGTTGACGAGCCGCGTCGCGCCGCCGCCGACCTCGTAGACCTCCACGAGCGCGACACCCTTCACGGTGCCGGCACCGCTGACCACGGCCGTGTAGCCTCCTGATCCCAGCGTGGCCACGAGGGCCGCATCCCTGCCGCCGGGGTTCAACTGAAACGCCCCGACGGCACCGAACGTCGCGGCATCACTCGCGCTGAAGTCGTCGTTCTCCGCGATCTTCTCGCCGGCGCTGTTGTAGAGCACGAGTTTCGGATCCGCGAGGGTTCCGCTGACGCCAAACGCTCCCAGCGTCGGACCCACAGCCCGGATGAGCACCGTCTTGTTCGGCCCGGGTCCAATCGTGAATCCCGTCACAACAGCCTCGCCTCCGCCACCGTTGGCGCGGATCGAGAGATTGGAGAGCCGCGCGTCCTGCGCCACGGTCGCCCCCGCGGTGGCAAACCATAGGAAAAGGCCAAGGATGTGGGAGACCTTCACGGGAAATGCTCAGGTTTGGGGTACAGGCGGAAGCCTGGAAGACCCGACGGAGCGGAGTCCACTTTTGGCGGGATTCCCTCGCAAGCTGAATCTCGGCGTCTACGTGTAAACGCCGCCCGAGGGTCCTTCGAACGCAGTGGACTCCACGCTGGAAAAGATCGCGGTGGCGAAGAGCTAAAACCTCGTCGCGCCATGGCCCGGCGGTTCCCCGGTCCCCACCGCCCCGGGGCGCTCCGGTCAGCGGAAAATCTCGGAGAAGAACACCTTCATCGCCTCCCAGGAACGGCGGTCGGACGGAGCGTGGTAGGCGGCCCCGCGGGAAGGGTCGCTGCCCGCCTCGGTTTGCGTGAAGCTGTGCACGGCGCCGCTGTAGTAAACCATCTGCCAGTCGGCCTTCGCGGCCGTCATCTCCCGCTGGAAACCGGCGATCTCGGCGGCGGAGACAAACGGATCGTCCGCGCCGTGGAGCACCAGTACCTTCGCAGGAATCTTTCCGGCGGCGGCCTTCATCCCTTCGGGCGCGTCGAGTCCGCCGTGGAACGAGACGACACCCGCCACCGCCGCGCCGGAACGGGCGACCTCGAGGGCTCCGGTGCCGCCGAAACAGTAGCCGATCACCGCGATGCGCGCCGGATCCGTCAGCGGATCAGCCCGCAGAAGATCAAGCGCCGCCTCGAGGCGCGCGCGGAACAGGGCGCGGTCGCCCTTGTATTTCCCGGCCTCCTTGCCCGCAGCGGGCGGCTTGGGACGGATACCCGTGCCGTAGATGTCCGCGGCCAGGACCGTATAGCCCAATTCCGCGAGCATGCGGCTGCGCCGGCGCTCGTTCTCGGAGAGACCGGTCCACTGATGGATCACCAGCACGGCGGGCCGCTTGCCGGCCTTGGCGCCATCATGCACCCGGAAACCTTCGAGCGCGGTGTCGCCCTGGCGATAGGTGACGGTGCTCTCCACCAAGGCGGCGCTCAGCGGTGCGGCGAGGACGAGAAGGAGGGGCAGGAGGCGAGCGGAGACGAACATGACGTCAGGGAAGCCGGGAATCGCCCCGGCACAATCCTGCCGTTCACGAAGTGCGTTGGTTCGCTGCTCGCCGTGGACCTACATCGACGCGTGCCCGTGAGGGTCAGGCTTTGTCGTTTGTCGTGGCGGTTGCCGGCCTCCGCGCGCGGGGAGAGCCGGAGAGGGTCAGGCCTTGTACTTTGATTTCCTGTAGGTCTGGCTGACTATCAATGGTTTAGGTGGGAGAGATGGCTCACAATGACAAAGGACAAAGCCCTCCATCGCCCCCTCACGCGGCGGCCGGGATCAGGCCCTCCCACGCGACCGATAGCGACCGCTTCAGCGCGGTGTTGAACTGGCTCTTGGGGACGAGACCCCCGTGATCCTGAAGACGCCCGAGCACAATGCCGGGCGCGATGCCTTGGTCGCGGGCAAAGCGGCGGATGTCCGCCTCGGCCACGGGGCGAGGGAGGCTCTGCACGAACGCCGTCCAGGCCTTTTTCGGGATGAGGAAGTCGGCGGCCCAGGCGTTCGCCTCCGCCTCCTGGGCGCTGTCCGCGTCGCGAAACTCCATGAACACGTCGTTCTTGCCGTGCAGGAGGAGGTGCGCGGCCTCGTGGAAGAACGTGAACCACAGGACGTCGTCCGTCTTGTAGCGGAGACTGAGCTGGATGAGGGCTTTCTGCGGCGTGAGCCAGCGCGTGAATCCGGACGCGTGGGTCTTGGGGAGTTCCGGGACCCGCACGACGGCAACTCCCGCCTCAGCGCACGCGTGGCGGACTCGCGTCCAGATCCGGACGGGATCATCGGCGGTGAGCGCACGAATCTCCGCCAGCGCGGCCTGGAACCGGGCCTTGTCGTAGGGTGTGGTGCGGCACCGTTGGGCGAGGATTTCGCCGGCGCGCAGCCATGCGCTCAAATCGCCGAGATCGCTCGGGCGGCGGCCGGACTCCCGCGCGGCGCCCTCCAGGCGGGAGTACGTCGTTTCCCACTGATCGGACGACGCGACGCCGAAGAAGCTGAGGAGTGAGCCGACGCGGGCCCGATCGTCCGGCACGGGCGCGATGAGCCGGTGCCTCAACATGGCCGGATAGGAAAACCGTGAGAGCCAGCGCGTCTGCGCGGCCAAACGCGCCTGTTCGTGCAGCCGGGCCTTGCGCTCACGAAAGGTCGCCTCGGCGTTGTTCCAGAAGGCGGCGGGAATGCCGGTGACGCGTTCGAGCTGGATCGACGTTTCGGCGGTGATCTCGGCCTTGCCGTTGATGATCTCGTTGACGGTCTTGAGCGGGCGTCCCATCCGGCGGGCGAGCTCGGTCTGGGTCATCCCCAGGTCCTCGATCGTGTCCAGCAGCGTGGCACCCGGTGGGACGGCGTAGTCGGGGTTGAACGGGATGGATGACTTACTCATGGGTGTCGACGACCTCCTCGATGCGGACTCGGGTGATGGCGTTCCAGTCCATGCCGCCGGCGGCGGCTTGCGGGACGGGGTCGTGGTCGGGTGTGAACAGGAGACGGCAGGGGTGATCCAGATCGACCGAAAGCTGGCCCTTGCGATCGCCCTTGAGTTCGTGGCAACGGGGGCGGGGAAGGAGGCGCAGCACGGCGAGATTGGGAGCAGCTTCGATTTCGGAGAGACGTTGTTGGATGAGGGCGGCCCGGCGCGTACCGTGCAGCGCGATGAGAAATCGCGCCGTGGTCAGCCGTTTTTCGAGTTTCCGGTTTCGGAAGGTGATGTGCATGGGCCGAGAAAGGCAAGAAACGTTTAACCCTTGGGGTTAATTGATTTTATCTCTGTGGCGTGCGTCCATCGCAGTCGGCGGCGGTGGGATTCGCCGGGCGGTGTCATGGTGGCGCGAGCGGTGGGGCGGCGTTCGTCGCTGAGGCGGGCGGAGGCGTCGACTGTGATCATCGCCCCATCCAGGGCGACCGGCGGGCCTGCGACCGGCGGTCGACGTGACGTGACGGGATCCCGAGCGCCGGGCCGCACTCCGAGCGTGGTTGACCGAACGGGCGACGGCTCGACCCCGTGGCTCGCTCCCCGTCGGTCGTTCCGACTCGGGGACTAAGGCTGCTCTTACGTCCCAATCCTGAACGGGACGCGCCTGTGAGGGTCAGGCTTTGTCGTTTGTCGTGGCGGTTGCCGGCCACCGTGCGCGGGCTTGGTTCGTGCTCGCTCGAGTTGGCGGACAAACCACAAAGCCTGACCCTCCGTCGGAGCCTCCGTCCTGCGGGTCTTCAGCGGCTCATCGCTCCTGATGGAAAACGATGACTGGCGCGGATGGAGCTCCATGGCGGATCTCCATGCCCGGGCGGGGGCCTTCGCGTTACCCGCCACTTCGGCGGACGCAAGTCTTGCGATCACGCTCTCCCCCGGGGCCTACACTATCCACGTGCTCGGCAAGGGTTCCACATCGGGCGTGGCGCTCGCGGAACTTTACGAGGTTCCGTGAAGCCGCCGCTGTCCGAGCCATGGGCACGGTGATGGAGCGTCTCGGAGGACCGCACCGATCGCAACTTGCGTCGGGAAGAGCAAGAGTCGTGTCCCTCTCTTGTCCCCTTCTTCTTGGATGCCTCTGAAAGTGGTGCCCCGACGGGGAATCGAACCCCGCTTTGAAGAATGAGAATCTCCTGTCCTAACCGATAGACGATCGGGGCGTGCGCCGAGCGCGGACGGGAAAGCGTGCGCCCTCGCGACGACCTTTCAAGTGAAATGTTGCCGACGTCGGCCAGGGGGCGGATTCGCCGCTTGCCGGCGCTAGCGAATTGCGTCAGCTTCGCGGCGACTCAGGGCCGGCGGTCTGCGGCTCTGCGAAACCGTGTTCGCGCCTGTAGCTCAGTTGGATAGAGCACCCGCCTTCTAAGCGGGCGGTCGTGGGTTCGAATCCCGCCGGGCGCGCCATGGCTTGCGTCGGTGCGACCGCTGTCGGGGCAGGGGTGTGCGCCGGTCCAAGTCGGTAGCGGGTATTGAAAATCAGTTCGATGCGGCGCGAGACGCGGACCCGGACTTTGAGTCGGCCTTCCGTGGAGGTTTCAGGCGTGGCCCGGCCTTCGACCGTGCGCTCGGCGTCGCGATGATTGCGGGCGTGCCCGCGGAAGTCGATGGGCTGGCCTTTTTGAAGCGCATCAAGGTCAGCTTCGGACACTTCAATCCGCAGGGTGCCGTGCTCGTTGGAAAAGAAGTAAGGGAAGACCTTGCAGTCGTAGGTGGACTCGAACGCCGTTCCGAGCCGGGCGAACGGAGGCATGGTCAGCGAGACCGTGCCGACGTAGATCGAGGTCCGAGCGGGCTCCACGGTCACGCTCTGGGAGTGCGCATGCGGAGGGGTGTCGGCGGCCTCCGCGCCTCGCGCAGGTCCCCACGGTGTCGCCAGGAGAAGGAGGCAGAGAAGGCGCAGGCCGTTCATGGGTTCATGGTGGAAGTTCCGCCGCCGCGCGCCAATGGCAATCCTCGGCGCCCCAGCGAACCGAGCGCTCGGCAGCGCCGGCGGTCGGGGCCCGCGCGTCGCGCCGGCGTCATCGTCGAGGAGTCCGAAAGTTCGCCTCGCCGTGGACGGCCCGCTTTCGCGTTGCGCCACCCGCTCGGCCCCGGTTTGCTGCGTCTTTACTGCCATGGCAAAGCAAGCACAGGCGACTTGGGGGGGACGGTTCTCCGCCGGCCCCGCAGAACTCATGCTCCGTTTCAGCGAGAGCGTGTCGTTTGACGCGCGTCTGGCGCGTTTCGACATTGCTGGGAGCAGGGCTCATTCGGCGATGTTGGCGCACGTGGGGCTGATCACGCGCAAGGAGCGCGATGCGATCCATGCGGGATTGGACGAGATTCTGAAGGAGATCGAAGCCGGCACGTTCGTGTGGCGGACGCAGCTCGAGGACGTCCACATGAACATCGAGCAGGCCCTGACCGCCCGGGTGCCGGCGGCGGCCCGCTTGCATACCGCGCGGAGCCGCAACGACCAGGTCGCGACCGACATGCGTCTCTGGTTCAAGCATGTGACCGCGGATCTCGAGGCGCGCGTGCGCGGGGCGCAGCGGGCTCTCCTCGCGGTGGCGGAGCGCGACGGCGATGTTCTCATTCCCGGATACACGCACCTGCAACGGGCGCAGCCCGTGGTGCTGTCGCATCACCTGTTCGCCTGGATGGAGATGCTGGACCGCGATGCGGCCCGCCTGGCCGACGTGCGGGAGCAGGCCAATTGGTGTCCGCTCGGCTCGGGTGCGATCGCCGGGACGACGCTGCCGATCGACCGCGAATTCACGGCGCGCGCGCTCGGCTTCGTTGATTCGCGCGGACGCCCCCAAGTGACCCAGAACTCGATGGACACCGTTGCGGATCGCGACCTGTTCATCGCCTTCGCCGCGGCCTGCGCCACGGCGGGCGTGCACTTTTCGCGCCTGGCGGAGGATTTGATCCTCTGGTCGAGCGTGGAGTTTGGCTTTGTCGACCTGCCGGATGCGTTCTGCACGGGCTCATCCTTGATGCCGCAGAAGAAGAACCCGGACTCCTGTGAACTCCTGCGCGGCAAGTCGGCGCGGCTCCAAGGCAACTTGCACACCCTGTTGACGCTGACGAAGGGGCTCCCGCTCACGTACAATCGTGATCTCCAGGAAGACAAGCCCCCGGTGTTCGACAGCTACGACCAGACGGCGATTTGTCTGGATGTGCTGGCTGGGACGCTGGCTGGGATGACGGTGAAGCGCGACCGCTGTGCGGCGGCGGTTTCCGATCCGGGGCTGTTGGCGACGGATCTGGCGGACTACCTGGTGATCCGCGGCGTTCCCTTTCGCGAGGCCCACCATGCGGTCGGCGCGGTCGTGAAGCTGGCGGAGCGCTCCGGCGTGCCGCTCAACCTGCTGGACACGGCGGCGGTGCAGCAGGTTCACGCCAAGTTTGGGGACGACTGGCGCGGGGTGTTTGACCTGCGGCGGGCGATGCAGATGCGTCGTGGCACGGGCATGCCCGGACCGATCCAGGTCCGCAAGCAACTCGCCCGCTGGCGGCGCGTGCTCCGCGCGGCCAAGGCCTGATGTGGCGCTGGTTCACGAGGGCGCAGGATGACCCTGCGCTGCGGCCGGTGCGGCCGGGGCTCGCGTTCGCGTTCTTCAACGCCCCGACGTGGCAGATCGGCCTCGGCACGCCGATGGTGCTCTTCGCGGAGCAACTCGGCGCATCGCCGGCGCAGGTGGGTCTGGCCTACGCCTGGGTCTTCGTCCTCACCCCCGTGCAGATCTTCGCGACGGCGCTGCTGCCGCGCTTCGGCTTCAAGCGCGTGATGCTGGGCGGGTGGCGGATGCGGAGCTTCTTCCTCGTGGTGCCGATGGCCCTGGCGATGCTCGCGGCGGCGTGGGGGCCGCGCAGCTGGATGGTGCAACTGCTGGTGTGGAGCGTCTTCTTCTTCTGCCTGTTCCGGGCCGTCGGGGCCTCGGCGAGCACGCCGTGGCTGTACGCGATCGTCCCGGCCGCGGTGCGCGGACGCTACTTCGCGAGCGACCAGTACCTTGCGGGTGTCGCGAGCGTTCTCACGCTGCTGGTCTGCGCCGCGCTCTTTGCGTTTCTGCCGGTGTTCCCCGCGCTGCTGCTGCAGTACGGGATCGCGGTCCTCGGCTCGCTCCTCAGCTACCGCGCGCTAAACCAGTTGCCGGACGCCCCGCGGCCGCGCCCGGTCAGCCTGATGGACGTCGCCCGTGCCACGCCGCAGCACCTGCTCACGCGCAGTACGTTCCGCGCCTACCTCCTGCTCGCGCTGTGGTTCTCGGTGGTCGTCACGCCGATCGTGCCCTTCGGCGCGTACTACCTGAAAGTGGGGCCGGGGCTGTCGCTGAGCGCGATCATGGTCTTCGAGGTGGCCCGCTACCTCGGCGTGATCCTCGCCGCATGGACCCTCGCGCGGCGGATCGACGTGACCGGGGCGCGCCCGTTCATGCTCGTCGGGCTGTGGATCTACGCGGCGGTCGCAGCCTTCTGGTGGCTGTATCTCCGCTGGGAGGGAGCCGGAGTCGCGGGCGTCTTGGGTAGCTATTTCCTGATCGGCGTGGCCACGTCGTGCTGGAGCATCGCCAGCCTCAATTACCTGCCCAAGATCGTGCCCGAGGCGGAGCGTCCGCTGATGGTGTCGATCCATGGGGCGGTGACCGCGCTCGGCGGCGGGCTGGCGCCGATCGTCTGGGGCTGGTTGCTGCGCACCGAGTCCGCCGCCGGTCCGGCCCTGAGTGTCCCCGTCTTTGGGTGGTTCTTCGTCTCCAGCTTCGCCAGTTCGTGCCTGCTCGCGTGGTTTTCGGCCCGCCTGCCGGAGGAACGCTCCGTGTCGGTCGAGCCGATCATGATCGGCAACGCCGTGCTCCGGCCGATGCGGGCGATGACCTACCTCGTCAACCTCGTGGATGTCCGGGGCCTCGACGCGCCGGCGCCGCCCGCGGCCCCGTCGTCGTCGGACGAGGAACGGCGCCCCGGCGGTCGGAACTGAGGCGAGGCGTGGAAAGCGCTTGGCGCGCTGGAGGGATTGCACGACGCTGCCGTCGTCGATGGGCCAGATCCGCATTCTCTCCGATCGCGTTGCGAACCAGATCGCCGCTGGCGAGGTCATCGAGCGCCCGGCCGCAGTCGTGAAGGAGCTGGTGGAGAACGCGCTCGACGCGGGGGCGACGCGCATTGAGGTCGAATTTCGGGTCGGCGGCCGCGCCCTCATGCGGGTCGAGGACAACGGCCACGGCATGGTCCGCGACGACGCGCTTCTCTCGCTGGAGCGTCACGCCACGAGCAAGATTCTTGAAGCGGACGACTTGGATCGTCTGCGTTCGTACGGCTTTCGGGGCGAGGCGTTGCCGTCCATCGCGAGCATTTCCCGTTTCACGCTGCAGACGCGGCGGCGCGACGATGAGGTGGGGACGGAGGTCTTGGTCAACGGCGGGCGGATCGTCCACGTGCGGGACTGCGGCTGTCCGGTCGGTACACGGATCGAGGTTGCGCAGCTGTTCAACTCGGTTCCCGCGCGCCGAAAGTTCCTGAAGAGTGATGCCACGGAGGCCGCTCATCTCGTGCAGGGAGTCCGCCTGTATGCCCTTGCTCGGCCCGATGTGGCGTTCAGCCTGATTGAGGACGGTCGCACCATCTTCCGTTCTCCGGAGTGCGCTCGCCTCGAGGAGCGGATCGCCGAGATTTTTGGCCGGCAGATCGCGGACTCCGTCGTGCCTCTGGAGGCTCGGGGCGAGGAGGGGCTCCGGTTGCATGGACTGATTGGGCGTCCGGGGGTGGGGCGCTCCACGCGGCACGAGATGATCACGTTCGTGAACCAGCGGCCGGTGGATAGCCGGACCCTGAACTTCGCGTTGATCGAGAGCTATCAGGAGTCATTGCCCAAGGGGCGCTATCCCTTGGCGTTCATTTTCCTGGAGCTCGATCCAGCGGCGGTGGACGTCAACGTCCACCCAGCGAAGCGTGAGGTGCGCTTTCGCAACGAGTCCGCCGTGCGTGGCTTCGTGATCCGCAGCGTGCTCGAGCGGATTCGCGAACTCACGACGCAGTCGCCGGCCGCGGTGGGCTCGGTGGCGGCGTTGCTCCCTGCCTCGGCGGCCGGCGCGGATGCCGTTTCGCTTGCCGCTGCGGGGGTGCCCCCGGCGGTGCCGCCGAGGGCGCTGGCGCTTCCCGTCGGCCTCGGACCGCGCGCGGCGTCGCCTCTGCCGGTCTTGCGTCCGGTCGAGCCGACCGTCCCACCCACGCCGGCATCTTCGGCGACGGCCCCGGGTGTGCTCCCCGTGCCGCCGGCGGCTCCGCCGCCGCTGCGTGATGCTGTCCGTGCCCCCGCGCCCGCGTGGCGATTTGTCGGCATTGCGCATGGCAATACGGTCCTTTTCGAGACGGCGGCGGGATTGGTGCTGCTGGACCGGCGCGCGGCGCACGAACGGATCTGGTTTGAGCGCATTCAAACGGAATTTCGGGCGGGGCAGGTGCCGTCGCAGCGGCTGCTCCTGCCGATTCCGATCGAGCTCGATCCGGTGTCGTCGGCGTTGCTGCTGGATCGGCTGGCCTTCCTGAACCGACACGGGTTTGAGGTGACGGAGTTTGGCCGAAACTTCTTCCGACTGGAGGCGACCCCGGCGTGGCTGGAGCCGGGCGATGTGGAGTCTTTTTTCCGCGACGTGCTCGGAGCGCTCCGGGAGGGAAGGTTACAGGAGAATGACATGGGAGTGGCGCGGGACGAGTTGGCGCGTTTGGCGTCGGCCAAAGGGGTGCGCCTGCCGCCACTCGGTGGCGCGGCGGAGGCCTCCGCCCTTGTCAGTCAGCTATTTGGCACCCGTGCGCCGCTGACGAGCCCGCTGGGTCGTCCGACTTACATCGAGCTCAACCACGGCGAGCTCGCGCGACGGTTTCACAAATAGGCGCAGGTCGGACCCGGGATTGCCAAGCGGGAGGGGGTCTGGCACAGTTTCTGGTTTATTGGGTTCCTCTCCTCGCATGTCCGCCGCAACCAAGACCACGAAACGCCGCCACTCGGATTCCCCGCCCTCCGCTCCGGCCGAGGTCACTCCTGCGACCGCCGGCGAAGGGGGCTCGGCCAAGTTCAAGCAGGCGATCCTCCGCCATCTGACCTACACCCTGGCGCGAGATACGAGCACGGCGCAGCCGCGGGACTGGTGGCTGGCGACGGCGATGGCGGTGCGCGAGGCCGTGCTGGCGCGGCTGATTGCGACGCAGCGGCTGCACAACCAGAGCAACGTGCGGCGTCTCTATTACCTCTCCTTGGAATATCTCATGGGGCGCCTGATGGAGAACAACCTCTCCAACACGGGTCTGCTCGAGCCTGCGCGGCAGGCGCTGCAGGAATTGGGAGTCGATCTCGACGAATTGGTGGAGCAGGAGGTCGACATGGGTCTCGGCAACGGCGGCCTGGGTCGGCTTGCGGCGTGCTTCCTGGATTCGCTCGCGACCCTCGACCTGCCGGCGATCGGCTACGGTATTCACTACGAGTTCGGGCTCTTCCGGCAGGAGTTCGTCAACGGGCACCAAGTCGAGCATCCTGATGCGTGGATGATCTTCGGCACGCCCTGGGAAGTGATCCGCCCCGAGTACGCGATCGAGGTGCGGGTGTACGGCGAGGTCGAGAACGTCTTCGATGACCGCGGCCATTACCGCCCGCGTTGGGTCCGCAGCCGGGCGATCCTCGGCGTGCCCTACGATATCCCGATCGCGGGCTACGGCACGAAGACGGTCAACTTCCTCCGCCTCTGGGCCTCGCGCTCGACTGAGGAGTTCGACCTCGCCGTCTTCAATTCCGGAGGCTACGTCGACGCCGTGCGCGAGAAGGCGGTCGGCGAGACGGTCTCGAAGGTACTGTATCCGAACGACCGGACGGAAAACGGCAAGGAGCTGCGTCTCGTGCAGCAGTACTTCTTTGTTGCGTGTTCGCTCCGCGATATCATCCGGCGGCACCTGCGGGTGGCGAGCAACTCGTGGTCGAACTTCGCGGAGAAGGTGACGCTGCAGTTGAACGACACCCATCCGGCGGTCGCGGTGCCGGAGTTGATGCGCATCCTGATCGACGAGAACGATCTTTCCTGGGAGCGGGCGTGGGAGATCACGGTGGCGACGTTTGGCTACACGAACCACACGCTCTTGCCGGAGGCGTTGGAGGCGTGGGGTGTGCCGCTCTTTGGACGGGTGTTGCCGCGCCATCTTCAGATCATCTTCGAGATTAACCAGCGCCTGATGGCGGCGGTGGAGCAGCGCTGGCCGGGTGATGATGCCAAGAAGCGGGTCTGTTCGCTGATCGACGAGGGTGGGGCGAAGGCGATCCGGATGGCCAATCTGGCCGTCGTGGGATCTCACGCCGTGAACGGGGTCGCCGCATTGCACACGGATCTGCTCAGGCGGTTTCTGTTTCCGGAATTTGACGCGCTCTACCCGGGTAAATTCCGCAACAAGACCAACGGCATCACGCCGCGGCGCTGGCTGCTCGATTGCAATCCGCGCCTCGCCGCGCTGATTTCCCGCCGTCTTGGCTCGACTGCTTGGGTGCGGGACCTCGATCGCTTGCGGGACCTGGAGCGTTTCGCGGATGACGCGGTGTTCCAGCAGGAGTTCATGGCGATCAAGCGGGAGAACAAGGTCGCGCTAGCAGCGGTGATCCGCGAGCAGTGCGGGCTCGAAGTCTCGCCCGATGCGCTCTTCGACGTGCAGATCAAACGTCTCCACGAGTACAAGCGGCAGCACCTCAACCTGCTCCACATTCTCGCGCTCTACCGGCGGTTGCTCCAGGATCCGGGGCTCGACCTCGTGCCCCGGGTGTTCGTCTTTGCGGCGAAGGCCGCCCCGGGCTACGATCTGGCGAAGAACATCATCCGGGCGATCAACCTCGTCGGCGCGCGCATCAACGCCGATCCGCGCATCGGCGGGCGCCTCAAGGTGGCGTTCCTCCCGAACTATCGCGTTTCGCTCGCAGAGAAAATCATCCCGGCGGCCGACCTCTCCGAGCAGATCTCGACGGCGGGCAAGGAGGCGTCGGGCACCGGCAACATGAAGCTGTCCCTCAATGGCGCGTTGACCATGGGCACGCTCGACGGCGCCAACGTCGAGATCCTTGAGGAGGTCGGTCCCGACAACATCTTCATCTTCGGTCACACCGTCGATGAGGTGGTCGCGATCAAGGCGCAGGGCTACAATCCGTGGACGCAGTACGAGCGGGACGAGGAACTGCGGGCCGTCGTCGATTGGATCGGTTCCAATTTCTTCTCACCCGATGAGACACATGCGCTTGGGCTATTGCATCACAGTCTGCTGAACGGCGGTGATCCGTACCTCGTGCTGTCGGATTTCCGCTCCTATTGTGATGCCCACGCCCGCGTGGACGAGGCTTTCCGTGACCGGCGGCGCTGGGCGCGGATGGCAATCCTCAACACGGCGCGGATGGGCAAGTTCTCCAGCGACCGGACGATTCGCGAGTACGCCGAGGACATCTGGCGACTGCCTGCAGTGGCGCTGCGTTAGGCGGGAGACGGCCCGGAAGAGTTTTCGGTTGCGCAGGCGCGCGGCGTCCATGGACTGGGGGACGTGTCCTCCGGCTACCAGGTGATCGCCCGCAAGTGGCGTCCGCAGACGTTCGACGATGTCGTCGGCCAGGACCATGTCGTGCGCACGCTGCGCAATGCGATCGCGCGGGGGCGAATCGCCCACGCCTACCTCTTTGTCGGGCCCCGCGGCACCGGCAAGACGTCGACCGCCCGGATCTTCGCCAAGGCGCTGAACTGCACCGACGGACCGAAGGCGGACTTTGATCCGGCCGATCCCGCGGTCCGCGCCATTGCCGACGGCACGTCGATGGACGTCATCGAAATCGACGGTGCGTCGAACAACTCGGTCGACCAGATTCGTGACCTGCGGGACGACGTGCGCTACGCCCCGGCCCAGGGAAAGTACAAGATCTACATCATCGACGAGGTCCACATGCTCTCGAACCAGGCGTTCAACGCGCTGCTCAAGACGCTGGAGGAGCCGCCCGCGCACGTGAAGTTCGTCTTCGCGACGACCGATGTCCAGAAGGTGCTGCCCACGATCCTGTCGCGCTGCCAGCGTTTCGATCTCAAGCCCATCCCCGGGCCGCTCATCGTCGAGCGCCTGCGGAAGATCGCCGCCGACGAAAAGATTCAGGTGACCGACGGCGCGCTCGCCTGCATCGCCCGGATGGCCGATGGGGGCATGCGCGATGCGCAGTCGATCTTCGACCAGATGATCTCCTTCTGCGGGGAGGCGATCGCCGAGGCGGATGTCCTCGACGTCTACGGGCTCGTTTCCGAGGAGACGGTCGCGTCCCTCGCCGCCGCCCTCGCGACCGGAGATCATGCCGCGCTCGTGCGCATCGTCGATGCGTGCGATGCCTCGGGCCGCGATCTCGTCCGGTTGCTCGCCGACCTGCAGGGTCGGGTCCGCATGGCGCTGCTTGACGCAATCGCCCAAGGCGGCAAGAGCCTGCAACTCGGCGGCGCAAGTCTGACCACGGAGCAGATCACCCGCATGCTCGACGCCCTGCGCGAGGGTGAGAGCAGCGTGCGTCTCGGACTCGCCGAGCGGATCAATTTCGAGGTCACGCTGCTCAAGGCGGTCGAGGCCAGTCGCGCGCGGGCGATCGACAGTCTGATCCGGGAGATCGCCGCGCTCGCGGAGTCGACTTCCGGCGACGCCGACGGCGCAAAAAAAAAAGCCTGACGGCGGTCGTTGAGCTGAATCAACGGCTCGCCGAGCAGTTTCAGTCCGTCATCGCCGCCTCGCATGCCTCCCTCGCGGAGGCGCGCAGCCAGAGCGCGAGTCGGCCTCCGCTCGAAACCGCCGGCCCGCGCCGTGTCTACGGCGCCGCCGCGGCATCTGCGGCGTCCGCGGAGGACGGCGTGCGCAGTGCGAACCCGCCACCCCGCGGGGGAGACACGGTACCGGCCGATGACGGGGCTCCCTCCGACGAGGCAGGCCCGCCGCTGGAGGTCATTGTCGGGGATGAATCATCCGAGGCGCCCAGCGTGGCGGCTCGCCCAGCAACGCCACCGGCGCGGCAGCGGGACGACGACGGCATCCCGGCGCCACCGCTGGCCGAGCTGAGCGGGCGCGTGCCGCCGGCGCTTCAGGAAACCATGGAAGAGCTCTTCCGCGCCCGGTTCGTACGGGTGGCGCGGGTCCCGGTCTCCGCGCCCAACGCGGAATCCTAACCGGCCGGAGGCCAGGCCGAGCCGATTCGCGTGCGCTCCGCCACGCTGCGGGCATAGACGTAGGTTTCCGCCGTCTCCGGGAGTCCCGGAGTGACCAGTGCGATCGATTCGCGCCGGTACAGGCCTTCCCCGACACCTTCGTAGGCGTCGAGATCGCGGAGGGCTTCGGCATCC
>JBEIGD010000053.1:0-15552 GCA_040382075.1 Opitutaceae bacterium
CACCGTCCTCGACTTCGTAGGCCAACATCGGCGTGAGTTCCGTTTCGATCGACGTTTTCAAGCCCTGCTCGGAGGCAGCCGCTCCTCACTGGAACGGGAGATCGATCGCGGCTTCCCCTTTCTTCCTGCGGGCTGCCACATGGAACTCGATCGCGTCGCGAAGGAGCGGGTTCTGGATAGCATCCGTAACGCGATCCCGCGGTCGTGGAGCGCAAAGATTCAGGAACTCCGCCAGCTAGCGTCCAAGCGTGGAAACGTATCCCTCCGACAGTTCCTCGAGCTTTCCGGACTGGAATTGGACGACGTGTACGACGGCCGTCGCTGCTGGTCCGATCTGCGCCGCGCCGCCGGCCTGTCTCCGGCCGACTCCGGGCCGGACGAGGTCAAACTCAGCGCCGCATGCGGACGGCTTCTTCACGTCAATGATGCAGAGCGACTCGCGACATGGAGCAGATGGCTCGCGATGAGTGAACCGCCGAGTCCCGCAACGCTCACGGTCCGCGAACGTCGCCTCCTGCTCATGCTGCTGGTCCAACTCTTCGATCAGATCGCCGATCAAGAAACCACTCTGGAGTCCGCCTTGGCATCCCTCTGGTCGCACCCGCAGGTACTGCACGCGCTCAGAGAGCTGTTCGACGTGCTACTGACTCGAGTCGACCACAACACGATCGGCCTCAGTTCACACCCGGATGTCCCTCTAAACGTTCAAGCCCGCTACACGCGCCAGGAGATCCTGAGCGGATCAGGCGTGAACGAACGGGCAAAACCGCTGACCTGGCGGGAGGGCGTTCGCTACGCCTCGGACATCAAGACGGACCTATTCGTGTTCACCCTCGACAAGACGGACGGAGACTTTTCCCCCACCACGCGCTACCGCGACTACGCCATCAGCCGTGAACTCGTGCACTGGGAGAGCCAGTCGGGCACCCATGCCGAAAGCCCAACCGGGACACGCTATCGGACCCATGCAGCCGAGGGAGGCCATGTGTTTCTCTTTGCCCGACTGACTTCAGAGGATCGCGCGTTCCACTTCATCGGCCCAGCGACTTACGTGAGCCACACGGGTAACTACCCGATGGCGATCGTTTGGAAGCTGAAGCACCCTCTCCCCGGCGACTTGTTCCAATCCTTCGCGGCTGCGGTCGCATAGCCGGGGAGGATCGCAAATCAATCCGCGAAACCGGTCCTTCTCGTATTAGGCGGAGGCAGCTCGCGCGAGGCGATGCCGAGGGTCAGGCTTTGTCGTTTGTCCCCTGCGCGTGCCCCTACTGCGGCAAGCTCGGCCAGCAGTGCGATGATCACCTGTTGATCAACCTCGACGTCACCTTCGGCGAGGTCTGGAGACCGGCCTCTGATCTCTTCCGGGAATTTGTGCACCGCGACGACAACGGCGAAACTCTCTCGCGGACGCTCGCCTTCGTGAGCGCCTGCGAGGTCGTCGCCGTTCGCCGCGACCACTACGCCGAGGGCGGCCCAGGCATGTCTTCCCACGATTATTGGTGCTGGAGCCGGGACCCCGCGAAGGCCCTCGAGAAACTCAAAGCGGAACCCGCCGAGCGGGAGTGAACGCGCGGCATTCAGTGGGAGTGAGTTACGTTTTCATCTTACTTAGTTGTCAGTGGAGTGAAACCGTACCACGCAGAGGCCAGACGGCTCGGTTTAATATCTTGCAAATAAGCCAAGTTTTACTTGGTTTATTTGCAACGAAATGAACCTTTCGGTTTAATTCGTTGCAAACATGACCAGAGATACTGGTTCAGAACGACGAAAATTAAACCAGAGACTGAACGCCGCACCAGCCGGTGCGGTGCTCACCTCGGCTTGGCTCAAGGGCCAAGGCATATCCAGCCGGCTGGCCGACTACTACGTCAGCTCCGGCTGGCTGCACCGCGTCGGAAACGGAGCCTTCACCGTTCAACCCGAGTCCCCCACCTGGCTGGGTGCGGTTTTCGGGCTCCAGCAGAAATCAAAGTCGTTTCATCCCGGCGGCCGCACGGCATTGGAACTCTCCGGCCTCGCCCATTTTCTACCCTTGGGCGATGCCCACCCCGTCTATCTTTTCAGCCGCGCCGGTGACCGGCTTCCCGCGTGGTTCAAGGGGCTGCCTTGGTTCAGTCGCGTCCGCCACGTCAGCACGAACTTCCTGCCCCAGGAACTCGGGCTGCGCGAACACCGCGAAGGAGCACTCACCGTGACGGTCTCCGCGCCGGAGCGGGCCGCGCTCGAATTCCTCCAACATCTGACGCTGGACGATGCCGGCTACGAACACGCCAACCTCGTTTTCGAAGGGCTCGGCACGCTGCGCCCGGGGTTGGTCCAGTCGCTCCTCGAGGCCTGTGCGTCGATCAAGGTGAAGCGACTCTTCCTCCATCTGGCCGAGAAGCAGACGCATCCGTGGTTGAAGCAATTGGATCTGACCAAGGTTTTCCTCGGCAGCGGCAAGCGCGTGCTCGTTCCCGGCGGACGCCTCGATCCCAAATACCTGATCACGGTCCCGGCAGCGGTCGAAACCCCTTCCGACGCCCCATGAGAAACACCCCGTTCTTCAGGCAGGCCGACCTCCTGGTGCAGGTCGTACCCTTCGTGAACGCCGAGGCGTGCTTCGCGCTGAAGGGCGGCACCGCGATCAATTTCTTCGTCCGCGACTTCCCACGCCTGTCGGTGGACCTTGATCTGGTTTACCTGCCGCTTGAGGATCGGCCGACCACGTTGCGGGGGATCGACGCCGCGCTCCAACGCATCGTGGCGAAGATCCGCCGGGCCATGCCGACCGTGCAGGTCCGGGAACATCGCGCCGTCAGCGACCAACTCCTCTTCAAGCTGACCGTGCGCGCCGCGGACGGCACCGAGGTGAAGATCGAGCCCAACACGGTGCTCCGCGGCACGCTGTATCCGACCACCGACCTCAACCTGTCACCCCGAGCCGTCGAGCGGTTCGGCCGTTCGGCCACCATGCGCGTCGTGTCGCTGCCGGACCTGTTCGGCGGCAAGCTCTGCGCCGCGCTCGATCGCCAGCACCCGCGCGACCTTTTCGACGTGCACGGGCTCTTTCAGGCCGAAGGGATCACCGATGAAATCCGGCGCGCCTTCGTGGTGTTCCTCGCGAGTCACGACCGGCCGATGAGCGAGCTGCTCAACCCGAATCGGAAGGATTTGAAGCAGGTCTTCACCGACCAATTTCAGGGCATGACGCTCGACCCGGTGCCACTCGCGGTGCTGGAGGACACCCGCGAGCGGCTGATCGAACAGATCAACGCCGACATCACCGTCGCCGAGCGGGAGTTCCTGCTCTCGATGAAGCGACTGGAGCCCAGATGGGAGCTCCTCGGTTTGCCAGGAGTCGAACGCCTGCCCGGACCGCAATGGAAACTCTACAACCTGCGCAAGATGGACGCGGCCAAGCGTCGCGCCGCCGAGGAGCAGCTCCGGAAGCGGCTCGGGCTGTAGTTGGCGTGCTCATCAGGCGGCAAACGCAGATTTGGGCAGGGCGAACGGAGTGACGTTCCTTTCGGCCGGCAGGCGATGGAGGAGATCGTCCCGGATGTGCCGCCACGTCGTGTTTTCCATCGCGACGAGCTTGGCCCGGAGTTCACCAAGGTTGAAGGCCTCCGCCAACTGCATCAGCAGGTCCCGCAGCGGCGCCGGATACAGGACGCACGCATCATGCAGCGCGGTGAACGCCATGCGCACCGGGCTCAATAGCCCATCTTCAACTCCTGAGCCTGCTTGGCCAGTTCGTCGAGGGCCGCGGAGCGCTGGGCGTCGGTCGATCGCTTGTAGTCCATCAGATCCCGGAAGAGAACCCGCCGGTGCGTGCCGACCTTCCGGAACGGAATCTTCCGCGCGTTCAGCAACCCCACCAGGAACGGCCGCGAAACCTGCAACAGATCGGCGGCTTGCTGCGTGGTCAGCTCCGCGTTCACCGGGATCAGGGTCACGGCATTCCCCTTCCCCATCTCGGCCAGAACGTCGACGAGAAGCAGCAGTGCTGACGCGGGCAGGGCCAGCTCCTCTCGCTTCCCTCCCCTCCCGACAAGACTCAGCCGCACCTTGCCTCGACTCCGCGAGGCACCCGCGAGCGAAAGGCTAGAGCGCGCCGCCAACTCGCGATCGCGCTCACTCGGCAGAACCGGTTCGTAGGTGCTGGCGGCGATGACACTCATGGGCACGGTTCAACTATTCGAAATAATCGAATCAGACGCAATATTCGAATCGGGTGCTCCCTCGCCACGGTCTCCAATTTCCGACTAGCCACGTCGTTAGCCGAGCACGTTCAACGCCCGGATCAGGGGAGCCAACGGAGGGCTTTGGGAATGGCAATGCCGAGGGTCAGGCAATGCCGAGGGTCAGGCTTTGTTGTTTGTCCTCTGCCAGCCGCCCGCCCGGCAACGCGGCGGCTTGCGCCGCGAGCACGTCGCCCGGCGCCGCAAAGGGCACGGCGATCCCGAGGGTCAGGCTTTGTGGTTTGTCGTCCCGCAGCTGGCCGCCCGGCCTGGCACAGCACCGTGTTCCACAGCGAACACCGCTGCCGGCGGCAGGGTGGCGAACGTGACCCTGCCTCCCTGCGTGGCTCCGTCACGCTGCGGGAACCCGCCGGGCCCGAGGCTCCTTAGGGCGCGGGAACCGGAGTCGGTCCAGGGTCCTGATTGTGCTTCCCCGAGGATTTGCCGGAGTCGCGCTCGGCGAGTTCGCGGCGCCAGTGGTCGGCCAGGGTTTTCACGGCGGGTTGAATTTCCATCGCCGCGTCGTAATCGCGGCGCATCGACGGCGGGAACCGGCCCAGCCGGGCGGCGCGGTGCTTCTCAACTTCCCGCCGGTACAAGGACTCAAGCTCGGCCTGCTGCGCGTCGCGCTGCTCCAGGTCCTGCGTGTCGTGACTGAGCGTGAGCCAACGCGCCACGAGTTCGAAGTCCGCCGCGAACGCGCTGAAATGCTCCGCCAGCATCTGCGCCTTTGCGGCGGGAGAGTCCTTGCCGCGTTCCTCGGACTCACTCGCTTGGACAGCGGCGCTCGCATGGATGGTGTCGCGCGATTGAAGCGTCGCGCTTGATTGGACATCCGCGCTTGAGCGAGGGGCACCGCTCGCGGGGGAAGCAGGACTCGCGGGTGAGGTCGGGCTCGCGCGGGAAACAGGGCTGGCGGGGTGGGTCTCCCGTGCGTGGGCGGTCTCATTTGAATCGGCCACGTCGTGGCCGGCGCCCTCACCCTGCCACGATGCTGCGTCCTGCTCGGCCTGGGCGGCGAGGACGTTGAACAGCGCCGCGGCCTGACCGGCGATGTAGGCGAGGCCCACGCCATCGACGTGGTTTGGATCCAAGCGCGCGACCAGTCGGTCCAACGGACGCAGGGCGGGCAACTCCGAGTCCGCTTCGATTTCCTCGGCCGGCGGAGACGGTAGAACCGC
The DNA here is from genome assembly GCA_040382075.1 of Opitutaceae bacterium. Classification (GTDB taxonomy): domain Bacteria; phylum Verrucomicrobiota; class Verrucomicrobiia; order Opitutales; family Opitutaceae; genus UBA6669. The sequence continues at coordinate 5,405 of JBEIGD010000053.1, forward strand.
CGCTTCCGCCTCCGGGGCGATGGGAGATGGCGGTACAACCTGCGCTGCCGCAGCAGGCGGCGCGGCTTGGACCAGCGGCGCAGGCGTGCCGGGCTGCGCCCCTGCCAGCTGCGGAGCCATTCCCGCCTGCAGCGCAGTGCCGACGAAGAGGACCGCACCGGCTGGCTGCGCGGCGCCGACGCGCCACACGGAGCCCGCTGGCCGCGCTCGAGCCGCCGACGAAGTCAACGGCAAGGACGGCAAAATCGAGCAGATCCAGACACTCAGACGGTTCATGGCACGGGGAGCACCGGTTCGAGGACGGCGGCAAGGCACCACCGGCGGCGCCCCTCATTCGCGCCCGCCGACTTTGGCGAAACAAGTGCATTCTGCGGCATCCGGCACGGCCGAAGACAACACGATGGTGCGAGAACTCACCGTTTGAGTGTGAATATCAGGACGACTCCCCGGTGGCGCTAGGCCGCCGCCAGAGGCCGGACGTCGCGGCTGAGTTGTCGGCCGGACTCACGCTCGATCTTCCAAAGATCGTAGGCGACCTGCAGGTTCAGCCAATTGCGGGGATCCACCCGGAAATACCGACCCAGACGCGCTGCCGTGTCCGGCGTGATCGAACGACGTCCGGCGAGGATATCGCTCAGGCGGCTCTGCGGGATACCCGTCGCCTTGGCGGCGGCCAGCTGCGTCACCTTGAGCGGCTCAAAGAACTCGGTACGCAAAATGATGCCTGGGTGGATGCGGTGGGCAGCGGGTTTCATGGTAAAGGGAGAGATGGGTTCAGTGGTAGTCGACGATTTCGACCTGCTCGGCGTCGGTGCCAGTCCAGCGGAAGCAGATGCGCCACCGGTCATTGATGCGGATGGAGTGCTGGCCGCGCCGGTCGCCGCGGAGCACCTCGAGGCGATTGCCGGGCGGCACCGAGAGAAAGGTCAGTTCGACGGCCGCGTCGATGAGCTGCAGCTTAACCAGCGCGCGCTGCCTGATCTCGCCGGGCACGCGGCGCGAGCGGCCGGTGACCCACAGCTTTTCGGTGTCGCGGTCAGCGAAGCTTTTGATCACGCAACATCGTCGGCCGACTCAGACTATCCGTCAATCAGATAATATCCGTTTAACAGATAGTTTGAATTCGTGTACAAGCCTTGAGAGTCAGGACTTTGGGGTCAGATGCCGAGGATCAGACTTTGTCCTTTGTCCTCCGACCGCCGACCGCCCGGCACCGCGTCGTCTTCCGCCGCGAACACCGCTGCCGGCGGCAGGGTGCGGAGGGCGAGGGTCAGGCTTTGCAGTTTGTCGTCCGGTCGTGCAGACGCCCGCGCCCACTCGGAGTCCCCCACGCGCTTCGCCGCCGAGAACAAAGAGCAAAGCCTGACCCTCCCCGGGACGTGACCCGCCAAGCACGGCAAGAACGGTCACTGAGGCAGCGCCACGAGGATGAGATCGAGGGCCACCTTCACTGCGGGCGGCCTTGCTGAGACGAGCGCAACGCACGCACCAAACCCGCCAGCGTCGGCGGCGTGCCCGCCAGCAGGCGGTTGACCCACCTCGCCAGCGGTGCCGACACCCCGCCCGATCTCGCCAGGGCGCAGGCCGCGGCGGCCCCGCGAGCGCCTTCGGGCAACCAGCCGGTTTCGCGCTCGATCGCGGCGACCGATCGGCCCGCGGCGAGTAACTGTCCGAATCGGCGATTGCGGCTGACCGGGGAAAATCCCGTGACCACCAGGTCGCCCAGACCCGCCAGCCCGAGGAGCGTGTCCGCGTGCCCGCCGTGTGCGACCGCGATCGCCGCCATTTCGCGCACCGAAGCCGTCACCACCGCAGCTTCGAGGTTGCGGGAGTGGCCGCTGAGCGTCTCCAAGCATCCCAAGAGGATGGCGTAGACGTTCTTCAAAATTCCTCCCAACACCGCCCCCGCCACATCCGAAGTCGTGCCGGCAATGAAATACGGGCCGGCGAGCCATCCCGCAACCGATTGCGCCGCAGACGCGTCCGACGAAGCGAGGACGACGGAGGCGGTTTGCCCGCGCGCGAACTCAGGGGCGATGGCGGGGCCCGCGAGGTGAACGCAGGCGTGGCCAGGGGCGAGTTGCTCCAGCCAGAGCGGCAGGATCAGCCTCGTCCCGGGAGCGAAGCCTTTTGCCACATTCAACAGGTAAGCCCCCTTGCCCAGAGCGGGAATGACCGGAGCCAGCGTCGACCTTACGAAGACCGAGGGTACGCAGACGGCCACGAGCGCTGCCCCGGTCACGCACTCGACCGGAGATTCCACTGCCCGAATGCCCTCCGACAATCGGACGCCCGGCAGGAAGCGCCGGTTTTCGCGACGCGTCCGGATGTCGTCGACCACCTCGGGAAAGAAGTCCCAGACCGTCAGATCATGACCACCGCAGGCCAGCGCATGAGCCAGCGCCGTGCCCATGTTGCCCGCCCCGAGCACGGCGATCTTCGTCCGGGCAGGCCGGGCGACGGTCTGCGACCGTGCGGGCTTCTCGTCCGAGCGGCGGCGGGTCCTGACCACGCCGGAATCACCCTTGGATACAGGAATTGCCCGCACGGGCCGCGGTTTCACGGATGCGTTCATGGCCGGCGTTCACGGCGCCTGCAAGAGCCGATCGATGACGACGCGATGCGGCGCTACTGCCGGGAACGCGCCCGAGCGCCCCTCACCGTTGCGCGGACGCCGGGGCGACGGTGCGGCGCGAAGCCCGGATGCCCGCGAGGACCTTCGGCAACACCACGGCCGTGGCGACGAACATCGCCGTGATCAGCAGGGCGGCGGTGAGCTTCTGGCTCTCGCCACCGAGATAAGCGAGCCAGCTGACCGACGACCGCCAGATGAACACGATCCCCACGAGGGTGAGCGTCGCGGCGGCGCCGAACAGCGCCCAACGGCGCTGGCCCCACCAGCCGATCGCCCAGACCACGGCCAACCCCGCCACCATGCCACCCGACTTCAGCGCCGTGCCCGCCTTTTCGGGATTCGAGAGGTAGCCGAGCACGCCCATCAAGAACACAAAGGCACCGTAGCCAATCAGCCACCAGGACAACGAAGGGAGTTTCATTTGCGGGAACCGGTACGTGACAACCCAACGCTGTCAACGGATCGGGTGCGATCCGCTCGCGCTCAGGGCAGCACGCGCCCACCCGCCTTGGCGCACGCGCGCTTGAGCGAAGCGTCGAGGGTGGCCAGCGGCAGACCCTTGCGGAGCGCGAGTTCGAGGTACGCCGCATCGTAGGCGGTCAGGCCGTAGCTCTCCCCGAGGGCGAGGGTCCGTGTCCAGGCGACCGACATGGTTTCATCGTCCACCTCGATGCCGACGGCCCGCAGCGTCGCGAGAAATCCCTCCACGCCCGCTTTGTCGATCAGTCCGCGGCGCTGCGCGCCCAGCAACGCGTTGGCGACCTCGAGGTGCCAGAGGGCCGGCACCCACGCGCGTGCGCCGGCGGCCAGTTCGTCGAGCAGGGCATCGGTGGCCGGAGTCGCCTCGCTGGCAAACGCCCACGGCAGGGTCGCCGAGCAATCCAGCACAAAGTCGCTCACCGCCGGCCCTCGTTGATCAGCTCGCGGACCGAAATGCCCTTGAGCCGGTAGCGTTCGCGGGCGGTGCGCAGGGCGGCGACGGCCTGCTGGCGCGACTCGGCTGAACGGTCGTCCACCGGCACGATCCGCGCGACCGGCCGGTCGTGCTTGGTGATCGTGATCTCGGCGCCGCGGCCGACGCGGTCAATGAGGTCGGAAAAGCGGTTTTTCGCCTCGAAGGTGCCCACGGAGAGACGCTTTGTTTTCACCATAACAGGCTAGATAAACAGGCTAGATCGTCAAGCATGTGAAGGGAGTTGAGTGCTCCACGCTCCGTCGTCTTCGCCGCGTCTTCGCTCGAACCCAAGCCGCGACCGCGCCCAAATCAGGGGGGAGAGGGTCAGGCTTTGTCCTTTGTTCTCATTCCCCAAAACGGGATCCACAACCCGCTGACCAGCCGGAGTCCGCCGCGCGATGCGCCCCTGATGACAAAGGACAAAGCCTGACCCTCCCCCCTCGGGGGCGCGGTCGTGCCGGACGCGGCTGGCGACGGGGTGCTTAAGGGCGCATCGTTATGCCATAACCGCCGTATCCACGCGCTTGCGCTGGGCGCGCAGAAAGCTCAGGTTCTAAGCATGCAATCGCATCATGAATGGTTCCTCCTCCGGGCATCCCGCCCGGCGCGGAATCTACCAACCGAGCTCGGGAAGAGCTGCGGTGGTCACCGGACGACACGTCGTCGTCCGGGATGTGGGGATTTCCCAAAAACTGCCTTCCCCGTGATGCGACTGCAGAACCCCTGCTCGCATCATGTCCCAGCCCAAGCCTGAACTGGCCCTGCGCTACCGCGGTGGTGATCGTCACCACCTGTTCCTCAACCACGGCACGTGGTTTCTCCGCTTCAGCGTCCGGGAAGCCCCGTGGCTGAAGGCCGACCGCCGCGTCGCCTTCTCCCTCGGCACCAAGGACCTCGCCCAAGCCAAGGAGCGGCGCGACGCCGTCCTGGCCCACCTGCACTTGCACGCCGCAGTGACCGCCGATGCGGCGTTCGACTTCCGTGCCGCGGCCAAGGCCCCCGGTCTCCCTGCCACCCGGCCACTCGTCGACGGGCAACCCGCCGACGCGACCCTCGGCCTCTTCGTGAGCGAAGGGAGGGCGGCCTGATGAGCGCGCGCGATTTCGTGTTCACATCGGAGTCCGTCTCCGAGGGCCATCCCGACAAGGTCGCCGACGGGATCTCCGATGCGCTGCTCGACGCTTACCTCGCCCGCGACCCGAAGTCACGGGTCGCGATCGAGACCCTCTGCAAGGACGGACTCGTGGTCGTCGCCGGCGAGGTCTCGACCGAGGCGGTCCTCTCCCCCGCCGAGATCGAACACGTTGTCCGCGACACGATCCGCCGCATCGGCTACGATGATCCGTCGGAAAAGTTCAGCGCTGACCGGGTGCAGATCATCCACGCGATCGGCCAGCAGTCCCGCGCGATCGCCCAGGGCATTGGCTACGGACGCGACCAGGGCGCGGGCGACCAAGGGCTGATGTTCGGCTTTGCCTGCCGCGAAACACCCGAGTTGATGCCGTTGCCGCTCGCGCTGGCGCACGCGCTCACCCGTGAACTCGCCGCCGCCCGCCACCGCCGCGAGGTCGATTGGCTCCGCCCCGACGCCAAGGCGCAGGTCACTGTGCGCTACACCGGCGGCAGCCCGCAGGCGGTGACCGATGTGGTCGTCTCGACCCAGCACCGGCGCGGGCAAGACCAAGAAGAGCTCCGGCAATGGATCGGCAGCGTCCTCCTGCCGCGCGCGCTCGGCCCCTGGCACCACGCCGGCCTCCGCACCTTCATCAATCCGACTGGAGTCTTCGACACCGGCGGACCCGAGGGCGACTGTGGCGTGACCGGCCGCAAGATCATTGTCGACACCTACGGCGGCTACGCCCGGCACGGTGGCGGCGCATTCAGTGGCAAGGACGCGTCAAAAGTCGACCGATCGGCGGCTTACTTCGCGCGGTACGTGGCGCGGCAGATCGTGCTGCGCGGCCTCGCCCGCACCGCGGAAATCCAGGTCGCGTACGCCATCGGCGTCGCGCAGCCCGTCTCCATCACCGTCGATACGCGCGGCACCGGCGACGAGGCGCTGGCGGCGCAGTACGCGGCGCAGTTCGACTTCCGACCGGGGGCGATCATCGAGCAGCTCGACCTGCTCCGCCCCATCTACGCGCAAACCACCCAGTACGGGCACTTCGGCAAGGCCGGCCTGCCGTGGGAATCCTGAGGACACCCGCCATGAGCAACCGTACCCATTTCCTGCGTCAACTCGGCGTCTACGGCTACGACACCGTTGAACCGATCGTCCTCGCCGCCCTGGTCTCCGGCGACCCGCTCCTCCTCATCGGCCTGCACGGCACGGGGAAGACGTTCCTCCTGAATTCCCTATCGGAGGCGCTCGGCCTCGAGCACCGCCACTACAACGCCAGCCTCGTCGCGTTCGACGACCTCGTCGGCTTCCCCTACCCGAGCCCGGACGGCACGGGCATCCGTTACCTCCCGACCCCGGCGACGATCTGGCAGGCGGAGTCGGTGCTGATCGACGAGTTGAACCGCTGCAAGCCCGAGCACCAGAACCGCTTCTTCTCGATCGTGCACGAGCGCCGCATCCAAGGTCTCGCGCTCGACAAGCTCCGCTACCGCTGGGCGGCGATGAACCCCGCCGGCGAGGAGAACGGCTACCTCGGTGCCGAACCCCTCGACCCGGCGCTCGCGGACCGCTTCGCCTTCCTGATCAAGGTGGCGGACTGGGCGGACCTCACCCCGGAGGACCAAGCGGCCGTGACTGATCCGCGCGGGGACGGAGCGATTTCGCGGGATGGCGGCAAACTCCGGACCTTTCTCGAGGACGCGGGCCGGAAGTACGACGCACTCCTCCGCGAACCGCCGGCGCACGTCCTGCGGTATGCCGCGACCCTCGTGACCGCGCTGGGCAAGGCGGGCGTCCGCCTCTCGCCGCGCCGCTCGCGCCAACTCTCGCGCAACCTCCTCGCCACGCTGGCGGTGTCGAGCCTGCCCGCCGAGCGCCTCTTCCGCCTCGCCGTGCGTTGCAGCGCGCCGCACCTTGCTACCGGCGAGCCCCTGAGCCGGGAGACCCTCGACGCCGCGCACGCGGTCGCGTGGAACACCGTCGGGCTGGTCGGCGCCGAGAAGTGGCTGCACCAGTTCGCGATCGAGACGGAGCTGGTGAAGAAAGTCCGCCTGCTTTTGACCGAGGCGCCGGACCCCGACACGGCGACGGTGGCAATCGCGCAGCTGATCGCGTCCGAGACCCCGCCGCGCATCATGGCGTTCGTGCTGGCGGTGCACCCCTTCCTGATCGAGCACGGGACCGGGCGCGTGACGGCGACCGGCATCAGCGACCTTGCCCAGGTCTTCGAACTGTGTGCATCCCTCAGCGTGGAAATCCTGTGGCGTGACCCCGCGCGCCCGCGCAACGCAGACGGCACGAAGCACCACGCCACCGTGCCCGGATACGACGCCGCAGTGCAGGCGCTGCAGGGGAAGCCCAAGGAGCGTCTGGCGCTGGCCCTGCAGTACTTGGACTGCCTCGTCGCGCTCGGGAAAGCAGTCCCGGAGGACTGGACAACCTTACTCGGGCAGTTCGAGACCTGCCTGGACACTGTCGGCGACATCGAACGCACGCTCACCGCCGCGCCGCTGGACCCGCAGCCGGCGCCGGACGCGGTGGAAGCGACCGCGCCGACCAACGCACCGAGGACCGCAAACGGTGCCACACTGGATCCCACGCCGACGCCCGCCCCGGGCGCCACTCCGGATCCCACGCCGACGCCCGCCCCGGGCGCCGCGCTGGACCCCACGCCGGACTCTGCGCCCAACGCTACGGAGTCCCCTGCGCCGAAGCCCACACCGGCACGAACGCCACACCGGCACCGACGCGCCACGGGGCGGCGGCCGTGAAGACGGAGGCCAGACGTCATGGGACCCCCTCCGGATAACTGCGTGCACGTGATCTCACGATCGCTCTTCGTGATGCCGCTTCGCTTGTTTTACAGTGGCCTGAAGATCGAATTCGCCGTCGACCGCTTCCCCTCGCGGGTGGAGCGCGCCCGACACCTCCTCGCGGCGTCGGGACATGACTCGGCGGCGGAGTTTGCCCGCTCCCTGCGCCTCCCGGCGGGCGGCTGGCACTGCCGCACGATCGAGGGCGCGGGTGACGAGGATCAGGACATCCTCTACGGCTACGAGGACCACCTTCTCTGGCCCTTGGGTGAGGAGGTCACCGCCGAGACCCGGGCCCTCACGGCGGCGGTGATCCTCGGGATGTGCGCGCCCGGCTTCTTCTCGCCGGATCGTCCGGTGATCTGGAGCGAAGCCCGCCTCGCGCGGGGCGTGGCGCTCGTCAAACCCTGGAGCTACTACGCCCCATGAACATCGATCGCATCGGCGTGGAAACCCTGATCAGCGAACTCATCGACGAGAACGCCCTCGCCTGCCGCGCCTTTCTCACGATCGCGCGCACGGAGTTCACGACGGACGTGCCGACGGCGTCGGTCTCACTGGGAAAGCACCCGGTGCTCCGCATCAACCTCGACTTTGTGCGGAAGCACTGCGCCACCGAGTCGCACGTGAAGGCGCTTCTCGTGCATGAATTCCTGCACGTGCTCCTCCGCCACACGCTGGAGATCCGCCGGATGAACCCGGCGCTCAACGTCGCGCTGGATGCGGTGATCAACGCGATGATCCACCGCAAGCTGGGCAACGCGTACAGCGGGTTCATGGCGGCGTACTACGCGGACTCTCCGGGACCGGGGCAGTTACTGCGGCCGCCCTGCCGTGAGATCGACTTCCATCCCCAATCGATCCACCGGTACACGCAGGGTCAGGCGCATCCCGAGCGCTTGCAGCGGCTCGAGTGGCTCGGGTCCGAAGGCTGGGACCTGTGGTACAACCTGTACCAAGGCCGAGCCGTGTACCAGGACGTCCTGGAATTCCTCAAGGCGAAGCGGGTGGAGGAGTGGGAGAAGACGGAAGGCGAGCGGCTGCTCCTCGGCAATCACGACGACGGCCTGCTGGACACCGACGACCTGCCCCCCTCGCTGCTCGACCGCCTCCGGGCGACGGCGAAGGAGTTGGCGGCCAAGGGACTCCTCGCAGGTCAGGGCGTGGTGACACCGGGGCAGATCGAAGTCCCCCCCAGCATCGAACCCGCCGTGGCGCAGTGGGAGGTGCAGACCCTCGCGTTGCTGCGCCGGTTGGTGACGCCGGATCCGGGGAGCCGCGTCACGGAACGCGCGCCGGTGCTGTCGCACCTGCCGATCCTGAACGGCGGCGACCGCCGCGGCGTACTCCGCAGCCTGTGGAACCCCATCGTGGCCGAGAACGAGTGGACGAGCTGGCGATTGAAGCCCGCGGGCTCGGTGGCGGTTTACCTTGATGTAAGCGGATCAATGAACAGCGAACTCAAGCGCCTCACGCGGCTCCTGCACCGCTTCAACCGCTACCTCCGCCGTCCCTTCCACGCCTTTGCGGACACGGTGGAGCCGGCCCGGATCGAGCAAGGCCGGCTGATCACGAAGACAACCGGCGGCACCACGCTGGCCTGCGTCTTCGACCACCTCCGCCGGACCCGTCCCACGAAGGCTCTGGTGATTACGGACGGCTTCGTGGAGAAGCTGCCCCGGGACCGAGCCCGCGTCGACGGCGTGAGCGTGCACTTCCTGCTTTCGGCGGGAGGCTCCGACCGGATCCTGCGCGACTACCCGCACCCGATCTCGCGGCTGGAGCCCCTGCCCGCCGCGCTGGCGAACCGCGGATGACCTCGCTGTGTCCATGAAGAACCACCGAAACGCGCCGCGCGACGGAGCCTCCGCGTTGAACCTCGCGAATTGGCCCCACGATCACCCAAACTCCCTGCCCGCTGAACCGGAAATGCCTGACCTCAGTCTTCCCGCTGCGTTTCTCGAAACCTACTTTTGGACCGACTCGAAGGAGCCCCTGCCCTCGCGGTTCATTGTCGTGACGGCGTGCAATCCTGACGGCGTGATCGCACCGAGACAGTGGAACGACACCGCCGACGCCCGGCTGCGAGCAGAACTCACACGGGACGGGCACTGCCACTTCCGCGTGACGGGCGGGGCCCGCGACCGAAGCCACCTGGAGCCTGGCTGGGGCATCGCGGTGGACGCCCCGGCGCCGCTCGGTCCCCGCCTCTCGATCGCCTACCGCCAGCTCGCGTTCTTCTGGATCGCCGACGGCACGGTCTGGCTGGTGGACACCCCGACCGGCCGGCAGACCCGCGTCGCCCCCTGGCCGGAGCGGTTCGTCGGTGCCCTCGTCGATTGAACGGCCACATCCGGCGAGGGTCACACATCCGCATCCGGCGCACATCCGGCGAGGGTCAGGCTTTGTCCTTTGTCCGACCGCGCAAACACACACCCGACCACCGGTCCAACCAAGAGCCGCCGCACGCTGCGCCCTCACGACAAAGGACAAAGCCTGACCCTCCCCGGGTGTGCCTGACCCTCCCCGGGTGTGCCTGACCCTCGCGGAGTGTGACCGCACTGCATTCGGAAGATACGGCGCTTTTATCGAATTATCACCCGGGACCGCTTGTCCGGGCGGCGG
>JBEIGD010000054.1:0-14668 GCA_040382075.1 Opitutaceae bacterium
AACGAAGGAGGGGCTCTCTCAGGAGAGGGTCAGGCTTTGTCCTTTGTTCCAGAGCGTGCGACGGTTTCGCTTTTCGGAGCGAGTAGACCTCGCCCCGTGCGATTGAAGTCGGTCTCGTTTTAGCCGTCGGTGGGGTGGATTTGGAGCAGCGATGACAAAGGACAAAGCCTGACCCTCCCCGGGCTGAACGCGCGAGCGCACGGCTGGAAGCCGGGGCGGTTGCCATATTGCCCTTGACTGGCAACGATGGGTCGGATCCGAGTGTATACAGTTACCCCTTAACTCGTTCCTGCCCCGGGCCCAGCGCGGGGCGTCCTGGTCCCGCAACCCCTCTCATGAAAATCACGGACATTCGTTCCATGCGGCTCGTCGGGCCGCGCAACCATGGCGTCGGCGGCGGTACGTCGACGCTTTCCAAGGTGATCGTCCGGGTCGACACCGACGCCGGGATCTACGGCTTGGGCGAGGTGGATAACTTCATGGGCGTGCGCGAGGGGCTCGCGTACATGCGCGACTTCTTCCGCGGGCGCGACGCGTTCACTGCCCGGGCGCTGATTTCGGAAATGATCTACGGGACGGTGGCGCCGCATAATCCACTCACCCCGCGCCAGGGCACCGTGATGCCGGGTGGTGCGATGGCGGTGTCGATGTGCTCGCCGACGGCGACGCCGTGGGGGCCGGTCGCCTGGGCGGCCAGCGGGGTCGACATCGCGTTGTGCGACCTGATCGGCAAGGCATTGAAGACTCCCGCCTACGTCCTCCTGGGGGGCAAGTACCGGGACCGCGCCAAGGTGTACCTCGACCGCAGTTCCCCGGACGATGTCACCGATCTCGGCGCCTGGGAGAAGATGGCCGCCGAAACCGTCGCGTCGGGCTTCACGCAGATGAAGTTCGACATCGACTACATGGCCACCGAATGCGTCGGAGACATCTGGAATCGCACGCTTTCCCTGCGTCAGATCAACCGGATTGTCGAGCGCCTGCAGGCGGTGCGGCGCGCGGCCGGGCCGGACTTCGAGATCTGCGTCGACTGCCACATGCAGTACAACGTGCCCGACGCCATCCGGGTCGCGAACGCCCTCGAATCGCTCAACCTCCTCTGGCTCGAGGATCCCACGCCCATCACCAATCCCGACTCCTGCGCCGAGGTGCGGGCGAAGGTGTCCGTGCCGATCTGCGTCGGCGAAATGTTCATCGCGGAGCAGTTCCGGCTCTTCATCGACCGGGGCGCCTGCGACATCCTGCATCCCGACGTGCTCTTCTGCGGCGGGCTCCACGAACTGCGCCGGATCGCGGACTACGCCGAACTGCACCACCTGCCGGTCGCGTTCCACGGCAACGGCGGTGCCTTGGCCACGATCGCCGCGGCCCATGCCGGCGTCGCCAGCCGCAACTTTCTCGGCCTGGAATACCATTTCGTCGAATCGCAGTGGGTCGGGGACTACGTGCGCCGCGACGTGCCGCTGTTCCGCGACGGCTACGTCGAGGTCACTGACGCCCCGGGGCTGGGCATCGAGCTGGATCTCGAGGTCTGCCGCCGCCACCTCGCTCCCGGCGACGCGCTTCTCGATTGATTTCCTCCGCCGGCGCTCCGCCGACACACCGTCCTGTCCTGCCGCAACGCCGTCCTGCCGCACCGCTTCACCGCCAAGCCGCCACGCCGCCAAGCCGGCGCGCCGCTCCGTCACGACACCGCTCCGCCCGCTCTGCCAAGACACCGTTCCGCCCGGCCGACGCCTGGTCGCGCCAGTCCTCCGTCGCGCGATCCTCCGCTCCGCCAACCTGTCACGCTCCGCGAACCTGTCACGCTCGCCCAACCCGTCAGCCCGCCCAACCCGTCAGCCCGGCCAACCCGTCAGCCCGGCCAACCCGTCAGCCCGGCCAACCCGTCACGCCCCGCCAACCCGTCACGCCATGCCTACGTCGTCCCTCACCATCGCGGTCCATGAACGTTTCCTCGCGGAACTAAAGGCGGCCCTGCCCGCCGGGCACACCGTGCGCAGCTTCGGCGCCGAGAGCGATGCGGCGATGGCCGCGCTGCTGGCCGACACCGACGTGCTGGTCTGGGGCGCCTACAAGGCCGCCTGGCGCGACCCGCGCGGGTGTCGCCTCCGACTCGTGCACTCGACCGGTGCCGGCGTGGACGGCATCGACTTCGCCGGCCTGCCTCCGGGGTGCACCGTGTGCAACGTCTACGGGCACGAGTACGGGGTCGCCGAGCAGGCGTTCCTGCTCATGCTCGCCCTCGGGCGGGACTTGTTCGGGCTCGACGCTGCGCTGCGCCGGGGCGACTGGACGCCGCAGCGCCCCTATCTGCCGGAACTGCGCGGACGGAGTCTGCTTGTGCTCGGGCTCGGACACATCGGGCGCCAGCTGGTGCGCTGGGGGCAGTTCGTCGGCATGAACGTGCGCGTACTCACCCGCACGCCGGAGAAGTCCCGCGGTGAGGCCCCGGGGGTGCCCGTGCACGGACTCGATCAGCTGCACGACGCGCTGCCGGAGGCGGACTTCGTGGTCGTCGCGATCCCGGCGGTCACGACTACGCTCGGCCTCCTCGGCGCGCGCGAATTCCAGCGCATGAAGCCGACCGCCTTCGTGGTCAACGTCGGCCGTGGCCCCGTCATCGACGAGGATGCCCTCTACGAGGCGTTGCGGACGCGCACGATCGCCGGTGCAGGGCTGGACGTGTGGTACCAGTACCCCGCCCCCGGCCAAAACCTACTGCCCTCGCGTCGGCCCTTCCATGAGCTGAGCAACGTCATCATGACGCCCCACAAGCCGACCGTGGAAACGATGGCCTACCGTTGGGGCGCGATCGCCGAGAACATCCGCCGCCTCGCCGCCGGGGACCCCCTGGAGCGGATCGTCCCCGCCCCTTAACCCCACCCGGGAGGGTCAGGCTTTGTAGTTTGTTCTGCGTCCGCGTCCGCGCCCGCCGTTCACAGGTGGTTGTCGCCATTGACCAGTGGAATCGCGTCGCCTCGCGGCGGGCGATGCGGCCAAATGTTTCCGTGCGGTTTGCTCGCCTCCACGATCCCCAGGGACGGCGCGACTTCCTTCGCCACGGCGCATGTCTTGGCCTCCTGGCGGCACTGCCGCTGCGCGTTAACCCGAGGCCCGGCCCCGGTGATCCAACGTCCGTCCCCGGCGGCGTGGGAGCTCCGGGAGCCTCCGACTCCCCGGGAGGCCCGGGCGTAGCCGGCCGCGGCGGCCTTCCCGGTAGTGCCACTGAATCCGTCGGCACCAGCGAATCCGGCAGCGCTCCGGGCTCGGATCGCGCCGACGCGCGGGCCCCCGCTGAAGCCCACGGGTCGGTGCCCCACGATGTGGGGACCTTCTCCCAGCTGTTCATCGACGACTTCCTCGTCGCTTCCTCCACCGGTCTCTCCGCCCGCCAGCATCAAGCCCGGAAGCATCCCGCCAATCCGCTCCTGGTCGCGGACCAACCGTGGGAGCACCGCTGGGTCCAGATCTACGGCGACGTCCGGTACGATCCGTCCGAGGGGCTCTTCCGGATGTGGTACATCACCGATACCGGCGAACTGTTCCCCGAGCGCTCCAATACGTGCCTAGCCACCAGCCGCGACGGCATCCGTTGGGAGAAACCCCTGATCGGCACCGTGCCCAGCCGCACCGGCATCCGCACCAATGTGGTGATGAAGAGCGTGGAACTCGCGTCGGTGATCCATGATCCCGCTGACCCGGATCCGAGCCGGCGCTACAAGGCGATCTGCTGGATCGATAGCGGACCCGACCGCGGAGCCCTCACCCTGGTGTCGGCGGATGGGCTGACGTGGCGGCGGTATTCACCGGGGCGCATCTTCGAGTGCAGCGACGTCGTGACTGGTTTCCGCGATCCGCGCAGCGGGCGCTACGTCGCGTTGCTTAAGGTCTTCGCCGACATCGGGGGCACGCGCCGCCGCGTGTTTGATGTGTCGACGTCGACGGACTTTCTGAGCTGGACGCAGCCGGAGCCGGCGCTGCGGCCCGACGCCCGTGATGACGCCGGATCAGCGGCGCGCATCGAACGTATCCGGAGCCTGCTGACGGACGCCCCGGACGATCCGGCCGCGCTGCGCACGGAATTCTACGGCAGCGGGTTCTATGCGGCGGAGAGTTGCATCGTCGGCTTCCCGTGGATCTTCACGATCAACCGCGAGACCGGCCCGCACTCAAAGTCGAACGTCGGCGGCATCGACCTGCAACTCGCGGTCTCGCGTGACTTCAAACATTGGGAGCGCCCGTTCCGCACCTCCTGCCTCCCGCAGGAACGCGGGGCTTGGGACGAGGGGATGGTGGTCACGCAGTCGCAGGCGGTCCGCTTTGGCGACGAAATCCGGCTCTACTACGCGGGAATGAACTACGCGCACGGCATGTCCAGGCAGGGCGGCGGCATCGGGCTCGCCTCGTGGAAGCTGGATCGCTTCGTGTCCCGCGATGCCGCGGACGAAACCGGCACGCTGACGACGATTCCGCTGGTTTTTGGCGGCGACCGCCTTGAGGTCAACGCCGACGTAGGCGCGGCCGGGGTCCTCACCGTCGAACCGCTCGACATCAATGGCCGACCGCTCCCGGGCTTCGGCCCGTCGGAACCGATGCGTGGCGACTCGCTGCGCCATGCGGTGTCGTGGCGTGGCGGCCGGATCACCGCGCTGCGAGGGCGCCCCCTTCGCCTGCGCTTCCGCCTCCAACGGTCGAGCCTGTTCGCCTTCGCCTTCCGCGCCGCCGCTTGACGGGAGGAGCGCCCTTTGGGTGGTCAGGCTTTGCAGTGTGTCCTAGGTCCGCAAGCCGCGGCGGGTCTGCTCTGCCGTTCCGCCGTGCGACCACACCGCGTCACCGGAAACCCCAAAATCCATCCGACCAAGTCCTGGGTCGGCATTTCCAGGAGTCAGTTCACTTCCACCAACCGGCTGCCCTGCGAGAGCAATTGGGCGATACCCGGAAGACGCAGCTCAATCCACGTACGCAGCACGCGGTTGGTCGTGTTGCCGACCCTCAGCCACACGATGGCCGGCGCGGTCGCGTCCCGCACCGAACGCGCGGCAAAGTCTTCGTCCTTGGTCATGATGATCGCACCGCTCTTCACCGCATGAGCCCAGATCGCGCCGTCGTTCGCCTCGCGCAAGCCCGTGTCCTCGACGTGCTCGGCTTGGTGCCCAGCTTCGCGGAGCCAGCGCGCGAGTGCCGGCGGCAGCTGGGCATCGACCAAGAACTTCACGTGGCCAGCGACAGCACCGCGTGGTCGACCTGACGAGCCGCGTACTCGAGCGCGGCCTGGATGTCCGCCCGTTCAAGATACGGGTAGCTTTCGAGGATCTCGGCTTCGGTCGCACCAGCGGCAAGCATGTCGAGCACGTCTTTCACCCGAATGCGCATCCCACGGATGCACGGCCGTCCCCCGCACTGGTCGGGATTGAACGTGATGCGGTGCATTTGACTCATGACGCAACGCTACGCCCGACGCTCCTTTCCGGCAAGCTCGGCTTCGAGTCCCGCCAACGGCGTCTGCTGCACGAACGGTTCAGACTGACCCACGGATACCGGGCCACCCATGCGGCTGGAACCACCCGGACGCCTCCTTGGAGGGTCAGGCGGCCCCGGCCGCCGCCAAGCCCCGTCAGTGCAACTCGAGGATCACCTCGATCTCCACCGCGATGTTGCCAGGGAGGGAGCCCATGCCGACCGCGCTGCGCGCGCCGACGCCGTGGTCCGGGCCGAAGACCTCAGCGAGCAATTCACTGTAGCCGTTGATGACTTTGGGATGGTCCTTGAAGTCCGCTGTGCTGTTGACCATGCCGAGGGACTTGATCACGCGCTTCACGCGGTCCAGCGAGCCAAGCTGGGCGCGGACGGTGGTGAGGATCGCCACCCCGGTTTGGCGCGCCGCCGCGCGGCCCGCCTCAAGATCGAGGTCCTGACCGACGCGGCCCGAGATCATCGAGCCGTCCGGCAACTGGGGACCGTGCCCCGAGACGTACGCGAGGTTACCGACAACCACGAGGGGTTTGAAGATGCCGCCGGGCTTGGTGACGGGCGGCTGGGGGAGGTTCAGGGCGAGGAACGTCTGGTCGGGGGTCATGGTAATGGAGACGGTGGGGAAGCGGTGGGTGAGGGAAGGGAGTTAAGTCGAGTTTTGGGCTCGGCGAAATCGTCTCGGCAATTCCCTCGGCAAGGCGAACTTTTAGTTGCCGGCCCGGCACGCCCCTTCCGTGGTCCGTTGATGGACCCCGCGCGTCGCCGGCCTCGCCCGCAGCGGGGCCTCTCCCTGGCGGCGTCACCGCAGCCGACGGACCGGGGCGGGATTCACCGACCGGACGCGGCAATCGGCCACGCCGTGGCGGCCTCACCGCTGCCGGAGGCATCCGGGTCAGAGCTTGCCCGGCTTGAGGAGGTCCTGCGGGAGCTTGGCCCGAAACTCCCGGAGCGTCGCCGGGTCTTTGCACCAACCTGAAGGGTAAGCCCTCCCAGCTTGGGACGTGAACATCGAGGCGCTTCGTGAAAATCCGCTGGCGTCAGCTGTCGTCATCGAGGAGCGGGGACTCGGCGGGTGTGGACAGCGTCGGAGAATCCGCCCAGCGTGGCGGCCGCCTGTTCATGTCCCGCCCCGTTCCCCCCGCCGCCGCGCCGGATCTCGGACCCGTGGTTTCCGCCGCCCGCGATCTCTGGGTCAAGAAGCTGATCGACCTCTCGCGTCGCAATACGCTGCTGTTCTTCCGCGATCTCAAGCGGGGGATGCTTGAACTCGCCGTCGACAGTGATGCGGTCAGCGAATTGCTGCAGGGTAGGGAGGCCGATCTGAAGGAACTCGCCCGCAGCGAACTGCGGCCGCGCGAACCGAAGGACACCGCGCAGGCGCTCTCCACGATCCTGCGCAAGGCCGTCAGCAACCGCGAGGAAAAGGGCATCGAGACCCTGCAACTCGCGCTGGGCATCGCGTCGTGGCCCGCCCTCGACGGCGGTAGTCACTACAGCGCCCCGGTCCTGCTCGTGCCCGTCCAGGCCTCCGCCCGGGGGCAACTGGGCCTGGACCTGCGGCTGCAGGTGCAGGGTGCAGCGCAGATCAATCCGGTGCTGCTGCACGTGCTTCGGGATGATTATCACGCCGCCGTCGACGCCGAGACTTTGCTGGCCGAGTGCAATCGCGAGGACGAGGACGGCGAGTGGTCCCTTGATCCGCAGCGGCTGTGGAGCCGCCTGACCGAGGCCGTGGCCGGCGGCGTCCCGGACTTCGTGGTCCAACCGCGCGCCGTGATCGCGAACTTCACGTTCGCACGGATGCCGATGGTGGAGGACTTGAGGGCCAACGCCGCCGCGATGGCCACCAGCGCCCTGCTCGCCGCGTTCGCCGGCGACGCCGCGACGCGCGAGCGGCTGCGGCAGCAGGTCCCGGCGGGCGATGGATCCGGCGGCGGATCGGACCGCCGTGCCGCCCGCGAGGAATTCCATGTCCTGCTCAGCGACTCCTCCCAGCAGGCCGCCATCGAGGCCGCCGAGCGGGGCGCCCATCTGGTCATTCAGGGGCCGCCCGGCACGGGCAAGAGCCAGACGATCGCCAATCTGATCGCCCAGTGTGTCGCCAACGGTAAGAGCGTCCTGTTCGTCGCGGAAAAACGCGCGGCCCTCGACGCCGTCATCAAGCGGCTCTCCGATCCGCGCGTCGGGCTCGGGCATCTCGTGCTTGATCTTCACGGCGCCACGATCTCCCGGCGGGAGGTGATGGGGCGTCTGAAGGACACGCTGGGCTGGATCCGGGATCCGGGGGAACGGGTGCGCGAGGAGTCGACGCTGGAGCGGTTCGAGGCGCGCCGTCGCGTCCTGAACGACCACGCCCGCCGCGTCAATGAGCCGCAGGCTCCCCTCGGGCTGTCCTTGGTCCAAGTTCTGGGCCGCCTGCTGCACCTTCCCGCGGGGGCGCGAAGCGACTTGCGGATCAGTGATCGCGCGTTCGCGGGGCTCGCGGGAGACACGCTGTGCCATGTCCGCGACCGCATCGCGGAAATCGAGGGCGACCCCGGCTTGTACCTCGGCACCACCGAGGCTCCGTGGCGCGGTGCCGTGGTCGCGGACGGTGACGGCGTGCGGCGGGCCTTGGAGTTCGCCCGCGACCTCGCAAACCGACTCGTGCCGGACCTGGCGGCGGCGCTCGCTCGCGTGAGCCTTGAGTGCCGTGTGGACGCGCCCTGGACGCTGGCCGGCGTCAAGGAAATGTCGCGTCTTTTGTCGGATGCCGAGGCATTGGCGGAAACGTGGCGGGAGTCGGTCTACGCGCTCCCTCTCGAGCTGATCGTCGAATCGCTGGCGCCCGCCGCGAAGGGTGGAGTGGGGCGGGTCTGGGCCTTCCTGTCCTCCGCGGCGTACCGCCGCGCCTGCCGCGATGTCCAGGCGCATCGGAAGGTGGGTGCGACCCCGCCGGTCTTGCTCGCTGAGTCGATCCGGGCTCTCGACGTCCGGACGCGCTGGCGCCGTCTGATCGGTGACACCCTGCCGCAGGCCGTTCCCTCGGCGGGCATGCTCGCCCAGCGCGTGGAGTCACTCTCCCGCGTGCACGCCGCGTTGCTGGCAGTGGTGCCGACGCTGCCCGCGGACGGCGACGGTTGGCCGGAGTTGGGCAAGGCGGCCTCGGCGCTGGCGGCGGATAGTGCGACGGCGTTCCGTATTCCGGGTGTCCGGGCGCTGCAGGCCGAGCTCAAGGCGAGTGGCTTGGAGCACTTCTTGCGCAGCCTGCCGGGCGCAGCAGCGGGCGCCACGATCTCCGAGCGTTTCGAGTACGTCATGCATGCGACGCAGCTGGAATTGATCTTCGCGCGGGAGCCGGAGCTCGCGAAGTTCCAGGGCCGCTCGCATGAGCGGATCATCGCGGAGTTTCTCCAGCTCGATGATGAGCGCATGCAGTTGGCTGCCGCGCGCGTGCGGCACCTGCACGCGACGCGCGCGACCGAGGCGATGAACGCGCATCCGATTGAGGCCTCCGTCGTGCTGCGCGAGGCCAGCAAGAAAGCCCGGCACATCCCGCTGCGTCGGCTGCTCGAGGAAGCTCCGCATGTGCTGACGCGCGTCGCGCCCTGCTGGCTCGCCAGCCCGCTTTCGGTCAGCCAGTTGCTCGCGCCGAAGCCCGACCTTTTCGATGTGCTCATCTTCGACGAGGCGAGCCAGATCCCGCCGGAGGATGCAGTGCCGGCACTCTACCGCGCACGACAGGTGGTCGCCGCGGGCGACCAGCATCAGATGCCACCGACGCCTTTCTTCGCGACGCAGTCGGAGGAGGAGGACTTGGAGGAGTCCGGCGACGCCGAGATCCGGGAGGGCAACGCGGAGGCGCGTGAAGCGACGACGGGATTTGAGAGCCTTCTCGCTTCGCTCGAGAGTTTCCTGCCGAATCGGATGCTGGAGTGGCATTATCGGAGCGAGGACGAGCGGCTGATCACGTTCAGCAATGCGGAAGTCTACTCCAAGCGGCTCATCACGTTTCCATCGGCGCGGAACGAGGACGCCCTTCAGCATGTGCTGGTCCCCCATGACCCTTCGCTGGCAGGCCAGGAGGAAAGTGCGTCGCGGGAGGTGGAGCGCGTCGTGCAGCTCGTGCTGGAACACGCACGCTCGCGCCCCGGCGAGTCGCTGGGCGTGATCGCCCTCAGCGTGAAGCATGCGAACCGCATCGAGGCGGCCATCGACAAGGCGGCGGCCGATCAGCCCCACCTCGCACCGTTCTTCGATGTGGAACGCGAGGAGCGTTTCTTCGTCAAGAATCTGGAGCGCGTGCAGGGCGATGAGCGCGACGCCATCATCCTTTCGGTGGGCTACAGCAAGACTCCATCGGGTGACTTGCCGTTGCGATTCGGTCCCTTGCTGCAAGACGCCGGATATCGTCGCCTCAACGTCGCGATCACGCGCGCGAAGCGGCGCATGACGCTCGTGAGCTCGTTCGCAGGCTACGATATCGATTTGAAACGAAGCGGTGCGCGCGGCGTCGCAATGCTGAAGGCGTACCTCGATTACACCGCGAATGGCGGTACTCGCTTCGTCGGCACGGAGCGCGCGGACGAGATCGCGCTGAATTCGTTTGAAGCCGACATCCGGGACGCCCTGGAGCGTCGCGGAGTCGCGCTGCGAAGCCAGTTCGGTGCGCTGCGCTTCCGCATCGACTTGGTCGCGATGCATCCCCAGCGCATGGGTCAGCCCGTGCTCGCGATCGAGTGCGATGGCGCGACCTACCATTCAAGCACCACCGCGCGGGATCGTGACCGCATCCGGCAGAAACAACTGGAACGGCTCGGCTGGGTGTTCCATCGCGTCTGGTCGACGGACTGGTTCCGTAGCCGCGAGACCGAAATCGAGCGGGCTCTGGAGGCCTACCGCGCCGCCGTGCGGCGCTCGGATCAGGGGGTGGGTATGAGACCGCAACCGGTCGCCCCAGGTCGCGCCGCGGCATCCGGAACCGCGCCGATCACGGCACCCCCGGTACCCCCGGTACGTCCGGTACGTCCGGTCCGATCCCGCGGGCCGCGCCCGGTCCTCGACACCTTCGAGACGATCGAGGACTACACGGATGCGGAACTGCACGAGCTCTTCGTCTGGATTGCCTCGGATGGCCTGAACCGCCTCGACGAGGAGATCCTCGACGAAGCAAGAACCGAGCTGAACTTCAAGCGAATGGGCAGCCGCATCCGCGCACATCTCAGCGCGTCTCTCGCGCGATGGAAGAAACTCAGCGTCGATTAGCGACCGCGTAGTCCCGTGACCAGGTAGTAGCGGTTGCGGGGGCTGTTGTAGGTGTGGAGCGTGCAGACCGGCAGTTCCGGGAAGGTGCTCGGATAGTCCGCCACGAGTTTCGCCTGAAATCGTGCCTCAAACGCGCTCAGGTTGAACGCCGTCCATGCATCGCCGAAGTCGGTCACCCGAACCAGGAGCGACCGACTACCGGCCGCGAGGTCCGCGGCCATGGTGGGCAGCGCTTCCTTGTCGAGCAGCCAGATCTCCCGCCATTCCGCCTCGGGATGCCGGTGCCGCACTTCCACCTCGAACGCGGCGTGGCGCTTCGCTCCGGCCCCGGAATACTCCAGCGTCACCAGCGGCCAAGTCGATCGGAGCGCCGGCAGCGCCAGGAACAGCATGCCCAGCGCCGCCCACGCAACGCGTCCGCCACCCACCCGGCGCGACGCCCGCCCGGCCGCTTCCATCACCCCGATGGCGGCGAGGATAAAAAAGAGCGGGAGGACGTGACTCAGGTTGCGCTCGAAAAAGACTCCGCGGGTCGCGAAGTAACCGGCAAATAAAACCACCGGCCCCGCCAACAGCACCAGCACCGCCCACCGGCGTTGCCGCGCCAGCGTCACGATGCCCAGCAGTCCGCCAAGCAATCCGACCCAGCCGATCGTCGCGACATAGTAGGAGCCTAGGAAATCAGCGACCATCCCGCCGTCGAGGTGGCTGTGCGGCGGATGCACCCCGGAGTACTGTCCCATGAGCTGCGAGACTCCGCGGAGGAAGACGCCCGGTTGCGTGATCGCTCCCGGCACTCCGCACGCGAAACCGCCGGCCATTGCCAGCAAGGCCACAGTGCCCACGCCGAGGCGGCGTCGGATAGTCTCCACCGCCGCGAGGAGCGGCACCAGCGGCAGCCACGCGAGCAGCATCATCGAGACCTTGCAGGCCACGAGTACCCCAAGGAGGAACGCCCCGCCCGCCACCTTCGCGCCCCGCAACCGTGATGTCGGCCAGCTTAGCGCCACCGCCGCGACCGTCAGGGCCGTGACGAACGCATCGGGCCGCGAGTAGTGCGCGTCCTGCACGAGTTGCACGGCGACCGCCGTGAGCCCTCCCGCCAGAAGCGCCACGCCGCCCCCGCCCGTCCGCTGCGCCAGCCCGATCGTCAGTCCCAGCGCCGCCGTCGCCATTAGGACCGAGAACAACCGGTACACCCAGAACCCGCCCTCCCGCCCGCGGAATTCCTCCGTGCCTGGAATCAGTTTGACGAAACGGTAGAAAAAGTAGGTCGCATACAGGTGCGACGAAAAGTTGTACTGATCATAGCGAAATTCAGCCGGGAGGTTCGGCGCCTTGGCCCAGTTCGTGTCCCAGTCCCCCGAGCGTCGCATCTGCCCGACGACCTCGACGGTGATGGCTTCATCGGGGTGACTATATCCTTCCCAATAATACGCGTACCGCAGCGCGAAGCCGAGCAGGATCACCGCCGCGGCCGCCAGCCACCACGCCAGCCTACCGCGTCGGCCGATCTCCGGGGTGCCGGTCGCAGACTCCGTTTTCACGACGTCAGTCATGTTTCCGTCGCAGGCCGTGGCTCAGGGTGAAATCCGCCGCGAAGCCGGGCCGTGCGGTGAACACGCCCAATCGCCGGTGGGTGCGCCGGACCTACCGGTTGATCTCCACCGCGGAGGTCGCCGTCCGTCTTCCCGGCCGGGCCCGCCTTTCCAGATGTCTCGTTCATCGCTCCTCCGCATGCTGAGGCATCCGTCACAAAGCGCACGCCAACAATCAGGTAGAGCCTGACCCTCTCCGGCGTTTCATTCGACGCGACCCCGCCGGAAGGGGTCGTGCTTTGTGCTTTGCCATCGGGGCCGGAGCGCGCCGCGGACCCGGCTGGTCAGCTGGTCGCGGGCCCCGCCTCTGGGAGCGAGGACAAAGGACAAAGCTGACCCTCCCCCGCATGTGTGACCCTCCCCGCATGTGCGATAGTCTGCCCGTGCCGTGGTCCGTGGTGGGCGGAGCATCGGCGCCGACTGTGAGCGTTTGATTGCGGAATCCGCTGTGGCGACCGCCTCCTCGATAGCGTCGCTCTCCAGGCCGTCATCCCCCCTTCGCGTCCGCGCCACGCAGTCGCCGGGCCAGCCAGCGACCGAGCCGACCGGAGGCGGCAAGCTGCTCCAGGAGGCGCTCCGCCTCCTGCGCCTTGGCTTCAGTGGTCGTGCCGTCATGGAGCGGCAGAGCGCAGCGCCGTGCCAGCCAACACCCGAGGTTACGCACGTCGGTCGGATCGCGGGCGACACTCATGATCACGCGTCCCTGCCGACGCGCCTCGCGGAAAGGCAGCGGGGGGGAAGCCGACCCGTTCAGCGCGACCAGCCAGAAACAGGGATCATCGTCGGAGTCCCGGTCCTCCTGCAGGCTTAGCGCCTCAGCCTCGAACCGGGGTGTGGTCTGGTCCCGAACCCGCCGCTGCAGGCGCAGACGCCCGACGCCCAGCATCCATTCGTCGCGGCAAAAGCTGAGTTGGTACGCGCCCCACCCGGCGAAGCCAGCCCCCGTCCCGATCATCAGGCCGATCGCCAGCAGTGAAATCTGCGCGGTGGCGGCATGGAGAATATAGCCACTCACCAGGGCGAGCAGCAGGAAGATCAGCCAGACCACACCCGCCTGCTTCCTCCGCAGGGACGAATCCCGTATGAGGATTGCGTCGCCCTCGGGGGTCAGGGCTTCGCTCCACCCATCAGGCAATACTCCAGCCAGCGGCGCGTCCGGGTCCAGTTGCCAGTCCGCATTGAGCGTAGCCGCCACTTGTTCGAGCTCATGCGCCGTACCCAATCGCGTCAGCTCCACGCCTCCATTCAACGTATCCGCAGCCAGAATGTTTCCGTGCTTCAGACGATGAAACCGCCGCACCCGTTCGCGCGGGATCTCCCGCCGCACTCGAAACAGCCCGAAGCCGCGCTGCACCACGATGCCATCCGGACGCAACACGATCCGGTCGCGACCAAACAGCAGCCGCAGCACCTCCCGCACGGCCAGCACCCCGCCCAGCGTCCAGAACGCGAGCCAGCACAACAGAAAGACTCCCGTGCCCAGCGCTGGCATCGTCTCAAGCGGTGCCCGGCCCTCTCCGGGCGGAAGACCCGTCAGCACACTCCAGCCGCCTCGGATCAGAATTCCCACGACCAGCACTTCCCCGACGACCCAAAACGTAAGCCACAGCGCCAGGAACGCCGCCCCAACAAAGCGGCCACAGCCGGACGGCTTGAGCGCGACTTCGAGTCCGTTGAATGTACGCGTGATGTTCATGCCCGGTGCCGAGACTGGCCCTTCGCCGCCGCCCGGACAAGCGGTCCCGGGTGATAATTCGATAAAAGCGCCGTATCTTCCGAATGCAGTGCGGTCACACTCCGCGAGGGTCAGGCACACCCGGGGAGGGTCAGGCACACCCGGGGAGGGGGGGGCGGTGTGGGTGGGGGGGTGGGCGCAGCGGGGGGGGGGGGGGGGGTGGGGCGGGGGGGGGGGGGGGTTGGGGTGGGGGGGGGGTGGGGTGTTGGGTGGGGGGCCCGCAACCCCCACACCGCCCCCCCCTCGCCGGATGTGGCCCAGTCGCCGGGTCAAGACCGTGAAATTTCGCTCTACGCGTCCGAAGCCGGCTACGGGTTCGGTCCCACCCGTTTGCGTCGCTTCGCGTACCGGACTGACGGATTCGTCTCAGTTCACGCGGCTCAGTCCGGGGAGTTCGTGACCCACCCGCTGCGTTTCGTCGGCCGAGGCACACCCGGGGAGGGTCAGGCTTTGTCCTTTGTTGTGAGGGCGCAGCGTGCGGCGGCTCTTGCAGGCACACCCGGGGAGGGTCAGGCTTTGTCCTTTGTCGTGAGGGCGCAGCGTGCGGCGGCTCTTGGTTGGACCGGTGGTCGGGTGTGTGTTTGCGCGGTCGTACAAAGGACAAAGCCTGACCCTC
>JBEIGD010000055.1:0-14506 GCA_040382075.1 Opitutaceae bacterium
CGTAAGTCCCGCCTCCTCGGTAAGGCGCCGCACCTCCCGCGCGCGCGCCGCGTCTCCGGGCGGCACGTGGATGTCGCCGCCCCACTCGATGGCCGCCAGCCGTGCCTGACGGGCCCACGCGACGATTTCCTGCGGGGATCGACTGCGAAAGGTCACCGAAAGAAGACCGGGAAGCATACGCGCGCCACGATGCGCAGACACGCGCGCCACGCCAGCCCGATCATCCCGCGTCGCAGCGATCCCGCGTCCGCCACCCTCACCCGCATCGCCACTCTGGCCCACATCGCCACCTCGCCCACACCGCCGAAAAAGAGGTCGTCAGCACCGCCGCGCCGCGGCAGCCTTCCTTTATGAAAGTAGTCGTCGGCGTTCTCGCGGTTCTTGTGGCGGTGATTGTCCTGCTCGTCTTCGGGCTTACATTCTTCCTCGGCTCGTTCACGACGAAGGCGTTCAACCGCGCGGCCCCGCGCATCACGGGCACGCCGACAACGCTTGGCGCTGCGCACCTGAAGCCATGGAACGGCGTCGGCACGCTCGAGGCCCTCCGCGTGGGCAATCCTCCCGGCTGGCAGTCGGACTCGCTCGCCTCCATCGGACGCATCCACCTCGAGGTCCAGCCAAGCAGCCTCCTTCGGGAAACGATCCTCATCGACGAGCTGCTCATCGACGAGGCCGTGTTCCACCTCGAGACCAAGATCGTCAGCAGCAACCTCAGCGACCTGCTGAAACAGATCGAGCGCAACACCGGACCGGCGCCCGCCGGAGCACCCGCCGACGCGACCGGCACCGCGCGACGCTTCGCGGTGCGCCACGCGGTGCTGCGCGATGCCCGGGTCACGCTGGGAGTCGGCACCGAGGCCGTCACCGTCCGCATCCCCGAGCTCACGCTGGTCAACCTCGGCACGCCCGAGCGCGGCCTGACCGCGGGGCAACTCGCGGCGGAGGCGACCCGGCAGATCGTCGCCGCCGTGCTCGGGGCGGTTGCCCGCTCTCCCGGAACGGTCGGCTCAGCCAGCGGAGCGGCCGCCGCTGACGCCCTCAAATCGGGGGTGAAGCAACTCGGCGAGGGCCTGCGCGGCCTGATCGGTCGCGAAAAGCCGAAGGGGCCCTGAGCGCCGGGCCCTGGTTCCCCGCCCCGCAAGCACGCACTCCAACGGCAACGCTCCCGAGGCTCGCTCCTCCAGTCCCGTTCGGATTCTTCTCCTTCCCGGTCTCACCTCCCCACCCTCCTCGCCTACCCCGCCCCCTCGCTTCGCTCCGCCTGCCTTCACCATGAAATCCCTCCTCACCCACCTGCTTTCGCTCGCCCCGCTCGCCGTGTGGATGCTGCCGCTGGCCGCCACCGCCACGGTCTTCGCCGCCGACCGCTCATCCACCGATCTGCGCTGCTACGAGCTGCGCATCTATCAGGCGGCGCCCGGAAAGCGGGATGACCTGATCGAGCGGTTCCGCGCGCACGCCGACCGCCTCTTCGCTCGCCATGGGATCCAGCGCCTCGGCTACTGGGTGCCGGTCGATGCGGCCGACAACGCGCTCGTCTTCCTCGTCGCTTACCCGAGCCGCGCCGAACGCGAGACCCGCTGGAACGCGTTCCGCGACGACCCCGAGTGGCAGGCCGCGCGGAAGGCGTCCGAAGCCAACGGCCCGTTGGTCAGCAAGAGCGAAGCGATTTTCCTGGGCGCGACGGATTACTCGCCCGCGATCGCCGCAGCGGCGAAGAGCCCTGAGCGCGTCTTCGAGCTCCGCACTTACAAGACCAACCCCGGCCGCCTCGCCGCGCTCAACGCGCGCTTCCGCGATCACACCGTCGCCCTCTTCAGCAAGCACGGTATGACACACATCGGCTACTGGATGCCGCTGGATGCCGCCAAGGGCTCCGACGACACCCTGATCTACTTCCTCGCCCACGCGAGTCCGGAAGCGGCAGCGGAGTCCTTCAAGGCCTTCCGCGCGGATCCGAACTGGATCGCAGCGCGGGAGGCCTCCGAGAAGGCCGCCGGCGGATCACTCACGGTCCAGCCCGGCGGCGTACGCTCGCAGTTTCTTCGTCCCCTCGAATTCTCGCCGCTGCGCTGACGCGCCGCGCCTCGGCGTGCGCCTCGCTACGGTGCGAGGCGCCCGTTCTCGATTTCCGCGACCAAGGCCGAGGCGCCGTAGATCACCCGCAGCGACTCGAGCATGATCGGCGCCGCGACGTGCACCGCACGCGCCGTCGTGTCATCGTAGGCGAAACCAATGGCGAGGGAGGCGAGGTTCCCGTCGAACACCAAGCCAACCAATTCCCCGCGCCGGTTCAGCACGGGGCTGCCGGAGTTCCCGCCGACGATGTCCGTCGTCGCCACGAAGTTGAACGGCGTGCCGGGCGCGAGACGGTCGCGGCCCTGCACCCAGCGATCGGGCAGCGTGAAAGGAACCCGATTCTTCTGCAGCGCATGCCGCTCGTAGAGCCCGGCGGTGACCGTCTCGAAAGGCACCTCCACTCCGTCCTCGCGATAGCCGCTCACCGTCCCGTAGCTCAGCCGCAGCGTCCCCGTCGCATCAGGAGACTGCGAGCCTCCCATCAAACGGAAGCGCGCGGCCGCCAGATCGGAGTGCGCCTGAGTGGACGCTTCCGCTCGCGCCTCGGCGGCCGCGCGGAGGGTGCGGGCCTCGGGATCGACGAGGCGCGCCAGCGCGAGCATCGCGTCCGCATCGGCACCCTCGGTCTGGCCGGAGTAAATCGCCCGGCGGAACGCCGGATCCGCCAAGCGCGTCCCGGCAACCAGCTCGACCGCCCGCGCGCGCGGTGAAAGACCCGCGAGCACGCGTACCACCGTGGGATCCTCGGCCCCGAGCAACTCCACCATGCGCCCGAGCAAATCCGCCAGCAACACGGGCTCCAGATCCTCGTGCACCGGCGAGACCGAGAGCAGGCTCAGCTCGAAGGACTGCCGGCGCGCGTCGGAATACTCCCGCAGGCGCTGCCCATCGGGCTTGGCCCGCTCCACCGCGACCCGCACCAGGTCGCGCGCGTAGCCGAAGAGTTGCCCACGAAACGCCCCACCTTGCTCCAAGAGAGCGGTCCGCACCCACGCGGTGCGGCGCTCCGCCTCACCCGCCGCGATGCGATCCAGCGCCCGCAGCGCCCGCTCCTCGCCCGCCGCCTGCAAGCGGGCCTTCAGGTCCGCCTCACGGCTCACCAAGCCCGCGAAGAAGGCCGGATCCTGCAGCGCACCGAGCTGACCGGTCGTGCGCTTCCGGTTGTTCAACACCCCTTTGAGCACGCGCGCCGCGCGCCGCTGGTTCTCGGCGGCCCGGCCGCCCCACGCGGTCAGCACCACTTCCGTCCGCTGGAAGCTTTCCAGCGACTG
This sequence comes from Opitutaceae bacterium, assembly GCA_040382075.1. Lineage (GTDB taxonomy): Bacteria > Verrucomicrobiota > Verrucomicrobiia > Opitutales > Opitutaceae > UBA6669. The sequence goes on from JBEIGD010000055.1 coordinate 3,351, forward strand.
CGGGAGCGTGACGTCGCGCAGGGTCAACAGTTCCGCCAGCGTCAGCTGCCGGTCGGTGCGTCCGGGATGACCAGACACCAGCACGAGGTCACCCGCGCGCGCCGGCTCCTTCGCCCAGCGGAGGTAATGCTCCACGCGTGCCGGACGTCCTCCTTCGTAGACCCGGAAGAGGCACATATCGAGGCAGTAGCGGGGGTACTCAAAGTTGTCGGCGTCGCCGCCGAACGCCGCAATCTCGTCCTCGGGCGCAAACACGAGGCGCACGTCGGTGTAGTTTTTGTACCGATACAGATGATACCAGCCGCCCTGATAGAGGGTGATGACGCGGCTGAGCAGCCCGGTCTGGCGGAGCGACTCGGCCTCGATTTCCGCAAGGATCGCCCGCCGGGCGGCGGCCGCCGCTTCGGGCGTGGCCGCCGCACCCACCGCAGCGGAAACGCGGGCGGTCACGTCCTCGATCGACTGCAGCACCGATAGCTCCATGCCGGGTACGGGAAGCTCGTCGGCGGGGGCGGTTGCGAGGAAGCCATCGGCCTCGAGGTTGCGGGTCGCCGTGCTCAGGCGCTGGATCGCGGAGCGGCCGACGTGGTGGTTGGTCAGGACGAGGCCGTCAGCGCTGACGAACGATCCGGACGCGCCGCCGAAGCGGACGGATGCCTTCATGGCGTGGTCCAACCAAGCGTCGGTGAGCTCAAAGCCGTGCGCCTGGCGCAGGGCTTCGCGCGGCGGGTGGCTGAACAGCCAAAGGCCTTCGTCCGCGCGAGCCGACACCAGCGCGAGGCAGCAGAGGGTGGCAACGCCCGCACGGCGGCGGAGCGCTTGAATCAGGGTTTGCATGGGCCCACGCAGTACCCGTCTTGGGAAGGTAGCGCAAGCGCCCGCGCCGTCGCGGCCGTGACACTCCGCCGCCTGCCGCCCGACCCCGTCCGGCGTCGGTCCGCCGCCGTCCGGTCACGAGGCAGGCGTCGCGGACGGCGACCGGGCCGCCAGCCAGCGGGCGAGAGTCAAGCGGTGGATCTTGGCGTTGTGCCGTACGTCCACCGGGAAGCGGGGATGAAAAGCGACGCCCGCCAGCACCGCGGTCCGCGGGTGACGCCGCGCCAGCGCCAGCAGGTCGGCGCGCACCGCGTCGTCGGCCCGCACGCCGTCGGCGAGTTCGACCACCAGCCATGGCTGCTGGTGACCGGCCGGACCGAGGCCGACGAGCGCCGAGCGTCGCACCGCCGGGTGCCGATTCATCAGGGGCTCAACCTGCTCGGTGAAGACTGGGCCATTGGCCGTCTGCACGCGCTCGGCTTTCCGGCCACAAAACCAGAGCCGACCCGCAGCATCGAGATAACCGCAGTCGCCCATGCGGTGCCACAGGGTGCCCGCCGGATCCTCCCGCAGCTTCGCGTGCTGCGTCGCCTCGGGCAGGGCGTCGTACTCCCGCGTGACATTCGCGCCGCTGACCAGAATCTCGCCGATCTCACCCACCGCCAAGTTCCGCACGGGCGCACCCGGCACGGAGCGTTCATCCGCCAGCGGCACGATCCGCACCCGGACGCCTGGCAGGGGACGACCCACACACGTCCCGGCGCCGTCGAGCGTGGCGGCCGCGGTTTCCCGGAGCACCTCCTCCGCCGCGATGCTGGAGACCGGCAAGGCCTCGGTCGCGCCGTAGGGACTGTGCAGGCAGCCGTGGGGCAGCAAGCGGACGGACTGTTCCCACAACACCGGCGGCACCGGCGCGCCGGCGCAGAGTACGCGACGCACGGTCGGCAGCGTGACGGCGCGCGCGGCTGCGTGGTCGGCCAGCTTACGCCAGAGTGTCGGCGAGCCGAAGGAGTTGGTGACCTTCTCCTGACGGATGGCCTGGAGGATGCGCTCGGGATCGACCTCCGCGGGTTTCCGCGGATCGATCTCCGGCACGATCGTGGTCATACCCAACGCCGGATTGAACAAGGCGAAGACGGGGAGCAGCGGCAGATCCACCTCGCCCGGGCGGATGTCGTAGGCGCGCCGGATCATTTCGACCTGGGCGTCGAACATGCCGTGCGTGTAGCGCACGCCCTTGGGGGCACCGGTCGAGCCCGACGTGAACAGCACGGCGGCCAGTTCGTCGGGACCGGTCGCGGCCGGAGCGAAGGCGCGGGGAGCCGACTCGCCCTGCCCCGGGCAACGCGCGGTGAGGGCGGAGGGTACGGCCACGCGGACCGCCACGCTACGGAACGCCGGAAACGCGATCCAACTGAGCAGCCGAGCCACCGGAATGCCCAGCAGGGCGTGCGGCTGCGAGCGCGCGACGCAGCGCAGAAAGGAGCGCAGGCCCATGCCCGGGTCGATCACCACCGGGACGGCCCCGAGCTTGAAGAGCGCGAAGACCGAAGTGATGAGCGGCAGTCCCTGGCGCACCATGACCAGGGTGCGGTCGCCGCGGCGAATTCCTGCCGTCGCGAGCCGCGCGCACCAGCGGTCGACCTCCGCATCGAGCTCGCGGAACGAGAGCGTGAGATAGTCGATCGAGCCGTCCGCAAGTCGTCCGCGGGGCACCTTGAGCGCGGGCGTGTCGGGCTGCTGTCCGGCCATCGCCGGCAGGTGTCGGGCGATGTTCGCGGAGGAATCCACGCCGCACGCTCCCTGCGCCGGTCCGGCGCTCAATTGAGGTGCTCGCCGTCGAGCAACTCCGCCTGCCAAGGCAGCAGGATCGTCCCGACCCGGTCCGGGGCGCGCGCGATCTGCGCGAGCTGGCTGCGGTTGGCAATGAGGGTGGGCTCGATGTCGAGCTTCGCCGCCACGCGATCGCGCGCGAGTTTGATGCGATCCTGGCGGGAAATTTCCTCGGCCGACAGCGGGGTGTGCTCCGGGTCGCGGCCGCGCCGGCGCGGCAGCGTGTGCGGATCGCGCTCCAGCCCGGCACGGACCGCCGCCGTGAGCGAGGCACTGAGCCGGTCCTGGCGCTTCCCGAGGTGCGCGGCCTGCACGACCGCCGCCTCCGAGCCACCCTCATCCGCGCACTGCGCATAGCGGAGCAGGATGTCGTTCGAGCAGACCTTGAACGGCGGCACATCCAGCCGTTGCGCCGTCTGTTCACGCCAATGCCACACCGCGTGGAGAACGGTCAGGCCCTTGCCACGGAGTCGCTCGGACCGCCCGATGCGCCAGTCGTTCTCGTCCGGCGGGGCGAAGCCCTCCGCTCCGACCTCGATCTGCCGCGCGCACTGCTGCTCGAACCAGGCGTAGCGACCGCGTTTGACGAGGTCCTTGGTGAGCAGGTCGCGCAGGTCCGGCAGGTGCGCCACATCGCGCGCCGCGTAGTCGCGCAACTTGGGTGAAATGGGCCGCTTCGACCAGTTGGCCTTCTGCCCTTCCTTGTCGAGTTGGACGCCGAAGTGTTCCTCCAGCAGCGAGGCCAAGCCAACGCGTTTCCGCCCGAGCAACTGCGCCGCGAGCATCGTGTCAAAGAGGCGGTGGGCCCGAAAACCACACTCCGCGTGGAGCAGGCGCAGGTCGAAGTCGCTGCCGTGCATCACCAAGTGCTTCGTCGCGAGGCGCGGCCAGAGTTGCTTGGACTCGATGCCGGGCGCGAGCACATCGACCAGAAAGATCCGGTCGCCGACGAGGAACTGCAGCAGGCAGACCCGCGTCTTGTAGTGATACATGTTGTCCGCCTCGGTATCGAGCGTCACCTCGTCCACCCGATCCAACGCGGCCAACAACGGCCCCAGCGATCCGGGAAGATCCAGCAGTTCATACGTCGGCTTCGGCGAGGGCACCTTCACGCCGAACAGGCGCCGGAGCGGAGACGGGATAAAATGCAGATTCATCAGGGACAGGGCCGCAGAAATTGCGTGGCGAAAACGTCTCCGCCCGCGGCGTCGCCTTCAACGCTCAATTCCGCTCAAAACACCGGACTAACGAAAAAGCCTCGCATCAGCGACGCGAGGCCTCGGTCAGGCGTCCCACGCTTCGAGAAAGGCTCCGATCAACTGGGGAAGGTCGGGGCTGTAGCCACCCTCCAACACCGCCGCCGCCGGGAAGTCGGCCTGCGCCACCCAGCGTCCCAGTTCCACAAAGTGTTCTTTCTCAAGACTCATTGCGGTGATCGGGTCCTTGGCGTAGGCGTCGAAACCCGCGGAGATGAGCACGAGGTCGGGGCGGAACGCGAGCACGGCGTCCCAGGACTTGGCGAGGGCCTCCATGTGGTCGCCGGGAGGGGTGTGAGGAGCGACGGTCCAGTTCCGGCAGGTGGCGGTCTGGCGGGTGCCGGTGCCGGGGTAGCCGGGGAACTGATGGACGGAGCAGAACCGGAATCCTTCGCGACCTTCGAGGATCGCCTCGGTGCCGTTGCCGTGGTGCGCGTCGAAGTCCCACACCGCCACGCGGGTGGCGCCGCGGCGGCGGGCTTCCAGCGCGGCCACGGCGATCTGGTTCAGGTAACAGAATCCCATCGCCTGGCCGGCGGTGGCGTGATGGCCGGGGGGGCGCATCAGCGCGAAGGCCTTCCGCTCCTGGGCGAGCGCGAGGTCCATGGCCTCCACGGCGGCGGACACGGCGCGACGGGCGTGGTCGAAGATGCCGGGGAAGTACGGCGTGTCCTCGTCGAAATCCGGCGGCCCCTGCAGGCGCCGCAGCAGGGCCGGCGTGTGGGCCAATTGGAGCGTCGCATCCGTCACCACGCCGGAGGGCACGCGCCATTCCCAACCGGGATGCGCGGCCTGCAGGAAGGGCACGGACTTGAGCACGCGGGCCGGTTGCTCGGGCCGGAGGTAGGACCCGTACTCCGCACACTGGGGATCGTGGAGAATGACCATGCGCCTCCGGCAGATAGGAGTGGCTGGAACGAAAAAACGAGCCGGATTTCCGGGCGGGGTGCCGTGGGTGAATCGCGCTTCCCCTCCCCGCTCCGGTCGCGCACACTCGGGGCATCGTCGCATGAAGGTCGTTGTTCTCTGCTCAGGCGGGATGGATTCGGTGACTGCGCTCCACTGGGCGCGGGCGCACCACACCGTGGCCGCCGCGCTCAGCTTCGACTACGGCGCCAAGCACAATCGGTGCGAGATCCCCTTCGCCGCTGCACAGGCGGCCCGGCTCGGCGTGTCGCATCTGGAGATCCCGCTGCCCTTCGTGGACGCCTTTTTCTCCTCCCACCTGCTGCGCTCCGGCGGGGAGATTCCCGAGGGACACTACGCCGACGCCACCATGCGGCAGACCGTGGTGCCCTTTCGCAATGCGATCCTGCTGAGCATCGCCTGCGGCATCGCGGAGAGCCGCGGCGCCGAAGGGCTCGTCATCGCCGCGCACGGCGGTGACCACGCGATCTATCCGGACTGCCGCGAGGATTTCATGCGGGCGATGGCGGATGCGATGCGGCTCGGCACCTACGCCGGCGTGCAGCTCCTGCGGCCGTTCATTGCGCTGACCAAGGGCGAGATCGCCGCGGAGGGCGCACGGCTCGGCGTGGACTTCCGCCAGACGTGGTCGTGTTACAAGGGCGGCGACCGTCACTGCGGCCGCTGCGGGACCTGCGTGGAGCGGCGCGAGGCTTTCCTGCAAGCGGGCATTCCCGATCCCACGGACTACGTGCACCTCGATCCGCTCCCCGCCGCGCCCGGCGCCTGAGCAACGTTCCACCCCGCCCGCGTCGTCATGCTCATCGCCGAGATCTTTCATTCCGTGCAGGGCGAGGGAGAACTCACCGGAGTCCCCTCCGTTTTCGTGCGCACCAGCGGCTGCAACCTCCGCTGCGCGTGGTGCGATACGCCCTATGCCTCATGGCAGCCCGAGGGCAAGCAGCGCAGTCTCCCCGAGATCCTGCGCGAGATCGAAGCCCATCCCACCACGCGCCACGTGGTGCTGACCGGCGGCGAGCCCATGATCGCGCCGGATCTCCACGCTCTCGCCGCGGAGATCCGGAAACTCGGCCATCACATCACCCTCGAAACGGCCGGCACCGTCGCTCCCACCGGCATCGCGTGCGACCTCGCTTCGCTCTCCCCGAAGCTGCTCAACTCCGCCCCCGATGCCACTCAGCATCCCACCTGGCGGCGCCGGCACGAGGCCACCCGCTGGCAGCCCGACGTCATCCGCGCGTGGCTCGACCGCGGCGAAGGCACGTACCAGTTCAAATTCGTCGTCACCTCACCCGCCGACGTCGCCGAGCTCGAGGAGATGCTCGCCTCGCTCCAGCGGGACATCCCCCGCCACAAGGTACTGCTGATGCCGGAAGGCGTGACCCCTGAGGCGCTGCGGGCCCGCTCCGCGTGGCTGAGCGAGCTCTGCAAGGCGCGCGGCTACCGCTACGCTCACCGGCTGCACGTCGAACTCTACGGCAACCGTCGCGGCACCTGAGGGGCGCCGGACGCGTCGGCGCCCGGCGTCCCGCACGGCGCGCTCAGTTATTGTCCTCGGAGCCCGACCACGTCCGCACCCCGCGGATCGCCTTGCCGTAAAACACCGCGTTCATGAACAGCTTGGTGCCACCGAGCCAGTACCCCCGGAAATTCGGTCTCTCCGTCATCGCCACCACGACCCCTTGGCCCACCGGCTGAGCGACGACGGCCGCCGTGCCGGAGAGCGCCCGCAGATTCTGCTCGGACACGAAGCCCGCGAGCAACGGATCCTTTGCGTAGACCGCCACTGATTCGTAGGGCGAGCGCGACGGCTTGAGCCGCAGCATGGTCGTGCGGAAGACCGGCCAATCCGTTTCCGTGGATCCCTCGTCGGCGCGGTAGCCGTAACCCAACGGATGGGTCACATCCAGCCGCGTCGAGAAGATCGATCCGGAGACCAGCTTCAGCGCCTCGAAATCATCCATGCGACCATAGGGCTGGCGCCGGACCGGACTCGGCGTCGCCGCCGAGCCGTCACTGGTGCTGCGGGGAGCCGAAGCGGGCGAAGCGACCGGGGCGCTCGTGGGCGAGGCGCCGCGCACGGAGTGCGCGCCATCGGGCGCGGAGCGTTCGTACTCGGCCTTGAAAAGTTCCTTCTTCGCGGCCCACTCGCCCGCGCGGCCCTGGACAATCAGGGTGCCTCCGGCCCGCACCCAGCGCCGCAGCGCGTCCACCGCCGTGTCGCTGATCGTCTCGTACAAACCATCAACCATCACGATCGTCGTGTAGCGCGAGAGATCCACGCGCGAAAGCAGGGGCGTTTCCAGCATGCTGACGGAGACGCCGGCCTGCACATCGAGCGCATGCCACGCCTCGCCGGCTTCGTAGACGTCCACCCCTTCGCCCGTGACCAGCGCGACCTTCGCGCGCGGCAGGGTCACGAAGGAGGGGCTGCCCAGATCGACCCCGCCCGGCGTGAGTCCGGTCCGCAGGGCATGGACCGTGACCGCATCCTCGCGAGCGATCGTTTCGACGATTGCCGCGATCTTGGCGGCCTGCTCCGGCTGTTGGCCCAGGGGAACAAGAATCGCTCCCGGCCCAAACGTCTGCCGCGATCCGTCCGCGAGCACCACATCGATCGGCGAGGTCAGCCCCTTCACGCGAATGTCCTCCCGCTGCAGTCGATGCAGCGCGCGCGGAGCGAAGTAAGGCTCCCACGAAAACAGGTAGGCATAGGTGCTGGATCCGCCCACGACGCGGCCGACGGGAGTCGGGGCCTGCTGCAGAGCCGGGCCGCTCGCGGGGACTGACTCGACCTCCGCCGTCGGCAGATTGAACGCCAGCGGCACGGACCACGCGGAGACGTCGTAGAACGTGGAGTCCGTGAACTCGGTGCGGCGTCCGAAGATTTCGGTGAGAAGCCGGTATTGCGGTTGCTCGACCGGCACGACCCACGCGGAGTCCGGAAGGAACGTCCGGCCGCCGACCTCGAGCGTCTTCGCGAGTGATCGCACCTCGATCCGGTGACGAAGCAGCAGATCGACAAGGGCCGCGCTGCGCACGGGATCGCCGCCATCGGAGAACACGTGGGCTTTGACCCGCGATTGCCGGGCGAGCGCGAGCGTCTCCGGGGTGAACGAGCGCTGGAGCTCCAGCAATTCGCGGCGCAGCGCCTGGGCGGCGGCGAGCGTGCTGAAGGACGTCAGCACCTGATTGCGGATGGTGAACGCGAACGTCAGCTCACCATTGTCGCTCTCCTGCACGTGCCCCCGGGAACTGCCCTGCTCGAAGAGGATCCCGACGGAGCCGTGCAGGTCGGGGTACGTCGAGCCCTTGCCTGGATAGAAGTCATCATAGCCCTGCTCACTGTAGTAAAAGAGGCCCCGGGCATCCAACGCCCGGGCATGGAAGTCAGCGATCTTGGCGGTGAGGGCGACGACCTCGGCCGGCGCCAACGGATTGTTCCGGCTCGGGACACCGGGTTGGAAGAAAAACGTGTTGTTCGTGCCCATCTCATGGTGATCGGTGAGCACGTTCGGCCGCCAGCGATGGAACACCTCCGCCCGGGCGCGGGCCTCGGGGTGGACCAAGGGCAGCCAATCGCGGTTGGCGTCGAACCAGTAGTGGTTCACGCGGCTCCGCGGCCACGCCTCAAGATGTTCGCGGGTCGAGGGGTCCGCCGACGGATTGCGGCCGCGGTGCATGTTGGCCCACTGCGCGAAGCGGTCCGAGCCGTCCGGATTGCGCACCGGCTCGATGAGGATGATCAGCTGCGAGAGCATCGCCTCGATCTCCGCGCCGCGGGCCGCCGCAAGGTGGTAAAGCACCACCGGCACCGCGTTGATCGTACTGGGCTCGTTACCATGGACCGAATACCCGAGGCTCACCACCGCCGGCATCGATCCCAAGTCCAGCTTGCCCGCCTTCTCCGGATCCAGCAGGTCAAGGTGCTGCTGGCGAAGGCGCTCCAAGTCGCGCAGATGCGGGGCGGATGACACCGTGATCAGAAGCAGCGGCCGCAATTCATGCGAGCGGCCCATCTCCTCGATCCGCATCCGCTCGGGCGCCGCAGCCGCCACCGCGCGGGCATACGCCACGACCTGATCGTTGCGCAGGTGCCACTCCCCCACCTTGAAACCGAAAAACTGCTCCGGCGTCGGCACCCGGGAATCGTACGCGGTGCCGGACGGCAGGAAGTAGTCGAGCGGCTCGCCAATCGCGAACAGTCGCCCACTCGTCGCGAGACCGACGAGCAAAACGAGGCAAAGACGGAACACACCGGCCGGGGACGCGGGACGAGCCATACAACTCAGTATCAAAGCGAGATTTCGGCCGGGGAAAAGCCTGCAGCGCAGATTGGCCCGGACGGCGCTTGCGTTGACCTGCGCGAACTGGCATCCGCACCCTCATGTCCCACGCACTTCCCACCCAATTCGGCGGCGTCACGGTCCACACCAAGGCCAACGTCTACTTCGACGGGCGAGTCGTCAGCCACACCGTCCTCATGCCGGACGGCGTCAAGAAGACCCTCGGGCTGATTTATCCGGGTTCCTACCACTTCGGAACCGCCGCGCCGGAGCGCATGGAGATCGTGGATGGCTCCTGCCAGGTCGTGCTCGATGGCCAGTCGGCCCAAGCATCGTACACCGCCGGCCAAGCCTTCGAGGTCGCGGGCAAGAGCGGGTTCACCATCGAGGTGAAGTCCGGCATCTGCCAGTACATCTGCACCTTCCTCTGAGCCGTCCGCTCCCTGGGAGCGCGGCCCCCCTTGGGAGCAGAGCGTCGCGGGCCCGTGCTCCCGGGGCCCACCACCACACCCGCGCGTAAGCGGGATGGTTCAGGCCCGACTGCATCATCACGGCGCGATCGGTGCCCACGGTTGCGCAATCGGCCGCCGTGAACTACGTCCATCTTCCCTCCCCGCCCCTCCCATGCGCGCATCTGAACTCCACGTCGCCGGAATCGGTCGACTCCTCCGCCTCAGCCTTAGCCTCGCCGCCCTCGCCATCAGCGTCGGTTTTCCCGGGCCGGCCGCGAGCCACGCCGCTCCGGCAACCACCGTGGCGGCGGCAGCGACCCCGGCGGCCGCGGGCCCCGCCGGACCCGGGGCGGCGACGGCGACTGCGGTGGCGCCCACCCCGTCACCCCTCGACCGTCCGGGAGTGTATGCCGAGTTCACCACCCCGCGGGGAGTGATCACGGCCGAGCTCTTTTTCGAGCAGACCCCGCTGACCGTGATGAGCTTCGTCGGTCTCGCGGAAGGCTCCCTCGGGCCCACGCCGCGGCGGCCTTTCTTCGACGGGCTGACCTTCCACCGCGTCGTCGCGGACTTTGTGGTGCAGGGCGGCGACCCCCTCGGCAACGGCCAGGGCGGCCCCGGGTATGAATTCCCGGACGAGTTCCGCCCCGGGCTGGGGCACGATGATGCGGGCATCCTCTCGATGGCGAACATTGGACCGGACACCAACGGCTCGCAGTTCTTCTTCACCCTACGGTCGGTGCGGCGGCTGGATTTCCTGCACAGCGTCTTCGGGCGGGTGGTGGCCGGGCGGGAGGTGCTCACGCAGATCCGCCAAGGCGACCCCATGAACGTGAAGATCCGGCGGATCGGAGCGGCGGCGGAAGCCTTCCGCGTGGACGACGCTCGCTTCGCGGCGCAAGTCGCGGCCACGCCGAAGGCGAAGCCGCCCCTGTTTGATGACCCCTCCAGTTTGCTGCCCGCCTCGCCCCCGCGGGCCCGCGCCTTCGCGGCGAAGCTGGCGAACGTGGAGCGCTTTACCGGTCTCCGCCTGTATGTCCGCATCTTCGCCCGCCGCGACGTGGAGGATCGCGAAGCGAAGCCGGGCCAGATCGCGAAGCGCCTCGCCCAGCAATTTGGCGCGGAGACCGACGGCATGGTGGCGGCTTACTTTGCGGACCGGGATGAGTGGGCCCTGTGGATCGGGGACAAGCTCCTGCCGCGGTTCAACCCCGGTGGCGGCGCCCTGCACGACGCCAAGCAGGCGTTCATCGCCGGAGCCCGTGAGCGCGCCAGAGCGATCATCAACGAGCTCAACCGCGATGCGCCTCCCGACTCGCTGATCGGCGATGCCCAGAAGCTCAAGCTCGTCACCGACGAGGTCATCGACGGCGCCATCACGCTCCTGCTCGCGCCGGCCAAGCCCTAGCCGGTCGCGCGACAACGGGACGCCGGGGTTGCGTTCGGTCCTAGGTCACGCTTTCTTGGCCGACTCCCGTTCACCATGCGCAGCCTCTTCGTCCTGCTTGCCCTCGCCGCCGCCCTTGCGGGCATCGCCTTTGTGGCGCGTTCCGGCATCATCAGTCGCGACAATCCGGGGAAACCGA
>JBEIGD010000056.1:0-14340 GCA_040382075.1 Opitutaceae bacterium
CGGAGGTGGGGGCGCGGATCACCGCATCCCGCGCGGGCGTCGCGGGGGCCGCTGCACCGCGGCGTGTGCGCGCGGCGACGCCCGACGATGCGGCCAGGATCACGGCGTACGAGCAGGCCCGGCGGGGCATCGCGCGCCCGGGTGAGCATGCACTTTTTCTCGCCAATCGCGTGGGCGACTGGCGGGTCTGGGTGGCGGAGGACGCGGCCGGGGCATTGACGGGTTACTTGGTCGCCAGCGTGCATCCGCATCATCGCGCCGTCGGGCCAGGGGCGGTGGATGACGAGGCGACGGCCGAGGCGCTGCTCCTTACTGCGCTGGACGCTTACCGCGGTGGCAGCGTGCTGGTCCTCGCGCCGGCGGCGGCCGCGGGCCTCGTGGCCCTGCTGTATGCGCTGGGCGGCCGCAACGTCGAGTTGCACGTCGCGCAGGTGCGGCCGGTGCCGCTGCCGCGGCCGCAGTCGGGCCGGAGTGGGGTGCAGCACCCCGCGCTGCGCGTCAGTCCGCGCGGCTTCGCGTTCCCCACCTTCCTGCCCGAGAGCGCCTGAGCGGGAGCGCGGCCGTCGCCCGGCCGGAGATCCCGGCTGCGGCCGTCGCGCCGGGCGAGTCTAGCTCGCTTCCTCGTTGGAGAAGACGTGCTGCACGTCGTCGTGCTCCTCGAGTCCATCGTGCAACCGCTCGATCGCGGTGGCCCCGGCGGCGTTCACGGGCACGGTGCTGGTCGGGATGTAGGCGAGTTCCGAGCTGGCGGTCTTGATCCCGGCGGCGTCGAGCGCGTGCAGCACCTTGTCGAAGCGCGTGACCTCGCAGCGGACCTCGAAACCCTCGTCGGTCGTGATCACGTCGTCGGCGCCGGCATCGAGCGCGATCTCCATCAGCCGGTCCTCGGTGACCTGGTCCTTGGCGATGAGGAACTGCCCGGCGTGCAGGAACTGGAACGCCACCGCCCCCGAGGCGGCGAGGTTGCCGCCGTGCTTGGCGAAGATGCTGCGCACGTCCTGAGCGGAGCGCGTCTTGTTGTCGGTGGTGACCTTGACCACGAAAGCGACGCCCCCGGGACCGTAGCCCTCGTACGTGACATCCTCGTACACCACGCCCGGGAGTTCACCGGTGCCCTTCTTGATCGCCCGGTCGACGTTGTCGGCGGGCATGTTGGATTCGCGGGCCTTGAGCAGCAGCGTGCGCAATCGCGCGTTGGCGTCCGGATCGCCTCCGCCCGCCTTGGCGGCCAGCGTGATGTCGCGGGAAAGCCGGGAGAACACCTTGCCCTTGCGGGCATCGGTCACGGCCTTGAGCCGCTTGACCTTGGACCATTTGTTATGGCCTGCCATGGCGGGTGACGGAAGGGAAAGACGCGGGAGGCGGGAACGATCGCGAGCCGGAAGCGGGGTCGGACTCCGCGCCGCCCCGGCTGGCAGAGGGATTACTTCTTGTTTGAGCGCTTGGCCTGCTTCCACGGATTGCCGCCGACGACGGCGGGGGTGGCGGCGGGGGCTGGATCATCCTTCGAGAACTTGTTCACCAGCAATTGCTGGATGATCGTGAAGAGACCGTTGACGGTCGAGTAGAGGGCGAGCGCGCAGGAGAAGTTGTAGCAGAACAGCGTGAAGATGATCGGCATGAACTGCATCATCTTCACCTGCAGATTGTCCGTCGTCGGCGTGGGCGTGAGCCGCATTTGCACGACCATCGTGGCGCCCATGAGCAGAGGCATGATGTTGAGCGGCAGCCCGAAAATCCGCGCGACGGTGTCGGGAGCGGAGAGATCGGGTGCCCACAGGAACGGAGCATAGCGTAGTTCGGACGCGCTCTGGAGCATCGCGAAGAAGCCGACGAAGAGCGGGATGGTGATCAGGATCGGCAGGCAGCCCCCGAGCGGGTTCACCTTGTTCTCCTTGAAGATCTCCATCGTCGCCTGATTCAGCTTCTGCGGGTTGTCCTTGTGTTTCTCGCGGACGACCTGGAGCTGCGGCTGGAGCTTCTGCATGCGCTTCGCGGCGCGGGAGGCGGCGAGCGTGAACGGCAGCGTGATGATCTTGAGGAAGAGGGTCATGAGCACGATGGCCCAGCCCCAGCTTGGGACGAAGTCATACGCGCTGTGCATCAGCGTGAGGAGGAACGGCCCGACGTACCCCGAGAGCAGGATCCGGTTGAAGAAGTACCGGTCGAACTGCATCACGCGGTCCTGCTGGTCGGGCAGGGTGGCGAGGCGCTTGTACTCCTTGGGGCCGACGTAGAGATCGCCGCCGAAGGATTCCGTCGCCTGCGGCGCGAGGGCCTTCAGGTCAACCCGGACGGTGCCGGCGACGCCGATGTTCGGGGACGTGGTTCCCGGAAACGGGGGCAGCTCGACGCGGCGCGTGACGATGCCGATGCCGGGTTGGTCGAGGTGGAGGATGGAAGCGAAGAACTGGTTCTTGACGGTGGCCCAGACGACGGAGCCCATCTGCTCGATCTGGGGCTTGGGGTTCGGATCGCCGAAGCCCATGCCGGCGAGGAAGCCGCCGCCCTCAAGCTCGCTGCGCTCGTTGAACCGGAAATCCTCGCCGTTGAAGAAGCCGACGTTGAGGTACTGGCCGTAATCCAGCGCGCTGAACGGCGCGGCGGTGCCGAGACTCAGCGCGGCGCGGGGCAGGGCGATCGTCTGGTCGGTGAGGTTGCGGAACGACGTCTCGTGACGGATCTCATACGGATCGTCACCTTCCCTGAGGGTCGCGTCGTTGGGATGGATGGAGTAGCGGCGCGTGACCTCGACGCGGTTCTCGAGCACGATGCTGTAGACCGCCTCGGTGGCTGACGCGGAAACCAGCTCGTAGCGCGCCTTGCGGTCGAGGCCCGGGAAGTCGGCGAACGCGAGGATCGGGTCGGCGCGGAGGGAATTGAAGACGGATGGAGCGGGCTGGCCTTGGATGGCGGGGTACTTGAGGAAGGCCACCTCGCGGACCGCGCCACCGAAGTCGCTCAGGCGCACCTCCACCAAGGCGTTGCGGAGCGTGGTGACGCGGGCCTCCGCGTCGTCGCTGACGAGCGCGGCGAAGGTCGATGAGGCGGCCGCCGGCGCGGCGGGGGCGCCGAGGCTCGGCGAGGCCGGAGCTCCGGGGGCCGGCGTGGCGGTCGTGGCGGTCGTGGCCGGAGGCTGGGCCGGGGGTGGCGGAGTGCGGCTGTTGCCGTAGATCAGGAAGGCAATGGCCGCGGCCATGAGGGCCACGCCGATGAGGGTGTTCTTTTTATCCATGAACGTCGGAAGCGGTGGAAAGGACGGCACCGGAGGGCGTGCCGGCGAGTGCGGAGTGAGCGAGAGAAAGGGGAGGGGGCGCGGACCGCGCGACGGCGGTGCAGCGCGGGGTGGTGCGCGGAGGGACCAGATCCACCCCGCCCGGGTGGAACGGATGGCAGCGGCCCAACCGCCGCACCGTCAACCAACTCCCGCGGGCCACACCGTGTTCCCGCAGCGCATCGGCCGCGTAGTGCGAGCAGCTCGGATAGAAACGGCAGCCGCAGCCCGGCCCCAGCACCCACGGCAGCACCGGTGACACCGTGAGTTGGTAGACCCGGATCAGCCCGAGGAGCGCCGACACCGGAAGCGCGGCGAGGCCGCGGGCGAGGCGAAGGACGGGCGACGGTGACTCCGAAGGCGTCATGCGGAGGGGGAAGGACGGGGCGCGAGGCGCGAACAGGCCTCGATGAACTTCCGTTCGATTTCCCGATACTCAAGCCGATTGAGCGAACGCTTCGCAACCAGCAGTAAATCGTAACCGGGCGGCACCACCTCCTGATGCTGCCGAAACACCTCGCGCAGCCGACGCTTGGCGCGAGCCCGCTCGACGGCTCCCCCGACGGCGGCGGTCGAGGCGACCGTACAAATCCGTCGCAGACTCAGGGGCGGCGGGGGCGTCGCCGACCGCAGCCGGTACCAGAGCGTAAATCCGCCACAGTCACACCGACGGCCCGACTCGCGGACCGCCTGAATGTCGCGCTGGCGCCGCAGATGCTGCTCGGCGCGAAAACGCATGGCGGACGCGGACGCTGGCCAGGGCGGGGCGGGGCGGGCGATGACGGAATCAGACGACCGTCAGGCGCTTGCGACCCTTACGGCGGCGCGCGGCCAGCACCTTGCGACCACCCTTGGTGGCCTTGCGGGCGCGGAAACCGATCTTGCGGGCGCGTTTCTTGCGATGCGGGCGGAAGGTGGGTTGCATGGTCGAAAGTTGATTAAGAGATGACTGAAGTGCCGGAGATGCAGGAGGGTGTCAAGCCGCAGAACAGCCGCCCCCCGTGATGGCGGAAAACGGGTCCGGACCCGGGTCCGGCGGCGGTCTGACACGGAGGGTGCTGGCGGCCGGCCGGGTGACGATTTCTGGCGGGCCGGCGCGGACACTCGACAGCGCCGCCGTCAGGTTGTCTCCTGTTGCCCATGGGCCCTTCCTCCCCGGCCAGCGCGGTCCCCCGCCTCACCAAGAAACAGTACACCGCCCGCCTCCCGGCGCTGCGCGAGGAACTGGTCCAGCTGCAGGTCCAGCTGAAGGACGCCCCCTTTACCGTTGTCTTGATCGTCGCCGGCGTCGCCGGCTCGGGCCGTGGCGACCTCCTCAACACCCTCGGGGAGTGGCTGGACCCCCGCGGCGTCGAGACCTTCGCCCTGCAATCGCCGTCGGAGGAAGAGCGGGAGCGCCCGCTGATGTGGCGTTATTGGCGCAACCTCCCCGTGCGCGGCCGCATCGGGGTCTTCGCCTCCTCTTGGTACACGGAGACGCTCAACGACCAGCTGCACGGCGGCATCAAGGCCCGGGCGGAGCTCGACCACGAACTCCGGCGGATCCGCCACTTTGAGAAGCTTCTCGCGGACGACGGCACCCTGGTGATCAAGCTCTGGCTGAATCTCTCGAAGAAGGACCAGCGCACGCGGTTGCGGGCGCTGGAGGTCGACCCCGACAAGGCGTGGCGCGTGACCGAGGAGGACTGGCTGGCGCACCAGCGCTACACCCCGCTCGCGCGGACCGCGCGGCGGATCCTCGACGAGACCGACCGACCGGGAGCGCGGTGGACGGTCGTGGAAGCGCTCGACGAGCGTGCCCGCAACCTCCGCGTCGGCGAAATCATCCTCCGTCAGTTCCGCGCCCACCTGAAAAAGTCGAAGCGCCTCGTCGCCGCCACCGGCCGTCCGGACCGCGCCCCGCGCGCCCTCGCGCCCAGCGGCGTGCGCTGGCTGCGGGCCACGCCGCTGGACCAGCGTCTTGGCGAGGATGAATACGAGCGCAAGCGCGAGAAGTGGCTCGGCCGCCTCTACCGCGCCCTCCGTGCGGCGTACGAGGCGCGCCGCTCGGTGGTGTTTGTCTTCGAAGGCTGGGATGCTGCGGGCAAGGGCGGAGCGATCCGCCGCCTCGCGTCAGCGATTGACGTGCGTTTCTACCGCGTGGTGCCCATCGCCAAGCCGACTGATGAGGAGAAGGCGCACCACTACCTCTGGCGCTTCTGGCGGCAGGTCCCCCGGGATGGCTACGTCACGATCTTTGACCGCTCCTGGTGCGGCCGCGTGCTCGTCGAGCGGCTCGAAGGCTTCGCGCGGCCGGACGAGTGGCGCCGGGCCTTCGGCGAGATCAGCGACTTCGAGGAGCAGCTCGCGGAGCATGGGACTATTGTACTGAAGTTCTGGATGCATATCTCGCGGGATGAGCAGCTCCGCCGCTTCCGGGCGCGGGAGGACACCGCGTACAAGCAGCACAAGATCAACGCGGAGGACTGGCGGAACCGCCGCAAGTGGGAGGCCTACGAAGTGGCGGTGGGCGACATGCTCGCGCTGACCGACCACCCGTTCGCCCGCTGGCACCTCGTACCCGCGAACAACAAGCGCCACGCCCGCCTCGAGATCCTCCGCACGAGTTGCAAGGTCATCGAGGCCGCGCTGGAGACCAAGGCATAGCTCGCGGGTTGCGCCCGCGTTGATCTGGACGTGGCGTTCGGTGTCTGGCGGAACAGCGCCGGGTGAGGGAGCGTCGTAAGGCGTCGCGCCGCGCGGAACAGCGCCGGGTGGGGCACGGGTCAGGCGGTGCTCGGGCGACGGTGGGCCACCTCGCTCGCCGTGGCCTGCTGCCTTGGGTATTCCGCTCGGGTGGTTGCCTTCCACCCCTGGTCTGCCCTTCCCGCATCAACGGCCTTGCGCTGCATCCCGGGGCAGTGACTCAATCGGCGCTTGGCCCTTTCCCTCCACACCCGCGCTGTCCTTGGACTCCTCCTGGCGAACCTCGTCTGGGGGCTGTCGTTCCCCTTGATCAAGGGGTTGCTCCTGCTGCAGGAAAAGCTTCTCGCGCCGGGGACGCCGGGGTGGTTCCAGACGGCACTTGCGTTGTTCCCGCGCTTCTTCCTCGCGACTCTGCTGTTGGTCGCTTGGCAGTGGGTGCGGGTACGCCGCTTTGACTTCACGCGTGGGGAGTGGAAGCAGGGGGTGATCCTGGGGCTTTTTTCGTCGGGCGGCATGCTCCTGCAGAGCGACGGTCTGCACTATACGGCGGCCAGCACGTCCGCCTTCCTGACTCAGTTGTATGCCATCCTGATCCCGCTCTACGTGGCGTGGCGCACGCGGCGCAACCCTGGTCTGGCCGTCTGGGCCAGCGCGGGTCTGGTCCTGGTCGGCGTCGGCATTCTCGGTCAGTTCAACGTCCAGACGTTCTCGTTCGGCCGCGGCGAGGTGGAGACGCTCCTCGCGTCCTTGTTTTTCATGGGACAGATCCTCTGGCTCGATCGCTCCGAATACGCCGCTAACCGCGCGGTACCCCTGACTCTGATCATGTTCGGAACCGAGGCGGTCATTTTTCTTGGAGCGGCGTGGACCGTCGCCCCCGGCCAGTCTCTCGAAGCGGTTTTCGCCGGGCTGGGCACCTTCACTCAATCGGGGGCGTGGTGGGGACTCACCGGAACGCTCACGCTGCTTTGCACGCTGGGTGCCTTCTCCCTGATGAACATCTGGCAACCGAAGATGCCCGCAACGCAGGCCGGGTTGCTGTATTGCGTGGAGCCGATCTTCGGATCCATCAAGGCACTGTTCTTGCCGGCGTGGCTTTCCGTTTGGGCTGGGATCACCTACGCGAACGAGCAGCCGACGTGGACGCTTCTCGTCGGCGGGGGCTTGATCACCGTCGCGAATGTCTGGGTCCAGCTTGCTTCCCGCCCGCGGTGAACGCGTGGCGCGGGTTCAGGACAACCGTCGAAGCGGGGCGACCTGAGCGACGAGCGCGACCGCAGGATGCGCCGGGGCGCGCGACACGGGCGATGTCCGCAGCCGAGCGGCACAGCGCCGGGCTGCTGGCACCATTGCCTCACCGTGCGGGCTTGCGGCGCACCATCGCGTACAGCAGCGGCACGGCGATGGGGCTGATCAGGAGCGAGGCGATCGCGCCGAAGAGCAGCGAAATCGCGAGGCCCTGAAAGATCGGATCCGCCAGAATCACCAGCCCGCCGACCACCACCGCGAGCGCAGTCAGCATCATCGGGCGGAAGCGCACCGCACCCGATTCGATGCAGGCCTCCTCGAGGCTCAGCCCCTGGCTCAGACGCAGTTCGATGAAGTCCACCAGGATGATCGAATTGCGTACCACGATGCCGGCACCAGCCATGAAGCCGATCATCGACGTCGCGGTGAAGAAGGCGCCCATCAGCGCGTGCGCCGGCAGGATGCCGATCAGCGAGAAGGGGATCACCGTCATCACGACCCAAGGAGTACGGTAGTTCGCAAACCAGCCGACCATCAGCATGTAGATCAGGATGCACACCGCCGCGAACGCGAGACCAAGGTCGCGGAAGACTTCGAGGGTGACCTGCCACTCGCCATCCCACTTCAGCGCCGGCTCCCGGTCGTCGTCCGGCATCGAGGCGTTGAGCACGCGCAGTCGCGGGGTCGAGCCACCGAACTCCCGCGCATCAAGGTTCGCGAGCTCCCGGTTCATCGCGAGGATCGCGTAGACCGGGCTCTCCACGATGCCCGCTACGTCGGCGGTGACGTAGGTGACGTTCTGCAGGTTCTTGCGGTAGATGTTCCGCTCGGCGGCGGTGGGGACCAGCGTGACGAGCTCGCGGAGCGGGACGAGGGGCGCCGCGGGGTTGAAGTCGGAGCGGACGGAGAGCGCGAGCAGGTCCTCGGGCCGCGAGCGGAATTCCCGCGGGAGTTCGAGGACGACGTTCACGTCTTCGCGCGCGGTGTCGGTGTGCAGCAGCGCGACGGGATAGCCCTGCACCGCCATCTGCACGGTGCGGGCGATCGCGGCCTCGGTGATGCCGTGCAGCGCCGCCTTCTCGGCGTCGACGCGCAGGACCGTGCGGGGTTGGCGGTCCTCGACGTACCAGTCGATGTCGACCACGCCAGGCGAGGCGCGGAACACCTCGCGGACCTTCTCCGCTAGGCGGAGACGGTCGGCCTCGGTCGGTCCGTAGATTTCCGCCACGATGGTTTGAAGCACGGGGGGCCCCGGCGGCACTTCGGCGAGCGCGAGCGCGGCGCCGTGGCGCTCGGCGATCGCCGCGAGGCGCGGACGCAGGCGACCCGCGATCTCGTGGCTCGGTGCGTCGCGTTCGTGCTTTGGCCGGAGGTTGACTTGGATGTCGGCGACGTTCGGTCCGCGACGCAGGAAGTAGTGCCGGACGAGACCGTTGAAGTTGAACGGCGAGGCCACGCCGGCGTAGACCTGATAATCGAGGACCTCTGGCTCGGTCCGCAGCGCGGCGGCCATTTCGCGCGCCACCCGCGCGGTCTGCTCGAGCGTCGTGCCCTCGGGGAGATTGAGGATGATCTGGAACTCCGACTTGTTGTCGAACGGCAGCATCTTGACCTTCACCGCGCCGATGCCGACCAGTCCGAGTGAACCGGCGGTAGCCAGCCCCACGACTGCGAGAAGGGTCCAACGACGCCCGGCGTGGGCGAACAGCGGCCGCATCAGGCCGTAGTAGAGGCGCGTGAAACGATTGGAGTCCGGCGGGCAGTGCGCGCCTGAGGTTGGAGTGGAAGTCTCCCGGCCACCAGCCGTGCCGGTCGGTGCAGCCGTGAGGGCGGATCCGCCCGCTGCGGCGCCGTGAGGTGCGCCATGGCCGGAGTGCCGGCGCAGGATGCGCAGCGCGGCCCAAGGTGTCACCACGAAGGCCACGAGCAGCGAGAAAACCATGGCGGCCGTCGAACCGATCGGGATCGGCCGCATGTACGGTCCCATCAACCCGCTCACGAACGCCATCGGCAGCACCGCGGCGATCACCGCCCACGTCGCGAGGATCGTCGGATTGCCGACCTCGTCGACCGCCTCGATCGCGACCTCGCGGAAGCTTCGCCGCTCGCCACCGGGCAGGCCGAGGTGCCGCACGATGTTCTCCACGACCACGATCGCGTCATCGACGAGGATGCCGATCGAGAAGATCAGGGCGAAGAGTGTGATGCGGTTCAGCGTGTAACCGTACAAATAAAACACCAGGAGCGTGAGCCCGAGGGTGACTGGGATGGCGAGGAGCACGACGAGTGACTCGCGCCAGCCGAGGAAGAGCAGGATGAGGATCGCGACACCAAAGACGGCGATGCCCATGTGGAGCAGGAGCTCGTTGGATTTCTCCGCAGCGGTGGCGCCGTAGTCGCGGGTGACGGCGACCCCGATGTCGGCGGGAATCAGGCTGCCCTTGAGTCCCTCGACCCGGGCAAGCACGGCGGTGACCACATCGACCGCGTTGGCGCCGGGGCGTTTGGCGATGCTGACCGTGACGGCCGCTTCTTCGCCGGAACCAGCGGAGGCGGGGCCACCGGCACCATGGAGAACGTAGTCCGCGGGATCCGCGGGACCATCGACGATGTCGGCGACCTCGCGCAGGTAGACCGGACGCCCCCCGTGGGCGCCGAGGACCACGGCGCCGACCTCTTTGGCGTCGCGGAAGAACGTGCCCACCTGAAGCAGCGTCTCGACATTGCCGGCCGGCAGTGCACCCGCGTAGGTCTGGGCGCCGGCCTGTTGCAGCATCGGTACCACGAGTCCTGGACTGAGGTTTCGGGCGGCGAGCCGCTGCGGATCGAGTTGGACGCGGATCGAGCGCGGGCGGCCGCCGATGATGGTGGTCTCGGCGACCTGTGGCACCTGCTTCACCGCGTCGTCGAGCTGCACCGCGATCTGCCGCAGCGTGGCGTGATCGTAGCGGGCGCTGTGCAACGTCAGCGCGAGGATCGGCACATCGTCGATCGTGCGCGGCTTGACCAGCGGCGGCGTGACCCCGAGCGGGATCCGGTCAAAGTTGGCCTGCAGCTTCTGATTGAGCCGCACGAGCGCGGCCTCGAGATCGGTGCCCACCTTGAAGCGGACAATGGTGAGGTTCCCGCCCGGGCTGGCGGTGGAGTAGAGGTATTCGACGCCGGGGATTTCCCAGAGCAGCTCCTCGATCGGGCGTGTGACCCGATTCTCGACCTCGCTCGGCGTGGCGCCGGGCATGCCGACGAAGACGTCGATCATCGGCACCTTGATCTGCGGCTCCTCCTCGCGGGGGAGCATCAGGATCGCGAAGAGACCGAGCAGCAGCGACGCGGCGACGGCGATCGGCGTCAGTTTCGAATCGATGAACAGTGCGGCGAACCGGCCTGCGATGCCCCGGGTCGGAGCATCCGCGGTTGGCGGCGTGGCCGCTGGGTCGGGAGAAGACACGGGAGAACTCACGGCAGCACCTCGAGACGATCGCCTTCGCGCAGGCTGGCGGGCGGGTTGAGCACGACACGCTCGCCGGCATCAAGGCCGGCAAGGATTTCGAGATCGCCACCCGGCAGGGCGGACCCCGTGCGGACCAACCGCAGCCCGGCGCGCGACGTGGCGGCGGAGGCCGCGGAGTCAGGGCCCGTGACGACGAAGACACGCTCCATCTGGCCGAGCACGGACAGCGCGCTGGCGGGCATGGTCAGACGACGGACCATCGGACCGGGGACGCGGAGCCGGATGAATTCCCCCGAGCGCACGGCGGCACCGGCGGGCACGGAGAGTTTCACCGGCACGGTGCGCGCCGCGGCTTCCGCGGAAGGCGAAAGCTCGGCCAGCAGGGCGGTGAAGGACGCGCCCGAACTCGGGGTGACGGCCGGGATCTCCTGACCAACCGTGAGCGTGGCGGCGAGCGACTCCGGGAGATTGGCCTCGATTCGGAAATTGGACGTGCCCTCGAGCTCCAGCAGCGGGAAGCCGGGCGAGGCAAAGTCGCCGGCCTGGGCCAGCTTGCGGACCACGACCCCGTCGAACGGTGCGCGGATCTCGGCGTAGCCCAGCATGACCTCGGCCTCGCGGACCATCGCCACGGTCATCGTCGCGCGGTCTTCGAGCGAGCGGACCAAGTCGGCGGTGCTCGCGCCCTGCGTGAGGAGCGACCGCTCGCGGTCGAGATCGCGCTGGGCGAGGTTGAGCTGCGCGCGGGCCTGGGCGACGCGGGCGAGGATCTCCGCTGCGGAAATCCGAGCGAGCACCTCACCAACGACGACGCGCTGGCCGAGCGTGACTGGAAGCGACTCGATCGCGCCCATCAGCTTCGGTGCGACCACCGCGCGCTGCGCGGGACGGACCGTACCCACGACCTCGGTCGGCAACGGTTGCTCCGTCGCGCGGACGACGGCGGTGGACACGCGCGCCACCGGACGGCCCGCCACGTCGGCGGCGGTGCCGCTGTCTCCAGATCCGGCATTTCCTGAAGGACGCCCGCAACCGGTCAGCGCGACACCGCCCGACAGCAGCGCGACCAGCAGCCCGATCGGGCGAATCGCTGATGCCGAAAACCGGCGGGATCGTGTGGAGGGACTGGATCCCGCGCGAGGCGTCGGGGAACACAAGGACAGCAACGGTTTCATGCGGCGGAGGAGAAAGTGGTGGTGGGGGGAGCGGGGAAAGAAGGTGTGATGCGGGCGGAGCGCGGCTTGTGGTGTGGCAGGGCGAAGGCGTACCGAGAAGCGACGGGTGGAGCTTACGGCCAGGGCAGCGGGTCGAGGCCGAGGGCGCGGCGCAGTGAAATCAGCGCGATGCGCTCGTCGGCGGTGGCGATGACATGGCGCAGGCGAGCCTCGAGTCGGCGTCCCTCGGCGCCGATCAGGTCCGCAGCGAGGAGTGATTCCTTTTCGAAACGCAGGCGCGACAGCCGGGCGGCCTCCTCGGCCTGTTCGGCGGCGAGGGAGGAGACGGCGACCCGCTCGCGGGCGTCGACGTGGGCGAGCCGGGCCTGCTCGACCTCGAGACCGATGCCCAGCGCAGCGCGGCGCTCGAGCGCGCGGACCTCGGCGAGCTCCGCCTCGGCGCGGCGGAGGCGTGCGGACGTCTGCCCGCCGTCGAAAACATTCACGTCGACGGAGACGCCGGCGAGCCAGCTGCGGCCATCGCGGCGCGTTTCCCAGCCCTGATCGTGCTGCACGCTGGCAAAGGCGTTCACGGTCGGACGATGCCCCCCGCGCGCGGCGGTGACCATGGCCTCTGCGGCGCGGAGGCGGGCAGCGAGACCGAGCAGTTCCGGACGGCGCGAGAAGTCACCGCTGTCGGGTGATGTGGCGGCGGCGAGGGTTGGGTCGTCGGTGAGAGGCTCGATCTCCGGATCGCCGGGCTCCTGTCCGACCGCGAAACGGAACGCCAGCAACGCGAGCGCGGCGCCGTGGCGCGCCGTGCCGAGCGACTCCCGGGTGCCCGCGCGGAGGACCTGAAGCGCGAGGAGATCGGACTTGAGCATCTGACCTGCGGCGTGGCGGGCCTCGGCCACGGTGACGGCGGCATCGTAGGCGCGCAGCCCACCCTCGAGAGCGACGACGGCCTCGCGGGCCTTGCGCACATTGAGGGCGGCGCGCACGACCTCGGCGGCGAGTTGTTGCCGTGCGAGAGCGAGATCATGGCCGGCCGCCTCCACGCCGGCTCGGGCGGCGGTGCGGCCGGCGGTGGCACGTCCGCCACTGTATAGGTTGTAAGCGATCGTGCCGGTGGCGTTGAGATTATCGATCCGGCCGGGATCGTTGAAATCGAGCGCGAACGTGAAGGCCCGCTGATTCAGGATCGAACCAAACGCCATCATCGGACTGTCGGTCTGCGTGTAGCGCGCGCCCAGCATGACCTGGGGCTTCCATGCTGACTCGGCCTGATCGACGAGCGCGCGCGCGGCATCGACCCGCGCCCGCGCGGCCTGCGCTTCCGGGTGTCGCTCCAGCGCGGTGGCAACGCAGCGCTCGAGCGGCCACACGTCGGCGGCGGAGGCTGACGAGGCCAACGTGAACGCCGCGATGAGGAAGAGCGCCGTCCGAAGAGACCTCGCAGCGATGAAGTCGGAGAAACGCGCGCGCCCGCGCGCGGGCGCGGTGGGTGCGTGGACTGGGTCGAAGGTGGAACGCGGACGGGCAGAGCGAGGGAGCACGAGTGAAGTCACGGCGACCGGGGAAATAGACGCGGGGATGGCGGAGGAGTCGCGGACCTCAGCCGCGGCGGCCGCCCCAGTGGATGACATCCTGCTCGTCGATCCAGCCGAGTTGGCGCAGCAGCCACGTCGGCGGGCAAAAACCGGTCACGACGGACTGCAGCAGGTTGAGCCCCGCGAAGCCGGGCAGCAGCAGCCACCACGCGCTGACCTTCCAGGCGAGCAGAGTTCCGACCAGCACGACGGTGCCGGCGAGTAAACGGACGAGGGATTCGGATTTCATGGCGATGAGGCGGAGTGGACGAGGCAGGGGTACGGGATGCGCAACAGGAGCTGTCGGGCGAAGGAACGAAACCCGGTTGAGTTTCAATAAATGAGCATTTGCGCATATAAAGTTAATGTCAAGCGTGGGTCCCTCCGTGGAACCGGTGCTCGCCTCCGCTATTCCTTCGGAGGTGGAGCGGCGAATTGACACCCGGTAAAGCGCTCGTTTCAGCGCGGTGGGCGATGTTCCTCCCGAGGGAGGGCTGGGGGCCTGACTTTGCCGTTGACCGTCTTCCGCTGCCTTGGCCAATGTTGCGGGCTTGGAACGGAGCGGCGTCCCGCAAGGGGCCTGCGCCGGTTCTCCACCGGAGAGGTGGCAGAGTGGTCGAATGCGCACGCTTGGAAAGCGTGTGTAGGGCAACCTACCGAGGGTTCAAATCCCTCATCCTCCGCCAAAACACAGCAATTATTTAATGCCGGCCCGATAAGGTTAGTGATCAAAGAAATAAGGGGAGATATGAAGATTAAATCAGCACTCATTGCAGCATTACTCATCACAGGGCTTATGCCAATTACCGCAAGTTATGCGAATGTAAAGCCAGTGGTTGAATCCTTTACCTTCACACCAAATGAGGTTGAGTTAATCTCTGCTAATACCAATGTTGCATTTGAATTAGTAGTTTCTCACCCAGCTGGAATTAGAAATAC
>JBEIGD010000057.1:0-14193 GCA_040382075.1 Opitutaceae bacterium
GTCCGCGCACGGCGCTGCGACCACCGCTACGTCGGCCACCTCCACCGCGGCGCCATCGCTCGCGAAGGCCCCTTCACCCACCCCGCCCACCGCCGCGCCCGGCGGGCGCACCTACAATCTCGTGGACTCCGGCGCACGGTCGCCCGAGGAACAGCGGCGCGGCTTCACCGTGCCCGAGGGTTTCGAAGTCGAACTCGTCGCCGCCGAGGCCGACGGCTTGGGCAAGTTCATCACGGTCGACTGGGACGCCCGCATGCGCTTGTGGTCGATGACCGCGCTCGAATACCCGGTCGACGCCAACGAAAATCCCGCCGAGTCGGCCGCGCTCTTCGCCAAAGGTGGCCGCGACCGCGTGGTGATCTTCGACACCCCGTACGCTGCACCCGCCCCCGGCCGCGCCGCCGCCACGCCGCGCATCTTCGCCGACCACCTCGTCATGCCCCTCGGCATCCTGCCTTGGCGCGACGGCGCCCTCGTGCAGTACGGAGGCGACATCCGCTGGTACCGCGACACCGATGCGGATGGCCGCGCGGACCAGCACCACGTGGTGCTGACCGGGTTCGGAACGCAGGACTCGCACCTCTTTCCCCACCAATTCTACCGCCAGCCCGGCGGATGGATCATGGTCGCACAGGGGCTGTTCAACTATTCCACGGTGCGCCGACCCGACGGGCAGCCCTTCGCCGACGGCAGCACCGAGCACCGCTTCAACCAGTGCAAACTCGGGCGTTTCCTGCCCGATGGGTCCGCCTGGGAGGCACTCACGATCGGACCGAATAACATCTGGGGACTGCAGACCACCCGAGACGGCGAGACGTTCATTCAGGAAGCGAACGACATCGGCTATCCCGTCATCCCCTTCCAACCCGGCATCTGGATCCCGACGATGGCGAAGGACCGCTTCCGGCCCGACCAGCCGCTCATGCCGCCGCCGCTGGAGAAGCCCGTGATGGGCGGCACCGGATTGAGCGGCCTAGCGATCGCGGAAGACCGCGGCAGCCCGTTCCGCGACGTGGCCGGAACGGGCGCGGCCTTGGTCTTCTATGTCGCCAACCCGATCACCGGCACGATCCAGGTGATCCGCGCGGACGCGATCGGCGGCGGACGCTACCGCTACGCGAAGCAGGCGGATTTTCTCACCAGCGAGGACCGCTGGTTCCGGCCGATCGCGAGCCACTTCGGACCGGACGGCGCGCTGTACATCGTCGACTGGTACAATCGGATCATCTCGCACAACGAAGTTCCGCGCGAGCACCCGGACCGCGACCGCACCCGCGGCCGCATCTGGCGCGTGCGTCACCGCGATCAGGCCCGCACCACGCCGCCGGATCTCACCCGCCTTGCCGACCGGGACGTCCTTGCGCTCGTCGGCGGCGACAACGCCCGCCTCTCCCGCATGGCGTGGCTGGAGCTGACCGACCGGCGGGCGATCGCGCTGGTGCCGGAACTCCGCGGCATCGTTCAGGACCGCGCCGCCGCAGCCGATCGACGCCTCGGCGCGCTCTGGGCGCTGGAAGGCCTTGAGCGGCCCGACCGCAGTCTCCTCGACACCCTCTCCACGGACTCCGTGGCGGCGCTGCGGCGCGAAGCCGCCCGCCTCGCGGCGACCGACTCAAGCCTCGGCGACGCGGAGGTGGCGGCGCTGCTCGGAAGACTCGTGGACGACGCAGACGCCACCGTGCGCGCCACCGTCGGCGACGGCCTGCGCCGCGTGCGGCAGGCGGGCCCGGCAACGATCGCCGTGGCGCTGCGCCTCGCCCAGGCACGGCACGTGGGTGGCGACGTCTGGGACCGTTACGATCGGGATTTCGAACGCTACCTCGCCCGCTGGGCGCTGGAAGGGAAACCGGACCTCACCCGCGCGCTCGTGGAAGGCCCGAATGCCCATCGATTGCCCTTGGAAAATCGTCTGGTCGGCCTCCTCGCGCTCGGTGATCGCGCTGCGGCGGAACGCCTCGCGGCCTGGCTACCGCAGACCGGACGCGCCCCGAACGACGAAGAAGTGCGCCTCCTGCTCGCCTTCGCGGCCGAGCCGGCTCCGCGCGCCGCGCTGGTCGCGGCGCTGGCGGACCCCTCCGGACGCCGCGGCGTGATCGACGGATTGGTGCGAGCGCGCGCCGAACTGGATCCAACGTGGTTCACCCCCGTGCTGAGCGCCCCGGTCGCCGCCCTGCTCACCTCCACCGACGCGGCGGATCAGATGGTCGGCGCCGACGCCACCGCGGCCTTCGGCCTGACCGAGTCCACACCCGCGCTGGTGCAAATCCTGGAGGCGCAGCTCGCGCCCGGCTCCGCGCCGGTGCTGACCTCCTCCCTCGCCCCTCTCCGCGCCCTCCGCAGCCTGCGCGCGGCGCCGGTGGAACTCCTCACGCGGATCATCGACCGTCCCGACCAACGCGACGCCCGTCGCGAAGCCGTGTCGGCGCTGGCCGAGCATCCTGATCCGAGGGGAGCCGAGGCACTGGTCACCCGACTCCCCACGTTCGCCCCCGGCGAACGCGGACGCACGCTGGAGGCACTCAGCGCCACGCCCCGCGGTGCGCGCGCCCTCATCGGCGCGCTGGAGCAACGGCAGCTCGCCGAATCGGAGTTCGGGGTCAGCACCATCGAGCGCATGCGCACCGCACTCCCCGATGATCCCGCCATCGAACGCCAGTGGGTGCGGGTGGGAGGCGACACCCTCCCGGTGGATACTCGAGAGACCGGCGTACCCACGACACCCGCCGAGGAGGCCGCTCAGGCGGAGCTGATCGCGCGGTACCGCTCCCTCGCGAACATCGCCGGAAACGCCGAGAACGGACGCGTTCTCTTTGAAGCAATGTGCCTCATCTGCCACGCGCAGGGTGGCCGCGGAGGACAAATCGGTCCCGCCCTCGACGGTTTGGGCCACACCGGCCTCGAGGCGATCCTGCGCAACCTCGTCGCGCCCAGCGCCGCGATGGAAGCCTCGTACCGGACCTTCCGCGTCATCACCACCGAAGGCGATCTCATCGAAGGGTTTCTGGCGGCACAGGACGCCACCTCCGTGACCCTCCGGATCCCCGGCGGGGCGGAACGTCGGATCGAACGCACCGCGCTCCGCAGCGCCGGCTACCTTCGCCGCTCGCTCATGCCCGCCGGCCTGCTCGACGGACTCGCGAACGACCAGATCCGCGACCTGCTCTCCTACCTCCGCTCACTCCGCTGATCGCACGATCGCTCAACTTATCCGCAAAGGATCTCCAAAGCCCGGCCTTGGCAGGCCAACGAACCTCTCGTTAACGTCGCAACCGGACTCCATACCCCACCGATGATCCGCCGTTTTGCGTGCGGGGCGCTGACCCTCGTTCTTCTCCTTTGCCTGAGCGCCTGCACGCGCTCCGGGAAGGGCACCGCGGACGAATTCCCCCGCGAGGAAACGCTGCGCATCGGCATCGCGTGGGGTGAGCCAAACACCTTCAACCCCCTGCACCCCGCCCCCAGCTGGCCGGTGCAACAAGAGCACACCGTCATCTACCAGACGCTGTTCTATTTCGATCCGGAGAAAGGCACGCTCCTGCCTCAGCTAGGCTCGGAACTGCGCTCATTCCCGGACCGGATCGAGGTGGACATCCACGAAGCCGCACGCTGGCACGACGGGAAGCCGGTGACCGCCCGGGACGTCGCCTATACCTTCAACCACCTCTACCGGATCAACCCCGGCTTCCCCGCCTGGCAGTACCTCTCGGCGGTGGACGTGGTGGACGCCGCGGCGGAGCGGCCCCGCACCGTGGCGTTCCGCTTTCGCGCAAAGGATCCGAATCCGCTGATGGTGCAGCACTGGCTGACGCTGAACGCGATCCTGCCGCAACACGTGTGGGAGCCGCTGCTCGCGGCGGCGAAGGGCGATTTCAACGAACTGATCAAGCACAAGGCCGACCAGAACCCGATCGGGTCCGGCCCGTACCGCCTCCACTCGTACTCAGCGGAGAAGATCGTCGCGGAACGCTTCGACGCCTACTGGGGCAACGCCGCGCTGCACGGCGGGAAGCTCCCGGCGCCGCGCTTCCTCATCGCGCCGATCTACAAGAGCAACGATCACTACAGCCTCGCGCTGCAGCAGGGACGCATCGACGCGGCCAACACCTTCATCCCGCGCATCTGGCTAAAGGCCCGCAAGGGCGTGCGGGCGTGGTTCGACGAGCCGCCTTACTTCCCGCCGGCCTGCATGCCCACGGCGTTCATCAACCATCTCCGCGCGCCGCTCAACGACGTCCGTTTCCGCCGCGCGATGGCCTTCGCGATCAACTACGACGACATCCGCGAGCTCGCCGTCTCCGGCTACAGCGTACCGCACGAGCCGGGCTTCATCCTGCCCTTCGGCGTCGAGAAGCGCTACTTCAACGCCGAGGACGCGCAGCGCTTCGGCACGCGCTTCGACCCCGCCCGCGCCCGCGAGGAACTCGCCGC
The DNA here is from genome assembly GCA_040382075.1 of Opitutaceae bacterium. Lineage (GTDB taxonomy): Bacteria > Verrucomicrobiota > Verrucomicrobiia > Opitutales > Opitutaceae > UBA6669. Next base: position 4,429 of record JBEIGD010000057.1, read on the forward strand.
CGGCGGCTACCGCGCCGTCTTCCGCGACGGGGAACTGATCGAGACCCGCAACGCCGCCGGCGTGCGCGTGCCGACGCTCTTCATCCAGTGCCCGGCCGGCTGGAGCGACTGGGAATCCATGGTCCGCATCATGGTCCGCGGCCTGCGGGAAGTTGGAATCGATGTCCGCGAGCGATTCGTCGACAGCACCGCCTACTACCGCGCCCTGCCGCTGGGGGATTTCGACCTGATCATTTCGACGCCCTCCCCGGTGCCTTCGCCCGCGGAGCCGTGGGCGCGCTTCGACTTCGTGCTGAATTCCCGCGACTGGGCCCCCGCTGGCGAGCGCATGTTCACCAACATGGGCCGCTTCAACCGCCCCGGCTCCCCCGAGTACGTTGCGCGATTCGACGAACTCCTCGCCCGCATTCCCGTCGTCACCGACGAGGCCGAGCGCGCCGCGCTCTACCGCGAGCTCAACCGCCTGTGCATGGAGGTGCAGCCGGCGATCCCGCTCGTTTACCGCCCGAAGGCGTTCTACGAGTTCAACGAGAAGGTCTGGGCTGGCTTCTCCACCGCCGCCAATCCGTACCTGCCCCCGACGGTGCCGTCGCAAGGCGCCGGTACGCTCATGCTCTGGCACCTGCGGCCCGCTGACGCGGCGACGCCGTAACCACTGCTGACGCCGCGTTTCCCGTTCCCATGTTCCGCCAGCACCCGACCCTCCGCTACATCACCGCTCGCGCGGGATGGTACGCGCTGACCTTCCTCGTCGCGGTGACGATCAACTTCTGGCTCCCGCGCCTCGGCGAGGCCAATCCCGTCGATACGCTCATGGCCCGAGTCTCGGGCTCGATGGACGCGCAGGCCGCGCGCGAACGCGAGGAAGCGTACCTGCGCGAGTTCGGGTTGGTGCAGACCGACGACACCGGGAAGATCCTCCGCGCGGACGACGGCACGCCGCTGCGCACGTCGATCCTCACCCAGTTCCTGCGCTATCTGCGCATGAGCCTGCAGGGCGACTTCGGACTCTCGATCGTCCAGCACCCACGTCCCGTCAGCGACATCATCCTCACCGCGCTGCCGTGGACGCTCGCGCTGCAGATTCCCGCGCTGGTGCTGGGCTGGTTCATCGGCAACGGCCTCGGCGCGCTGGCCGCCTACCGGCGCGGCGTGCTCGACACGGTGTTCTATCCCGTGGCGCTGCTGGTCAGCGCCATCCCTTCGTTCTGCTTCGGCATCCTGCTCGTCTACGTCTTCGGCGTGCAGCTGGAGTGGCTGCCGACGCTCGGTGGCTACGACGAAGCGCTGAATCCAGGTTTCAACGCGGCCTTCCTGAGTAGCGCCGCCACGTACTACATCCTGCCCTTCCTCTCGGTCTTCCTGCTCGTGGTCGGCGGCCAGGCGATCGGCATGCGCTCGATGTGCATCTACGAACTCGGCACCGACTACGTCCGCTACGCGAAACTGATCGGCGTGCGCGAGTCGACGATCGTCCGCTACATGTTCCGCAACGCCATGCTCCCGCAACTCACCGGCCTCGCTCTCACCCTTGGCGGCATGGTCGGCGGCGCGCTGATCGCGGAAATGGTCTTCAGTTACCCGGGCCTCGGGCTGTCGGTCCTCACCGCCATCCAGAGCCTCGACTACCCAGTGATCACCGGCTGCACGCTGCTCGTCACCACCTGCGTGCTCGTGGCGAACTTCACCGTCGATCTCCTGATCGGTTTCCTCGACCCGCGCATCCGCGCGGCGCGGGAGGGCGAGGCCTGAGTCCATGAAACTCCTCGGCCACCTCCTGCGCAGCCCGGGTTTCCTCGTCGGCGCCCTCCTCCTCCTCGCCACGCTGCTGCTCGCGTTCCTGCCGCCGCTTCTAATGGAGCTCGATACCAGCCGCCGCGTTGGTCTCGCCTACGTTCCGCCGACCTCCGGTCGCTGGCTCGGGACCGATCACCTCGGGCTCGACATGTTCGCCCTGCTCGTCTCGGGCCTGCGCTCCTCGCTCTACGTCGGGTTCCTCGCCGGCTTCGTCGCGACCGTCCTCGGCACGCTGATCGGCGTCTACGGCGGCTACAAGGGCGGCTGGATCGACGATGTCCTGACCGCCTGCACGAACCTCTTCCTCGTCATCCCGAGCCTGATCGTGCTGATCCTGCTGTCGGGCAGCCTGCAGGAAGGGCGAAGCCTGACCCTGATCGCGCTCTTCATCGGCTGCACCACGTGGACGTGGAGCGCCCGTGCGGTGCGCGCCCAGGCCGCGAGCCTGCGCTCCCGCGACCACGTCGCACTCGCGCGCATCAACGGCTACGGGACGCTCGGGATCGTCTGCCTGCACATCCTGCCGTACCTGCTCTCGTACCTGTTCATGGTGTTCATCCTCCAGACCGCGTCGGGGATCCTGACCGAGTCGGTGATCAGCATGCTCGGGCTCGGACCCTACGACACGGTCTCGCTGGGCAACCTGCTCAACCAGGCGATCCGCAACGAGGCGCTCTCCGATGGCGCGTGGTGGGCGTTCTTCCCGCCGATGCTGCTCATTACGGTGATCGCGTTCGCGCTCTACGTTCTCAACACCTCGATGGAAGGCGTGTTCAACCCACGCCTCCGCAAGTGACCCGCGCCATGCCCGCCATCCTCGAGGTCGAAGACCTGCGTCTCCATTACCTCACCCGCCTCGGCAAGCGGGTGCAGGCCGTCGACGGCGTTTCCTTCCAGCTCCAGCCCGGGGAAATCCTCGGCATCGCCGGTGAATCCGGCTGCGGCAAGACCACCCTGGTCAGCGGGCTGATGGGCCTGCTCATGCCGCCGCTGCACCTCACCTCGGGCGCGGTGCGGATTGCGGGTCGCGACATCCTTCGTCTCCCGCCGGCGGAGGTCCGCCGCTCCGTGCTCGGTCGCGATATCGCGATGATCCCGCAGGGCGCCCTGAATTCGCTCAACCCGACGCGGAAGATCCGCGACCTCGCCACCGACGTGATCCTCGCCCACGACGAGGGCGCGGACCGCCGCGCGATCCAGGAACGTCTGCGCGAGCGCTTCACGCGGATCGGATTGGAGGCGGACGCGGTCCTCAACGCGTATCCGGTACAGCTGCCCGCCGGGATGAAGCAGCGCGTCGTGATCGGAATTTCCACGCTGCTGAACCCGCGGATCGTCATCGCCGACGAACCCAGCTCGGCGCTCGACGTGTCGTCGCAGAAGGCCGTGATCCAGCTCCTCTTCAACCTGCTGGACGAAGGCATCGTCTCGTCGATGGTCTTCATCACGCACGAACTGCCCCTGCTGCGCCACGTTGCCGGACGCATCGCGGTGATGTACGCGGGGCAGATCGTCGAGATCGGGACGACCGAGCAGGTGATCTTCGACGGACGCCAGCCGTACACGCGGGCGCTGATGGGCTCCATGCTCAGCGCCGAACCCGGACAGAAGTCCCGGAAGCCGGTCGCGATCGAGGGTGCCCCGCCGAACCTCGGCGAGCCGATCTCCGGCTGCCGCTTCGCCGTGCGCTGCCCGGTCGCGCAGCCGGACTGCACGCAACGCGACCAAGTCCTGCGCGAGGTCGCGGGCCGCCACGTGAGGTGTCATCATGCCCGCTGAGACTCCCTGCTTCGAGGCCCGAAACCTGACGCGCGCCTTCGGTCACGGCGCGCGGCGCAAGGTCGCCGTCAACGACGCGACCTTCACGATCGCCGAACGCGAAATCGTCTCGCTCGTCGGCCAGTCGGGCTGCGGCAAGAGCGTCCTCGCCAAGCTCCTCCTCCGCTTGGAAAAACCGTCCTCCGGCGACCTGCTCTACCACGGACGCCCGATCGCGGAGTCCGGAGATCCCCGCGCGTATTGGCGCGATGTGCAGGCGGTCTTCCAGGATCCGTACGCGGCCTTCAACCAGTTCTTCACCATTCGCTCGCAGCTGAAGGCGTGTTTCCGGCTCTTCGACCGCCGCCCGCCCGAGGCCGAAATGGAGGAGCGCATCGACCAAGCCCTCCTCGCGGTCAATCTCCGGCCCCGCGAACTCGACGGGAAGTACCCCTTCGAACTCTCCGGCGGCCAGATGCAGCGCTTGCTGCTCGCCCGCATCTTCATCCTCCGGCCCCGCGTGCTCATCGCCGACGAGCCGACCTCGATGGTCGATGCGTGCAGCCGCGCTGGGATTCTTGAGTACCTGATGAAGCTCAAGGAGGAGCTCTCGATGACCATCGTCTTCGTGACGCACGACATCGGCCTCGCGTACTACGTCTCGGACCGCCTCTTCATCCTGCACGAAGGCCGGATCGTCGAACAAGGCGCGCCGGACGACGTGACCCAGCGCCCGACCAGCCCCTTCACCCGCCAGTTGCTCGACGACATCCCCTCCGTCCACCGGCCGTGGGTGAGCCGGGCCGGGACGAAGTAGCCGACCGGTGGGAAAGACCGTGTACGGTCGGCCCGCGCGTGGCGAGGCAGGGCAACGTCATCCTGTCTGGCCGGATCGAGGATCCCGCGCTCTCCCCGAGTTCAACCCCGAAACCCATCCTGCCCTGGTCGGAAACGGAGTAGAATGCGCCCTTCTCTTCGATCTTAAGAATTCATTAACGATTGCTTAGATCGCTATTCTAGATTTTAATGATCAAATGTTAGCTTTACTATCCGAAGTCGATGTTCTCCAGCGTCTGGCGGCGGCCGTCCGCGAGCGACGCATCGCACTGCGCTGGCGGCAGGAAGATCTGGCGACGCGGAGCGGCGTCTCGATCGCCACGCTGCGCCGTTTCGAGCGCAGCGGGAGCATCGCGTCGGGAGGTCTGGCGAAGCTCCTGGTGTCGCTGGGCTTGGCGGAGCGCATGCTGGAGGCGCTTACGACGGCGGAGTCCTCCGCACCAAGCATTGCGGCGTTTCTTGAGGGCGGGACCACGACAACGACACGGCGGCGGGTCCGGCTGGCCCGTTCAACATGACTCACGACCGTCATGACTGAGCCGGTGCTCCTGAACCTCGCCTTCCTTGGCCGTCCGCTCGGCGTGCTGGCCTATCGGGCGGGCGACGGCGCCCACGCGCTGGAGTTCGACCGGGAGTTTCTGGCGAGCGGGCACGAGCTGTCTCCCTTCATGCTCCCCAACGCCCTGTTTGGGCGCGGGCCGCGCATCTTTCGGCCGGGAGACACGCCCTTCGTTGGCGGCCTTCCCGGACTGATTGCGGACTGCCTGCCCGATGCCTGGGGTCAGCGCCTGCTGCTGCAGGAGGCACCCTCGATCCGAACACCCATCGGCAAGCTGGCGGTCATCGGTGCGCGGGGGCCCGGCGCCATCACCTTCTCCCCCACGCTGGGACCGGAGCTCGGCGCGGAGGCCGCCTCCGTCGTCCTCGCGAAGATGGCCCGGGCCGCCGACGCGCTCCGGTCCGCACCGGTCAAGCTCACCGGCTCCCGCATCAACGCCCTCCTCGCCCAGGGAGGCAGCTCGCTGGGCGGCGCCCAGCCGAAAGCCTCGGTTCACCTGAAGATCGACGCCGAGATCATGGATCGCGGCGAGGTCCTTGTCGGCGGCAGTCCGCCCCCCGGCTTCTCTTCCTGCATCCTGAAGCTGGCGCGCCATGACGATGAGGCGGAAGGCGCCGTCGAATTCGCCTTTTGGCTGATGGCGCGGGAGGCCGGGATCCGCGTACCCCGCGCCTGCCTCGTGCACGACGGCGAGCGCCGGCATTTCGCGGTGGAACGCTTCGACCGCTTCCAGACGAGCGATGGCCGGACCGGACGACGTCACGTGCACACGCTGAGCGGACTCCTGCACCGGGCGCCGGCGGACGGCGCCATCGATTACGACGAATTCATCCGGGTGAGCCGAAGGCTGGGAGGGATCCCGGAGGCCGCGGAGTGCTTTCGACGCGCCGTCTTCAACCTGCTCGCCACGAATCGCGACGACCACGGCCGAAACCATGCCTTCCAGTACAACGCAGAGGCGCGGACGTGGGCGCTGGCCCCGGCCTTCGACCTCACCCCCAGCGTGTTCAACGGCGCGGTCGGGCTGGCGTGGCTCGGCCGCATGGCGCTGCCGGTCCGCTTTGAGGATCTGCTTCGACTCGCGGAGGCGGGCGGAATCTCGCCAGGAAACGCGCGGGACATTTATGCGCGGGTGGAAGCCGCAACCATCGGCGGTTGGCGGCGGGCGGCAGCAACGGCCAAGGTGCCGTCGGCGGTGATCACCTACTGGGAAACGGAAATGCGCCAGCAGACCAAGCCGCTGCAGGCGGACGCCCGGCGGATGCTTCGCAGCCACCGCTAACCCGGCTTCCCACCAGTTCCTTCACCCGCCATCCCGCGCCGATCCCCAGAGGTCCCGAGGGACCGTTCTCCGCCGCGGACCGCGACCCAAAGAATCCTGTTTCCTCATCGCTGGGTCATGCCAAGACTTCAACCACCTCGCCATGAATCCCACCCCTCGCACCCACCTGCACAGTCTCCTCGTCGCCAACGAGCTCGTGCGCTTCGTCGACGACGAAGTGCTGCCCGGCACCGGCATCGACCGCGACGCCTGGTGGGCCGGTTTGGACGCCATCGTGCGCGAGCTCGCGCCGAAGAACGCGGCGTTGCTGGCCGAGCGCGACCGCCTGCAGGCCGAACTCGACGCCTGGCACACGGCCAACCCCGGGCCGATCGGCGACCTGCCCGCCTACCGGGCTTTCCTGCAGCGCATCGGCTACCTCGTCGCGCCCCCGGCCGCAGTGCAGTGCCGCACCGCGCAGGTGGACGAGGAGGTGGCGCCGCTCGCCGGGCCACAATTGGTGGTGCCCATCCTCAACGCACGCTACGCCCTCAACGCCGCAAACGCTCGCTGGGGCTCGCTTTACGACGCCCTGTACGGCACCGACGTCATCCCCGAGTCGGGCGGGGCGGAGAAGGCAGCGGGCTACAACCCGGTCCGCGGCCAAAAGGTGATCAACTACGCGCGCAACGTGCTCGACCAGGCCGCCCCGCTGGTCGGCGCCTCGCACCGCGACGCCACCGCGTACCGCGTCGAGGCTGGCGCCGACGGCGCCCGGCTCGCCGTGGCGTTGAAGGATGGCACCGTCACCGGCCTCGCCGACCCGTCCCGATTCGTCGGCCACCAAGGCGAAGCCGCCGCACCGTCGTCGGTGCTGCTGCGCCACCACGGTCTGCATCTGGACATCCGCATCGACCGCAACCACCCGATCGGCCGCAGCGACGCGGCGGGGATCGCCGACGTGGAGGTCGAGGCTGCCTTGTCCACCATCCTCGATCTTGAGGACTCGGTGGCCGCGGTCGATGCCGCGGACAAGGTGCTCGGCTACCGCAACTGGCTCGGCATCGTGAAAGGCACGCTGACGGCCGAGGTGGCCAAGGGCGGCCGCACGTTCACACGCGGGCTCAACCCCGACCGCCGCTACGTGGCGGCCGACGGCGGCGAGCGCGTCCTGCACGGCCGCAGCCTGCTCTTCCTGCGCAACGTCGGTCACCTGATGACGAACCCCGCCATCCTCTGGGGCGGCGACCAACGCGAGATCCCGGAAGGGATCCTCGACGCGGTGATCACCACGACCGTGGCGCTGCACGACCTGCAGGGCCACGGGGCGATCGGCGGCCAACGCATCCGCAACAGCCGCACCGGCAGCGTCTACATCGTCAAGCCGAAGATGCACGGCCCGAGAGAGGTGGCGTTCGCCAGCGAGTTGTTCGGACGAGTCGAGCGACTGCTCGGGCTGCCCGAAAACACCGTCAAGCTCGGGATCATGGACGAAGAGCGGCGCACCAGCGTCAACCTGAAGGCCTGCATCGCCGAGGCGGCGGCCCGCGTCGCCTTCATCAACACCGGCTTCCTCGACCGCACCGGCGACGAGATTCACACGGCGATGCGCGCCGGCCCGATGGTGCGCAAACCGCGGATGAAGCTGGCCCAGTGGCTGCGCGCGTATGAGTTCAACAACGTGCAGATCGGCCTCGCTTGCGGGCTCCGCGGCCGGGCGCAGATCGGCAAGGGCATGTGGGCGATGCCCGACCTCATGGCGGAGATGATGCGCGAGAAGATCGCGCACCCGCAGTCCGGCGCCAACACAGCCTGGGTGCCGAGCCCGACCGCGGCGACGCTGCACGCCCTGCACTACCATCAGGTCGACGTTGCGGCGCTGCAGGCGAGCATGGACGCGTTCGCGCACGGCCCGAAGGCGGCGCTCGTGGAGGAGAAGCTGCTCGACGCGATCCTGCAGGTGCCGGTGGCGCTGCTGCCGTTCTGGACCGCGCCTGAGATCCAGCAGGAACTGGACAACAACGTGCAGGGCATCCTCGGCTACGTGGTCCGCTGGGTCGACCAGGGCGTCGGCTGCAGCAAGGTGCCCGACATCCACAACGTCGGACTGATGGAAGACCGCGCCACGCTCCGCATCAGCAGTCAGCACATCGCCAACTGGCTGCTCCACGGCGTCATCACCGAGGCCCAGGTACGTGCGACCTTCGAGCGCATGGCCGCGGTGGTGGATCAGCAGAACGCGGGCGACCCGCTGTACGAGCCGATGGCCGGCCGGGCAGCCTTGAGCCACGCCTACCGTGCTGCTCTCGACCTCGTGCTGAAGGGCCAGCAACAGCCCAGTGGCTACACCGAGCCGCTGCTGCACGCCTGGCGGCTGCGCAAGAAGGCGGAAGGCTGAGCGGAAGGCGTTCGGCGCCGCTCGAACCTAAGGCACCTCGTACGCCTCGATCAGCGCGGTGCCGCCCTTTCCGGAGGCGTCCGTCACGTGGATCGTGTAGGCGCCGGGCGGGAAGGGCCCGACGTCGTACGCGAAATACGCCTCCTCGCCGCCGCTGAGCGGAAACGCCCCGGCGGAGGCAAAGAGATTCGTCCAGTACTCCGGCGGAAGGACGACCGCCGGGCGCGCCCAGGAATACGGCTTGCCCTTGGAGTCGTAGAAGGCGATGCGCGGTCGGACCACGGGATCTGGCACGCCGAAGGCCGCCAGCGACGGCCCCACCGTGCGGATGAGCAGCGTCTTGGTCGTCTTGCCCGTGACCACGAACCCGAGGATTTGCGTGTCCGCACCGGCCTGCAGGCGCACGCGGCTCGAGAAGTTCCCCGTCGAGCCAGTCACCACGACATCCAGCTGGATGCCGGTGGTGATCGTGGGGAAAGGCGCCCCCGTAACGGTATAGAGGCCGCTGCTGGCTGACGTCACCGGACCCAGCACCAGCTTTGAACCCGTGGCCCCGGGGATCGCCTCCCCATCCTTGCGCCATTGAGTCGGCCCGGGCCACTCCGCCGGCAACACGAGCGTCACGGTTTCACCGGGCGGCACCCGCACCCGGCTCGGGCCCGCCGGGGGTACGATGCCGTTCGCGATGTCGATGTTCATCACGAGTTGCGTGACATTCGCCGCCCAGCCGGGTGCGGAGAGAGACATCAGCGTGATCAGGAGGAGGAGGAAACGCTTCGTCATGACAGAGGATTTCGAAGGATTGAGGGGTAGTGCAGTTTCTGCGGGGTGAGACCATCGCCTCCCAAGCGGGTTCCGTCAGCGGCTGCTCCGGATCCGCTCCACCGGCGCAGTGCATGAGGCCCCCAATCGCGCCCGAGTGCGTGGCGGCGAGATCATCCCGGCACCGCTCCCCGCCCTGAGCGCACGACGTGCCTGAAGGCGGACCGACGGATCGCGAAAGCGAGACGAGGGAATCCGACTTGACAATGCGTGATTCCATAATGATATCACGCCGATATAGCACAAACGCCTATGCCAACGAACCCCTCCAAATCACCGGCCGCCGAGAAGCTCACCACCGTCCTGAACGGTTGGATCATGTTGCCGGTCAAC
>JBEIGD010000058.1:0-12524 GCA_040382075.1 Opitutaceae bacterium
ATGCGCGTCTGCCCGCTGAAGAGTGAGAGAACGGGATCGGCGAGAGTGCTCGTCACCCCGAAAGGCTCAAGGCCGGGACCGATCGCGCGGATGAGCACGGTGCGCGGGAGGGGACGCCGACGGAGGGTCAGGCTTTGTCCTTTGTCATCGCGAGCCATTTCTCCCCCTAACCCATTGATAGTCAGCCGGTCCCGCAGGGAACCAGCCAGAGGGAACCAGCCAGAGGGTCAGGCTTTGCACTTTGTCATCGCGAGCCATCTTTCCCCGTAACCCATTGATCGTCGGCCGGTCCCGCAGGAAAGCAAAGTGCAAAGCCTGTTCCTCTCCGGCTCTTGCCTGGCTCGGATGGTTGCTCGTCAGGGCAGCAAGCGCTCGTGCGCCACCGACGCGTCTGGTCCTTTTCGCAGGCACTCCTTGGGGGCAAGCCCCGAGACATCGGCCACGGTCACTTCCCCAATCGAACCGTGCTGGTGATCGACGAGCCACTCAAGTTGGTCAGCCACGACTCCACGGACCTGCAGTCGAGCGATCCACGGTTTCGCGGTCAGGTAGCTCTCACCCTCCGGCCACCCGCGCCGCCCGGGTCCCGGATTCATGAGCCAGGATCGTCCGTCCATGAAGGCCTTGAGAGCGGCCCGGTCGGCCGACGTGCCGATCAGGCAGCCAGCGGGTGCGTCCGCGCCCGCCCGCTGCACGACTACGTCGCCGACTTGCAGCAGCCCGATGCGCCCATCCGCACGAATCAGCGGCGTCCGGCCGATTTCCTTGCGCACGTCACGCACGCTCAGACCCTGAATCTGAAGGAGTTCGATCTTGGCGTCCGGCTGGATCCAGACCAGCGGGCGATCATCGACCGTTTCATGGCTCGCAATGTTGCGCAGCCTCAGGGTCTCGACCCCTCCTGCGATCCAGAACAGAAAGGGTGGCACGTAATTGTACGCCCGCGTTCCGGTCGGCCGAAGGTCGATGTTTTCAAACTCCAGCCGCCCGATGTTTCCACCCTCGCGGAAGTAGGGCGTGATCCATACGCCAAAGTCGCGGTAGGTGCCCTTGACATTGCGGATCGAGACTCGATCCAGCCGCGAGGCCCGCGAGAGCACCCGCACGACCTGCGCACAGTCGAACGCCTGCACGCCATCGATATCAACATCAGACACGGGTCCGAATCCGGCGGCATCGCCGAACTGCGTCACGCTGGCCGGCAGACGCGCAAACCGACCTTCGCTGTCCCAATCCCCTAGGAGGTCGTCGATATTCAGCGCGATGATGTCATCCCACGCCCTCCCTTGGACGTTGCGAATACTGAGGAACTCGCCCGGGCCCATGACGTGAATACCGTCCTGATTGGAACGCTTGGGGATGTGATCGAGATTGATGTAGATGTTCTCGAAGACGATTCGCCGCCAGTTCGTCAGATAGACCGCGAACGTCCGGGAGTTCGTGATGGAAACATCCCGGACGAGGACTTCCTCGACGCCGTGCAATGCGAAGGCCGTGGTCCAGCCGTGCTCCGGCGTCGAATGCTCCTGATGGGCGGCATTGCCGTTGTAGGTTCCGCCGAGGAAGGAGATGCTGTGATCAACGCGGCCTTCCGGCTGCGGAGAGGCGTTGCGAACGATCGGGCGGTTCGAGTTGTCGGCGAGGTAGAAGCCGCAGGAACGGTTCAGGCACTCGATCGTCGTGTTGGAGTGGACGCGCAGTCCGTGAACCAGAATCGCCCCATCGATGATGAGCTTCAGGGCGCCAAGCTCCGGCGCGCGGTCGAGGATTCCCTGGATGAGGGCGGTGTCATCCGTGCCCCCGCCGGTGACGACGTTGCTGTCGAGCTTCGCGCCCGCTTCGCCGGCGATCACGACCCGGGCGGGTCGCCGCGACTCGTCAACGGCCTGGGGACGGACGGCGGGGACTGACGCGGGCTGGGAGGTTTTCAAGGGTTCCATGGCAGAGTCTCTTCAACGGGGTCGCACGGACGGATCAGACCTGAAGGTAAAGCGGGAGGCCGTCAGCCTCGATTTGCGGGCCCTCTGCGCGGTCGGCGTCCCCTCTCGTCCGCTTGAGGCGGCGGGCGCGGGAGAAAGTGCACGCGCTGAACGACCCCTTCGCCGACACGGAAGAGAAGGCTGGACGAACGGCGTGGGGCGACTGGCGCAGGAGCCGACTCGAATCTAGAGCTTGGCGACGGCGATCTTATCGAGCGTGACCGCGTCGATGTCGTGTCCGATGCCCGGGGCTTCGGGGGCGCGGATGAAGCAGTCCTTGCCCACATTTTTGTCCACGACGATGGGGTTTCCCATGATCAGCGTCTCGTAGTAGTGACAATTGCGGATCGCGAGGCAGAGGTGGGTGTTTTCCACGCCCATGCCGTGAACCTCGGCGCTGAGTTGAAACGAGTCGGCGAGATGCGCCACGCGCAGGGCGCCGGTAATTCCACCCTTGTAGAACCAGCTCGTGCGCACCATGTCCGCCGCGCCCTGCTGGATGAAGTCGGCGACGTTGTAATGGCAGCCATCGGACGTCTCGGCGGTGAGGACCGGAATATCGAGTTGTTCGCAGAGACGCCGGTAGGCGCCGATGCTGAACTCGCGCATCGGCTCCTCGTACCAGAGGTAGTCCGCCTCCTCCAGTGCGCGGCCCAGGTACAGGGACTCGTAAGGGTCGAAGCCCGCCGAGCCGTCGTACATCAGCGTGACATCCGGGCCCACGTGCGTCCGGAGCGCTCGGCAGAGCGCGGCATCCTTGCGGGCATCACCCCAGGCGTGTAGCTTGATGGAGCGAAAGCCGCGGGCCAGGCACTGGTCAGCGACGTCGAGGAACTCCTCGGTGGTCGCATACGTGACCGTACTCGCGTACGCTTCGATCTCGTGGCGGTATCCGCCCAGCAATTGGTACAGTGGGAGATTCGCCGCCTTGGCGGTGATGTCCCAGAGGGCGGCGTCCACGAAGCCCATCATGTACATGGGCAACTCCTCGATGCGATCGATCTCCCACAGCTCGTGCCACAGGAGTTCCTTCATCAAGGGATTCTTCCCGATGAGCCAAGGCTTCAGTCGCCGCTCGATCAGGTCCATCGCGATCGCGCCGCGCGCAAAGCAACTCCAGCCCTCGATGCCCGCGTCGGTCACGAGCCGCAGCCACGTCGCCTCATTGACGACGTTGCTGCCGGGCAGGCCGCGGCGCCAGACGAAGGGAACCGGATGGTGGGTCCGGGTGGAGTAAGCGTGGACGGCGACGATCTTCATCGGCGCCGCTCAGCCGAAGGCCGCCATGCGCTCGGGGTTGGCTGGGTTCTTCTTCCAGAGCTCCTCCGGGGGATAGGTGCGCGGCGCCTTGGGCGGTCCGTCCGGCATCGTCCAGTTCGGCACGTACTGCTTGATCAGGGCCTGCGCGTTCCGGAACGCGATCTTGTCCTTGAGGTCATCGCTAATCGGCGCGCGCTCAATCTTCTGCTGCAGGTAGCGGTAATCGTAATAGGGCATGTCGGCCCCGAAGATCAGGCGGTCACTGCCGACCTTGGAGGCCATCCAATCGAAGTCCCAATCCCTCGCCCCCTTGCCCCACTCCGGGTACTGCACGATTTCAAACCAGCAGTTCTCGAGGTGTGCCAGATTCTCCACCGCCCAGTAGCTTCCGTGGACGATGTAGGTGGCGCCGGGGCAGATCTGCGCGACGCGCAGCATCAGTTCGTTGTGGAGGTGCAGATTGATCAAGCCGCCCCGCGCCGCCGCCGCCTCGACGAAGGGAATGCACCACTCGGCGATGGGAGGGTGACCGACGAGTCCGTGCATGCCGAGGTTGCTTAGCGCCCACTCCAGTTCCTCGACCGCGACGTCGCCGAAGCGCGGCTCCATCAGGGCCAGCGCCACCGGAAACACGCCGGGGAAATCCTTGCCGGCACGGACGATCACCTCGTTCTGATCTCGCACGTCCAGCGTGCCGCGGGCCAGCGACGTTCCGACCGCCGGCGGGGCCGAAATGGCCGAGTAGATGTTGGTCTCGGCGTACCGAGCCAGGCACATGGTCGTGCTCTGGCCGACCTTGGGAACACGGTCCAAGGTGCGGCCAATATGGTTATGGCAATCAATGTAGGGCCTTTCCGGCTTGGTATAGTCAGTCATGGGAGTCGTTTTACAGCATCACCCGGGTGCGTTCAGCGCTGGCCCGGCGAACCGCCGAGAGGATGTCCACCTGCCGCCGCGCGGCCGTGAGTCCCACCGGGAAGGGGCGACCGGCGAGGGCCGCCTCGAAAGCCGCGGCGAAGAAGCCGAAGTGGCCGTGCATGACCTCGCGCGGTTGAACCTCCGTCTCCTTCGTCGAGACGACGTCCTGCCAGCTGCCTTCGATGCGATCGAAACGGGTGAGCCCCCGGCCGCGCCCCGCCACCCGCCAGCTGTGGTCGTTGCCGTAGACGGTGATGAAGTGCTCGGCCCCCGGACTGGGCAGGCACCAGCCGACCAGCACATTGGAGCCCTGCCCATTGGCGTGGGTGAAGTGGATTTCCACCAGATCATCCGCACTGCGCCCGAACCGCGCGGAGCGGATCCGCCCCTGCACCTCGGTCACCGGCGAACCCATCAGGGCCTCCGTCAGGTAGATCTCATGATAGCAGGTGTCGTTCAGGGCTCCGCCGCCAGCCTCGCGTTCAAATCTCCAGTCGTTCGCGGGCGCGGGGAACGCCTTGCTGAACACGGCTCGCGTCTGCGCGAAATACGGCGACTCGCCCTTCAAACCCGCCAGCGCCGCCTGCATTCCCGAAGTGTAGAGGTAGTTGTGCACCACGGAGCAGTCCCGGCCCGCCGCCCGGAACGCTGCTTCAATTTCCGCCAGGTCGCCGGGCTCCAAGACCAGGGGTTTCTCGCCGATGCACGCCACGCCCGCTTCCGCAACCTGGAGGAGTTGCTCCCGGTGCAGGTGGTGCGGCGTCGCGATCACGACCACGTCGAGCGGCACCGCGCGCAGCATGTCCCGCGGGTCCGTGAAGCACGCGTCGGCGCCGAGACGCAGGGCTTGGGCCGCCTGCAGCCGGTTGGGCTCGAACGGATCCGCGATCGCCTCGATGGCGATCAGGTGAGCCAGGGACTCGTAGCTGGGAAGGTGGGAAATGCGGAAAATGCCCCCGCACCCAATCAGTCCGACGCGCAGTTTCGACCGAGATGAAGTCATGGAAGTCAGCAAACCCAAACCGGCCGCGAGGGCCACCGTCGACACAGTTTCCCGTAAACCTTCAGGGATTGGGGGAAGCCGTCCTGAGCGGCGCCGTCCGCCTCACGGCCGCCGAGGCGGCGACTTGCGGAGCGCATCCGACCGTCTTCCTGCCTGCGCCGGTTCATTCGGGCATCAGCCGGATGAGGCTCTCGCTCGGGAGCGCCTCGTTGATCTTGGGCGGGAAAACGTAATCCCCCGCACCCAGCCAGTCGCGGACCACCTTCCGCTCGGTCGCGTGGGAGTGGAGCAGGTCCACCATTTCCAGGCCGAACACGTAGCTCGACTCCCGCGGGCCACCGGCACCATCGTCGGGGCCGCGCGCCTCCCCGAACAGCTCGGCGGCGCGCTCCTTCGCGATGTTGTTCTCGATCACCCGGCTGCCCCGCATCAGGCGAAGGTTGAAGGCCGCGACATCCTGGTCGCCCTGCTGCAGCCACGCCGCGTTCATGCCCGCCGCCCACGTCTTGAAGTCGATTGTCCCGTTGAGGAAGATCGGCAGATTCTGGACGAGGTAAAGGTGGGTCCGGCCCGGCGGCTGCCCGAACGGGATATGCCCAATTGGTCCTGCAGTCACGGGGTCGAAGGTGGACGGCGTCGCCTCGGAGGCCCGATCGCTCGCCGCGGGAACCCAGCTCAGGGAGCGGCACAGCCGGACGTTCTCCTCGCGACTCGAGAGGAACTGCAGGAAATCCAACGCCAGGCTCGCCCGCGGGCTCTCGCGATTGATGCCGAACGACAGCGAGGGTCCCTCGGTGATTTCGTCGCGGAGTGCGGGCAGGACGACGCGTTTCCCGTCGTCGTCGAGGGCCACCCGGAAGAAGGGAACCACATCGATCTCGAAGCCGGCCAGACGCTGCATGACGCCGAGATCCCATGAGTCGCCGATCGTCGCGACTCCCCTGCCCTGCAGGAAAAGCATTCGCGAGTCCTCATTCTGGTAGGAGGAAAAGCCGGGTTGGCAGGTCTCCGCGAATCCCTTCAACAAGGAGAATGCCCGCTCGTGCGTGGGGTTGTCATAGCTGAACGTGCCGGTCAGGAGCCCGTAATGCGGGAGCATGTGCTGCGGGATGCCCCAGAGCGCGATCTCGTAACGTTCAGCCAGGTTCATCGAGACCGGCTCCACAATCTGGCGGAAGACGAAGGAGAGTTCGCCATTCCGCGCCATATATTCGCCGGAGACCACCATCGGATGGAGCGCGGTCTCGCGCTCCCGCGCCACCTGCCGCACCCGCTCGGCGAAGGCCATGTACTCCGTCAGGTCCCGCGGGTAGGGCTGCGATCCCATGATCTCGCGATAGAGCGTGCGATTGAAGAAGACGCGGGTGGTGTTGAGCGCGATGGGAATCCGGAAGTACTCCATCAGGTGGAGGAAGAATCCCGTGTTGAGCCCATCGCGAAAGGTGTCTCGCCACGGCACCGCCGCCGAGCCGGAGGCGTCCGCATAGGGGTTCGGGCGGAGGACATCGGGACCCAGAGGCAGAAGATACCGCTGCGCGTACAGGCTCCACCGCCCGGCCCGGCCCGTGACCTGGATGATGTCCGGAAGCGTACCCCCGATGGCCTGCGTATTCGTCCACTGCTCGTACGAGCGCATCGGCACCGCCTGGATCACGACCCGGCGATCCGGATGAATCTGCGCGTAGCGGGATGCCGCATCCTCCAGCGCGCGCCGCACGCCGTCGTCGGTGAGCGTGTGCGTGACCCGGATCACGGTCGCCGGGTCGCCGGCAGCCGTTGCGACGCCGGCGCGGGGTCGCAGGGCCCAGAGTGCGCAGAGCCCATACGCTGCGACGAGAATCCACACTTTCCAGTTACTGAGCATGCGTGCCTCCGTTTCGTGCACCCGTGCCCTCAAGCATACCCCACTCCCCCAGTCGCTGCCGCGCCGCCCACGCGTGCTCGGATCGCGGCGCCTCGGTCAGGATCAGGCGGTAGAAGTGGGCCGCGCGTTCCCGGTCCCCGGAGAAACGCCGATGCAGTTCGGCGGTGTGCCAGAGCTGGCGGCTCCAGCGGAAAGGATCCTTCAGACGCAGACGACACACGGCCTCGGCGTGCCGCAGGCTGTTGGCGTAGTCCTGCAGGATGACGCAGTACGTGTAGTCAAGGCGCAGGTGCATCACCACCGCGACGGGATTGTCCGGATACCGAGCGAGACGGGCCTCCAAGACTCCCACACCCCGCAGAACGGACTCCCGCGTTCCCTCGGCGATGGTGATACCCGCAAGCTTGAGCGCGGCTTCGTCGGCGGCGGGACTTTCCGCAAACTCGCTCAGCACGCGCTCAAAGTGGACCGCCGCCACGGGATTCGCCTGCCGGGTGCGGTCATTGGCGAGATTACCCAGTTCGAGAATGGCCCAAGGTGCCAACGGGCCCCGAGGATCCGCATCGATGATCCGACGCAGCGCCCGCTCCGCCTCCTCGGGTCGCGGCCACGGTTGCGAGTGCTGCATCGCCAGCGCGTACCCGTACCACGCCTGCAGGCTCGCAGCGGACTTGTCCGGGTGCAGGGTGGCCGCCGCCTGAAACCGCGCCGCCGCCTCCTGATTCCGCCCGGCGCGGAATTCGTTCCACGCCTCCACGAGCAGGGGATCACGGACGTCGTCGGGCCGCGCGTTCGCGGGGCCGAGCAGACCGATCAGGATGCTGCCCCCGAGCAGCAGTCGCCGCACGGATTCGCGCACCTCCCGCGAACGTCGGTCGAACCCCACCCCGTCCGTGAGCCTTTGCCCGGTTCGAGTCATCGGCGGATGCGTCCGGTTAGCCAGCGATGGACGCCCGGTGATTGCCCACGGCCTCGCTGGTGAAGAGGAATCGTCCGTAGACCCGGATCAACGCGACGCTCGCGTGGATCTGCCGACCCCACTCCACCCGCCGGAGACCATTCACCTCATACATGAAGGGGTTGAAGCGCGCGTAGCCGAAGGGCCGATCTCCACCGTCGTACAACTGACCGTTGATCACCAAGGTCAGCACATTGCTGTCGGCGTCGACATTGACCACGAGATGCAGAGAGGCGTCCGGGCGGGCGGTGCCCGGCTCCGTCGACCACCAGAGGGGCGAGCGCCCGTCGTCGAGCAAGACGTCCAGCGACCCGTCGCGGCGCTGTGAGACCATGACGCCGGTTCCGGCCAGTTCCGACCGGGCGCCGAAACCGGAGGTCTGGGTGATCCGCGTATCCAGCAGCGTCCGATCGACGGAGTCCGGGGATGGATCCACCGCCAGCTCAAGGGCGAAACTGTCCCCCGTGCTCAGCTTCCCCACGCGCGGCCAGTCGAGCGACGTCCCCGCCGCATGGCTCGGCCGCGTCACCTCCAGCAGCAAGCCGGTGCGGGCGACCTCGCGGAGGCTAGGCTGCGCCCAGAGCATTTCCATGAAGGAGGTCGGGATCTGATGCACGCGGGCCCGGGCCTTCTGGGTCTCAGTGAGGAAATACTCGCCCTGGTCCTCGATCCAATCCGGGTAGGAGATGCCCCGCCGGTAGTCGTGATCATACAGGAAGATCTCTGGTTCGCTCCAGTGAATGAAACCATCCCGCTCGATCCCGCCGGCGATCCACGTGGGATTCCGGTTGCCCAGGGGGCGCTGGCTGTAGTCCCGGCCGCCGTTGTTGTGGAAGAAGAGCGCGTACTTCCCGTTGGCGAAACGGTGCACCTTGTTGAGGCAGCGCGGCTGCTTGATCCGCCGTCCCTCCGGCCGGTAGCGGGCCCATTCCGGCTGGCTCCAGGTCCGGCCTCCATCCCGGCTGTAGGTCTGGACGTTGTGTCCCTGATTGGTGCGGTAGACGCAGTACAGGCTGCCGTCGGACAGCGGGACCATGTTGTGCTCGTCCGCCACGCGCCCCGCGGGGGCGGGCAGGCCGGCGTCGCCCTCGGGCAGGGTTTCCCACGCGATCCGAGCCGGATCCGCCTCAGCAAGGAGATTCCCGCTCATCACGATCGCCCCGGTGCCGCTGGCCATGAATCCTTCGCCGAAGTTGCCCACCTTCGAAAGGGGCAGGTAGAGCGCGCCCTGATGCTGGACCGGTTTCGCGATGCTCCAGAAGAACTGGTGCTGACCGCCGTAAACATTGCCGCGATCGATGGCGAAGGTTCGGATCGGGACCTCGAAGCGCTCGGCCGACCACGAGTGCCCGCCGTCATCGGAGAACTTGAAGACGAGCTTCCCCAGCGTATCGACGCGTTTGAGATACTCCCCGTCCTCGCTCAGGACCGTGCGCAGGTTGTCGGCGTTGTAGGTGTAGAAGACAAAGATCCGCCCCGAGGGAATCATCGTGCAGGTGGCCCACGATGCCTCCGGGCCGTCGGCCGGCTCCACATCCACCAGCGGACCCCAGGAGCGCCCACGGTCCCGCGAAACTGTGGAGACGATGTGCTGGCCGGGTTCGCCCTCGATGCCCCGGCCGGTGGTCATGACCACCACCCACTCACCCCGCTGGTTCACGACCGCGTACGGCTGGTCGCAGTATCCCTCGGAGGGAATTTCGCTGAGCGGGAAGTCGATGCAGCGCCAGTCGGCTGGCGCGGGGGGAGCAGAGGGGAGCATTGAGGGGGAGGCGGCGGCGACACCACGCGCGCCAATCAGAAACGCAGGGTGTTCGTCCAGACCCACGTGAGCGGGTCGTTCCGCAGCAGGGCGTTGTCGATGATCCCCGTTGCGACGTTGGGCGCAAGCGCCGTCTCCCGCCAGTCGAGCACATTGTTCACGTTGATTTGGGTGCGCCACTTGATCCGGCGCGAGAGGGGCCGCTCGTAACCCACGATCGCGCTGACCAGATAGCCGTCATCCCAATAGTAAGGCAGGCGCAGGTTCCCCTTGGCCGCGTCATTGTAGTAGTAACGGAGCAGGTCGAAGTCACCGCGTCCGCTGATTCCCACGCTCAACCCCTTGAGTGCCTTTTGGGAGAAGGTGTACATACTCGTGAAGGTGATCGACTGCCGGGGGAAGCCCGAGGTCTTCTCACCTCCCTTGCGGACCTGGATGCCCGGGACGGCGGGGACGAAGCCGAGTTGGTGCTGACTGATGGGCAATCCGACGCGGCCGGTGCCGACCCCGGGAATCGTCAGGCCGAGGGAGGTGGCGTTGAGAATCCGGCCGCTGTCACTCGCAATCTCCGCCTTGTAGTTTCCGTTGGCGTCGCCGGCCCGCATCATGCCGACGGTCAGAGCCTGCACGGCGGTGCCCGGGGGGTAGGTCTTTCCATCGGTCGCCCGCGGGGTCGACGGATTGACCGGCAAGAGCAGCGGCGTGCCGTCGCTGAGGAGCACCTGCCCCTGAGCGTTCGTGCGGAACTCGTCGTTGTAGAAGAACGGAAGGGTGAGGTCGTCGGCCTCGACGCCATTGGCGATCGAGAAGCCGAACATCGCGCGCCAGTTCTTCGTCGGACGGGCGCTCAGGGTGACCTCGAGGCCCTTGGTCGTTCGATTGTAGGTGTAGACCGGACTCTGGAAGTTGGCGTACCAGCTGCCATTGATGCCCGCCGGATCCGTCGCGGTGCGCACCTGGGCGCTGAGCGCGGTCGAGAGGTTGATCGCCCGCGTCTCGAACACCGTGATGGAGCCGGAGAGGCGCCCGTCGAAAGCGTTGACCTTGAATCCGCCCTCGAGACTCTCGCCCTTGCCCGCCGGGGCCGGGACGCCGTCCCAACGGAGGGAGGACGTCAGGTAGGGCGTGAAGTTGGAGGAGGCACCCACGTAGAAAGACACCGGTTGCGAGAACTTCCAGACGGCGCCCACATTGCCGGTGGTGCCCGAGCCGCTGTAGCGCAGACCCTGACTCAGGAGGGTCAGGTACGACGCGTCGTGCCGCACGCCCACGACGGTGGAGATGCGGTCCCCGAACCAGTCCGTGAAGAGCACGGCCGAGTAAGCCGGAGTGTGACTCTCCGAAAACAGCGCCCCGGTGGGGCCGCCGTTGAAGCCAAGGGGATTGCCCGGACCGACAAAGGCCGGATTCCGGTACTTCTGCCAATCCCGTAAATAGGCGACGCCGTTGATCAGGTAGTACGGCTGCCGCGGAACGATGAAGCCGCCCGGGTTGTTAAGCACATCGACCCACTGGGCGGGGAGGATCGTCCGGCCGCCATCGTTGTTGTTCAGCAGGGCTGGGTTGCGGACGAAGGTGCCGTTCGCATCCACCTGGTACCAGCGCGCCTGGAGACTCGAGCTGTAGGGATTGGTCGTCTTCTCCCAGTTGAGGATCAACTGGTTCTTGAGATGTCGCGTGAGTTCGAAGTCGATGGTGACTAGACCGCGCACGCCACGGGTCAGACCCTCGTTGCGGAGGACCGCGGGCGAATACGACACCGCCCAGGCGTTGAGGGGATTGCTGGACGTCAGCGGCGGCCGAAACGAGCCGAAGCTGTTTGCGCTCGCGTTGTCATTGAAGGCGTAGGCCTCGAAGGCCTGAACCTGCGCCTGGAGCCAGGGCAGCACGCGCGTGCTCAAGGAAACCTCCTTGAAGCTCTCGCGCCGGTACTGGTACTGGGCGTTGCCGCCGAAGGTGTCGATGTTCTCCCACGTCAGACGCCCCCCGGCAATCTGGGCCAAGGCGCTGCTGTTGGCGGCGACCAGGACGGAGAGCGGCGTGTTGTTGGGCACGACGGTCGGAATTCCCGTGATCAAGCTCTGCATCCGCGGCTGGACCGAGAGCATTCCGCGATCCTCGTAGGTGGCACGCAGCACGGTCTGGCTCGACGGGATCAGTTCCACGGCCAACTGCGCATACCCTCCCCTGCCCTCGGCGCGAATCAGGTCGCGCCAGAACCGGGTGTCGGCATCGAACCCCGCCACCCGCAGCGCGACGCGGCGTTCCGCGATCTTCCCGCTGACGTTCGCGTCCAACTCATACCGCAAGGTGCCATTGGCATCGGTTCGCACCATGATGCTCCCGCTCCTCTGGCCCATCGTCGCGCGCTTGGTGTTGGCGTTCATGATCGCCCCGGCCGGCGAGATTCCGAAGAGCAGCGACTGGGGTCCGCGGATCACCTCCATGCGCTCGTAGGAGTATCCCTCTCCCAGATTGCCCAGGAAGAGAAAGCCGTTGCGGAAGAGCTTCGTGCCAAGTCCTCGCGCCGTGAACGCGCCCATGCTGAGGGCGTCCCCGCTTTGCAGTCCGGACGCGCTGGAGGTGCCGTTGTCGGGCATGCCAATCCCGGTGAAACTCTTGGTCAACAACGCCGTGACGTCCGAGGTCGCAAGATCGGACATCATCTGCGCGTTGAAGATCTCCGCCGTGATCGGCAACCGGTCGAGCGAACGATTCGTCCCCGACAGCGAGGACGTGTTGAGCGCCTGGTACGTATCCTCCGCATCCGCCACGACCTC
>JBEIGD010000059.1:0-12049 GCA_040382075.1 Opitutaceae bacterium
GTCCTCGGGGTCGGCCCGGGTGTTGTTCCGGGGGCCCAGGCGCCGCGGTCCGCCCCGCGCCGACAAACACCAACGCCTGACCCTACCCTAGAGAGCGCATGTGCGGCGACGAAGACAGCCGGGGCCAGGAAAGGCGCCGCCGTGCGACGGACGTCCAACCCGGCCCCCAGCGGGGCGGTCATGGCCGGGAAGCCGGTCATCGAGGTCGACTCCAAGACGGTCATCAACTTCAAGAGCGGCTTCAGCCACAAGAAGCTCTGCGACGGCCTGACCCTCACGGCGGGCTCGGCGGGCGTCTACTCATGCGCGTTCTGCTACGTCGAGGACTTGATGCGGAAGAATCCGCATGGCCTCGAGAACGCCGCGGATCACCAGAACCTCGTGATCCGGCGTCGCCACGCGGTGGACGTCGCCCGGACGCAGCTGACCTACAAAGACGGCCGTTCCCGCTTCGCGGATCCGAACGACCGGCGCGTAATCTACGCGTCGCCGTTGGTCGACGTGGCGGCAAACCTCGAACTGACCCGCGAGACGATCGAGATCTGCCGCGTGATCCTCGAACTGACCTCGTGGCAGATCCGGCTGCTATCGAAGTCGAACCTCTTGCCAAAGGTCGCGGCGGCGCTGGAGCCCTACCGGGACCGCATGATCTACGGCGTGTCGACCGGAACGCTCGACGACAAGCTCGGAGCCTCCTTCGAAAAAGGCACGGCGCTGGTCTCGAAGCGGATTCGGTCCTTGCGGGAACTGCAGGACGCGGGGTTTCGGACCTACGCGATGGTGTGTCCGTCGTTGCCGCTGGCCGACGAATAGGGCTACCGGGACTTCGCCGAACAGGCGGCGGACGAACTCCGGACGGACCGCTGCGAACACGTCTGGGCGGAGGTCCTGAACGTGCGCGGAGAGTCGATGACGAGGACCTGCACCGCGCTGCGGGAAGCCGGCTTCACGGACTCAGCCGACCGACTGGAGACCGTCAGCACGGACCGCGAGGCATGGGAAAACTACGCGCGGCAGACCTTCGAGGCGCATGCGAGGCTCTACGAGGCCCGCGGTGAATCACCGAAGCTGCGATTCCTGCAGTACGTCGGCCGCGGCACCCGGGCCTTCTGGGAGTCGCAGGTCGAACGCGGCGCGCTACTCCTGTGAGCGGGACAATCAGGCAATCACCGGAGGTCGAAGAACGCAAAGCGCGCGCTTTGGAGGAGGCCACTCAACCGTTGGGCCCTTGACCACCGCCTTGCGAGCCACGAGGATATCGCATTCTCCAGTCCGCATTCGTTGGGCTCGGGGACTGACGGTCTGGACCGTGGAACGAATTGGGCACCACCTCCGGCTTAGCCTGATCCGCTCGCTTTCCCGGTCGCCTCGATTGGCGCGGTCATTCTTGCTCCGACCATGCCCCTCGATACTGCCGACCTCCTCGACCGCTTTTGCCGCTACGTCCAGATCGAAACCCGCAGCGACGCGCATTCCGGCACCACGCCGAGCACGCCGGGCCAGTGGGACCTCCTCCGCCTGCTCGAACGCGAACTGCGCGAAATCGGAGCGAGCGATGTGGTGCTCACGCCGCAGGGCTATGTCTTGGCCACCGTGCCAGCCACCACCACGAAGCCGGGCGTCCCCACGCTGGCCTGGCTCGCGCACGTCGACACCGCCACCGAGCTCCCGGGCGGCGCCAAACCCATTGTCCACCGCGCGTACGACGGCCGGCCCATCGTGCTACCCGACGACCCGACCCAGGTGCTCACCGTCGAGAGCATCCCGCACCTTCGCGAGGCGGTCGGCGAGGACATCATCACCGCGAGCGGCACCACTCTCCTCGGTGCCGACGACAAGGCCGGCATCGCCGCCGTGATGGCCGCGGTGCGTCACCTCTTGCGGCACCCGGAGATTCCGCACGGCCGGATCCGCGTCTGCTTCAATCCCGACGAGGAAATCGGCCACGGCCTGCGCACGCTCGAACGGGCGCAACTGGGCGCGGACTTCGGCTACACCCTCGACGCCGAGGCACGCGGCGAGGTCGACTACGAGAGCTTCTCCGCCGACGCCGCCACCGTCGAAATCCGCGGCGTGGCCTCGCATCCCGGCTGGGCGAAAGGCGTCATGGTGAACGCCCTCCGTCTCGCCGGCCGCTTCCTCGCGGCGTTGCCCATGGAGACCTCGCCGGAGCGCACCGCCGGCCGCGACGGCTTCGTGCACCCGAACGAGATTTCCGGCAACAGCGAGCGCGCGACCGTGCGGATGATCCTGCGCGACTTCGAACTCGCCGGCCTCGCCGCCAAGCGGGCCATCGTCGAGCGGGTCGCCGCGGAAATCCGCGCCGCCGAGCCCCGAGCCCGCGTGGAGGTCACCTTCCGCGAACAGTACCGCAACATGCGCTACTGGCTGGAGAAGGACATGCGGCCGGTCGACTACGCCATCGAGGCGGTGCGCCGGGCCGGCCTGTCCCCGGTGTCGTCGGCGATCCGCGGCGGCACCGACGGCTCGCAGCTGACCGCGCGCGGCCTGCCCACGCCGAATATCTTCTGCGGCATGCACGAGATCCACAGCCAGCGCGAATGGGTCTCGCTGCAGGACATGGCGCGCGCCGCCGACGTGCTGATCCGCCTCGCCCAACTGTGGGAAGAGCGCAGCGGAGCCTGACCGCGCGCCGACGGGCGGCGTTCGGTGACATGCAGTGCGGAAGCACGGTGCGATGGACCGGACTGAGCGAAAAGAGACTCGAGCGCCGCCCCATGCCGCACAACTACGGGCTTCCCTGGAACCCCTCCCGATTCTAGACAGTAAGACCGACTCTGCGCTCGAGAACGCCGACATCCGCACCACCCTCGAAGCTTCCGGCACCTTTCCCGGCCCGCCCCCCCCAAGCGTCCGTTCACCGCCTGGACCCACTTTGACACCCCGTGAGCCCCCTTCCCCGATTTCTCCTTCTGATTTCCTTGGCGACCGCGGCATCGGCAGAGGACGCGATCACGTTCAACGAGCACATCCGGCCGATCTTGGCGGAGAACTGCTTCGCTTGCCACGGCTCCGACGCTGCCCACCGCAAGGGTAACCTTCGGCTCGACCAAGGGCCCGACGCCACCGCCCTCCGCGACGGCATCCGCGCCTTCGCACCAGGCGATCTCGCCGACTCTGAGGCCTGGCAACGCATCCTCAGCACCGATCCCGACGAGGTCATGCCGCCGCCGGATTCGCACAAGTCTCCGCTGAAACCGGAACAGCGCGCGCTCCTCCAGCGCTGGATCGAGCAAGGCGCCGTCTACCAAAATCACTGGGCCTACGAACCCATCTCCCGCCCGACGGTGCCTGCCGCCACCGGCGGCGCGAAGGTCGAGGACGGTGCCGTCGACCGCTTCATCGGCGCGAAGCTCGCAAGCAAGGGTCTCGCCCTCGCTCCCGAAGCCTCCCGCGAGACGCTGCTGCGTCGGCTCACGCTCGATCTCACTGGACTTCCGCCGACGCCCGCGGAGTTGGATGCGTTTCTCGCGGACCGCTCGCCCGATGCCTACGAGCGCGCGGTCACGAGACTGCTCGCCTCGCCCCGCTACGGGGAACACTTCGGCCGCTACTGGCTCGACGCGGTGCGCTACGCGGACACGCACGGGCTGCACCTCGACAACATCCGGAATCTTTGGCCGTACCGCGACTGGGTCGTGCGCGCCTTCAATGCGAATCTGCCGTTTGACCAGTTCACGATCGAACAGCTCGCCGGCGATCAGCTGCCGTCACCAACTCTCGATCAACTCATCGCCACCGGCTACAATCGGGCGCACCTGACGACCGCGGAGGCCGGCGCCATCGAAGCCGAAATGGAAGCACGCAGCACCGCCGACCGCATCGACACCACCTCGACGGTGTGGCTCGGACTCACGGCCAACTGCGCCGCGTGCCACGATCACAAGTTTGATCCCCTCACGCAGCGGGAGTATTACGCGCTCGGCGCGTTCTTCAACGGCCTCGCCGACCGCGTGTGGGACGGGAATGTCCCCAAGCCCGGCCCAATCGTGTTGCTCGCGAATGCCGCGCAGCAGCAGCGGATCGATGCGATCGCGCGCGAGTTGCCGCCGCTCCGCGCAGCGCTCTCGGCGCGGGCCAGCCAGCTGCCACGGAGCCACGCGATTCCGCCTCCCGAGCCCGTCAAGCCCGCCGACGGAACGCAGGTGCCCGCCGATCCGGCGGAAAAGCAACCCGAGCCTCCACCGGTCGTCTACGAGGTGGTGTGGGCCGAAGACGGGGACCTTCCCCTTCCCGGAAACTTCGGGGCGCCCGCGCCGGCGGGCGAATGGCGCACGGGACGCGACGTGCCCGTGGCCGGAGGCGAGCGGGCGCTGCGATTGGTCGGCTCGGTCACGAACCGAGTGGTGACCTTCGCCGTCGGAAAAACGCCGTTGCAGGTGGCGACGGAAGCGGTGGCGTTCGTGCACTTCCGCGCGGACCCGGAGCACGCGCCGCGCGCCGTCAGCGTCGAGTTCGTGAGCAACACGAAGACCAAGCGCTACGTGTGGGGTGATCCCACCGCCCTCGGCACGCCACCCGACGCCGGCGACGTCGTCGTTGGACCGCTCCCGCAGGCCGGCACGTACGCCCGGCTGGAAGTTCCGGCCACCGCCGCCGGACTCGCCACGAAGCAGGCTTACTCCGGGCTGCGCCTCGCGCAGAGCGACGGCGCGGCGTGGTGGGACCACATCGGAATCGTGGCCACGGTGCCGAAAGCCACCGACGACCCGCTGCTCACCCGCAGCGCCTGGGTGCGAACCATGGGCCAGGAGGCGCGCGATCGGCCAAACGTACCGTTGCCCAACGATATCATCTTCCTCCTCGGCCTCTCCGCCACGCAGCAGAACGACGAAGAGAAAAAGCGCCTCGAGGACTTTCACCGCGACTTCATCTACGGTCCAAATCGCGCCGCGCTCGAGCCCGAGGCGCACGCCGCCCGCCGCCTGCTCGCCGAACAGGTCCACTACGAACTCACCCTCGAGGCGTCGCTGATCGCCCGCGAACTTCCAGAACCGCGGCCGACGCATGTCCTCATCCGCGGCCAGTACGATAAACCCGGCGAACGCGTAACGCCCGTCACCCCGTCCTTCTTGCCCCCGATGACCGTCACCGGTGAACAGCCCACCCGGCTGGACCTCGCGCACTGGTTGGTCGATTCCCGGAATCCCTTGACCGCGCGAGTGACGGTGAACCGGTTCTGGCAACAACTCCTGGGCGCGGGACTCGTGCGCACGCCGGGTGATTTTGGGGCGCAAGGCGAGCACCCGTCGCATCCGGAACTGCTCGACTGGCTCGCGAGCGACTTCACGGCGAACGGTTGGGACGTGAAGCGCCTGGTCCGCCTGATCGTGACCTCACGAGCCTACCGACAGGACTCCCGCGTGGACCCCGAACTGCTCGAGCGCGACCCCGCGAACCGGCTGCTCGCCCGCGGGCCCCGTCTCCGCCTCGACGGCGAGGTCCTGCGCGATCAAGCGCTCGCCCTCGGCGGACTCCTTGTTCCCACCGTCGGCGGTGCGCCCGTGCGCCCCTACCAACCGGTCAACATTTGGGAGGCCGTGGCCTTCGGTGGCAGCAACACCAAGACCTACGTCCAAGACCACGGTGAGGCGCTCTATCGCCGCAGCCTCTACACCTTCTGGAAGCGCACCGCGCCAGCACCGGCCGTGTCCACCTTCGACGCCCCCGCCCGCGAAAACGCCTGCGTCGGCCGCGGTCGCTCGAACACGCCTCTCCAAGCACTGGCCCTGATGAACGACGTCCAACAGTTTGAAGCCGCCCGCGCGTTCGCCGAGCGCCTGCTGGCGGAGCAAGGCGACGATGATCACCGACTCGCGCTCGCCTTCCGCAGCGTGACCGCCCGCGTGCCGGACGCAACCGAACGCGCGTTGCTGGCGGAAGGGCTCGCCACCCATCGGGCGCACTTCGCGATGGCGCAGGCCGACGCCGAGAAGGTCATCACCAACGGCGCTTCCCGGCCCCGCGCCACCAAGCCCGCCCCCGAAATCGCCGCCTGGACGATGGTCGCGAACCTGCTGCTCAACCTCGACGAGACGATCACCCGTAACTGAGTTCCCCATGAACCCCTGCCACGATTATCTGAATCATCTCACCCGCCGACAGTTCTTCGCGGGGGCTGGACTCGCCATGGGTGGAGTCGCGATGAACCTCCTCGCGCCGGGGCTACGCGCCGCTGGATCAACGCCTGCCAAGGCGGGGACGCGGATTCACCCGGCCCTCCCGGGATTCCCGCACTTCGCACCGAAGGCCAAGCGGATCATCTACCTCCACATGAACGGAGGGCCGTCCCAGCTCGACACCTTCGACTACAAGCCGGGGCTCCAGGCTCAGTTCGACGTTGATCTCCCCGCCTCCGTCCGCGCCGGCCAGCGCATCACCACGATGACGAGCGGGCAAACCCGGTTCCCGGTCGCACCCTCAAGCTTCAAGTTCGCCCAGTACGGCCGCAGCGGCGCGTGGGTGAGCGACCTGCTCCCGTGGACCGCCAAGCTAGTGGACGACATCGCGATTGTGCGCTCGGTGCACACCAACGCGATCAATCACGACCCCGCCTGCACCTTCCTGATGACCGGCAGCGAACTCCCCGGCAAGGCGAGCATCGGCTCGTGGATTTCGTACGGCCTCGGCAGCGAGAACAACGACCTCCCCGCCTTCGTGGTGCTCACCCCGAAGTTTTCCTCAAAGGTTTCCGCCCAGGCCCTCTTCACCCGCATGTGGAGCAGCGGCTTCCTTCCGGGCGGGCACAACGGCGTGGCGCTGCGAGCGCAAGGTGACCCCGTCCTCTTCCTGGAGAACCCCAACGGCGTCGACGCCACGACCCGGCGGGCGATGCTCGATGG
Organism: Opitutaceae bacterium; assembly: GCA_040382075.1. Lineage (GTDB taxonomy): Bacteria > Verrucomicrobiota > Verrucomicrobiia > Opitutales > Opitutaceae > UBA6669. The sequence goes on from JBEIGD010000059.1 coordinate 6,864, forward strand.
CCTGGCCAAGTTCAACCACCATGCGCAGACGCGCCACGGTGACCCCGAGACGCTGAACCGCATTGCGCAATACGAGATGGCGTTTCGGATGCAGACCAGCGTGCCCGACCTCACCCACTTTTCCGATGAGACGCCGGCCACGCTGGACCTGTACGGCCCCGACGTGAAGACCCCCGGCTCATTTGCTGCGAGCTGCCTGCTCGCCCGACGCATGGCCGAGCGCGATGTTCGGGTCGTGCAAATCCTCCATCGCGGCTGGGATCAGCACGGCAACCTGCCCGGGGATCATCGCCTCCAGTGCCTCGACACCGATCAGGCCTGCTACGCGCTCGTGACGGACCTCAAGCAACGCGGACTCCTTGACGACACGCTGGTGGTGTGGGCCGGCGAGTTTGGCCGCACCGTGTATTCTCAAGGCACCCTCACTCGGACCAACTATGGCCGCGACCATCACCCGCGCTGCTTCAGCGTATGGCTGGCCGGTGGGGGCGTGAAGCCGGGCGTAGTTCACGGCGAGACGGATGACTTTTCCTACAACATCGTGCGTGACCCCGTGAGCCTCTACGACCTCAACGCCACCTTGCTCCACTGCCTGGGAATCGACCACTCGCGGTTCTCGTTCAAGGCCCAAGGCCTCGACCAGCGCCTGACCGGCGTCGAACCGGCTCGAGTGGTCCGGGAAATCCTCACCTGAGGTCCGCCGCGCAAGGAGCAGCGCCCATGCGCCAAACGACGGCGGCATCGCCGCTGACGCGGACCGCCCCCTCCCAAAGAACTACGGTCCACTTCGCCGACCCCACCGGATTGACAACCCCCTCGGTCGTGATCCGTTGGAAACAGTCCTCAATTCTCATGAAGCCTACCCTCCCCCGCCTCTTGCTCCTGGGTGCCGCGTTTCTCGCCGCGACCCTCTCCCGCGCCAATGCCGCCGTCGACACCAAGCCCGACACCCCGCCGCGGATCGCGCAGGGTCAGACGATCACCCTCGCTGACCATCTCGTGAAGGGAAAGATCACCGTCGTCGATTTCACGAGCGACTACTGTCCGCCCTGCCGCGCCGTCTCGCCGAAGCTCGATGAACTTCATCGGCGGCGGGACGACGTCGCCGTGGTGAAAGTCGACATCAACCGCCCCGACGTCCGCAAAATCGACTGGCAGTCACCTGTCGCGAAGCAGTTCGCCCTGCGCTCGATCCCGCACTTCAAGATTTTCGACGGCGAAGGGAAACTGATCTCCGAGGGCAACGAAGCCCGCGACACGGTGTACGGCTGGCTGAAGCGCTGACGCGGAGCGGCTAGGCGCAAGATCCCTCCCACGGCACGCACCGCGGCCGTGGGACCACGATCAGCTCGAGCAACGCAGTCGTGTCACGCTGCGCTCGGCTGGGACACCAGCGGACCCGGCGGCGTGCGGTTACGCGCGAGCAGGACAGCCTCAACGACCAGCCAGACTGCCATCGCGAAAAGCACGAGCACCACCACGAACTCCACGTGGTGCACCGCTGCCGCCGTGTTCGTGCGCAACCGGCTCAGGTGCACCTGCACCGACAACCCGAGGCTCCACATGGTCATGAAGAGCATGAAGAGCGTAGGAAGGAGCGTGATCCACACCGACCGGCCGCGCTGGAGGAGCCAAACCGTCACCCCGAGCAGCGCGAGCGCGGCGAGAAGTTGGTTCGACGTGCCGAAGAGGTTCCAGAACGCGCGCCACAGGGGAATCTGCTGACCGTTCACGACTGCGGGCGGCAGCGTGACCACCACCGCCGGAAGCGCGAGCGTCAGCGCCGTCGCCCCCACCCGGCCGACACGGCCCTGCCAACCGGTCAGTTCCATGAACACGTAGCGCGCCAGCCGCGTGCAGGCATCGAGCGTATCAAAGACGAAGGTCGCAAAACACAGGAGTCCGAACTGCCGCGCGATGTCGATCGAGACCAGGCCGAAGGTCGCTTGGTTCATGAACACCGCCACGCCATCGGCGTAGGTCAGGTCGGGGCGACCCGTCGGCTTCGCGAGGATCATCACCGTCGCAAGGCTCAGGCAGGCGAGGAACGACTCGAGCAGCATGCCGCCGTAAGCGACGGGCTTGGCGTCGGTTTCCCGGTCGAGCTGTTTCGACGTCGTGCCGCTGGCCACGATGGAGTGGAAGCCCGAGCACGCGCCGCAGGCGATCGTGATGAACAGCACCGGCAGCAGCGGCGGAGTCGCACCGTTGAAGTCGAAGAGCTTCGCATCCGAGAAGGCCGGCGCCACGATGGTCAGGTCGCCGCGCAGGCCGCCCACGACGACGCCGATGACGCCGACCACCACAATGACGTAGAGGAAGTAGCCACCGAGCGCGCCGCGCGGCTGCATCAAAAGCCACACTGGGGAAAGTGCCGCGAAGAAACAGTAGGCCAGCAAGACGTGATCCCACAGCACCTGCGGCCGGGCGCTGCCGGTAAGCGCGCCGAGGTCGAAGGGCAAATAGGGCCCTAAGGCAATCGCGCCCACGACCAGCGGGAGGAAGATCAGCTGCGCCTTGCCCTCGCCGAGCTTGAACTTCCGCATGCACAGACCCATCACGATCGCCAGGCCGAGATAGATGATCGACGAGGTGGCTACGGCGGGCCCGGGAGCATCACCGCCGGCCGCCGACGCCTTCTGCACGAAGGTTCCCGCGGTGACGTCGGCGAACGCGATGATCACGTACACCAGGGAAATCCAGATGAACGCGAGGAACAGCAGGTACGACCGACGGTTCATGTACCGGCGCACCACCTCGGCGATTGATTTCGCACCGTGGCGGACCGAGGCAACGAGCGTCATCAGGTCGTGCACCCCGCCGATGAAAATCGCGCCGAAGATGATCCAGATCCAGGCGGGCATCCAGCCGAAGTAGGTCGCCGCCAGAATCGGGCCAACGACCGGACCGGCCGCGGCAATGGCGGAGAAGTGCTGCGGCAGCAGCCAGTTTCGGCTCGCCGGCTCGTAGTCGATCCCGTCGCGCTGCGTGTGAGCGGGCGTCTTCGCCGTCGGATCGAGCTGCAGGTAGCGAGCGAGGAGGCGACCGTACCAGCGGTAGGCGCACGCCAGGATGATCCCGGACACAGCGAGAAACACGATGAGCGACATGGAAGGGGGAAACGACCGCGCCGGGGGAACACCCGGGACGCGGAGCTCGGCCACCCTACCGGCTCGGCCGCGGCTGGCTAACAAAAAACATCAACGGATTAGGCCTGGCTGAGCCTCGATGAGACGGACCCGTGCCGCCCGGGAAGGCATCGGAATCTGCGGCGGGCGCTGCTGCCCACCCGCCGGGCCTACTTCCGGAAGCCCTCGGGAAATTCGTCCCACGTCCGTCCGTCGAGCGCGCGTTCAGAACGCGCGTCCGTGCCTCCATCCAGAACAAAGGACAAAGCCTGACCCTCCCCGCGGTTTGACTGGTTTCGCCGTGGTTGCCCCTCCGGCGACGATGGCCACACACGCTCCCCACGCCGCCCGGCCGGGCCTACTTCCGGAAGCCCTCGGGAAATTCGTCCCACGTCTGATCGTCGAGCATGCGCTCCGGGCAACGGTGGTCGGCGCCGAGTTGCTTCAGGAAGAAGGGAATGCGGCGACGCCGCGCAAAATCACGCAGGTCCCGGACCCAGTAGAGGTCCAGCGGGCGGGCGCGGACGGAACCAGTCTCCGAACCGACCACCACCCAGTGCACGTCCGGAAACGACGAGAGATCGACCGGACCGAGCATCGGTTCGATCATCACGAAGCGGTGGCCGCGGATGCGCTGCAGGTGCGGCAGGCGCTCGTCCGCGAGGGCCTGATTCTCGACTGAGACGCCGCACGCAAGGTAAGGCGGCACCCCATCGGGGTAGCGACGCTCCATGACCTCGGCCATCCGCTGCGCCCGCTTCGACCACAGCACGTACTTCGTGTCGTCCTCCGCCGCGCCCTTCGCACGGCGCTGCCGGTTGCGGTCCGCCCGCTCCCGGCCAACGGCATCCACGACATCAAGCACCTCGTCGATCACCGTGTCGGAGACGGCATCCCAGAAGAGATCCCCGTGCTGGACGACGCCAACGATCCCGCGCTTCGCCCGCAGCTTCCCTGAGTCGAGCCGCGTCGGCAGCAGCGCCGGCGATCCCTCCACGAGGCCCGCCGGCAGGTTTCCGAGTCGCTTCTGCCAAGGCATGATGCCGTCGAGCCACCAGCAGTCGCGGCAACCCGCGGAATAGCGCTTGCAGCCGACCACGGGGTTCCAATCGCACGTGAGGATGTCGCCAGGATTGTATTTTGCCATAGAACCTCGAACCTAGTCCAACGACCCAAACAACGAGTGTCCGGGTTCAAGGAAATGCGTGCGCGGATCCCGGCGCCCCCGCCCCCGGGCCCTTCGGTCGCCCCAGGTGCCTCGGCCACCCCCCAGGCGCTCTCGGCACTCCGGCCGCTCCCGCCGTACCGGTCGATCCCGCATAACTTGCCTCTCCCGCCGCGCCATGCCCGGGTCGCGGCGGCCGCCCTGGACGCTTGAGAAATCTGGATCACGGCGGTTCCCGTAGGTCCCGGGAGGCCGCGTACAAAAGTTGCCATAGCGGGTCGACGCATTACCATGACACCGGATGTCCTGGTAAGGTGGGTAGGCTTCTGGTCATGAACGCGCTCCGACGCCTCTCCCCACCCTACGATGAAGCCACCCCTGTCCTCGCCCTTGAACCCATGAAGACCACCCAAGGCCAGCGTCCCTCGCTCAACCAGATGGAACGGATCCGGGAGATCCATCGACTCATCCGGCGGTTCACGGACAATCCGGAGCGCGTCCTCCACCGCGTCACGGACCAATCGCTCGCCGAAAAGCTGGAAGTCTCCGACCGCCAGATCCGCCGGGATCGTGCCGTGCTCGAACGCCTGATCGGCGAACGCGACGACCAGCGGGGCAACGGCGGCCTGCCCAGCGCCCTTCACTTCGACAAGAAACGCCTCTCCTGGCGCTACACCCGCGAGGTCGACCTCTCCGTCTGGGTCGGCCGGCTCGACGACGACGAACTCGGCTCGTTGCTCGTCGCCCAGCAAGCCCTCGCGGTGTTCAGCGGCATGCCCCTCGCTCGCCACATCACCCACATCTTCGAGGAGGATGCGAGTGGGCTGGTCGGCAACCAGCGCTCCGCGCTGCGCGAGGAGATCACCCAACTCGTGTCGTTCCACCCGGAGGGA
>JBEIGD010000060.1:0-10424 GCA_040382075.1 Opitutaceae bacterium
ACCCAGAAGGAGATGGTCTACATCGGCGGCGGCGCCGGCATGGCCCCGCTCCGCGCCCACCTCTCGCACCTCTTCGAGACCGAGCGCACCGCCCGCCGGGTCAGCTACTGGTACGGCGCGCGGTCGCGGCAGGAGCTGTTCTACGAGGACTACTTCCAGGGCCTCGCGGCGCAGCACGGCAACTTCCGGTTCGAGGTCGCGCTCTCGTCCCCGCTGCCGGAGGACGGCTGGACCGGCCCGACGGGGATGATCCACGAGGTCGTGCGGCAGCAGTACCTGAAGGACCATCCGAACCCGCTCGCCGTCGAGTACTACCTCTGCGGCCCGCCGATGATGATCAAGGCCTGCACCCGGATGCTCGCGGAACTCGGCGTGACGCCGCAGCAGATCGCCTACGACGAGTTCTGAGCAACGGAGCCGGGGACGACGGCGCAGGCGTCGCCGAGCGCTCCGCCTTCGCCCCAAATCGGCCGGCAGGCGGGTTGACCCGGGTGATGGCTCCGCCAAAGCATTGGTGTCTCGGCCATGAAAACCGTCTCCATCCAGCCCGTCCTGATTCGCTGGGCGCGCGAGCGCGCCGGATTGGCCGTGGACGACCTCAGCGGTCGCTTCCCGCGTTACCGGCTGTGGGAGTCAGGCCAAGCCTCGCCGACCCTGACCCAACTGGAGCGACTGGCCCAAAGGACCCGCACGCCGCTCGGGTATTTCTTCCTGTCGGAGCCTCCGGAGGAGAGCCTGCCGGTGCCCGACTTTCGCACTTTGGGGAGCCAAGGCGTGCGGCGGCGGCCCAGTCCGGATCTGATCGACACGATCCACGCGATGCAGCGTCGCCAAGACTGGCTGCGCGACTACCTCATCGAGCAGGGTCAGGAACCTCTGGCCTTCATCGGCCGCAGTCGCCTGAGCGATACGCCCGAAGCCGTCGCGGCGGACCTGCGCCGCCGTCTCGACATCACCCCGAGTTGGACCAGCGATCACGCCACGTGGGAGGGCGCCCTCCGGGATCTGCGTCGCCGCATCGAGGCCATCGGCGTCAGTGCAGTGGTCAACGGCGTGGTGGGCAACAACACCCGACGCCCGCTGAAGCCAGACGAGTTCCGCGGCTTCGTCCTGTGCGACCCCGTCGCGCCCCTCATCTTCGTCAACGGCGCCGATTCCAAGTCTGCCCAGATGTTCACCCTCGTGCACGAGTTGGCCCATCTCTGGCTGGGCCGGGACGGCGTGTTCGACCTGCCGGATCTTGAGCCGGCCGACGACGACGTGGAGCGGTTCTGCAATCGTGTCGCCGCGGAATTTCTCGTGCCGGCGGCGGAGTTCGCCGCCGCCTGGGTCGAGGCCGCGGGGGCGACACGCGCGTTCCACGTCGTCGCCCAACGGTTCAAGGTCAGTCCCATCGTCGCCGCACGCCGCGCCCTTGACCTCGGCGTGATCACCCGCCGCGAGTTCCTCGCGTTCCAGCGCGACCACGGGGAGACGGAGACGTCGCGGCCCACGCGCCGCCTCAGCGGCGGGGATTTTTACGCGAATCAGGACTACCGCGTCGGGCAACGCTTCGGCGAAGCCGTCGTCCAAGCCGTCCACCAAGGACGTCTCCTCTACACCGAGGCCTACCAGCTGACCGGACTTTACGGGGAGACTTTCGAGCGCTTCGCCAAGGGAATCTCGGCCAGACTCTAGCATGATCCCGGCCGCTCCGGCTCCGCGCATCTATGTCTTGGATGCCAATGCCTTCGTGCAGGCCCATCGGAAGTTCTACGCCCTCGACCTGTGCCCGGGCTACTGGAGCGCTTTGGAGGCACACCATGTCCGCGGTGCCCTTGGGAGCATCGACCGAATCCGGAGCGAACTGGCGCGAAACCACGATCCGCTCTGGACGTGGGTCGAGAGCCAACTGCCCGATCCGTTCTTCGCCTCGACGCATGACGACGATGTGATCGGGCAATTCGGTCATGCCATGACGTGGGTACACGCTCAGACACGGTTCCTCTCCCAAGCGAAAGCAGAAGCGGCCGGATCAGCCGACACGTGGCTGTGCGCCTCCGCAAAAGCCCGGGGCCACGTGGTGGTCACGCTGGAGACCCTCGACGCCAATGTCCGCCGCCGGGTCCCCCTCCCCAATCTCTGCCACGCGCTCGGCGTGGAATGCATCACCCCCTTCGAGATGCTCCGCGAACTGCGCGTGCAGTTCCACTGGCCGCCGAGGTCGTGATCGACGCTCGCGCGGGCCAGCGATCACCGGGTGCCCTCAGCGCTCGATCAGGTCCGACTTCAGGTAGGCGATGATGTCGGCGACCGACTGCGGGTTGAGGCCAAGTTGCTCCGGGGTGAACATCAGCGAGCGCTCGTGGCGCGTGATCGACTTGATCCGCTTGCGCCAGATCTGCTGCGTGGTCCCGCCCATCATGCGCACGATCATCGGGCTGCGCTGCGAGAGGATCATGCCGTCGATCACCACGCCGTCGTGAGTCTCGATCCGGCTGCCATCAAAGCCGTGCGAAATGTCGGCGGACGGATTGACGATCGCCTGCGCAATCACCTCGCGCGGCTGCTGGCGGCCGAAGACCGTCAGGTTCGGGCCAAAGTCGTTCCCCACCCGGCCGATCTTGTGACAGAGGTAGCAGGCCGCGACGGTGTCCTTGCCGCGAGCCGCATCGCCGGAAATCGCCAAGACCTGAGCCACGGTGATTCCGGGCGTCGTCGCCGCCGGCGGCTCCGGGATGATCGAGGAGGTCAGCACCGCCTTCTCCGGATTCGGCAGGCCGCGGGCTTCCATCGCGCCGCCGACGTCGAAGGGATCCCAGAGGTTGCCCATGCGGTTGCGCAGCCACCAGTTCGCCGTCTCCGGGTCCGGAAACTCCTTGCTGGTGGCCAGCTCCACCATCGCCGCAACCGCCTCGGCCGAGGGCATGAAGGCAAGCGCCGTCATCGCTTCCTTGCGCCGTTCCGCCGGGAGCGACTGGGCCAGCGCCCGGGCGCGGAAGGCGGGCGCCGACTCCGGCAGGTGGAGCCGCCAGGCTAGGCGCGCGAACGCCGGCGTCCACGCTTCGGCCTGAGCCGGCTGGTCGACGAGCAGCGCCGCATACACGGCGCTGGCCTTGCCTTCGCAGCCGATGCCCCAGGCCTCGAGGTAGGCGCGGTCCTGACCGTCGTACTGCCGCGCCAGTTGCACGAGCAGCGGCACGCTGTCGGCCGCCGGGATGTCGCGCAGCACCACCGCCACTTCGCGGCGCACCGCCGGGGACGGATCGGTCACGAGACGACGGGCGTTTTCCAGAATGTCGATGCCGGCGCGGCGCAGGGCGCGGAAGGCCAGGAGGCGTTGCGCGTCGTCTTTCGAAGCGAGCAGCGGGCGCACGCGCGCCACGCCGGCCGGGCCCATCTGCGCGAGCAGCCAGACGGCGCGCGCGGCGATGAAGCGGTTGGAATCGGAGAGCAGCGCCGCCACCGCGGGCACCGCCGCCTCACCCTGCGCCTTGAGGCGCGTGAAGCCGAGGTTGCGGACGTTCACCGCGGGGCTACGCAGGGCCTCGATCTGACCCGCCGTGGTCGCGAGATCGAACTGCGGGACTTTCGAGCGGAAGCCCTTCGGTGCGATCCGGTAGATCGTGCCGCTGGTCGCCTTGTCGAGGTCAGCGTGACCGCCGACGCGGGGATCGAACCAGTCCGCGACGTAGATCGCGCCGTCCGGGCCGACGGTGACGTCCGAGGGGCGGAACCAAGTGCGGAGCTCGCGGTTAACCTTGCCTTGGACGAAGTCGGAGCCCGCGAACTGCTTCATCGGGTTCGAGGTGAGGAAGTCCATGCGATCGAGGCGGAAACCCGCGCCCTCGGACTTGGGAAGGTAGCCGAAGATCACGTTCCGGCCGGCCTCGCACGCGAGCAGCAGGCCGTTCCACTTCGGATCGAGCGCGCCGTTCTCGTAGAACGCCACGCCCGTCGGCGAACCGCCGCCATAGACGTCACCGGGCGGCATCGAACCCGGGTCCTCCTGCCGCCACTGGGCGGTGGGCACGTCCTGCCCCGGACGGCGGTCCGCCTGCCAGGACCGCTGGCCATCGAGGGAGGCGAAGCCGGCGTTGCCGTACTCGAGCACGAAGCTCACGCGGCACGCGGGCGGGTCGTCGTTGTCCGACTGAAACACATCGCCGAAGGACGTGATCGACTGTTCGTAGCTGTTGCGGAAGTTGTGGCCGATGATCGTGACGTTGGTGCCGTCCGGATTCATGCGGGCCATGAAGCCACCGATCCAGACGCGGCCATCGTCGCTGCGCTGCCCGGCGATCAGGGTCGGATTGAAGAGCGGTTCCTTGCCTCGGGGATCGTAGGGGCTGCCGACGCGGAAGGTCTTGCCGGAGCGGTCCGTGAAGAGTGCGCCGTTGTTGCCCGCGTTCCAGTACCACAGGCCGTCGGGACCGGCGGTGACCGAGTGTAGGCTATGGTCGTGATTCTTGCCGTTGAAACCGGTGAGGAGTACCTCGCGGCGATCCTTGGCCGGATCGAAGCGGCGGTCGCCATCGACATCCGTGAAGACGATCAGGTCGGGCGTCTGGGAGACCACGATCTTGTCGCCAAGCACCGCCACGCCGAGCGGGGCGATGAAGCCGGGTTCCTGCACGAAGCGCTCCGAGCGGTCCGCCCGGCCGTCACCGTCGGTATCCTCAAGGACGAGGATCTGGTCGCCCGCGGGCTGCCGCTGGGCATTGCTGCGGTAGTTCACGCCCTCGGCCACCCAGAGGCGGCCGCGCTCGTCGAAGTCGATGTTGGTCGGGTTGCGCAGCAGCGGCGTGTGCGCCCAGACGGTGATTTCCAGACCCTCGGGCAGCGTGAAGAGGTCGGTCGTCACGATCGCCGGATCCTTCTCCGCCGGGGCAGCGGCGGCCGGCGTGGTCGCCGGGGCCGGCTGGGCCAGGGCGGTGACCGCTCCGAGGCACCCGGCGGCGACCCAAAGGGGCGCGAAGTGACGCGACGGACGGAGGAGCGAGCGGACGAAGGGTCGAAGCGAAGCAGTCATGCGGAAAAGGGGGATGACAGAGGCAAAAATCCACCGTACCCCATCCCGTACGGCAAGACAAACGGAGCCGCGTGTGCGAGTTCGACGCGGCGCTCCGCCGCGACGCGCTGACGCCGCGCGAGGCTTGCGTCCCCGACGTGGGCTCATTCGCTGGGTCATGGCCTCGACCCCAGGTACTTCCTCCACGCGGCTGCAGCGCGTGCTCGGCGCGGTGGAGCGCGTCGGCAACCGGCTCCCGAATCCCGCCACGCTCTTCGCCCTGCTCGCCACCGCGGTCGTCCTGTTCTCCTGGCCGTTGGCCGAGGCCGGCGTGTCGGTGACCCATCCCACGACCGGAAGGACGGTTGCGGTGGCCAACCTTCTCTCGGTGGAGGGCTTGCACCGGATGCTGCTCGGGGTCGTCGGAAATTTCATCAACTTCCCCCCGCTCGGAACGGTGGTGGTTTGCCTCCTCGGCATCGCCGTCGCCGAATACACCGGGCTGATCGGCGCCGCCCTGCGGTTGATCGTCCTCTCCTCGCCGGCGCGCCTGCTCACCCCGATGGTGGTGTTCGCCGGCGTGATGTCGAATGTCGGCGGCGACGTCGGCTACGTGCTCCTGCTGCCGCTCGCCGCGGGGATCTTCCACGCGGTCGGCCGTCACCCGCTCGCCGGCCTGGCGGCGGCCTTTGCCGGCGTGGGCGGCGGGTTCTCCGCCAACCTGCTGCTCGGCACGATCGACGTGCTGCTCGCGGGCATTAGCGAGGTGGCTGCGCAGATCATCCGGCCCGATCTCAGGGTCACCGCCTTCGCCAACTACTACTTCATGGCGGCCTCGACGTTCGTGGTCACCGGCGTAGGCTGGTGGGTCTCGGACCGCGTCGTCGAGCCGCGGCTCGGCCGCTACGAGGGCTCGAGCCCGCGCGAACCGCTGACGCCGCTGAGCGCGGCGGAGCGACGCGGCTTGATCGCGGCGACGGTGGCCTCGCTCGCGTTCGCGGCGATCACCGTCTGGGGCTGCCTGCCGGTGGGCGGCGCGGGGCAGGGCTTCCTGCGGGACGTGGGCAACCCCAACGATTTCTTCCAGAGCATCTTCATCCGTGGCCTGACGGCGTTCATCTTCCTCGCCGGCCTCGTGTCCGGCCTCGCCTACGGCCTCGCCGCCGGCACCGTGCGCAGCGATCACGACGTCGCAAAGGGCATGAACACCGCAATGAGCACGATGGGGTCATACCTCGTGATGTCGTTCTTCGCGGCCCAATTCATCGCGTTCTTCAACTGGACCAATCTCGGCACCATCATCGCGGTCGAGGGTGCCGATCTCATCCGCAGCCTCGGGCTGAAGGATCAGCCGATTCTCCTGATGGTCGCGCTCGTTCTGTTCACCGGCACGGTGAATCTGCTGATCGCCAGCGCCTCGGCCAAGTGGGCCCTGCTCGCGCCGATCTTCGTCCCGATGTTCGTGCTCCTCGGCTACAGCCCGGAACTCACCCAGGCCGCTTTCCGCGTCGGTGACAGTGTCACCAATATCATCACGCCCTTGATGAGCATGTTCCCGCTCGCCCTCACCTTCGCGCAGCGCCACGTACCCTCCGCCGGCATCGGCACGATGATCGCGACCATGCTTCCGTACTCCGTGGCGTTCCTGGTCGTCTGGCTCGCCCTGCTCATCCTCTGGATCACGCTCGGCTGGCCCCTCGGCCCCGACGCACTGCTGACACTCGCTCCCGCCCGCTGATGCGGTGACCGGATACGACGCCCGCGGCGTCTGGCGTCGATCGGTCTTCCGGACGCTCGCTTCGGCGCGCTGACACGGTAATGGCACATTCCGCCGCAGCTGTTGCGGCACCGTGACGCACCCGCCCCGGGCGCGTCACATCGCGCAGGCAAGGTCCCCGGCCTCACTCCGATGACCTACCGCTCCGCGCCACCGCGCACTCCTGACCTGCCCCGCCGCCTCGTCGGCCCCGGCTCCCTCGCCCTCGCCTTGCTCGCCGCGCCGCTGCTGTCAGCGGTAGCGCAAGTAGCTCCCGCGCAACGGGCTAATCCGACGACCGCCGCCACTGCGGCGGCTCCGGCGAAGGACGAGGCCATCTCGCTCCAGCGTTTCGTCGTCACGGGCTCCAACATCGAGCGGCTCGACCTCGAGAAGGTCGTCCCGGTCTCGATCGTGGACCAAGACGCCATCACCGCCCGCGGCGCCGTGCTGCCGGCGGATCTGCTGACCTCCCTGCCTTCGGTCGTGAACCTGCCGGAAAATGAAACGCGCCTCGGCTCGTCCGGCGCGCGCGGCGACAACGCCAACATCAACCTGCGCAACATGGGCGCCACCGCCACGCTCATCCTCGTGAACGGCCGCCGCATGGCCGTGAATCCGATGACCGCCGGGCTCTCTCAGGCGGTGAACGTGAATCAGCTGCCGACGCGCGGAATCGAGCGGATCGAGGTGCTGCGCGATGGCGCGTCGTCCATCTACGGCTCCGACGCCGTCGGCGGGGTGATCAATTACGTCCTGCGTCGCCAGTTTGACGGCAGCGAAGCCTCGCTGCGGATCGGCGCTCCGGAACACGGCGGCGGCGAGAGCGTGCAGGGTTCCTACACGTTTGGGACCAGCCTCGACGGCGGACGCGGACGCATCTTCGGCACGATCGAGGCGCTGTACCGCGACGCGCTGTTCCTCACCGAGCGCGACTTCAGCCGCTTCGCCGACAGTTCTTCGCGCGCCGAGCCGCCCTTCAACGTCGCCGGCGGACCGTTCGACGCCCGCTCCGCCCGCGGCTACTGGCCGACCTTCCGCATCGGCACCGGCACCGGCGCCAATTACTTCCGCCCGGTCAACGGCACGCCCGCCCTGACGTCCGTCGCCCCGACTCGCACCGCGAATCCGGAGTTCTTCCTCGATCTGAACCAGTTCGGCATGGCCGCTCCGCGCACGCGCCGCAGCAACGCCTTCGTCTCCGGCGAATTCGACGTCAACGAGCGGATCACCGCCTTCGCCGATGTGTCGTACTACACGGCGCTGTCGACGATGCGACGCCAGCCGCTCGCGCTGAACGCGCCGACGTCCGACCAGCTCATGGTCATGGCCATCGACAATCCCTACAATCCGTACGGCTCCCGCTTCTACTCCGCCACCGGTGCGGCCAACAGCGACGGCACGCCGCGCCTGACCGGCGCGCCGCGGACCCTCAGCTTCACCGCCATGACCCTCGCCGGGCTCGCCGCCGAGTCCGTCGACACGCGCGCCGATGTCATCCGCCTCGCCGCCGGTCTCAAGGGACGCCTCGGGGGCTCGTGGTCCTGGGAGGGCTCCGGCTTCTACAATCGCGTCAAGGGTTCCGATGAGGCCTTCCCCGACGTGCGCGAAAGCCGTCTGCAGCAGGTCCTCCAGCGCACCGACGCCAACGCCTACAATCCGTTCGGCTACACGTTCAAGGTGGATAACAACGCCGTCGTCGCCGATCGTCCGTACTCCAACCCGAAGGCGGTAGTCGACGCTTTCTCCGAGGTCTACGTGCGCAATGCCACCAGCTCCATCACGAGCGGCGATGTCCGCACGGCCGGCACGCTGGTCGATGCCTGGGCCGGTGCAATCCGCACCGCCGCCGGCGCCGAATACCGCCGCGAGACGCTCGACGATCTGCGTCCTCCGTTCAGCGGCGAAAACCCCGCCGGCTCCGGTCTCGATCCGCTCAACAACGACTTCCTGCTCCACCCGCCGCGGCCCGACGTGATCGGCCAGCGCCGCATCTCCAGCGTGTACGCCGAAGTGGTGGTGCCGCTCATCGCTCCGAATCAGTCCCTGCCGCTGCTCCACTCCGTCGAGTTCACCGCGTCCGGCCGTTACGAGCGCTACAGCGATTTCGGCGACACCACCAAGCCGAAGGTCGGCCTCAACTGGCGTCCGGTTCCCGCCGTCATGCTCCGCGGTTCCTACAACGAGGGCTTCATGGCCCCGAGTCTCGCCGCCCTCTTCACCAGCCCGCGCTGGTCGATCTCGGCCGGCGCCGGCGATCCCGACAACTACCGCAACACCGTGACCCGGGAGGGTCCGTATGTGCAGCGCACGTACTTCGGCGGTAATCCTAACCTCAAGGCCCAGGAGTCCGAGGGGTTCACCTACGGCACTGTCATCGATGTCCCGGCGGTCAAAGGCTTGAGCGTCACCGCCGACTGGTGGCAGATCAGCCGCGAAAACCTGCTCGGTCAGCGCAGCGTCGCCCAGATCCGCGACAGCGACACCGCCCTGCTCATCGCCTACACGCGCTCGCAACTCGCCGCCGGAAAGGCCATCTCCACGATCGACCTCGGCAGCGGCACGCCTGCGTACAAGGGCGATCCGGATGTCGTACGCTACGCGCTGACGCCGGAAGACGCCGCGGTGTTCGCGACGTATAACACCACCAATGCCGCCTCGCCCGACGCCCTTCGCGCCGCCGCCGGCCGCATCTTTTCCCTCAACCGTCCGTTCGTGAATATCTCCACCAGCGAGCACGCGGGCGTCGACCTCGGTCTCCGCTACGTGGTGCCCCAGACCACGTTCGGCAACGTGGTCCTCAACACCGAGTGGTCCCGGCTGTCCAAGTCCGAGTCCACCCTCGCCCCGGCGAATCTGCCGCCGGTGCTCAGCAACGGCCTCTACGCCGGCGGTGCCGCGCGCTGGCGCGGCACGACCACGGTCGCGTGGCGTCGCGGCGCTTGGTCCGCCCTCGCCGGCGCCTACTTCGTCGGCAAGACGCACGATTCCGGCGCCACCACCACCGCCGCGATCTACGAATCCCTCGGGCGTCCCGATTACATCGAGCCGTTCTTCACCGGCAGCCAGACCGTGTACCGCCGCGTCGTCGATCCGGTCATCACGTACAATCTGACGGTGGGCTACAGCTTCGGCGCCGACGCTCCGGTCTTCCTGCGAGATTCCAAGGTGTCGCTCGGCGTGGTCAATCTGACCGACAAGGAGCCGCCGCTGAACACATCCGAGGGCTTCAGCTACGATCCCGGCGTCTTCCAGAATCTGCTGCCGGGCCGCACGTGGTCCTTCGAACTGACCCGCCGGTTCTAATCGCCCGACGCGGACGACGACCGGCCGCCACCCGGTCGCCGTCCGCCGCTGGTCCGTCCGTTGGCCGTTGATGGTCGGTCGCCTCCTCCCGATCCCCGCCCCCTTCGTTCGTCATCCATTCCCACCGATGCTTCGCCTTCACCGTCTCTTCGCCCACCGCCCGGTCGTCTCCCGTCAGGTTGCCCCGTCCGGGCTCACCGTGACCTTCGCTGCGCTCGCCGCCGCGCCAGCGGTGGTGCTGGCGATGACCATGGCGGTGGCCGTGACCACGACCACGAGCGCGGCAAGCGCAGGCCCGGCCGCAGTCGCGGGTGACGCGGCTGCGACGGCGGCGGCGGCCGCGGGCGACGCGGCGCACGCGGCGCGCATCGC
>JBEIGD010000061.1:0-10001 GCA_040382075.1 Opitutaceae bacterium
CGATCCCCGCAGGAAATCGTCGCGTGGGCCCGTCAGGCACGGCTGGCGGCCATCGAGTGGGGCGGCGACATCCACGTGCCGCCCGGAGACGCGGCGCGCGCGCGGGAGGTGCGGCGCCTTACCGAGGAGGCGGGACTTACGGTGTCTGCGTTGGGCAGTTACTATCGGGCCGGTCCGGCGGCGAAGGAGGGTCCGCCCTTTGCCGCTGTGGTGGAGACCGCGCAGGAACTCGGTGCGCCCTGCATCCGGGTCTGGGCCGGCACGGCGGGTTCGGCGGAAACGGATACCCGCCAGCGCGCTGAGATCGTCGCCGACCTCCGCGCCATCGCGCAGCAGGCCGCAGTCGCGGGCGTGCGTGTGGCGACGGAGTGGCATGCGGGCACGCTGACGGACACCACGGCGTCGGCGCTGGCGCTCTTGCGCGAGGTGGATCACCCGAACCTCGGCACCTTCTGGCAGCCGCGGATCGGCGATACCGTGGAGCAGGGGGTGGCGGACCTTCGGGCGATCGCGCCGTGGCTTGGCGCGGTGCACGTGTTTCATTGGCGAACGGTGGCGGACCGCCGACCCCTCGCGGAGGGTGAGGAACCCTGGCGCGCGTATCTCGCGGAAGTCCGCGCCTGCGCCCCGGCGGTGCGCTTCGCCTCGCTGGAATTTCTGCCGCAGGAAACACTCGACGACCTGCTGCGCGACGCCGCGACGCTCGCGCGGTGGACCGCTGCGGCCGGCGAAACGGCGCCCTGAACCCGCGGCCTCATCCCGCGCGGACGGTCTCGCGGCGGTGGATATTCACCGCGACTTCTTCCTCACCGCGAACCCGTCGGATCCGGGGAACGTTAGTCGCGTCGACCTCGCGCGCGCGCCGCTCCCTCGGCGATTAAGAGCGGGAATGGACCTCGTATTCCATGTAGGTGGCGGTTTTCGCAGCCGTGTCCTTGCCGAGCAACTGGCCGACAAGATGCAGTGAGCAATCGATGCCGGCGCTGATGCCGGCGGCGGTGAGGATGTGGCCGTTGTCGTGGAACCGCCGGGTTGGATCCACCGTCGACCGCGGCGCCAGCTCCGTCAGCATCGGGAGGACCTGGTGATGCGTGGTGACGCGGAGGCCGTCGAGCAGCCCGGCCTTGGCCAGCACGAGTGAGCCGGTGCACACGCTCATCACCCGCTCGGCGGCGGTGGCGCGGGTGCGGACCCACGCGAGGATGTCGGGTTGATGGAGCAGCGCGCGCGTGCCGAAGCCACCCGGCACGATGAGGATGTCCGCGTGCGGGCACGACTCCAGCGTGTGGTCGGCGACGACGCGCAGCCCGTTGCGGGCCTTGACCGTGGGCGTGCTGGCGACGATTGAGACGGCGAACGCGGTGTGATCCAATAGTTCATCCGTGACGGAGAACACCTCGAACGGACCGGCGAAGTCGAGGACCTCGACCTCGGGGAACAGCAGCAGGGCGACGGAGCGACGCATGGCGGGGGAAGGGATGCGAGGAGCGGGTCGTGGCGAAGCGATCCGGATGGTCGCCGGCCGACGCAGGCTAATTCCCCCGACGAGGGTTGTCGAGTGCTGGCACGGGGCGGGTTGACCTCGGGTCGTGGCGTCGGAACACTGCGGCATGGCTGAGCCGTGGCGTGAGGATGAGCGAGACTTCCGAGCGGGCTGCGCCGTGCACGGCGGCTCGGCGCGCGCGTGGTTCGAGGCCCAGGCGGCGGCCGTGGTCGCGCGCATGCTCCAACAGGATGGCGGCCCAGCCGTCGCGCCGACCGTGATCCGGACCTGCGTGTCGGCGCTCTGGGATGCAGCGGGGGCGATCGGCTGGCCGGCTCCCCTGCCGGACGGCGTCACCTGCCGGGCCGCGGAGACTCCGGGTGCAGCCTTGGAGCCGAAGGTGGTGGCGGTGGCGGCGCAGGTCGAGTGTGACGCGGAGCGGGCGCGGCTCCTGCCGGTGCTCCGCCAGCTCCTCAAAGCCTGTGTTTACCCGGAATTTACCGAATGCCGCGATTCCTACCGGGCCGCCGGCGCGGATGGACGTTGCGCGCGGCAGCAGCGCGCGGTGGCGGCGGCGCGGATCAGCGGCAGTCCCTGCGTGGATTGTCCGTACTTCGTCGCGCGCACCGAGACGGAGCACCGCGACCTCTTGCTGGCGGGATGGAAAGCAGGATCACCGGACGTGTTCCACGGTGAGCCCTCCGTATTTTTGCCTAATGATTTCCGCGCTCTGCGCCGATTTCTGTGGCTACGTTCGCGGCACGGCTCGGCCTGAGAGAAAGCTCTTCGCTTGGGAGGTGGGTTCGCGTGGTCGCGCCGCTCCCCATGCCTCCCTCCGCCAAGAAACATCGCGCGATCGTCATCGAAGATGAGACGGTCTTTCGCCAGCTCCTCGGCATGGCGCTGAGTCGCCTGCCGGGCATGGAGGTTATGGGTGACTACGCGGACGGTGCCGAAGGCCTGCAGGCGTGCCTCCGGGATCGCCCGGACCTCGTCGTGGTGGACCTGCAACTTCCCGGGATGCATGGGATGGACATTGCGCGGGAGCTGCGGCGCCAGTTGCCGGAGACGCGGATTTTGGTGCTGACCTCGCAGCAGAACGAGAGCATCCCGTCGCAACTGGCGACCTTGGGCGTGCACGGGTTCGTGTCGAAGGGGGAGCCGCTGAAGGTGGTGATCGAGGCGGTGGAGAAAGTGATCGCCGGCGGGATGTTTTTCGCGTCGAGCAAGGCCGCGCGGCCGGCGTTGTCGCCCTTGGCGGCGCCGGCGGTGCCGACGTTGCGCAATCCGCTCACGCCCCGGGAAATCGAGGTCGCGATCGGGGTGGCCTCCGGATTTTCGTCCAAGGAGATTGCCGCCAAGCTCGAGCTGTCGGTCCGCACGGTGGAGAAGCACCGCGCGAACATCATGGACAAGGTCGAGGTGCGCGAAGTCGCCAGCCTCGTGCGCTGGTGCGTTCAGCAGCGCCTGATCACGATTTAGCAGCGTTGGTGCTCAGCCAGCGGCGGAGACGCGGGGTGCTTTCCGCGAAGCCGCTCGCGAGCGCCGCAATTTCCGCCGGGGTCAGGCCGCCGGGCGATTCCTGCAGCCGCGTTTCCAAGGCCCCGCATTGCGCGGAGAAGAGGCTCAACCCAAGCTGGAACGAGGTGCCTTTCAAGCTGTGCAACAGAGCGATCTGCCGGGCGGGTTTCTCGCGACCGATGGTCTCCAGCAGCCCCTTCGTCTCCTCCAAGTAGGTGCTCACGAGCTCACGCGTGTTGGCGAGGCCGACAAGCGTGATGAGCTGATCGATGGGGTGCGAAGAGCCCGACATCCCATCATGTTGGTGCGCAGGAGAGTGTGCGGCGAGGGTGAAGGTTTGGGTAATTTCACGCACGGAAAGAGCAGGACCACCCGGAAATACGCTCGCGCGACGCCCGGGGTCGCGGCTTTGAATGAGCGATGCCTTTGTGGGAAACCAAAGCCGAGATCGCGCGGGATGCCGTGCCTGCCGTGGAAGAGCTCCTCGCCGAGGGCGAGGATGGGCGCCTGATGGTGCTCGAGGACAAGATCGCGGGACGCGCGTGGGTTGCCGGCTACTTCGAGGACCGCGGCGCCGCCGAGCGGGAGTGGCCGGCCCTTCTCGCCCGCCTGCCCGCCGAGGCCGCCGTCCAACCGGGCACCCTCCGCGAACTGGCGGACGAGGACTGGCGCGATAGCTACAAGGCGCACTTCCACGCGTGGCGTTTCGGCCGGCTGCACTGGGTGCCGATCTGGCAGCGCGAGACGCATCCAATCCCGGCCGGCGACGTCGTGATCTGGCTCGATCCCGGCCTCGCCTTCGGCACCGGAAACCATGAAACCACGCGGCTGTGCTGCGAGCGGCTCGCGGCGTACGCCGAGGAGCGCGAGCGCGCGGCTCCGCTTGCGCCGGGTACGGCGCGTCCCGAGCGCGTCATCGATGCGGGCTGTGGCTCGGGCATCCTCGCGCTGTCGGCCTACCGGCTCGGTTTCCGGAACGTCGCGGGCTTCGACAACGATCCCGAAGCGGTGCGGGTGAGCGCCGAGAACGCGGTGCTCAACGAACTCGGCGAGTCCGTCCCCTTCGCCGTCGCCGATCTGGTCACCGGACTCACCGGCCGTCAGGCCGAGCTGGTGCTCGCCAACATCCAGGCGGACGTGCTGATGGCCTTTGCCGATCGCCTGCTGGACGCGGTGGCGCCGGGCGGTTGGTTGGTGCTGAGCGGGATTCTGGCGACGGAGCGCGACACCGTGCAGGCGGCCTTCGTCGGCCGCGCACCGGGATGGCGCTGCGAAAGCCGCATCCTTGGCGAATGGAGCGACGTCGTGCTGCGCCGCCCGGCGTGAGCGTGGCCCCGGCTCCGGAATCTGAACGGCGGCGTCAGAACCCCGACTCGTGAGGCGCGACGCCGACCACCTTGATCTCAATGCGGCCGATCTCCTTCACACCGAGGTTCTGGCGGTAGATCTCGCCGATTTCCTCGGTCAGGTAACCTTGGATCGCGTCGAGTCGGGCGTCCGGCCGGATGCGCAAGCGCAGCTCCGTGTGGAACAGCCCGCCCTTGCGGGACACCCGGGCGCGGGCGGAGGCGATGCCGCGCACCTGCTCGCAGCAGGTTTCCAGCACGCGGTGCAGCGCCTCGCGGGAAATCTCCAGCCGCCCCTGCTCGCTTCGGGCGAGGATGAGCGACGAGGGTGCCCTCAGCACCAGGAACACCACGACCAGCGCCAGCACGCCCCAGAACGCGATGAAGGCGAGTGCGGTCGGTGACAGGACGTCGATCAACGGGGGCACGGGAGGAAACTGGCGGTTGGAAACATCCGGGGCAATGCGTGAGTCGGGCTGTCTCGTGACCGATGCTCGCCCCAGTCTCTAGCCTCTGGATCGGTGCGGCGCGTCGGCGGGGAGATCGGGCTCGTTCTTTGTTCGGCGGGACGGCGGGACGCGCGCGGGCCGGCAACGGGGCGCGCCCTTAATCTGTGGCAGGCGCGTCCGGCCAAGCCTCGTCGTTGGCTTCGGACCGGCTGGCGTCGGAGGCGGGCAGACGAACACCCTCGATGATGATATCGACGCGGGAGACGTCGTTCCCGGTCATGGCGATCACCTGGCGGCGGACGGCCATCTGGGCCTCGTAGGCGGTGCGGCCGATTTCCGCGCCGAAGTACACCGCGATGCGGAGCTCGAGCGCGTAGGCGCCGGAGGCTTCCTCGATGACGCGTACGCCGCGGGATTCAGATTCGCGCTTGGAGAACAACTCGCTGAGACCATCGGCGAGGCCGCCACCGACGGAGGCGACGCCCTTGACGTGGAGGGCGGCGAGGCGGGCGATGCTGGCGACGACGGCGTGGTTAATCTTGATTTCACCAAGCTCCGGCTGGTCGTCGATCCGGGTCGGCGGGGTGAAATCCGGGCTGGAGCGCATGACGAGTGAGTACGCGAGCCGGGACAGAAGTTGCAAGAAACCTTGCGTGATCGCGCCAGGCTCGGGCCAGGGTGACGCGTGGTGCGCGGCCCTGGCCCAGGTGGGTCACTGACCTCAGCTGAAGAGATCGGTCGGCGTGCGCGCCATGAACTCTTCCATGTACGCGGTGGTGGCCTTGCCCTCGATGAAGACCGGATCGCTCATGATCGCCTTGTGGAGGGGGATCGTGGTCTTGATGCCACGGATGTAGTACTCGCTGAGGGCGCGGTACATCCGGCCGAGGGCCGTCTTCCGGTCCGGGCCGTAGGCGATGAGCTTGCCGATCATCGAATCGTAGTACGGCGGGATCGCGTAGCCGGAGTAGGCGTGGCTATCGACGCGGATCCCGGGGCCGCCGGGGGCGTAGTAGAGGTCGATGACTCCCGGAGACGGGATGAAATTGCGGGCGGGATCCTCGGCGTTGATCCGGCACTCGATCGCGTGGCGGTTGAACTGGATATCCCCCTGGTCGAATTCGAGCTTTTCGCCGTTGGCGATCCGGATCTGCTGCTTGATCAGATCGATCCCGGTCACCTCCTCGGTCACCGGATGCTCCACCTGAATGCGGGTGTTCATCTCGATGAAGTAGAAGTTACCCTTGGCATCGACGAGGAACTCGATGGTGCCGGCGTTCTCGTAGGACGCGGCCTCGGCGGCCTTCACGGCGGCCTTGCCCATGGTCTTGCGGAGGCTGGACGTCAGGAACGGGGAGGGGGATTCCTCGATCAGCTTCTGGTGGCGGCGCTGCACGGAGCAGTCGCGCTCGCCCAGATGGATCACCTTGCCATGGCTGTCGGCCAGGATCTGGAACTCGATGTGGCGGGGCTTCTCGATGTACTTCTCGATGTAGACCGCGCCATTGCCGAAGGCCTTTTCGGCCTCGTTGCGGGCGACGTGGTACTCCTTGGCGAAAGACACATCGTTGTGCGCGATGCGCATCCCGCGCCCGCCGCCGCCAGCGACGGCCTTGATGATCACCGGATAGCCGATCTTGCGGGCGGCGCGGACCGCCTCGTTCTCGCTGTCCACCGGACCATCCGAGCCCGGAACGATCGGCACGCCCGCCTTCCGGACCGTGTCCTTGGCGACTGCTTTGTCGCCCATCATCTTGATGCTCTTGGATTTAGGCCCAATGAACTTGATGTTGCAGGATTCGCACTGCTCGGCGAACTTGGCGTTTTCGGACAGGAAACCGTAGCCGGGGTGGATGGCGTCGACGTCGGCGATTTCGGCGGCGCTGATGATGCGGTCGGCGCGCAGGTAGCTATCGCTGCTCTTGGGACCGCCGATGCAGATGGCCTCGTCGGCGAGCTGGACGTGGAGCGACTGGACGTCGGCCTCCGAGTAGACGGCGAGCGTCTTGATTCCCAGTTCGCGGCATGCGCGGACGATGCGCAGGGCAATTTCGCCGCGGTTGGCGATGAGGACCTTCTGGATCATGTGAAAGGGGAACGGGTTGGAGAAAAGGCGAGCCGCTAAGGGCCGGCCGGGAACGTCGCGGGAGGGTGTCCCGGCGATCCGGCCGAATCCTAGCGGCTCGGCTCAGGAGCGAGACCTTAGTCGCGTTTGACCTTGAAGAGCTTCTGCCCGTATTCGACGGGCTGACCGTTTTCGACGAGGACCTCGATGACCGAGCCCTTCAGCTCGGATTGGATCTCGTTCATGATCTTCATGGCCTCGATGATGCAAACCACGGACGTCTCGGAGACCTTGGTGCCGATCTCGGCGAACGGCTTACTCTCCGGGGACGAAGCCCGGTAGAACGTCCCGACCATCGGGGACTTGATGTAGGCGATCCCAACTTCATCGCCGCCGGGGTTGCCGGCTGGGGCGGTCGACGCCGGAGCGGCTGTGGCTTGGGCCCGGGGGGCTGCTACCGCCTCGATCAGCGGAGCGTCCGCGTAGGTCGTGCTCGCGATCCGGCTGGTATGGACCAGCGGAACCGCATCGGCGCCGCGCTTGATCTTGATCTTGAAACCCTCCTCCTCGAGCTCGAAAGCCGTGAGGTCGGAGCGTTTCATCAGGTCGATGACTTGTTTGATCTGTTTGAGGTCCAAGGTTGAGCCTGGGTTAAGGTGCGGGAGGAGTTAGTGTCCCCACGCGAGGTACCGTTCAAAAACATTCCCGAGTTTTGTGCAATCCCGTATTTTCGGGCCCTTTTTCGCGAAAAATGCCCCAAAACAGGCAAAAAAAGCCGGTTTTCGGGTCACTTCGACCCCATCTCGCCTTCGCGTTTTTCGCGAGTCGAAAGCCGCTCGCGGAACACATGGGTGATGACGGGGTTTTCGGGGCCGAAAGGCAAGATTCTTCGGAAAACCCCGGCGATTCCCCGGCGAGACGCTGGTTTTGGGCGGTATTTCGCGCCTTGAATTCGTCGTGCGTTTCGCTGGGTTGCGAAACCTCCGGACGTGGGCAGCGTCTTCCTCGTATCCCCATTCTTGTGATGACCCCGATCCCCGCTTTGGTCCTGCGTTTCCTCGGCCTGTCTTTGCTTGGACTGCTGTTCTCCGGGGTGGGGGTGGCAGCCGAGGCGGTGCGGCCGCCGAACATCATCTTCATCCTGGCCGACGATTACGGGGTGGGCGAAGTGGGGAGCTATGGCTCGGATCACTTCCGCACCCCGAATCTCGACCGGCTTGCTGGGGAAGGCGTCCGGTTCACGCGGGCCTACACGGTTCCGCTCTGCGGACCCTCCCGGGCGCTGATCCTGACGGGTCGGTACGGATTCCGAACCGGGGCGACCAATCAGGACGCGACCGGGGAATTCACCCCGGAAGCCGAGATCATGACGCCCAAGCTGCTCAAGGCGGCCGGCTACGTGACTTCCTCGGTGGGCAAGTGGGGGCAGTTGCCGCAGAATCCGGCAGCCTTCGGATTCGACGATTCCTTCAAGTTTCAGGGCTCCGGCGCCTACTGGAACACGCAGGAACGGTCGAAAAACTACCAAGTGAACGGCAAGACGATCCCCTTGGGCGATGGGGAGTACCTCCCCGACCTCATGCACCGCCACGTGGTGGACTTCATCCGGAAGAACCAGGAACGGCCGTTCTACGTCTATTACTCCCTCTCCCATGTCCATTCGGACATCCTGCGGACACCGGATAGCCGTCCGGGGCTGCGAGACCTGTATGCGGACAATGTCGCCTACATGGACAAGCTGGTCGGCCAGCTGATGGACGAATTGGACCGTCTGAAGCTGCGGGAGCGGACCGTGGTGGTGTTCATGGGAGACAACGGCTCGGCCAAGGCGCGGGCGGACCGGGCAACGATCGGGGGGCGGCGGCTTCTGGGTGAGAAAGGATCCATGCAGGACGGTGGCGGTTTGGTGCCGTTCATCGTCAGCTGGCGGGGAACGGCCCCGGCGGGCCAGGTGACGGATGCGCTGACGGATGCCAGCGACCTCTTCCCGACCTTCGCCGAGCTTGCGGGCGTGCCTTTGCCGGCGGGCCGGGTGATTGATGGCCGGAGCTTCGCGGCACGGCTGCGCGGGTCGGATGTGCCGCACCGGACCTGGGTCTTCAACCAACTCGCGCGGAACTGGTGGGTGCGGAACGCGGGGTTCAAGCTCAACCAGTCTGGCGAATTTTTCGACCTCAGCCGGGCGCCCTTTGCGGAGCGTCCGGTGCCTGCTGGCTCCGGAGGCCCGGCCGCAGAGGCGGCCCGGCGCGAACTGCAGGTGGTCCTCGATCAACTCAACCCGGCGGGTGGCATCCCGGACCGTGGCGATCCTTCCGGCCGCCACAAGGGCAAGCTCGAGCGGGAGCGCAAGGCCCGCTCGGGGGGCTCCGAAGTCCCAGCATCCTGAGCTGGAGCGCGCCGTCGGCTTCCGTCCGCGTCCCGCCACTCCGGGCGCTTCTGGTGCCAGCCTGACTCCCTCCCGCGAGGCGGTCCGCTCGGGCGGACACGATGATCGATGGGCCGAGCGGCACCGAGGTGTTTCCCGCCGCGGCCCGTGGCCCTGGAGCGTGGCGAGCGGTCGGTCGATCCGGTCGTGACTGCGCAATTCGGGGTCGACTGCTGGCTCCCGCACCCCTAGGGCGGAGGAGCGTCGGTTCAACTTCGCTCCCTTCCGGGAGCCTCCTCTCATGAAACTTTGCACGGTGCGGATTCGCTTGGTGTGGCGCGGTTTGATTGCACTCGGGATTTCGGGCTTCGGCCTCGTGGCGGGCTTCCCGGTCCAAGCCCGGGCCAGCGACGCCGCCGTCACCGACATCGGGTCGCGGCGGGAACTCTTCGTGGACGAGCAACTGATCGAGCGTCTCACGGGCGAGGCGCGCTTGCGGCTCCATGAACCGAAGCCGGAGCCGGAGACGTTCGTGACCGACGCCCCGTGGGAGGGCAGCGGGAGCGGCTACGTCAATCTCTTCCAAGACGGAGACCGCTATCGGATGTACTACAAGGGGGTGCAGATCGATCCCTTCAGCGAGTACGACAAGAAGCGGGACAAGTCGTACCTCGCGGCGGTGCCGCTGTGCTACGCGGAGAGCGACGACGGCATCCACTGGCGGCGCCCCAACCTCGGCCTGAACGCCTTTGAAGGTTCGAAGGAGAACAAC
>JBEIGD010000062.1:0-9393 GCA_040382075.1 Opitutaceae bacterium
ATCGAAGGCGCCGTATTCGAATCGCACGCTGTGGCGGGGACTGACGAATAGCGGCTTCTTGGTCACGTGGTTGACCGTGCCGCCGGGATTACCTGAGGGCGAGATGATGGCGTTCGGCCCTTTGACGACCTCGATGCGATCGAGCAAGAACGGGTCCAAGTTGTTGTAGGAATTCGAGTAGAAGCCATCCACGGTTTGTCCGTCCCATTGGAAGCCGCGCACGGTGACGCGGTCCAAGCCGTTAGGGAGGGTGGATTCTGTTACCCCGGAGATATACTTCAGGGCGTCGACGGTTCGGACCGCTCCGACGTCTTTCATGAGGGCCTCCGGCACTACGCTGATGGCCTGCGGCGAGTCGAAGATGGACGTGCGCAGACGGCCGCCGCTGGTGGCCTCGGCGGCTTGGTAGCGATTGGGGGCCTGTCCGGAGACTTCGAAGGCGGAAAGCTTGACGACGTCACCGGCGGCGGGGGTCTGGGCATCGACCGCAGTGGATGCGGCGAGCCAGCCGGCGACGGCGGCGAGGAGGGTACGGGGTGATTTCATCGGGTACTTGGTGGGTTTGGGTTGCGGGTCGGAAACAGGTCCGACCTCCCCGGTGGCGTCACGTGCGTCGCTTGTGGTGCGTTTGCGGCTGACGATGAGGGCGCCAGTGCTGGCGTCCTGCGCTGCTTCGAGGCCCGAGCCATCGAGCATGCGCTCGAGCGCTTCGCGTGGCACAAATCGGCCGGCGACGGCGTTCGTCGTTGTGCCGCGGACCCGATCGACGAGGTAGACGATCGGAATGTCGGCGGCGGTGGCGAACTGCTTGAGCGTGACGGCGGCGTCGCCGCGGGGGAGGTTGAAGGCCTGCTTTCTCGCTTCTGTGGCCGCCGGGGCCACGGCGCCGACCATGACGCTGCTGGAAAAAGCAACGACGGCGGTGGGCGCGATGACGTGGGGTAACAGCATGCGAACGAGCAGGACTAAACCTGTAACGCAGTGGCCGGCGAAAAGACCTGGTCGAATCGCAATGATTCCTCCCAGCGCGTGAACTGCACGCCGGGCACGCCGGGCGATTACCCCGGCACGTCGCTCCTTGCGATGGCAGTCCGAGATCACGACTCAGCGCGTGCGACGGAGTCGGATCTCCGTCTCGCCGTGCCGCTCGCCCACGATCTCCCCGTCGCGCTCGAGCAGACGCACGAAGGCCTCGGCTTCGTCGAGGGCGAACGTGCCACCGATGCGGCGCTGGGCGAGTGCCTCGTCTTCGATCACGAGCTGAGTGCGGCTGCGGGCATTGAAGCGGGCGACGACGTCCGCGAGCGGAGCATCGGCGAAGTCCGCCAGCCGGCTCTGCCAGCCAAGCGTTTCGCGGAGAGCGTCGGGCGAGATCTTCTCCACGATGGGCGCGGGGACCTGTCGTGGCATGACGAGTCTCTCGCCGGCGGAGACGAGCGAAGCGGTCGCCGCGGCGGAGGAGTGGGGGCCGCCCTGGCCGACGCGCACCTTGCCCTCGGCGACGATGACCTCGACGGTGCCGCCGGGGGCGTAGCGAACGTTGAACGCGGTGCCGACGGCGCGCACCGACACATCGCCGGCGCTGACGATGAAGGGTCGTGCCGCGTCGTGCGCGACCGCGAAGTGGGCCTCGCCGGCCTCCATTCTTACGCGTCGCTCGCCAGCGGTGAACTGCACCCGGAGCGCGGTGGCGGCGTTGAGTTCCAGCGTCGAACCGTCGTCGAGCCGGGCGCGTTCGTATCCGGCCACGGTGGTCGCGTAGTACAGCGCGGACGGCCCGTGGAGGATGCGCCAGCCGGCGAACGCCCCGATTGCGAGCGCAGCGGCGACCCCGGCCCAGGCCAGGAAACGCGGTCGGAAGCGGGTCCCGCGATCCGGCTTTGCCTCGGGGATGGCCGAGGGAAACGGGACCAAGGGGGCGGCGCGGTCGAAGGAGGTGTTGAGCTCGGCGCGAAACTCCGGGAGCTGTTGCAGCAGCCCCAGCGTCTGCTCCAGACGGGTCGCGGCGGCGGCGTGTCGCGGGTCGGCGCGGAGCCACCGGGTGAACTCGCGTTCGCGGGCGGGGGAAAAGCCGTCTTCGCGCTCAGTCAGCCACGCGATTGCGGTGTCTTCGATCGAGGAGGGATGCGGTTCGTGGCTCACAAAGTGTCCTTGTCTTCGGCTGGAGCGGCATCGACGAGACCGCGCGCCTCGAAGAATCGAGCGCAGTCGCGCACGCCCTTGAGCAGGTGGCCCTTCACAGTGCCGAGTGAGATGTCGAGGCGCTCGGAGATTTCCTTGCCGGAGCAGCCTTCGAGATAGCGCAGCAGCATGACCTCACGGCAGCGCTCGGGGAGCGAGCGCAACGCCTCCACCAAGGCCTCCGCGCGCTGGCGGCGCTCCATGGAATCGACCACTCCCGGTGCCTCGTCCAGCGGAGGCAGTTCGATCACATCGTCGATGTTCTCGAGCGGCTGCACGTTGCGTCGGCGGAAGAGATCGATCGCGGCGTTGCGCGCGGTCGTGAAGAGAAACGCCTTCGGGTGGACCAGTCGTCCGGGATCTTCCACCCGGAGCAGGCGCGCGTAGGTTTCCTGCACCAAGTCGTCGTGATCCGGCAACCCGGGAAAGCGCTTCGCCAAGTACGCGCGGAGCGCCTGCTCGTGGGGCATCACGTGCTCGGAGAACCAGCGGGCTCGCTCGGCGGACGACATGGGGGCTTGCGCTTCCTGCTGGATCAGACGCGCTTTCGAGGGTTATTGGCGGCGTCCCACGGCGTGTCGAGCGGCTTTGCGGCGGAAGGCCGCCGCAGGAATTTTTCTGGTTTCAGACTAGGCCTAACTTGTAGTTCTTACGTCTTAAGGGAGAGCGTGGCACTTTTCGGGACCTGCCGCGCTGAGGGCGGAGGCAGTTCGCCGCTCTCCCGTCCCAGCCCGGAGCGTCAGCGGCACGAGCGGCGGCCCCGGGGAGCCGCAGGCGATTCGAGTGGCTTCGCGGCGCAAGCTGGTTCAAGTGCTTCGCTTCGCCGTTTTCCTTTCCTGAGCATGTCCGCCGGCCCTGTCGACCGCCATCAGCGCCCCCTCCGCGATCTCCGGATCTCGGTGACGGACCGGTGTAACTTCCGCTGTCCGTACTGCATGCCCAAGGAAGTCTTCGGCCCGGGCTATGCCTTTCTCCGGGACCCGCAACTGATGTCCTTCGACGAAGTGGCGGAGATCGCGCGGGCGTTCGTCGCGCTGGGGGTGGAGAAAGTGCGCCTCACCGGCGGAGAGCCGCTGCTGCGCGCCGACCTGCCGGAGCTGGTGCGCGTGTTGAAGGCGGACTTGCGCGTGCGGGACGTGGCGTTGACGACGAATGGCTGGCTGCTAGCGCAGCGCGCCGCGGCGCTGCGGGAGGCCGGACTGGACCGCGTGAGCGTGTCGCTGGATTCGTTGGATCCGGTGATCGCGGGCCGGATGAACGGCCTGGGTTTTTCGGTGGACCGCGTGCTGGCGGGCATCGCGGCGGCAGAGCAGGTCGGGCTGGCGATCAAGATCAACACCGTGGTGCAGCGCGGCGTGAACGACCACGAGATCATCCCGCTGGCGGAGCATTTCCGCGAACGCGGCCATCCCCTGCGCTTCATCGAGTTCATGGACGTGGGCAACACGAACCGCTGGGACCGCGCCCAGGTCCTGCCAGCCCGCGACATCGTCGAACGCATCCACGCGCGCTGGCCGCTGGAGCCGATCGGCCCGGCCTACCGCGGCGAGGTCGCGGCGCGGTACCGGTATGTCGACGGACGAGGCGAGATCGGGCTCATCTCCTCGGTGACGGAGCCCTTCTGCCGCGACTGCCACCGCGCGCGGCTGTCGGCGGATGGCCGCTTCTACACCTGCCTCTTCGCCGCGCTCGGCTGGGACGTGCTGGGCGCCGTGCGCGCGGGGGTGCGGGGGCCCGCGTTGGAGGTCTTCCTGTCGCGCATCTGGTCGGGGCGAATGGACCGCTACAGCGACGAGCGCGCGGAGCTGATCTCGCGCGGCGAAGTGCGGCCGAAGGCGGAAATGAGCTACCTCGGCGGCTGATGCGCCGCCGACCGGACGGGCCCGCTGCCCCATCGGTCGTCGTCGGCAACCCCGACGGGAAGGGCGTCCGCTTGACGACTCGCCGCCGGTGGCGGACTGTGGTGGCTCTTCGCCATGTCCACCGCTGCGCCCGCCCCCATTCCCGTCACCGTCCTCACCGGCTTCCTCGGCGCCGGCAAGACCACGCTGCTGAACCGCATCCTGTCCGAGCAGCACGGCCGCAAGCTTGCCGTGATCGAGAACGAGTTCGGGGAAGTCGGCGTCGACAACCAACTCGTCATCCAGAGCGACGAGGAGATCTTCGAGATGAACAACGGCTGCATCTGCTGCAGCGTGCGCGGTGACCTCATCCGCATCCTCGGGCGGCTGATGAAGCGCAAGGACCGCCTCGATGGCATTCTGATCGAGACGACGGGCCTCGCGGATCCGGCCCCGGTGGCGCAGACGTTCTTCACCGACGATGAAATGCGGGCGCGGTTCCGCCTCGATGCGATCGTCACGGTGGTCGATGCGCACCACGTTCTGCAGCACATTGATACCTCGCCGGAGGTCAAGAAGCAGATCGCCTTCGCGGACGTCCTCATCCTGAACAAGACCGACCTCGTTTCGGCCGCGGACCTCGATGCCTTGGAGCAGCGGATCCGGCGGATGAACAGCCCGGCGCGCGTCCACCGCGCCCGCAATGCGGACGTTCCCCTGTCCGCCGTGCTGGACGTGGGTGGCTTCAACCTTTCGCGGGCGACGGAGCTCGATCCCAAGTTCCTCGACCCGGAGTACCCCTTCGAATGGGCCGGCGTGTACGCGCTGCCAAAGGGGGTGTGGGAGCTGGAGGTCGGGCACTGCGGGCATGATCACGATCACGGACCCGACCACGGGCATGACCATGCCCACGGCGAGGACGGGCATCACCATCACCACCACGGCGACGAGAACGAACTCGACCTCGTGGTGCTGCCCGTGCGCTCGTTCGACGAGAAGGACATCGCGGCGGCGCGGGAGTCGGCGGTGGTGATTTTCTCGGATTGGGAGGCGCGGCTGTCGGCCGGAGAGACCTTGGTGCCCGGGTCGCGGCTGTACCGGCTGCAGTTGACCGACGGCGAAGGCCGCTTCCGCCTCCAGATCGACGAGCCCGGCAGCTATGCCGTGTTCGAGCAGCACGGTGAGATGCCCTTGCACATCAAGGTCTGTGGCCAGAATGCGCGGCCCGGCTGGCAGCAGGACTATCACGCGAACCACTCGCACGACGACGAAGTCTCGAGCGTCGGCATCAGCCAGCCCGGCGACCTCGACGGCAACCGCCTGAACACCTGGATCAGCGAACTCCTCAAGACCAAGGGCGGGGACATTTACCGCATGAAGGGCGTGCTCAGCGTCAAGGGTGCGACCAAGCGCCTCGTCTTCCAAGGCGTGCACATGCTCTTCGACGCCAAGTTCGACCGCGAGTGGGGCCGGGATCCGCGGACCAACACGCTGGTCTTCATTGGCCGCAACTTGGACCGCACCGCCTTGACCGAGGCCTTCAAGGCCTGCCTCGCTTAAGCACCTGCTTATCAAAGGTTTTTGGAGGTCGCCCTCGGTTGGCTGGCCTGGGCTTCGCCATTATTGACCCAGCACACATTTTCGCATAAAAATGGTTTTATGCGAACCACCCTCGATTTGCCCGATCCGCTCTTTCGCGAACTCAAGGCCCGGTCCGCCCTGCGCGGTGTGCCGCTCAAGGACTTCGTCGCCGAAATCCTCCAAACCGGCCTAGCCCAAACCGTCGCCGCCCAGGCCGAAGCCCGCCCGCGCAGTCCCCTGCCCGTGATTCGCAAGGCCAGCGGCGTCGCCCGCCCCGCCCTTTCCAACCGCGAAATCGACGCCCTGCTCGTCGCCGAGGATGCCCATGGCGGCAATTGACGTCCCCGACCTCAACCTCTGGCTCGCGCTCATCGACCCGGACCACGCGCACCACGCCCGCGCCCGCCGCTACTGGGAACACGAGGCCGCGGCCGAGATCGCCTTTTGCCGCGTGACCATGCTGGGCCTGCTCCGCCTGCTCACCCACCCCCGCGTCATGCACGGAGCGCCCTTCACCTCCGCCGAGGCGTGGGATGCTTACCGCGCCTTCGCCGTGTTGCCCGAGGTCTGTTTCGTCGAAGATTCCCTCGCCGCCGAAAAGCGCTTCGAGCTCTGGAGCCGCGTCCCCGGTTTTCCCTCTCACCGTTGGACCGACGCCTGGATCGCCGCCCTCGCCTCGTCCGCCGGTGCCCGCGTCGTCTCTTTCGACTCCGATTTCACCACCTTCCCTGACCTCGATTTTTTCCACCTGCGCCCATGACCGTCTGGGCGGCAACCGTTCAGCGAGCGTTGACGAAGCGATGCTCGTTGCCATGGTGACCGCCGTGCGTCGATCCCGTCGTCCCTACCGTCCGGCCCTCGGCCACCGCGTGATCGCGGGCGGCTTGGCGTTGCTGACGCTGGTGCTCGGGCTGTTGGCGGTGACGCCGGAACTGCACGCGTGGCTGCACGGCCATGCGCACGGGCCGAGTGCGGCCGTGGCGGCTTGTGGTCACGCGCACGACGCGGATGATCGCGACGACGCGCATCGCGCTGGGCACGCGCACGGAGTCGGTCACGTCCTTGGCGCTGGCGCGCACTCTGCGCACGGGCCGAGGGGTGGCCATGCGCATGACGCCGACCACTCCTCGCACCCGGAGCGTGATCCGCTGGCGGAGTCCGATGCCGGTTGCGTGGTGCAACTCTTTGCCCAGGGAGTCGACTCCGGTCTGGCTCCGCTGGTCAGTGTGCGGGCGCCGGAGTGCGTCGTGGCGGAAGCCCCGCGCGCACCCGAGGCGCTGGCCTTGGCGCCGACGCGTTATCTGCGGCAGCCGGAGCGCGGCCCGCCGACGGCCTGACGTCACGCCCCGTGAGGGTGCGGCATATGAGCGAGACCGGGTGAGCGAGGCTCACCGGCTGGTTCTCCGGTATGTCCGTCGTCACCTTTCGGAGCGTTTTCCGTGGCGGTCATCGTGACCGCTCGAGTGCGGCGAGGCGAAGCCCCGTCGCAGGTAGTCGTTCCATCATCAGGCCCGCCCGGGCCTGCGTCCCCGGCCACCGCGTGTCGGGGCGCTTCAACGGGTATGTGTTCATGAAATCTTTCCCTTTCCTTTCTTCTCATTCCTCCGGGCTGCGGCTCGGAGCTCTTCTCGCCCTGGTGGCGCCGCCATCGGTGATCGCCTCTCCGTCCGGAGCGAAGGCATCGGATCACGAGACGGTGAATCTCGAGCACGTCGTGGTCACGGCCCTGCCCTTTCAACGCAGCCAGACTGACATCGCCGCGGCGACGGCGGTCCTCGGTGGCCGGCAGTTGACGCTGCGCCGTCAGGGTACGCTCGGTGAGACCCTGTCGGGCGAGCTCGGCATGTCCTCCACCGCCTTCGGTCCGGGTGCCGGACGCCCGATCATTCGCGGCCTTGGTGGGGACCGCATTCGCCTGCTGGAGAACGGCGTCGGCACGATGGACGCCTCGGTGGTGAGCCCGGACCATGCGGTCAGCGTTGAGCCCTTCCTGGTGGACCGCGTGGAAATCGTGCGCGGGCCGGCCTCGTTGCTGTACGGCAGTTCGGCGGTGGGCGGCGTGGTGAACGTGATCTCGCACCGCATCGAGCGTGAAGTGCCGGAGAGCCGCGTGTCGGGCACGAGCGAGTTTCGCCTCGGCAGCGGCGCGAATGAGCGCGAGACCGGTGGCTGGGTGGACGTCGCGCTCACGCGGACGGCGGACCAAGCCCTGATCCTGCACCTGGACGCCTTTCGTCGGACGGCAGGCGACCTTGAAATCCCGGGCTTCGCGGAGAGTGAGGCCCTGCGCGCGGAAGAAGCGGAGGAGGCAAAAGAAGCTGGCGTGGCGCCCCCGGAGGAGATCGCTGGCTTCATTCCCAACACGGCGGTGGAAGCGAAGGGCGGAGCGGCGGGGCTCTCGTGGGTTTCGCCGACCCTGCGCGTCGGACTGGTGCGGAGTGGATTTGAGACCTTCTATGGCATTCCCGCAGGTGCGCATGCTCATCACGGACATGAGGAACAGGGCGAGAAGGAGCCGAATGCCGCTTACGCCGAGGAGGAGCACGGTGAGGAAGACGTGCGGATTGACCTGCGCCAGCGCCGCTGGGACCTGCAGGGCGATTGGTCGGGTGGTAAAGGCCTGATCACCGGCCTCCGTTTCAAGTGGGGCCAGGCGGACTATCGCCACGTGGAATTGGAAGGGGATGAAGTCGGCACGACCTTCCGCAACGAAGCCCACGAGTTCCGGGTTGAGGCGCTGCATGCGCCCCTCGCCGGATTTGAAGGCGCGTGGGGTGCGCAGGCCTCGCGGAGCGATTTCACGGCGGAAGGGGCGGAGGCGTTCCTGCCCCCGACGGTCACGGAGCAGCGAGCCCTCTTCCTCTTTGAAGAGTACAAGGCCGGCGCCGTCACGGCGCAGGCGGGCGTGCGACTGGAGAACCAGCGCGTCCGAAACGAAGACACGAAGCGGAAGCGCAACGATGACGCCTTGAGTGCGAGCGTGGGCCTGATCTGGCCATGGTCGACGGACAACTCGCTGGCGCTCTCGCTGAGCCGTACGGAGCGGGCTCCGAACGCGCAGGAACTCTTTGCGGACGGCGCTCATGCCGGGACCCAGACGTACGAAATCGGCGACCCGGACCTGGATGCGGAGACCTCGAACGGCATCGAGCTGAGCCTCCGCCGGCGCGAGGGCTTTGTGACCGGCGTGGCGAGCGTGTACCTCAACCGCTTCCAAGGTTACATCGACGAAGTGGCGACCGGTGAGGAGAAGGACGAACTGCCGGTGTACCGCTTCACGCAGTCGAAGGCGGAGTTCCGCGGAGCGGAACTGGAGGCGATCTTCCACCTCCACGAAGGACAGAAGCACCGCCTTGATTTCCGGCTCGCGGGTGACCTCACCCGCGCGGAAGGGCGCGGCGGGGCGCCGCTCCCCCGGATCCCGGCGGCGAAGGCGCTGGCCGGGCTCGACTGGTCGGCGGGCGGCCTGGCGGCCGGCGCGAGCGTGCAGCGCGTCGCCCGGCAAGGACGGGTCACCGATCAGGAAACGCCTACCGCGGGTTACACCTGGGTCGAAGCCTATGCGATGTACCGTGCGACCGTGGGTACCACGACCCTGGACCTCTTCGTGAGCGGGCGGAACCTCGCGGACGAGGAAGCGCGTATGCACACCTCGTTCCTGAAGGACGTGGCGCCGCGGGTGGGGCGCTCCTGGACGGCGGGGGTGCGGCTCGCGTTCTGAGACACGCGCGCGGCGTCCGTGCCCTCGGGTGCGGACGCCCCGCGTGGCGGCGGCACGGTGCCCGGCGGC
>JBEIGD010000063.1:0-8083 GCA_040382075.1 Opitutaceae bacterium
CCGCGCCGAGGTCTACGAGGAGGACTGGCGTCCCCAGCGGGTCTGGGTCGCCGCGTTGACCGAGAAGCCCGCGCCGGTCGCGCTGCCGGTCGAGGGCCACGTCCGCGCCGTGCGCTGGTCGCCGGTGGATGAACGCCTCCTAGTCACGGTCGCGCCGACGCCGAGCGTCGACCACGGGATGATGCAGTCGCGGCTGCGCGTGATTGCGGCGGACACGGGTGCGGTCCAGACCCGCGTCGAGAATCGGGGAAAACTGGGTGCCTTCGCGTGGAGCCCGGACGCCCGGCGGATCGCCTTCATCTCCGGCGAGGACATCCACGATCCCTCCGCCGGCCGCCTGATGGTGGCCGATGCCGCTACGGGCGCCTTTCGCCCGGTGCTGGCGCCCGCGTGGCAGGGCGACGTCGGGGATCTGGCTTGGCTGGATGCCGGCTCCCTCGCCGTGCTCGCGGACGAGGGCGTGGAGACCTATGTCGGCCGGGTCCGCTCCGACGCGACTGGCGCCGCCCTCGAGCGCTGGGTGGCCCGGGCGGGCGGCGTCGCTAGCAGTCTCACCGCGGCCGGCCCGACCCTCGCTTGGATCGCGCACGCGCCCACCCATCCGGCGGAGGTCTTCACCGCGCAGGCCGGAGCGGCGTCCCAACGCCGCACGGATAGCAACCCCTGGCTCGCCGCGCTGCCCCTGGCGCGGCAGGAGGTCGTGCGCCATCGCGCGCGCGACGGGCTGGAGCTGGAGGGCATTCTGGTGCGCCCGCTCCGCGAGCAGTCGGGGCAGCGTTACCCGCTGATCCTGGCCGTGCACGGCGGTCCCGAGGCCCACGTGGGCAACGGCTGGATCACGAGTTATTCCAACCCCGGGCAGGTTGCCGCGGCGCGGGGCTTCGCCGTCTTCTATCCGAACTACCGGGGCAGCACGGGCCGCGGCGTGGCGTTCTCCAAGCTCGGCCAGGGCGACGCGGCCGGGAAGGAGTTCGATGACCTCGTCGATGCCGTGGACCACCTTGTGGCGATCGGCCTCGTGGATACGGCCAAGGTTGGCGTGACCGGCGGCTCATACGGCGGGTACGCGACCGCGTGGTGCAGTACCCGGTTTTCCGAGCGCTTCGCCGCTGGAGTGATGATGGTGGGCATCAGCAACAAGATCTCAAAGGTGGGCACGACCGACATCCCGGAGGAGGAGTTCTTGGTCCACGCCCGGAAGCGACCGTGGGATGACTGGAATTTCCTGCTGGAGCGCAGCCCGATCCGGCACACGGCGAACGCCCGCACGCCGCTGCTGATCTTGCACGGCAAGGATGACCCGCGGGTCAACGTCGGCCAGTCGCGCGAGCTCTACCGGCACCTGAAGGTGCGCGGCCAAGCGCCGGTGCGGCTGGTGCTGTATCCGGGCGAGGAGCACGGCAATCGCAAGGCGGCGGCGCGGCTCGATTACTCCCTGCGCCTGTTCCAGTGGTTCGAACACTACCTGACCGGCCCGGGCGGCGCGCCTCCGCCTCCCACGCTCGACTTCGGCCTTGCCGCCAGCGGGAAGAACTGAGCCGCGGGTGGGCGGCGATCACGCCGAAAACTGAACACGCTTGCGCAGGCGCGACGCACTGCGACCATCGCTAATGCGCGGAAAATTCCGATTGGCGATCGTGCTCGGGGTAGTCGTGATGGGGGGCGGCGCGTTCTTCGCGCAGCGGGCGCACGACGAGGGGCAACGGTCACCGGCGATCGCCGCCGGTGCTGCCAAGGCGGGGGGCGATGCCCGGACCGAAGCGGAACGGGTGGCCGCGGCCAAGGCCCACGAGGACTTTCTTGCCCACCTTGCGGTCGGAAAAGCTTGGGTCGCGGAGAGCATCGGATTGGAACTGGTCCCGATCCGGGGCGGCACCTTCCAAAT
Source organism: Opitutaceae bacterium (assembly GCA_040382075.1). Classification (GTDB taxonomy): domain Bacteria; phylum Verrucomicrobiota; class Verrucomicrobiia; order Opitutales; family Opitutaceae; genus UBA6669. The sequence goes on from JBEIGD010000063.1 coordinate 1,886, forward strand.
GGGCAGCGAGCATGGCCACACCGACGAGCGCCCGCTGACTCAGGTGACGCTGTGGGACTTTGCCCTCGGCAAGACGGAGGTGACCCAGCGTCAGTGGCAGGCCGTGATGCGGGGTAATCCTTCCCGCTTCCGGGGTGGTGACCAGCCCGTCGAAAACGTTTCCTGGGACGACGCGATTACCTTTTGTCGGAGGCTGACCGAGCGCGCCCGGGCGGCCGGAAAGCTGCCGGTGGGTTTCGCATTCACGCTGCCGACGGAGGCGCAGTGGGAGTATGCCTGCCGGGCGGGTACCACCGGGGACTACGCCGGGGAACTGGAAGCGATGGCGTGGTACGACCTCAACAGCGGGTTGAAGACCCATCCGGTCGCGAGCAAGCAGCCCAACGCATGGGGACTGCACGATATGCACGGGAACGTGATGGAATGGTGCCACGACTGGTTCCAGGACCATCTGCCAGGCGGTCGGGTGGTTGACCCCGCGGGCCCAGGGTCGGGCTCGTTCCGCGTCTACCGCGGAGGCGGTTGGAGCGGCGATGCCGGGAACTCCCGGTCCTCGCAGCGATTCAAAATCGCCCCGGACGACCTTTACGACGGCCTCGGATTCCGGCTCGCCTTCAGGCGAGTCCAGTAGTGGCTCAATTCGAGCCAATCGCGCAGCCGGCGGGCCGGCCAGAAGCAAAGGTGCAGGCCCCCGACCTGACGCGAGCGTTCCTCCTGCCCGCGGTTCCCCCTTTCCCCTATGCCCCCTCGTATTCTGGTCCTCGGCGCCGGTTTCGGCGGCCTCGAATTGTGCTCCACCCTGTCCGCGGCCCTCGGCGCGGACGTTGACGTCACCCTGATCGACCGGGCTGATGCGTTCACCTTCGGCTACTCGAAGCTCGATGTGCTGTTCGGCAAGGCGGCGCTCGAGGACGTGCGACTGCCGTACCGCCGGGTGCTCAAGCCCGGGGTGCGCTTCCTGCAGGAGTCCATCGTGTCCTTCGATCCCGTCGCACGGCGGGTGGTGACGGACCAGGGCGTGCACACCGGGGATCACGTGGTGGTGGCGCTCGGCGCGGATTACGACCTGGCCGCGACGCCTGGGTTGGCCGAGGCGACTGAGTTCTACTCGGTCCCCGGGGCGGTCCGGCTCGGCGGAATGCTGGCGCAGTTCAAGGGCGGGCGGGTACTCATCGCGGTGGCGAGCGCTCCGTTCAAGTGTCCGCCCGCGCCAAGCGAGGCGGCGTTGATGATGCACGACCATCTGACGCAACGCGGGCTCCGGGCCGGGAGCGAGATCACGCTCGTGCTACCCTTCAAGGCCCCGGTGCCCCCGTCCCCGGAGATGTCGCGCGCGCTGCTTGCCGCCTTCGTGGAAAGGGGCATCCGGTTCGTGCCCGAGCGGGTGCTGCGCCGAGTGGACGCCGGTCGTCGCGTCGCGAGCCTCGATGACGGCCAGGAGTTGCCGTACGACCTCCTGCTCGGGGTGCCGACGATCCGCGCGCCCCGTCTACTGGAGGAGTCCGGCCTCGTTTCCGAGGGGTTTGTGCCGGTCAACCCGAAGACTCTGGAGACGCCCTTCCCCGGCGTGTACTCGGTGGGGGATTGCGCCCGGCAGGGCACGCCCAAGGCCGGCGTCTTCGCCGAGGGTGCCGCCCGGGTCGTCGCCGCCGGTCTGATCGCCCGCCTGCGGGGCGAGACCTCGGATGCCGTGCACCGGGGGACGGGCTCCTGCTACATCGAGTTCGGGGCGGACCGGATCGGGCGCGTGGACATCGATTTCTTCTCGAACCCGGCAGACCCGGTCGGGATCTACCACGAGCCTTCCGTCGCGCTGCGGCGGGACAAGGAGGAGTTCGGCTCCAGCCGCCGCGCCCGCTGGTTCGGGCTCTGAGGGTATTCGGGTAAGTTAGACCGGGCCCGCTGCAGGATCGAGGGTGCGGCGCCGGCCTTGCGCGCGTCCGTTCGGGACGACGGTAGTGCCTTACGATCGGGTCAGCCACCACGGTTCGCCCGGAGAATTTTTATCGCTATCCGCGCACTGCGTCGCGAGGGTCTGTTTGAATTTCAGGCTCGCGGATGGATTTCCCCAGCTTCCCCGCCGCGCGCTTTTGGATTTCACCCTCTATGCGTCACGATTTCCGGCAATGCTCCCGCCGCCTCCTTGAGGTTCGGCACGGGTCCTCCAACTTCGTCTGCCGCTCCTAGACCGGTCCGTATCGCCCCCGATTTTCCCATGGCAAAGACCCAAAACGCGCGCAAAGCGACCAAGAAACCGGCGAAGAAAAGCCCGAAGCAGAAGAAAGCCGCGAAGAGCACCAAAAAGTAACCGCCTCCTTCGCTCACCCATGCCCGCACCCGAATCCGGGGCGGGCATTTTTTGTGCCCCGTTCGCGGCTCAGCCGAGCGGGTCATGCTCCAACTCCGGCGGCACCACCCAGACGGTGGTACGTTTTTCCTCGCTGGGCTTCGTTCGATGAGAATGCGAGCAGTGGGGATGTGTTTTTCCGGCCGATTCCGGCCGGATTAGGCGAGTGCACTGCAGCAAGTTGATCTTTTTCGAGCGATCCCGATGCTGCGTCCGTGCCCCCGTTACCCCGCAGGCCCGCGCGGCTACGCCCCCAGGTCGCGCTCCTCATCGAGACCTCCAACGCCTACGCGCGCGGGCTGCTGCAGGGGATCGTCCGGTATATCCGCGAGCACCGGCCGTGGTCATTCCACCTGATGGAGCAGGGTCGGGGGGAAGACCCGCCGCCCTGGCTCGCGGCGTGGCGGGGCGACGGCATCATCGCGCGCATCGAGACCCCACCGATCGCGCGCGCGGTGCGGCGGGCGGGGCTGCCTGCGGTGGACGTCAGCGCGGCGCGGCTCGTACCGGAGCTGCCGTGGGTGGAGACGGACGATGCGGCGATCGCGCGGCTGGCGGCGGAACACCTGCTAGAGCGAGGGTTCCGGCACTTCGCGTTCTGCGGTGACGCGCGATTCAATTGGTCGCGCTGGCGCGAGGGGCATTTCCGGGCGCGGATCGAGGCCGCGGGCCACGCCCTCCACCGCCACGAGACCCCCGCGGGCGCGCGGGACCCAGCGGCCGAGACCGTCGCCCTGCGCCGCTGGCTACTCGAACTGCCGAAGCCCGTGGGCATCCTCGCCGCGTACGACATCCGGGGCCAGCGGGTGCTGGACGCGTGCCGCGGCGCGGGTCTGGCGATTCCCGACGAAGTGGCGGTGCTGGGCGTCGATAACGACGAGCTGCTGTGCGAGCTGGCGTCGCCGCCGCTCTCAAGCGTGATGCCCAACACGCTCCGCACTGGCTACGAGGCGGCGGCCCTGCTGGACCGGATGATGCGGGGCGAGGCCGTGCGACCGGTGGCGCACCTGATCCCGCCGGTGGGGGTCGTCGCGCGCCAGTCGACGGATGTGCTCGCCTTGGAGGACCGGGCGGTCGCGCAGGCGGTTAGGTTCATCCGCGAGCACGCGTGCGAGGGCATCAACGTGGGCGATGTATTGCAGGGGGTTACGCTCTCGCGGCGGGTGCTGGAGCAGCGTTTCCGGCGCCTGCTGGGGCGGACCCCGCGGGAGGAGATCCTGCAGGTGCGGCTGGCGCGGGTGAAACAGTTGCTGAGTGAGACCGACCTGACGCTCTACCAGGTCGCGGAGCGGACTGGTTTCGAGCACGTCGAGTACCTGAGCGTGGTCTTCAAGCGGGAGACGGGTCGCACCCCGCGGCAGTTCCGCACGGCGGCGCGTGGGCGGTGAGGCGCGCCTTCGCCGAGCTCGCGGCGCGCAGCCTAAACTGGTCCCCTTCGGTTAGGCAGCTGATCGGGTAAATTAAGTCAGGGGAGACAGAGGCGCTTTCGATGCCTTGGCTGACACCGAGGACAGGAACCGAAGAGCTTGCCGCAGGAGTCGGCCCGGGGTCGGTTGGACGGTTTGGGGCGTCATTGGTTGAAGGCAAGCTGGATGGGCTCGCGATAGACCTCGAGGGGCGTGCGGGGATGCTCGTTGCCAAAGGCGCTGTGCGGGCGCCGGGAGCGCTTCCTCGTGGCGCCCTGGCTCACGGCGGGCCCGGCGGGTACCTTCTCCAGGTGGCCATGGATTTCGCGAGGTGCTCCTCGGGTAGTGCCTTGAGGTTATAGCATTGGAGACCGATGGGGCCGGTATAGCCGATGCGGTCGAGTGAAGTGAGGAAATGGGCGACGTCGAAATTGCCCTCACCGAGCGGGCGGATGAGTTCGGGCCAGCCGCCGGTGCGGTCAGCTCCATTGATCGAGACCAAAAGGAGATGCTTGGCGCAGGCCTGCACGATCGCGTCCATCCGCTCGGCGTGACCGGCGGCAAGTTCGTGACAGAGATTGATCGTGAGTCCGACGTTGGCGCGGTTGATGCGCGGGAGGATCCGGAGGGCGTCTTCGGCAGTGGCGATGAAGAATCCCTTGTGCGGATACAGCGCGATTGTCACCCCGTGCTTGGAAGCGGAATCGGCGAGTTCCCGCACGAGGGTGACGGCGCGCTCGTCGTTGGGCGAGCGGCCCTGGACGGTGAGCCAGAGCGCGGTGCCGGTGCCCGCGAGCTGCGGCAGAACGGCGGTGATTTCCGGATCGTACGCGACGGGACGGTCGACATGGACGGCGACGTAGAGGTTGAAGATCTTCAGCCCCTTGGCGCGAAACGCTGCCTGGCGGGCGGCGAGATCGGTGACGCCACTGTAGCCAATTCCGGCAAAGCCGAAGCGGACGAGCAAGTCGGCCTGCTGTTCGGGTGACCACTTCGCCTCGCGACCGACGCCGTTGTCGAAAGCGAAGAACGGATTGGCGCGTGGTGGATTGCCGGCGACGACGAGGGGCGACGCACCGGCCAGGGCGAGCGCGGCACGGAAGACGAGGCGAGGGCGGATGAGGAAATTCATGAAGGCAGCCGGGATCGGTTTCAGATTTTCCATGGCGCCCGCATAGGACGGGAGAGCATGGCGTTGGCCTCGTCGTGGCCGGGAAATTTCTCGCTGACGGGATCCCACCTGAGCTTGGTATCGAGACGCGCGGCGATGTAGGCGATCTGGGCCATCGAGGCGGCGCGGTGGCCAATCTCGGCGGGGATGATCGTCTCGCGGCGGGATTTCACGCAGGAGATGAAGTCCTCCTTTTCGTCGGCAAGCGGGAGCGAGATGTCACCCGGGCCGGGTTTCCATTTCAGAAGTGCGGGATCGTGGGCCTTGAATCCATCGGACTTGAACCAGGTGTGCTCGATCCAGCCTTCGGTGCCTTCCACCCGGACGGAGGCTCGGCCGGCGTCAGTATAGTCGACCGCGATGCCGCTGGCGTAGCGGTAGCGGACGACGAAGTTGCGCGGGACGTCCCAGAGTGAGCCGGTGGGAAACTCGGCGCGGCCGGAGACTTCGACGGGCCCGGAGCGTTCGGTGTTCAGGGCCCACTGGGTGATGTCGAGCACGTGACCGCCCCAGTTGTTGATGTTACCGAGATTGTAGTCGGAGATCTGAAACCAGCCGGGAATCTGGTCGGCGACGTAAGCGAGACCGCCGCGCGGATAGTGGACGCGCTGCTGGGTATAGGGATGTTCGGGCGCGGGGCCCTGCCAGAGCTCGTAGTTCAGATCCGCCGGCACCGGCATGGGCGCGGGAGATCCGTCGATCGGAGCGGGGCTCTTCGGCACGGTGACGATGACACGTTGGACTTTGCCGATGCGACCGTTGCGCACGACCTGGCAGAGTCGATGAAAATACGGCTGAGTGCGCACCTCGGTGTCAGTGCGAAAAATGCGGCCATGCTGCTTGATCGCGGTGGCGATCGCACGCCCCTCGGCAAGCGACAGTGAGATGGGTTTCTCGAGGGCTACGTCTTTACCGGCCTTGGCGGCAGCGATCGCCATGTAGGCGTGCCAGTGATCGGGGGTCGAAATCATCACCGCGTCGATGTCGCGGCGGGCGAGAACCTCGCGGAAGTCCTCGTAAACGGCGCAGCCCTTGTAGGTGCCGCCGGGAGCAGCGGCGCCGTAGGCGGCCTCGACCTTTTGCCGGGCCTGATCGGCGCGCCAACGATCGACGTCGCACACGGCCACGACCTGCACGTCAGCCGAGGCGAGGAACATCGGAAGATTGGCGTAGTGCACTTGGCGGCCCGTGCCGAGGAAGGCCAGATTGATGCGGTTGCTCGCGGCAATCTGGCCGTCGGCACCGCGGGCGCGACCGGGCAGGATGAGCGGGCC
>JBEIGD010000064.1:0-8077 GCA_040382075.1 Opitutaceae bacterium
CGATGGGGTCAGCCTGTTGCATGTTGCCCGGGCGGGCTAGGTGCGCGACCCACGAACGACAACGACGACCGCAACACGCAACAGGCTGACCCCGTCCCCCAATGGCGTCCAACTTTCGGGGACCACTTCAGTATTTCATGAAAACAAGTTTGGATTGAAGATGGAGTGTTCGCCTGAGTACTCCGGCGCATGGCTGATGAAAGCCCCTCCTGCAAGCTGAGTGCGTTTTACTTCTCCCGCGCGTTGCGCAACGCAAAAACGACTGCACGAGCGTAGGCTGTTGCTGAGGCTTAAAGGAAACTGGATTTTCAGGGGGATCGGATCCGGCAGGGGTTTATTCGTTTTGTACGAATGAGCCGCTTTTTTTGCGGCCGGAGGGTCCGCATTCTTTCCGGCGCCTTGCGACTAGGCCAGAATGCCTCGCACGACCTGCGCGGGCTCCACGCCGGTCAGACGGAAATCGAGGCCCTGGAATCGATGCGTGAGGCGTTCGTGGTCGACGCCCAGCAGATGCAGGATCGTCGCGTGCAGGTCCCGCACGTGCACCGGGTTCTCCGCTACGTTGTAACTGAAATCGTCGGTCGCCCCGAAGGTCAGCCCGGGTTTCACGCCGCCTCCGGCCAGCCACATCGTGAAGCAACGCGGGTGGTGATCGCGGCCTGCCTCCGGGCTGTCCCACTGGCCCTGGCCCGCCACCCCGCGGCCAAACTCCCCACCCCACACGACGAGGGTGTCGTCGAGCAGACCGCGGCGCTTGAGGTCGGTCACGAGTGCCGCGCTGGGCTGGTCGGTGTCGCGGCAGCGGGCCGTGCACCACGACGTGAGCCGGCTGTGGTGGTCCCAATCGGGATGGAACAACTGGATGAAGCGGACTCCTCGCTCGATCAGCCGGCGCGCCAGAATACAGTTCGCCGCATAACTGCCAGCCCGTCGGGAATCGGGACCGTACAACTGAAACACTTCGTCGGGCTCGCCGCGCAGATCGGTCAGCTCCGGCACACTCGCCTGCATCCGATAGGCCATCTCGTACTGGCGGATGCGCGTGGCGATTTCCGGATCGCCGGTCTGGTCGAGCCGCATCTGGTTGATCTCACCAAGGCCATCGAGCATGCCGCGACGCACCTCGCGGGGCAGGCCGTCGGGATCGCGCAGGTAGAGCACGGGATCGCGGGCATTGCGCAACTTCACGCCCTGATAGCGCGAGGGCAGAAAGCCACTGCCCCAATAGTGGTCGTACAGGGGCTGGTCGCTCGGTCGCTGCATTTTCGAGATGAGCACCAGGTAGTCCGGCAGATTGCGGTTGGTGCTGCCGAGTCCGTAGCTCACCCACGATCCTATGCTGGGCCGACCCGCGATCTGGTGCCCGGTGAGGAACTTCGTCATCGCCGGCGCATGGTTAATCTCGTCGGTGTGCATCGACTTGATGAAGCACACGTCATCGGCGATGCGACTGAGGTGGGGCAGCCATTCGCTGATCGTGGCGCCGCTCTGGCCATGGCGGGCGAATGTCGTCGCCGCCGGCTTGATGAGCTGTTTCTGGTTCGCCGTCATCGTCGTCACCCGCTGCCCCCGGCGCACGGAGTCCGGCAGCTCGACGCCCGCCCATTTCATCAGCCCGGGCTTCTCGTCGAAGAGTTCGATCTGTGAGGGTCCGCCCGACTGAGTCAGGAAGATCACGCGCTTCGCCTTGGGGGCGAAGTGCGGCAGTCCCGGCAGGCCGATCGCGTCCCCCGCAGACGATGTGGCGGCCTGGGCGCGGCCGAGAAGCGACGAGAGCGCCATGGCGCCGAGCGAGACGCCGGTACACTGGCCCAGAAAATAGCGGCGCGTTACATTGAGCGGGTCCATGAGAGATATCAGTCGGCGTGGCTCAGGCCTCGCGGTGAAGTTTGTACGGGTAGACGTTCCCGCTGTTCCACTGGCAAACGTAGAGGTCGCCGGCGGCGTCCACGCAGACGTCGTGGCAGTTCTCAAACACGGGCTGGTCCTGCAGCATCAGGCGCAGCCGGCCGTCGCGGTAATCGGGCGCGTGTCCGCCGGGGTTCGAGACCACGCGATCCGCATCGTCGAGGATCGTGACGAAGCCGCGCTTCTGCCACATGCGGTAGTCATCGGGCTTGGCGCCGAAACACACGCCGGAGTAGAGGTGCCGGCCCGCGATCACGGGACGGCTGACGTATGCTCCGGGCAAATACACGCCGCGCACATGCGTCCCCTCAAGCGTGAACCAGTTGAATTCGTTGCGCACCCGCTCGGTGCAGACGAGCAACGGCTGCGGCCCGCGCGTATCGAGCGCGATGCCGTGCGCCTGCATGAAGCGGCCGGGATTGACCGGCTGCGTGCTGCGACCGCCGAACTTGCTGAGGTATTTTCCGGTGCGATCGAAGCGCAGCACGAACTGCGAACCGTAGCCATCCGCGACGTAGATGTCGCCGTTGGGGCCGATGGCCGTCTCGGTGGGGCTGTAAGCCTCCTTCTCCGTGTAGGCACCGCACGTCGATGCGTGCGGGAGCTCCAGTACGATCGCGCCGGCGAGCGTCGTCTTGAGCACGCGTCCCGCGCCGGTGTCGGTGAGATAAAGGAATTCGCGGCCATCCGGCTCGCGGTGATGGGTGAGACCGTGGGCGCCGGCGAGATTCAGCGTCCAGGCTTCCAGCAGGGCGCCGTTGCGATCGTAGATCAGGACATTGTTTTGCCGGTGATTCGTGAGCAGGAACAGCCGACCGTCGCCGACCTGGACCATCTCGTGACAGTCCCGGACCGGATGTTTTTCCGGCCCGGCCCGGCTCCACTGCCGGTCGACCCGGAAGCGCAGCGCGCCGTGGCCGATCACGCTGCCGTGTCCAAAGGGCGCGGTCTTGCTGGCGGCGCGCACGAATGGCAACGCGCCGCTGCTGCCGACCGCCGCGACTGTCCCGAACTTCAGAAACGCGCGGCGGGTGGATCGGGTGGGACGGGCGGAGCGGTTACTCATGGGTGAGGGCTTCGTCGAGATTGAGCGTCAGACTGGCGGCGAGGGTGTACGCCGCGAGCTCGGGCACGGGCACGGAGGCGTCGGGCGGATGCTGCCCGATGCGCAGGAACGCGGCCGCGTCCGTCGGATGCGCCCGGTAGTGCGCGAGCGCCCGCGTCACTTCGCGCTCGAGCACGGCGAGTTCGCGGGCCTCGGGTTCGCGGGAAAGCACCCGCCGGAAAATCAGCCGCAGCCGTGCCGCCGGTTCGTTCGCGGCGTGCCAGGCCTGGGTTGCGAGCGCCCGGGATGCCTCCAGGTAAGTCTGGTCGTTGAGCAGCGTGAGTGCCTGCAGCGGCGTGTTGGTCCGGGTCGCGCCCACCTCGCACACGCGGCGCTGGGCCGAGTCGAAGAGAAAGGTCGGGGCGACCGCGCGCCGCCAGAAGGCGTACAAGGTGCGGCGGTATTGGGCGGGCCCCTCGCTTGGCTCGTAGCGGAAGCGACCCATGAACATCTCCTCCCACACCCCTTCCGGCTGATAAGGCCGCACCGGCGGGCCGCCGAGCGTGGGATTGAGCAGACCGGCCGCGCGGAGTGCCGCGTCCCGCAGCATCCAGCTCGGCAGACGGAAACGCGCCCCACGGGCCAGGAACCGGTTGAGCGGATCGCGTTCCAGCGCGGCGGCCACGGTGGCGGATTCCTGCCGGTACGTCGCGCTCGTGACGATCACGGTCAGCAGATGCTTCACGTCCCAACCGCTGGCCATGAACTCCACGGCCAACCAGTCCAGGATTTCCGGATACACGGGCCGTTCGCCCTGCAGGCCGAAGTCCTCGGGCGTCCGGACGAGCCCCGCGCCAAACAGCATTTGCCAGAAGTGATTCACGACCACGCGGGCGGTCAGCGGATTCTCCGGTGAGACGATCCAGCGCGCGAGGCCAAGGCGGTTGCGCGGTGCCCCGTCCGGCCACGGCGCGATGGCGGCGGGGACGTCGGGCGTCACCCGCGCGCCGTGCTTGTCCCAAACGCCGCGCTCCAGGACGAAGGTCTCGCGGGGCGCGGCCCGCTCCGCCAGTACCATGACATTGAGCCGGCCGGCGGCGCGTTTGACCTCGGCGAGCTGGCGCTGGGCGCGATCGAGGGCCGAGCGCGGCCCGCGGTAGGGAGCGTGATCCTCGAGGAATTGGGCAAAGAGACGGGCGCGGAGTTCCGGTGCGATGTCCGATGGCTCCACCGCCTGAGCCCGGGCGAGTTCCTCGAGCGGGGCGGGCTGCAGGCTCCGCACGGCCTCGCCGGGTTGGTCGCTCGCGGAAAGGCGGAAGCGACCGATGTTCGCGTCGCCGCCGGTCGAGCGGTGCCGGAGCTCGAACATCAGCTCCTCGTCCGCGTCCAGCACGACCGGCTCCGCCAAAGCGAAGACCGCAAAGTATGATGCCGTCGGGGGCGAGCCCTGCGTGGTCCAGCCATTGCGTGGATCGTCATCGAGCACGCCCTTGATGTCGCCGTAGCTGCGCGCGTCCTTCTGGGCCTTGGAGACGTCGGCCACGGCCGAACTCACCGCCACGTCGCGCACCTGCGAGCTGCCGCGCCGGCGCACCTGCACCTTGATGTCGGTGAGAATGAACTCCCCGGATTTTCCGCGCGAGAGTCCGCCGCCGGAGTGAGAAGGGTGGGGCAGCACTTCGAGCTTCAGCCCGGTGACGCGCGGCAGGTTGACGGCGGCGATCAGGCGATAGTCGTCCTGGTTGGGATTCGGACCCGAGGCCTGCACCGCGCCGTCCGCTTCCTGCGCGAGCAGCGTGCCCTCGGTGGATTCCAAGGCCGTGGCCGTGAGAACGTGCCAGGCGGAGAAGCCGCCGCGGACCTCGGCGTGGCGCGCGGCGAGCCACGCGACGAACGGTGCCGCAGCCTCCTGCTTCGCCTGCGCTTCGCCGGGCGTGCGTTCGGCGACGACTTTTTCGGCATCCGCAATCGCCCGCGCGGTGAGAGGCGACTGATAGGCGAGGTAGGGTTTGGCGGCGGTGCCGGCCTTGCCGTCCTCGTCGATGCTGTTGAAGAAAGCGGTCAGGCTGTAGTAGTCGGCGTGGGAGATCGGATCGAACTTGTGCGAATGACACTGCGTGCAGCCCAGCGTCAGACCGAGCCAGGTCGTGCCGACGGTGTTCACGCGATCGATGACGTAATCCACGCGCGACTCCTCGGGATCGCGGCCGCCTTCGCCGTTGGTCATGTGATTGCGGTGGAAACAGGTCGCTAGGATCTGCTCCGGCGTGGCGTTCGGCAGCAGGTCGCCGGCGAACTGCTCGATCGTGAACCGGTCGAAGGGCAGGTTGCCGTTGAACGCGCCCACCACCCAGTCGCGCCATGGCCAGTTGTTCCGGTCGGCGTCCACCTGGAACCCGTCGGTGTCCGCGTAGCGCGCCGCATCGAGCCACCACATCGCCATGCGTTCGCCGAAGTGCGGGGATGCGAGCAGGCGGGCGACGAGGCGGGCGTAGGCATCGGGTGCCGCGTCGTGCAGGAATGACTCCATTTCCGCGGGTGTTGGGGGCAGGCCGGTGAGGTCGAACGACAGCCGGCGAATCTGGGTCACCCGCGCGGCGGGCGCGGCGGGCTTGAGCGCTTCCTGACGCAGGCGCGCGGCGACCAACGCGTCGATCGGGTGTTGTCCCGGAGGCGTCGCGGGGCGCACCGGTTTCTCCAGCGCCCAGTGCCGGCCCCAGGCGGCGCCCTCGGCGATCCAGCGGCGCAGCAGTTCGGTTTGCCCGGGCTTCAGGCGCGCCTTGTGCGACTTCGGCGGCGGCATCACTTCGTCCTCGTCGGTCGAAACGATCCGCCGGATGAGCTCGCTGGCCTCGGGGCGGCCGGGAACCACGGCCTGGATGGCGTCGGCGGTCGCCCCTTCCCGCGTATCCAGCCGGAGGTCGGCCTTGCGGTGGCCTTCGTCGGGACCATGGCAGCTGAAGCAGTTGTCCGACAGAATCGGCAGCACGTCGCGGCTGAAGCTGACCGGTTCCGCCGCCGGAGCCTGGGCAGCGGCGAACAGGACGAAGACCGCGATGAATGGGTGGGGCCACTTCATTCCCCGCGATGATACCGGAAACGGCGCGGATAGAAATGGCGCCGGCCGCCAAAGAAGGTGTTGTATCCCTCCATGTCCGGAAAGCCCCTCCGCAGTTGGTTTCCTGTCTCCCGCTACGCCACGCCGAGTCCGGCGCACCAGGAGGTGTTCTATACGGTGCCGCGCGCGGGGCATCTGGTCGCCGGGCCCGAGCACCTGGTGGCGCGCCGGCACTTTCCGGGGCACGAACTGATCCTGTGCCGGCGCGGCCAGGGCTGGGTGCGGATTGCGGGGCGCGTCCACCCCGTCCGTCCCGGCGAACTCGTGTGGATCAACTGCCATCATCCGCACGAACACGGCGCGATGAAGTCGGATCCGTGGGAGGTGTACTGGATCCGCACCGAAGGGCCGCGGCTGGAGCAAATGTGCAGGATACTAGCCGTCACCGCGAATCCCGTGTTCACCGGCTTCGACCACCGGGCGGCCGGCGCCCTGTATCGGGAGATCTTTGGACTCATGGGGGGCAACGCCCCCGAGGCGCCGGCCCTGATTCACGCGCGGGTGGCGCAGTTGGTGGCGCTCGCGTTTTGTGCCCGCCAGCGGCAGCCCGGTCCGGATGTGGTGGTCCCGGCGGTGTTGAGCAAGCCGGTCGATCGCATGCGGCTGTTCTATTTCGAACGCCACACCGTGGCGGGTCTGGCGCAGCTGGCCGGAATGAGCCCGACCCATTTTGCCCGCGTCTTCAAGGCGACCTTCGGCACCAGCCCGATCGACTGGCTGCGGCGGGAGCGGATCAGCCAGGCGAAGCGCCGGCTGGCGGAGACGACAGCGGCGATCAAGGAAGTGGCGGAGCAGGTGGGCTACGGCGACCGCTATTTCTTCAGCAAGGATTTCAGGCAGCACACCGGGCTCAGCCCGCGCCAGTTCCGCCAGCGCGAGCAGGCGGAGTGGCGCGGCGGGGTGGCGGAAGGCGAGCGGAGCGTGAAGGGAGCCGGCGTTTGAGGCGGTGTTTGGGCAGCGCTTTGATTCGTCGCGCTCAGCGGCCGGGATTCTTCAAAGCGCCCCGCCTCAGAACAGGCTGAGAGTGCCGGACGCGGATGTCCCGAGATAGAGCGGGTCGCTGAGCGCGGCCACGCTGCCGTCCGGAAGCGTGACCGATTGGGCGAAGTTGACGGAGACTTGGTATGTGAACGAGTTTGAACCCGGCAGTACATTACTGGAAGGAAACTGGATTTTCAGGGGGATCGGATCCGGGAGGGGTTTAAGGGGAGGGTGCCGGGTGGAAACGGAGTCGGACCCCTGTAGTCCCCCAACCCTCAAGTCCGCCTGACCGGCCAGCGGCGCGGAGAGCCGGTTAACGGAGATATCTCTATGGAAACTCAGCAATACGTCAGGTTCAGGCGTTGTGCCGGCGAATGTTCGGAGGCCAGTCCTGGCAGGCACGATGCGTTGGTAAGCAACTCCGACCTCTCACTGTCAAGCAGCGAGGCTTCGAAGTGATTACGCCGCGTTGGTTTGAACAGAATCCGGCCGGGGTCAGGCCAGCGGAGGACGCACTCGGGGCAGGCGTCGGTGAACCTCCGGCTGACTTCTGCCCGACTTAGGCGCGCGAGGCCGTCGGCGAGCTGGGCCGGGCTAGTACACCCATCGCGGCCACGCTCCCGGCCCTTTGATCCAGCGAGTCATCAGGCAGTTTGCGCTGGCTGACCCTTTCCCGAGCGCGCGAGAGGCTGCGGAAGCCGCCTGCGGAAGCAGAGTCCCTGCCGAGGAGCGGGCGCCGTCTGGGACCTCGCTTCCTCGTGCACCCGGCAGCCTTGGCCTAGCCTTAGTTTTGACCCTTTTGTCCCTGCCTTGCGGGTTGCCGCAGGGCAGGCCCGAGCCGAGGCAGTAGAGGGGGGACATCGCTGATTGTATGGGTCACTCAGGGCGCGCCTGGCGCGCCCTTCCGCCTAGCCTGACACTCCCTATGGGAGCCGGCGCCCTCCCATCCGCCAAGGCCCGGATTCCGCGGAGTCAGATCGGGGGCGGGCGAAGTCGAGCCGGGCGTCAACGGACGCCGGGGAGGC
>JBEIGD010000065.1:0-8068 GCA_040382075.1 Opitutaceae bacterium
CCGTGGCAGACCTGAGAAAAATCCCCTAGCGTGAGCAATTTATAGCAGTAGCTCCGGGTAGCGCGAAGCTGCGCTGGACTTGGACCGAAGGCTCTGTTTCGGTCGGGTTTCTGGGCCCCGTGCCCTCGTTTCTACCCTTCCTGTCGCCTCCATGGCCTACATTACCCCGGAACAGCTTCAGCCTCAATACGATGTGATTGTTGTCGGTTCCGGCGCCGCCGGTGGGCAAACCGCATACACGCTGGCCATGGAGGGCGTGAAGGTCCTCATGTTGGAGGCGGGGCGTTACTACGACCCGTTGAGTGAGACGCCGATGTTCCAGGACCATTCTCGGGCTCCTTTGCGCGGCGTCAGCACGCCGGACAAGCCTTTCGGGTTCTACGACGCCACGGTGGACGGCGGTTGGAAGATCGAGGGCGAGCCGTACACGATGGCCTCCTCGGATCCGCTGCGGCGCTTCGATTGGTGGCGCGCCCGCATGTTGGGCGGCCGCACGAACCACTGGGGCCGCATCTCCCTGCGCAACGGGCCGTACGACTTCAAGCCCTATAGCCGCGATGGGCTCGGGTTTGACTGGCCGCTGAATTACGAGGACTTGGCCGAGTACTACGACCGCGTGGAGATGTTGATCGGCGTCTATGGCTCCAATGAGGGCCTGGAGAACACGCCGAACTCCTCTCCGGGGGTGCTCCTCCCGCCGCCGAAGGCCCGCGCCGGTGAGCTCTATACCCAGAAGCACGCCAAGAAGCTGGGATTGCCGGTGATTCCGATTCACCGGGCGGTGCTGAGCGTGCGGCAGGATTCGCAGACGATTCCCGCCCGTTTGCATCCTCGCAATCCGCGCGCCCAGCGCATCCTCGCCAAGGCCATGGATGAGCGCGCCGCCTGTTTCTGGGCGACCAACTGCGTCCGCGGTTGCTCCACCAAGGCCAATTACCAGTCCACGACCGTCCACCTTCCGCCGGCGATGGCCACCGGCAACCTCGACATCCTGTCGGACGCGATGGTGCGCGAGGTGCTGATGGATGATGCGGGTAAGGCCACCGGGGTGGCCTTCATCGACCGCCGCAAGGGCCGCGAGCTGAAGGCCAAGGCCCGGGTCGTGGTGCTGTCGGCGAGCGCCTGCGAGTCGGTGCGCGTGCTGCTCAACTCGCGCTCGGTGCGCTACCCCAATGGCGTGGCCAACTCGAGCGGCAAAGTAGGTAAGTACATCATGGATACTGTCGGCGGTCGCCTCGGGGGCCAAGTTCCGGCGCTGGAGGGCCTGCCTTTGCACAACGAGGACGGAGCCGGCGGTGGGCACGTCTACATTCCGTGGTGGCTCTACCAGGAGCAGCATGCCGGGAAGCTCGATTTCGCGCGCGGTTACCACATCGAGTTCCAGACCGGCCGCCATCTTCCGGCGGCCCCGATGTTCAGCGGCTTGGAGTGGCTCACCGGCGGCACCTACGGAAAGCGCTTCAAGGAGGACGCCCGCCGCTATTACGGGTCATCGGTCGGTTTTGCCGGACGCGGCGAGATGATTCCCAACGAGGATTCGTTCTGCGACCTGGATCCAATGGTGAAGGACAAGTGGGGTGTGCCGGTCCTGCGCTTCCACTGGAAGTGGTCCGATCATGAGTTGAAGCAGGTGCTGCACATGGAGCGCACATTTGCGGATTTGATCTCCGCGATGGGCGGCCGGGTGGGGCGCAAACCTTCGACCAATGGCGCGACCGCGATCGAGGCCCCGGGCAGCATCATTCACGAGGTCGGTGGCGCGATCATGGGCACCGATCGCCGCAAGTCCGTGACCAATCAGTGGTGCCAGACTTGGGACGTGCCCAATCTCTTCCTCACCGACGGCGCGCCGTTCTGTTCGAACGCGGACAAGAATCCGACCCTCACCATCATGGCCCTCGCTTGGCGGGCGGCCGATTACATGCTCGACGAAATGCGAAAGGGGAATCTTTGACATGAATGGCTCTGACTCCGGGCGCCTCGATCGTCGCGCCGCACTGAAGTGGATGATGACGGGCACCGCAGCCCTGATGGTGACCGACCGGGCCGCCCTCGCGCAGGGCGCCGCCAGCCCTGCCGCGCGCGGTTATGGAACCGATCCCGATCTGGTGCGTTCGTACCAGCCGGGGGAACTGTGGCCGCTTTCGTTCAATGATCACCAACGGCGCACCGCGACCTCGCTGTGCAACCTGATCATTCCGGCGGAGGGGTCCGTCCCGAGCGCCGGCGATCTCAAGGTGCAGGACTTCATCGACGAGTGGATCAGCTCGCCGTACCCGGCTCAGGCCGCCGATCGCACCCGGATTCTGGGGGGTCTCGAGTGGATCGATGGGGAGAGTCAACGTCGGTTCCAGCGGGACTTCGCGGACTTGTCCGAGGGGCAGCAGACCGCCCTCTGCGACGACATTTGTCGCGTCGCTCCGGCTGATTCGCCGCTGCACGAGCCCTCCCATTTCTTCCGTCGCTTCCGCGACCTCACCGCCGGTGGATTCTTCACCACGCCGGAGGGCGCGCGCGATGTTGGTTACGTGGGTAATGTTCCGCTCGCGTCGTTCGACGGGCCGCCCCTCGAGGTACTCCAGCGTCTCGGCCTCGCCTAAGGCTTCCCCAGCCGGGGCGTTCGCACGGCTGCGAGCGCCACGGCGGCAGCAAGGAGCGCGAATCCGAGGACGAGTTGCCCGAGGTCCGCTCGTTCCCCGAAGACGATCAGGGAGCACGCTACCCCCAGCGGGACTTTCGCATTGTTGAAAACCGCCAGGATGCCCGCGTTGACCTCAATGGATCCCTGAGCCCAGAGAAAGAAACCGAGGGCGGTCGCGATAACCCCGAGGTATCCAATCACGCCCATCTGGCGCAGCGTCGGATGGAACGCCGACCAGTCCGTCGTGAGCAGGGAGAGAAGCGCGGTGGCGATCAGGCCGCCGAGCATCAACCACGCGAAGGCGGAGCGATCCGGCGCGGCGCCGGTCAGTCGGGGTCGTACCCGGCGGTAGGCCACCTGACCGGCGGCAAAACACAGGTTGGACAGCTGAATGAGCAGGAGCCCCGTGAGTTTGGCGGCGATCGGACGGTCGCTCCAGATCGCGACCGCGGCTCCCGCCACCGCCAGCGTCGCCGCAAGGACGTGCCGACCGCTCCAGCGTCGATCCGCCGCGGCTTCGAAGACCGCGAGGTAGAGCGGAGTCAGGACCGTGAACAGGGCCACCTCATGGGCCGCAAGGTGCCGGAATGCGCCGAGGTAGGCGGCGTACATGAGACCGAACTGCACCGCGCCGATCCCCATGAAGGTCGCGGCAAGCGGTGCGCCGCCCGGCGGCCAGCGCAGCCACGGGACGAACAGAGCGGCGGCGAGTCCGAGCCGGAGGGTGGCGATCGCGACCGGATCCAGCCCGGTCAGTTCCTGCTTGATCAGTCCGAAAGACAGCGCCCAGAGCAGCGAGACAATCAACAGTCGCAGCATCGGACGCGCTTTTCGTTAGACCCGGAAGATCGCTCCCAGCCGCTTGCCGAGCAGGAGACTCAGGCCAACGATCGTGACGCCGAGGAAGAGCATCGCCCACACGCCGAGCGCGCTTGCGATGAACTTGCCGTCGCCGAGCAACTGGAACAGTTCGAGGATCGCTTTCGTGATGGGGTAAAACGCCTGCTTTTGCGCAAGGATCAACGAGTCGCTGACCTCCAACATCGCGAACGAGAAGGCGAGCAGGCCGCCGGCAATGAGGTTCGCCGTGATCAGCGGGAGCGTCACCCGGATCATGGCCTTCAGCGGCGGACTACCGAGGTTCTGGGCCGCTTCCTCCAGCGTCTC
This sequence comes from Opitutaceae bacterium, assembly GCA_040382075.1. Taxonomy (GTDB): domain Bacteria; phylum Verrucomicrobiota; class Verrucomicrobiia; order Opitutales; family Opitutaceae; genus UBA6669. The sequence continues at coordinate 3,809 of JBEIGD010000065.1, forward strand.
ACTCGTCTGCTCGAATCCGGCGGCGGCTGAGCGCACGACGTAAGGGAGCCGTCGCACCGAATAGGCGATGATGAGCAGGATGGTCGGGTCTTTCGTGGGGTTGAGGAATCCGAAAAACTTTCCTTCCTGCGACATGGCGAGGTAGCCGAACGCGAGGACCAGCCCGGGAACGGCGAGAGGCAGCATCGCGAGGAAGTCTAGCACCTGCCGCCCCGGTATGCGCGAGCGCACGACCACGTACGCGATGGCCACGCCGAGGATCAGGTCCACGACCGTCGAGATGCTGGCGAAACGGAGGCTGTTGGCGATCGCCGAGACCGTGAGGTCATGACCGAGCGCGAGCTTGAAGTTGTCCAGCGTCAGCGAGTTCGGGACAATGGTGGCGTGCCAGTCGTCGGAAAACGCGACAAACATCACGCCGAGGTGGGGGAGTACGGCGAGGAAGAAGACCCCGCCGAACACGGCGGTGCAGAGCAGCCCGCGCCCCAAGGGAAGTCGACGCGGCCCACCCCCGGCTGTCGCCTTGGCCATCATGGCGTAGCTCTGCCGTCCGAAGAGGCCCTTGCCGATCGCATAGAGTGCCGTGGTCGCCACGAGCATGATCGCCACGAGCGCATACGGGAACGGATTGGCGCCAATGTCCTTCAACCCATAGAAGATCTGGACGCTGGTCACCCGGGGGTAATCGAAGACCAACGGCGTGCCCAGCTCCGTGAAGGCCCAAATGAAGACGATCGTGCCGCCGGCGAACAATCCGGATCGCATGAGCGGTAGCGTGATGCGGCGGAAGCGGCGGAAGCCGGTGCAGCCAAGATTCTCCGCCGCCTCCTCCATCGCCGGATCAATGTTCGCCAGCGCTGCGACGGCGTTGAGGTAGATGATCGGGTAAAGCGAGAGCGCATTCACGATCGCGATGCCCCAAAACTGGTGCAACGCGAACCAGTCGAAGGTCCATCCCTCCGGACGAAGCCCCAGCGCGATCAGCAGCGAGTTGAAGGCTCCGTACTGACCAAAAATCTGCTTGATGCCGATCGCTCCGACGAACGGTGGCAAGAGCATGGGAACCAGAATCACCGAGGTGAGCAGGGTCTTGCCCGGAAACGCATAGCGGTCCGCGACCAGCGCCAACGGCACTGCGATCAGCAGCGCCAGGCTGGTCGTCGCCGACGTCAGGAGAAACGAGTTCAGCAGGCCCTCCTGGTACACCGGATCCGCCAGGAGCGTGGCGACGTACACCAGGGTCAGCCGCCCGTCCGCATCCATGAAGCCGCCTTTGACGATCTGAAAAATCGGCCACACGAAGAACGCGGCGAAGAACACCGCGGTCAGCGCGAAGACCGCACGGGCGAAGGACTGCGACATGGCGCGCGAGTCTCGCACGCCCTCGACCCGCGGCAAGGTCGGAGTGGCGATGTCCCGATCGGAATTAGCCCAGGCTAATCTTTTTGGTTGCGGCAAATTCGGACCGGGGCTTCAGTCAAGGTATGGTGTCATTGGGTTCAGTCCCGTCGCTCGTGCTCGGATTCCTGCTGATGATCTTCGCGGGGGTCTCTTCGCTACGAGCCGACGCGGTGGTGCGGGTGGTGACGACGACGTCGTTGGTCGGGGACTTGGTGCGCGAGATTGGCGGCGCCCGCGTGTCCGTGCAGTCGCTCATGGGGCCGGGGGTGGATCCCCACTCGTACCAGCCGACGCCGTCAGCTCTCCGCGCGCTGCAGGACGCGGACGTGGTGGCTTTCCATGGTCTCTATCTGGAGGGGCGCATGGAGAACGTTCTTCAACGGCTCCAGTCGCGTCGCGCCCACGTGGTGGCGATCACGGCGGACTTGCCGGTGAGCCGGCTGCGCCGCGTCGGCGAGGGAGAAGGCGCGTACGATCCCCACGTGTGGTTTGAGGTGGCACTGTGGCGGGAATGCATTGGCACGGTGGTGGAGGCGCTCGTCCGCGCTGATCCCGCGGGTGCCGAGAGCTATCGAGCCCAGGGTGACGCGCTGCGGGCGCGCCTGCTTGTCTTGGATGATTGGGTCCGGCGCGAACTTGCCGCGATCCCGCCGGAGCGACGGGTGTTGGTGACCAGTCACGATGCGTTCGGTTACTTCGGTCGCGCGTATGACTTCGAGGTCATCGGACTGCAGGGCGTGTCGACCGTCGGAGAAGCTGCGTTGTCGGCGATGACCGGATTGACGCAGTTGCTGGCCCGTCGCCGGATCCCGGCCATCTTCGTCGAGTCGTCGGTATCGCCGAAGGCTATCCAGCGGGTTGCGGCGGATGCGGGTGTGCGAGTCGGTGGCGAGCTGTACTCCGACTCGCTTGGGGCGCCTGGACGTGCGGCCGACGGGATCGACCCCAGCACCTACGAGGGAATGGTCCGGCATAATGTTCGGACCCTGGTCTCGGCGCTCCGCTGAACCGCGTTTTGTCTTCCCACGTTCCGTGACTTCTTCGCTTCCTTCGCCGGCACTTCCCGCGGTTCCCCCGGTTCTGGAGATTCACGACCTGACGGTGGCGTATCGCCGCAAGCCGGTGCTGTGGGGCGTGGACCTCGCGGTGGGGCCGGGGCAGTTGGTCGGGATCATCGGTCCCAACGGCGCGGGCAAGTCGACGCTCATCAAGGCGTGCATGGGTTTGACGCCGGTGCAGGGTGGGTGGGTCCGGTTCTGGGGACGCCCTTTCAGCGAAGTGTGTTCGCGGGTCGGCTACGTGCCCCAGCGCGAGACGGTGGACTGGGATTTTCCGGTGAGCGTGATGGACGTCGTGCTGATGGGTCGGTACGGCCGCATGGGGCTGTTCCGCCGTCCCTCGCGGGCCGACCGGGAGGTGGCGCGGGCCTCTTTGGAGCAGGTCCAGTTGCTGCCTTATGCGGATCGGCAGATCAGCAATCTTTCCGGCGGCCAGCAGCAGCGCGTGTTCCTGGCGCGGGCGTTGGCGCAGGAGGCCGACGTGTACTTCATGGACGAACCGTTCGCCGGCGTAGATGCCGCGACGGAGGTGTCGATCGTGGCGGTGCTGCGAACGCTGCGCGACCGCGGCTGCACGCTCTTCGTGGTGCACCACGATCTCCCGACGGCGCGGCAGTATTTCGACCGGTTGCTTCTGCTCAATCTAAACGTCGTCGCGTTCGGTCCCACGGCCGAGGTGTTCACGGCCGACCTGCTGCAGCGCACTTACGGGGGGCGCCTGACCTTGCTCAGTGAAGTGGCGCAGGCCCTGGGCGCGCAGGGGGACTCGCGGTGAATTGGGCGGCACGGGTCGGATTTTCCGGACGCCGTGGGAGTGCCGCGGTCATTGGGCGCGGGCTGGTGGCGCTCGCCTTGGCCGTTGTCGTGACCCCGTGGGTGCAGGCTCAGGCAGCGACTGGGGCGCCGGGGGAGGGAATGGCGCAAGCGTGGCGCTTCCTGCGCCTCGAGGATCCGGCGGTGCGGCATGTGGTCTGGGGGACGTTGCTGCTGGGTGTGACCTGCGGTCTCTTGGGTGGCTTCATGGTGGTGCGGCGCATGGCGTTGGTCGGCGACGCGCTGTCACATGCGGTGCTACCCGGCGTGGCGGTGGGTTTTCTGTGGAACATGTCGCGGGATCCGGTGGCCATCTTCGTGGGCGCAACCGTCGCAGGCCTGATCGGAACCGCGTTTGTTTCGGCAATTACGCGCACGACACGGTTGAAGGAAGATGCGGCACTGGGTCTGGTGCTGGCCTCCTTTTTCGCGGTGGGCCTGTGCTTGCTGTCGGTGATCCAGCGTCTGCCGTCCGCGCAGTCGGCGGGGCTCTCGCATTTCCTCTTTGGTCAAGCGGCGACGATTGGTCCGGAGGATCTGCGCGTGATGGCGGTGGTCGCGGGAGTGGTCGGGGTCTTCGTCCTCGCGCTCTACAAGGAGTTGGTGGCGGTTGCCTTTGATGCCGCGTTTGCGCGGTCACAGGGCCTGCCGGCCGCGGCGGTGCACCATGCCTTCATGTTTCTGCTCGCCGCCGCGGTCGTGATCGCGCTGCAGGCCGTCGGCGTCGTGCTGGTTTCGGCGCTGTTGGTCACGCCCGCCGCCACGGCCTATCTGATCACGCGGAGCCTCCCGAGGATGCTGCTATACTCGGCGATGCTGGGAGGTGCGGCGGGGTTGGCGGGGGCCTTTCTTTCCTTTCTCGGATCCACTTTGCCGACCGGTCCGCTCATCGTGATCGCGGCGAGTGCGTGGTTCGGACTGGCGGTGTTGTTCGGTCCGCGCGACGGTTGGTGCATTCGTCTCTGGCGACAACGGGTGGGAGTGGGGC
>JBEIGD010000066.1:0-7421 GCA_040382075.1 Opitutaceae bacterium
GGTGTACTGCGCGATGGTCCGCGCCCCGGTCCCGGTCCACTGCTGCGTCACCGTCGAAATCGCCTCCCGTCCCGCCTCCCACGCAAGGCTGCGCACCCAGCTGCCGCTCGTGACGCTCGCCACGTGGTCCGATCCGCTGAGATAACCATATGCCACGCTGGCGTACCCGCTCCGCCCCACCGTGTCCAGCCTCCCGCTCGCGGCCTGGTAGCCGTACGTCACCGCGTACTGCGCTGTTCCGCTAGTGGGACCGTACGTGAAGCCGGTGTAACGCCCGGGCGCTCCGGTGGTGGCGTACGTGCGTGCCAGCCTCCGGCTCGTTCCGAAGAAGCTTGGCAGCTCCTCCTGGGCCAGTTGCAGGTCGCTCGTGTCGCGGTAGGTGAAGGTCCGGACGCCGCCCGTGGCCTGCTCCGTCACCGTGGCCAGTCGGCCCATCCGATCGTAGGTGTAGGTGATGTCCTGGGTCGTTCCGGGGTAGTCCGTCTGCTTCAGTTCCCCGGTCTGGTAGCTGGCATGGGTGGTCGCGTCGCCGGTGCCGTCGTAATACTTGTAATCCGTGACAACATCGTCGTTCACGCCCCGCTGCTCCGTCCGTTTGGCGACTTGTCCGCGCAGGTTGTACGCGTAGCTGATGGTACTCGAAGCCGCGTCGCGCTTGACGGCGAGCAGACCGGTCCGGGCCTGGTACTCCCACTGAGTCAGGTCGCCCGTGCCCCCGGGCCACGTCGCGGAGGACGCCCAGGTCGTGCCGGAGCGGAAGGTCCAGAGCTTGGTCTGCTGGTTGAACTCGTTGTACTCCGACGCGAGCGGCTCCACGGCGCTGCCCCACTGGCGCACGACATTCCCGCGGGCGTCGTAGCCGTACCGCGCCGTCCGCGTCCGCACTCCCGTGCTGACCGCGTAGTTGAACGTTTCGTGCAGCGTGACGCGCCCGCCGTCGTCGTAGGTGAACCGGTCGGTCGTGTAGTAGGCGTTGCTCTTCTGCTGAATCCGCTGGGACCCGACGACGTAGGTCCGGTTTTCCTCCACGCTGCCGCGGCCCTTGATCTTCGTCACGCGTTCCCATTCATCCAGTGTGTGGGTGGTGACCACGCCCGAGGCGGAGGTGCTCTGCTGGAAAAGACCGTTCCGCCAGATCGTGGTGGCGTTGGTGGACACCCCGGCGGTGGCGACCGTCGCGGTGCGCACGCGGTTGGTGCGATCGACGGTGACGGTTTCGGTTTCGGTGCGTCCGGCCGCGTCGATGCGGACGGTCTGCGACACCTCGGTGGCGGTCAGTCCGGTGAGCCGCGTGCGCACCTCGGCGGCGGTGCGCTCCGCGGTGCTGTTGAGGGTGGGCAGGACCTTGGTCCGTTCCACGAGCCACGTCTGGCCGGATTGGACCTCGAAGCGGCGCTCCGGCTTGGTCATCCGGTCGTTGGAGCCGGCGGTGAGGCTCCCGTCGGCGTTGACGTCGAGCCCCTCAGACACGACTTCGCTCATGCTCCCGTAGTTGACGAGGCGGTCGGGGGTCAGCGGGCGGGCGTTGCCCCATCCGGAAGCGGAAGACCAGTGGCGGGTCCGCCGGACGCGGCCGAAGGCGTCGTAGAAGGTGTCGACGATTGCGATGGCCCCGGCGTCGGTCTCATGCAGGAAGGTCGGGGAGGACGTCTGGGTGGATCGGCCGATCCAATCCACCCACGTCTTCTGCCAGCGGTCGCTGGAGGTGGCGGTGGGCTTGATCTGGCGCAGCTCGAAACCCGACGTCGCGCTGATTTCGTAGGCGTGAAATTCCGGAACGGCGGCGGAGCCGTCACGCCGCTTCAGGCGGCCGTCGCGGTAGGTTTCCTCCGTGACGGTGCGGCTTCCGCCGCTGGCCACCCCCCCGGGGAGCGTGGTGGTGACCTCGCGGGCGGAGGGGTACGCGAGCGTGCGCATGCCGGTCTCGGGATCCTTTTGCGAGGTCAGACGACCGGCCAGATCGAAGGTCCACGCCTCATCGATGCTGTTCACCGGTCCGCGTTTGCGGGTGAGCATGCGGTGGTCGGCGTCGTAACTGAAGGTGGTGGTGACGGCGGGGCGTGCCGGGTAGGTGCCGGACATGGGTAGACTGCCTTTTTCCGCGGAGGCGATCCGGCCATTCTGATCGTAGACGAAGCTGACCGGGATGCCGTCGGCGTCCTTCTGGAGCGTGAGCCGGCCATCGGTGTACGTGAACTCCTCGAGGTAGCGGCCGTTGTCGAGGAAGTGGTAGAGAGGCTTGCGGTCCTCGATCGCCGACAGCGAGCCCTGTGCCTTCACCCAGCTCGAGCCGTTGTGCACCCAGTTCGCCCGGTAGATCACGGAGCCCTGACGCGTCCGCACCACCTGTTCCATGGACGACTGTGACGGAACGACGTAGACGGGATCCATGGTGTAGCCGCTGAGCACGTACGCGGATCCGGCGGAGGCGCTCGCGCTGCCCCGCACGACGAGTTCCTCGATGTGGTAGTCGCCGGGAAGTGGGCTGAAGGAGCGGGTGGAAGGATTGAACCAGCCCTCTCGGTAGGAGCGGGACTCGCGGGTTCCGTTGGGGAGCGTGGTGCTGTGCACGCGGCCGGGCCAGTACTGGAAGGTGTCGGCCACGGCATCCTCGCGGTAGTACTTGGTGACGGTGGTTTCGGAGGCCGTGGAACTGCCGGGGGACCTTTCGTAGCGGGTGCGCGTCTCGGTCACGAGCGGGCGGCCGTTGACCGTGGAGTCGGCGTAGTCGATGTCGACCTGGCCGGCCGCGATCCCGTTGATGGTGGTCGAGATGCTGAACGGACGCCGGTTCGCCCCGGTCCAGTCCGGCTCGTAGAGGTGTTCGACGACGCGGCAGTTGGCGGTCGTGGCGGCGGCCGCGCTGGTCGGTGCGTCGAGGTACGGGGTAAAGATCCGGTGCACCTGGCCGCGGGATTCGAACGGTGCGTCGTAGTACGTGAACTTGGTCCAGTTGCCGGACGGTTCGGTGATGGACGCCAGCCGCCGGTGGCTTCCGGGTGAGGAAGGCGTGTTGTAGTACTCGTAGGTGGTCGTCAGATTCGCGCTGCCGTAGCCCAGAGTCGTGCTGACCAACTCCCGGCCCCCGCCGATCAAGGCGTACTGCTTCCGCGTGACGGAGGCCGTGGCGGAGGGGCTCTTCACGGTGATGTCCTCGATGTTACCATCGGTCGAGTACGCGTAGTCGATCAGACGCTGTGAGGCGGACCCGGAGCGGGTCCAGTCGGTCACGGTCCACGTCGTGGCGTTGGTCTTGGACAGTTCGGTGAATTCGGAGCGCGCGCCGCGGGTGAGCGTGATGCGCAGCACATCGGTGCCGGGCCGTTCGACCCGGTAGGTCATGAACGCGCTGCCGCTGAGCAGGTACACCCCGTTGCTGAGGGCCCCGACCTGTTGGGGCCGGTAGAGCCGGATCTCGTAGGAAGAGCCGAGATTCTGGATATCGGCGAGCCCATCCGGGGCGAGGACCTGACGGAGGACGCCGCCGGCGGCGAGCCGCACGTCGACCTCCGCGCTCGGGAATTCGTAGTAGAGACTGGCGACGGAGGAGGCGGCGGCGACGGTCGGCTCGCGCAGTTCGATCGCGCCCGCGCCCTGGGCGTTGCGCAGGTAGCCCATGCTCACGTGCCAGAGGAGCCGGACTGGCCGGAGGGAGCCGGCCTCCCCGAACACGCCCCGGGCCTCGCTGCCGGAGGGGACCACCCGCAGCCGGTAGACCCGGTTTGCGCCGGTCATGTTATGCTCAAGGAGCCGATCGACGTCGTCGATGAACAACCGGTAGCCGGACGGCACCATGAACGCCCACTTCACCTGGGAGACGTTGCTCTGGGTCGTCGTGAGGAAGTATTCCTTGCCCGGCTTGAGGTCGAAGTCGACGCGGTTCACCGACTGCCAGTCGAGGGTTCCCCAAGCGCTGTGCGAAAGTGAGGTGGACGTCCCGATCGTCGCGTCGATCATTGCATACTCGCCGGGTCCGACCTGCGGGAGGTAGGTGGCGGTGATGCCGACGGGGACGGTGATGGGGTTGTCGAGGACCTGTCCGCGCAGCGGCAGAACAACCGTGCAGAGCAGTCCGAGGCAGAGAAGACGGAAGAGGAAAGAAAAGGGATGCATGGTTGGGTCCTCCGGGATCACGGTTTCGCGACTGCGCTCGGCCGATAGCCGGGTTTCAGCGGATCGCGGCTGAGCTCTTCGCTGCGGATGCGGCGGAGACGGGCGCGCTCCTCGATCAGCGCGAGGGCGCGGGTGGCCTGAGGATCGCCGGGCGACTCGGCGAGGACCCCGCGCCACGCATCGACGGCATCCTCGGGTCGGCCCATCGCCCGTTCGAGCAGGAGCGCGCGGAGCCGGTAGTCCGCGGCCCGGTCGTCGCGCCGCGACCGCGCGGAGATCCGCTTGGGGTTGAGCCGGTCGAGCGCCTCCTTGGCGGCGAGGGCGGTGGTGGCGGCATCAGACCGGTTCAGGGCCGTGAGGGCCGCCGACCCGAACTCGCGCGCGGCGACCGAGTCGACGGTGGCACCCGCCTCGACCGGCCGTTCGCGGATCCGGGCCAGGGCGGACACCACGTCGCCCCGCTGCAGGGAGTCATAGATCGCCGCCTCGTCACCCCGCTTCTTTTCGATGACCCGCGCCGCCTGCTCGGCGGCGACGGCAGCGCCGGGGGCGGCGGCGGGAACGGAGGCGGGTGGAGCGGCCCGCAGGGAAACACCGGCGGCGAGAAGAAGCGCGGTGCGGAGGAGCGTCGGATGCATGGGGTCGAGGGGAAAGGGCCTGGGAACGCACCGACTTTTCCACGATTTCGCCCCCCCCGGAACAGGGCGCAGATGTCGTAAATTTACGACATCTGGAGGCTTGACATGCGTCTGGCGCGGCGCGGAAAGGGCCGGTCGCGGGGCGGAGCGGATACGCCAGCGCGGCATAGGGGCACCTCGGCGGATCGGACCTCGTGGCGAGCGTCACGTCCGATGAACCACTCGCCGGTACGTCCGGCCGTGCCCCCAAACGGGCAATGCCACGCCCTGAAGCCGGGGCAATCAAGGCTTGACCTCGGCGCTTTGATGTAAGAAATAAATACCTGTTTTTCTTACAGAAATCTCGTGAACAAATCACCGAAGAGCACCCATCGATCGGTCATGAGACGAATTCAGGGCAAGGGCCGTGGGTCGGTCTTCACCCCGAGTGATTTTCTCGACTTGGGGACCCGGGGCTCCGTCGACCTTACCCTACATCGCCTGACCGACGCCGGCACGATCCGCCGTCTTTCCCGCGGCCTCTACCACTACCCCGAGAGCCATCGCCTGCTGGGTGAGGTCGCCCCGTCCATCGAGTCCGTGGCCAAGGCGCTCGCGGCGAGCGAGCACGCCAAGCTCCAGCCCTCCGGGGCCTACGCGGCCAACCTGCTGGGCCTCTCCGAACAGGTGCCGGCGAAGGTCGTGTTCCTGACCAGCGGTCGCGCCCGCAAGGTGAAGCTCGGCAACCTCGAGATCGAGTTGCGGCCGACGACCCCGCGCAAGGTGGCGGCCGCAGGGCGCACCAGTGGCCTCGTGATGGCTGCGCTACGATACATGGGCCAAGACCACATTACCCGCAGTCGGATCGCCCATCTCCGCCGGACACTCTCTGCCGACGACCGACGGCGGTTGCTCGGCGATCTGCCCAGTGCGCCGGTTTGGTTGCATCCGCATCTGCGGGCCATCGCGGCGAAGGAGTCGCCATGAGCTTCTTCGCCACCCTGCCCGCGAAGGAGCGCGAACTGTTCTTCCGCCAGTATCAGCAAAGGCGCGGCATCGATCCCGTCATCGCGGAGAAGGATTTCTGGGTTTGCTGGTTGCTTGGTCGCATTTTCGCGCTGCCTCCACTCGCGGATGCGTGCGTGTTCAAGGGAGGCACCTCGCTCTCGAAGGTCTTCGGCGCAATCGAGCGCTTCTCCGAAGACATCGATCTGGCGATCACGCCCGCATCGCTAGGTTGGAGGGAGTCCGACCTGGACGAGGCTCCGTCCCGGAGCAAGCGAGAGGAACGCGTGACCGAGCTCGAAGGAGCCTGTGCGGCGGCAGTGGGGGCCAGGTGGCGGCCGCTCCTCGAGGATTCCATCCGGACGATCCTTGGCGCGCCGACCGGGCGCGACGGCTGGCTGACTTACCGCTTCGAAGAGGCCGGTCGCTCGCCGGTGCTCTTCTTCGCCTATCCGGGTTCCCTGCCGCGCGGCGTCGCCTACATCGCGCGCGAGGTACGGCTCGAATTCGGATCGCTGACGGATCAGCGACCGATCGGGCGTCACCCGATTCGAGCGTTTGTCGCCGAACTCGCGCCGGGAGCGTTCACCGACCTCGACGTGGATGTCGTCGCCTTGGAACTGGAGCGCACATTCTGGGAGAAGGCCACGATCCTCCATGCGGAATTCCACCGGCCGGCTGACCAGCAGATCAAGGATCGATACGCCCGGCACTATGCTGATTTCGCGGCTCTGTGGCGACACGGGCCGGCCCGGGCGGCGCGCAGTCGTCTCGACGTGCTGGAGCGAGTGCGCGTCCACAAGTCCCGGTTCTTTTCCTCGCGCTGGGCCCATTACGCGACGGCCGTTCCCGGTTCGCTACGCCTTGTGCCACCCGCAGCGAGGCTCGAAGCCCTCCGTGCCGACTACGAAGCCATGGGGCAGATGTTCATCGGTGAGCGCATGCCCTTCGAGACTGTGCTCGCGACGCTCCAGGACGCTGAGGCCGTGCTGAATCGTCTCTGAAACAGGGAGGGGCCAGAGGCAACGATTCGGCTGCCCGCTGATCGCGCTTTGCCATCGCCAGCGACGACGAATCCTGCTGCCTCCGGGCTTCGACCCCAACACGACCTCCCCGCACAGCGCGAGGGCTTCACGCGAAACACCGACGCACCCCATCGCATCAGGAGTTGAAGCCAAAATGCCGGAGAGATTGGAGATCGACCGGGAAACAGTCCCGGGGCGTTCCGGGAACTCACGAAACCTCGGAGAGAGACGCTGACCACATGCCCATCGCAAGCAGGCCACGGGCGGCGTCCGGACCTTCACCTACCGCGACACGAGCGACCTGCAACTGGCCCAGGAGGACCTGCCGAGCTTCTTCGGAACGAGCCGGAGGCTGGCACGCACGTACGCCACCACCGGAGCGCCCGGGCGTTACACCGGCTTCACGTACGGTCCCACCAGCGGGACGGCGCAGTACGCGGTGACGTACGGCTACCAGGCGGCGAGCGGGAGGCTGGACACGGTGGGGCGGAGCGGGTACGCCAGCGTGGCATATGGGTACCTCAGCGGATCGGACCACGTGGCGAGCGTCACGAGCGGCAGCTGGGTGCGCAGCCTTGCGTGGGAGGCGGGACGGGAGGCGATTTCGACGGTGACGCAGCAGTGGACCGGGACCGGGGCGCGGACCATCGCGCAGTACACC
>JBEIGD010000067.1:0-7401 GCA_040382075.1 Opitutaceae bacterium
CCGGCGCGCCGCTCGCCGATGTCGCGGCACAGCACCTCCCAATCACGCCACAGACGGCGGCGATCAACGGACGCGGAAGACGACGAGGAGGGCGGACGGGACATGCGGGATAAGCGAGAAAGAGACCGACGAGATCGAGGCCTACGACGAAACGACTCCGAGCGGAACGCATCCCGAGGGGAAAACACCGCTGGCCGTCGTCGGCCCAGAGAATCCCCGGACCGCCGACCACCGTCAAACCTGTAGTCCCCGTCTTACCCCTCTCCGGGATTGCCCCGCCACGCCGCCCTGCTTTGCTCTCGGACTTCCCCATGCAGTCCCCCTCCCCGCCGGCCGGTACTGCGCCCGACGAACGTGCCGCGCAGGCGCTCCGAGTCGCGGCGCACTTCGAACTCGGCGCCCCGGCTACGCAAGCGGTGCCGCACGGATCGGGACACATCAACGATACCTTCGCGGTGACCTGCCGCAGCGCACAGGGACACGTCCGACGCTACCTTCTGCAGCGAATCAACGGTCGCATCTTCCGGGACATCCCAGCCCTGATGCAGAACATCGCGCGCGTCACGCAGCACGCCCGGTCCCGCCTACCCGCCGCAGGCGCTGAGCGCGCACTCACGCTCATCCCGGACCGGAGCGGCGCTCCCTTTGCGCGCGACGAATCCGGCGCCGCATGGCGCTGCTATGACTTCATCGAAGGTGCCCGTACCTACGACCTCCTCGAGCGGCCCGAGCAGGCCCGCGAAGCGGCGGCGGCGTTCGGTCGTTTCCAGGGCTTGCTCGCCGACCTGCCGGCACCACGGCTCCACGAGACGATTCCCGCGTTCCATCACACCCGCCGCCGCTTCGAAACTTTCCTTGAAATCGTGCGCCGCGATCCTGCGGGACGCGTCGCCGCCGCCCAGAGCGAGATCGCCTTCGCCACCGCGCGCGAAGCGACGGTCGACCGCCTGCTCGACCGACACGCCTGCGGGGAACTTCCGGAACGCACCACCCACAACGACACCAAGCTCAACAATGTCATGCTTGACGACGCGACCGGCCGCGCCGTCTGCGTGATCGATCTCGACACCGTGATGCCCGGGCTCGCGCTGTATGACTTCGGCGACCTCGTGCGCTCGGCAACGAACGCGGCCGCGGAGGACGCGACGGACCTCACCCAGGTCGTCGCCCGCCCGGAGATCTTCACGGCCCTCGCCGAGGGCTACCTTGCGACCGCACGCTCGTTCCTGTGTCCCGCCGAGATCGCGGAACTCGCCTTCTCCGGCCGACTCATCACCTTCGAAATCGGCCTGCGGTTCCTGACGGACTTCATCGAGGGCGACGTCTATTTCAAGACCCAGCGTCCCGGGCATAATCTCGACCGCGCTCGGAACCAGTTCGCGCTCGTCCGCAGCCTCGAGGGGCAGCAAGATGCATTTCAGCGCATCGTCGACCGCATCGCCGCCCAACCATGAACGTCCTCATCACCGGAGGTGCCGGCTTCATCGGCAGCCACCTTGCCGCCCGTCTGCAGGGCGGGCATGCGGTCCGCGTGCTTGACGACCTAAGCACCGGACGCCGCGAGAACCTCACGGGACTGCGCGTCGAACTCATCGAAGGATCAATCACCGACCGCGCCGCCGTCTCCCGCGCGGTGCGCGACGTGGAGGTCGTTTTCCACCTCGCCGCGATGGTGAGCGTGCCCGAGTCGATGCAGCGACCGGACGCCTGCGTAGAGCGCAACGTCACTGGACTCCTGAACGTGCTAACCGCCGCGACGGAGGCCAAGGTGCGGCGCCTTTGCTTCAGCAGCTCGGCGGCCGTCTACGGTGAGCGCCCCGAGTCCCCGAAGCGCGAAGACCTCACCCCGGACCCGCGCAGCCCGTACGCGATCACCAAGCTCGACGGCGAGTACTATTGCCGCCTCTGGTCGGCGACGACGCCACTCGAGACGGTGAGCCTGCGCTACTTCAACGTCTTCGGTCCCCGACAGGACCCCAAGAGCGCCTACGCGGCGGCGGTCCCGATCTTCCTGCGGCAGGCGCTCGCGAGCGAACCCCTCACGATCTTCGGCGACGGCGGTCAGACCCGCGATTTCATCTCGGTGCACGACGTCGTGGCAGCGAACCTCTTCGCGGCGACGACGCCCGGCATGGCCGGCGTCTACAACGTCGGCTACGGCGGCGAGATGACGGTCCTCGACCTTGCGCAGCGCATCATCCGAGCGACCGGCTCGCGTTCGGTGATCCAGCATGCGCCCACGCGCGCCGGCGACGTCCGCCACTCCCGGGCGGACGTTACGCGATTGCTGGCGTCGGGATTCCGTCCGACCACCTCGGTGGACGCGGCGCTGGCCGAGTTGGTGGCCTCGGCGCGCGCGGCGCAGTGAGCAAGTCTCTGCGGTCGCTGCCGCCTACGGGGAGGCAGACCACGCGGAAGCCAAGACGACTCCGGAGACGAGCGGACCAGCACCGCTCCCTTTCCGGGACTACGCCGCCACCGCGAACGCGCGCACGCACGCGCCCGGACGCGAGCCACGTGGCGAACGCCGTTTAGTTTCCGATGCCCGCGCGCACGCCTGAGTCAGGCTGCAGCCCGGCGACCGGCACACGCTGCCGCAGCACCTCATCGCCGGTTTCGGAGCGCAGCGAGAGCGTCACCTCACCCCCGCCGGCGGCGCTCCAGTCGATCTCGATCAGCCCGAAGTGATTGTAGCCAAAGCGCGAGCCGACGCGGTGACGATTGATCTCGTGGCTGAACACCACCGGACGACGCTCGCTGCTGGTCACCTGCGGACTCGCGATGATCGGCGCGGAGCGATTCAAGGCGGAGGAGGTGAGATCAAACAGCGGATAGCCCGGATCGATTTCCTTCCCTTCCGGCTCGCGCAGAGGATCCAGGCAGCTCAGTTCGCCGGTATGACGGTCACCTGAGACCACGATGACGCCGCCGATGCGTTGATCGCGGATCAAGCGCAACAGCCTTCGCCGCTCGTGGGGGAAGTTACCCCACTTCTCGAAACGGTGATCGTCGGCGATGAGCTGGATCGACGACACGATGATCCGCACCTCGGCGGGCTGCTGCAGCGTGCGCTCGAGCCACGACCACTGATCTGGCCCCAGCAACGTAGTGGTAGCATCGGTACTTGGCCGGTACGGACCGGGGCGTCCTTCGACTCTATGATCCTTCGGAAACTTCCCATCCTCCAGCGGTGAGCGGAAGGACCGCGTGTCGAGGACCACGACCTGAACCCGCTTGCCCGAAGGGCCAAGGACAATCGAACTGTAGACGCCGGGCCGAGTACGGCGCGGGCTTTCCTTGGGCTCGCCGTAAAAGTCGAAGAAGTGCTGCTGTGCCTCGGCGCGGCCAGGAAAATCGGCTCCCATATCATTCAGCCCGTAGTCATGGTCGTCCCACGTCCCCATGATCAGGGCGCGGCTCATGAGGCGTTGATAGGCGGGCAACGCGCGCTGACGACCGTACAGATCCGGAAGTCGGTCGAGCACGACGCGCGTCCGCTCCTCAAGCGTATCACCCGACGGCCGCGGAACATCGGCGTACACCGTGTCACCCAACCACAGCCACACCTGCGGATCCGCTTTGACGACCGCGTCCCAGACCGGCGCAGGCTGGGTGGAATTGTTGCACGATCCAAAGGCGACGCGCTCGATGACCTTGTCTGGCTGAGGCGGTAGATTGAACGCCTGCAAGGCAGGCCCTGCCGCCATCACCAGCAGGGCGAAGATCGCCCTGCTTAGCTGCAAACCGCGGATTACGAACGTAAAGGACATACCTTATATTACCCTAGCTCAGACCGCGCGGCGCCGGAGCGCAACCCGGTTCTCCGTTCAACGAGCTGAATAGGGATCATCACGCGGACGCCCGTGGCAGACCCAGGCCCTGACGCAGCAGCGGATGAACCTGCAGGTTCAGCAAGAGGCCGGAGAACGATGAGCTTCCGGGACCGAGGGCGACGAGCTCGGCGAGGTCGGACGTGTGGGAGATCCCGGTCCATCCCACCGCGAGATGATTGGCCAGCACCTGGCCAAGGATCACGACGGCGCTCGACCGCGCGCGGTAGGCGTCAGTGTAATCCTTGCGCAGCGCGCGGTGCACGAGGGCCGCCTCGGACTTGGAGACATTCGAGCCGGTGCCGAGAACGATCCGATCACGCACCGCGGCGGCGTCACTTTCCGCCGAGAGACCATCGATGATCCAGTCATTCGTCTGGCGCAGGATGAACGAGCGATCAAACGCCGCATCCGTGTCGCGGTAGGCGCCTCCGGTGCCGTTGAGCCCCGGATTCGCATTACCATGGTCGGTGGTGATGACGATCAGCGTGTCGTCGCGGCCTGCCGCGAAGCGCAGCGCGACGGCCAAGGCATCATCAAAGGCAAGTTGATCGTGCACCAATCCGCCGAAGTCATTCGCGTGCGCCGCGTGATCGATGCGCGCACCCTCGACCTGGAGGACGAAGCCGCGATCGCCGCCTGCGGCACCCAAGCGCGCGAGAGCGAACTCGGTCATCTCCGCCAACGTGGGGACATTCGCGGCGATGTCCGGTGACGCGGCGCGATCGAGGGAGAACGGCAGGTGGCCCGAGCTGAAAGTCCCCAGCACGCGCCCGCCCTGCGGCAGACGGGAGAGCGCGGCGCGATCGCGAGCGACCGCATAGCCCGCTTGGGCGAACGCAGCAAAGAGATCCCGGCCGTCGGTGCGGCGCGCCGGATCAAAGAAGCGAGAGCCGCCCCCGAGGAACAGGTCGACTTGGGACCGAAGGTAAAGGTCTGCGATCGCATCCTCGTCACTGCGGCCCGGCGCGTTGACGGCGAAGCCCGCGGGCGTGGCGTGCGTGATGGTCGCGGTCGTCACCAATCCCGTCGCGCGCCCCGAAGCCCGGGCGGCATCCAGAAGCGGCTGCGGTCGCTCACCGCGCGGCCCGACATTGATCGCGCCATTGGCCACGCGCAGTCCGCCGCCCCAAGCGGAGGACGCGGCGGCCGAGTCGGTGACCATGCTCGACGCGGAGGCAGTGTCGACGAGCGCGCGGTGCACGCCTTCGCGGCCGTAGAGACCGATCCACTCAGTGCCACGGCCGTCGCGACGCAGTCGGAACTGCTGCGCCATGGACAGCGTCCCGAGGCTCATCCCATCGCTCACAAGAAAGATCAGGTTACGCGCACCGCCGCTGCCGGATCGTGGAGAGGAAGCCGTGGACGCCGCGCCCGCCGACGTCGGCAGGGCAGCAGGCAGCGCCGCGAGAGCGGCACCAGAAACAGCATTCCGCAGAAACGCTCGTCTCGACGTGGGCAACATGAGTCCCACAGTAAAAAGGACCCACCCCGCGGCAACCTTCATTCACGATCCGACCCGCTCAGCCGACACTTTTTCTCCAGCACGATCTTCACCCACGCGCGTGCACTTACGCAGTCTTTCCGCGATCGTCACCGCGCTGTCACTGGCGATGCTTCCGGCCCACGCTTGGCAGAGTACACGCGTCGTGCGTGAGGCGGACGGCCGCCTCGAGTACCCAGCGGACGCGGCGGGAAATCGCATTCCGGACTTCAGCCATGCCGGTTACCGCGGGGGCGGCGTTCCCCTTCCCTCCGTACCCACGGAGGCGACGCTGGCCCATGCCGACGGCGATCAAACGAATCGCATCCAGCGTGCGCTCGACGAAGTGGCGGCTCGGTCACCTTCAGCGGCGGGGCATCGTGGAGCACTGCTCCTCGGGCCGGGTCGCTGGCAGGTCGACGGCACGATCCGCCTGACCACATCCGGCGTCGTTCTCCGTGGCTCCGGTGATGGGGAAGATCCGCGGCGCGACACCCTTCTCGTGCGACAGCGCCGCGTTCCCGAGCCGCTGGTGCAGGCCGGGCAACGCAATGATTCCTTCCGCTCGGAGAAGCCCCGGTCACGTACGGCCATCACCACCCCTCGCGTCGCCCTCGGCGAGCGCGCCTTCGACGTCGCGGAGCCCGGACTATTCCAGGTTGGCCAAGCGGTGGTCGTCCACCACCCCTCGACGCCCGCGTGGATCGCGCGGGTCGGCGGCGCATTCGGTGGCATGGGCCTGCGACGTGACTCCCCGGGGCCGTCTCGTCGTCCAGGCTCCGCCGACCGCGCAGAACTACGCGATCGGCTGCAGCGGACAGATTCTCGGGAAAGGCCCCTACCCGGGAGCGCCGGGCTTCATCGAAGGATCGAATCGTCGCGGCCTTGAACCCCGCTCACTGTACGATGCGCAACTCGCTGAGCGGCTCGGTGCTCGCCGAACGAGTTTGCGCGGCGGCGCAAAGTGAATACAGAAACTCCATGACATCGACCTCGACGGGGTTTGCTTCGGTGACCGGCCTCCACCATGTCACCGCCATCGCGGGCGAGCCCAACCGCAGCGTCGCCTTCTACACCCGGCTCCTCGGGCTCCGGCTCGTCAAGCGAACCGTGAATTTCGATGATCCGACGGCCTATCACCTGTACTTCGGTAACGAGACGGGCGCGCCGGGGACCCTGCTCACTTTCTTCTACTGGGGGAACGATCATTCTAACGCCCGGGGTCGGGTCGGAGCCGGTGCAGTGGCGGCGCTGACACTCTCCATTCCTCGCGGCTCGCGGACCTTTTGGCAGGACCGCTTGGCGGCGGCCGGGGTCGCCACGCGGACGGGCGATCGCTTCGGCGAGCCACTCCTCAGCTTCTCCGATCCCGACCGGATCCCGATCGAACTCGCGGAATCCGTCGACGATCGCCGTCCGTGGAACGGGACCGACGTGCCGGAGACCTACGCGATCACCGGCCTGCACGCCGCGCCGCTTCTCGTCCGGAAGGCGGAGGCCACGGAGGCGATGCTGGAAGCGGGATTGGGGATGACGCGCATTGCGGCGGAGCCGGGGCGGACGCGCTGGGCCGCGGGTGCGGCGCGGCCCGGAAACATCGTCGACGTACTCGTCGCCGGGGTGCACACCCCTGAAGCCACCGTCGGAATTGGAACGGTGCACCACGTCGCGCTGCGGGCCCTCGATGGCGACGTGCAGGAGCGTCTCCGGAACCGACTGCAGTCGAGCGGCCATGCGGTCTCGCCGCTGCGGGACCGGCAGTACTTCCGGTCGATCTACTTCCGCGAGCCGGGCGGAGTCCTGGGGGAGATCGCGACCGACGGTCCCGGCTTCTCGGTCGATGAATGTCCCTCGCGCTTGGGCACAAGTCTTCGCCTTCCCCCGCAGTTCGAGGCGCAGCGCGATCAAATCATCGCCGCCCTGCCGCCGCTGATCCTGGACACCTGAACGTCTGCGCATGTTTCCATCCCACTCCCACACCCAAGGACTCCTCGCCCTCGGCGCCGACCCGCGACAAGCGCGGGCGGCGGTGGTGCTGGTGCACGGACGCGGGGCGAGCCCGGAGGCGATCGCCGGCCTGACCCGACG
>JBEIGD010000068.1:0-5778 GCA_040382075.1 Opitutaceae bacterium
GATCCTGCGTTTCCGATCGCGACCGACTTCGACTGCTGCCATACGACGCCGATGCTGACGCTTGCGCAGGGCGTGCGCGTGCGCCTTGACACGCAGGGCGCGGCAGCACGGATCACGGTGCTCGAACCAGCGGTGGTGAGTTGACGGCGGGGGCTGTTGCCCCCCGTTTCGATCGCCACCCCGCTCGCAGGGTGCGAAGGAATCGGCCTTCACCCCCTCTGGCACGCTCAGAACGCCTTCTAAAGTTTGGATCCGTTTCGATCGGGGAGTTCGACCGGTCGGCCTCAAACGAGGCCGACCGGTTTGTTTACAGGCACGCCACGCGAAAACCCCACCGGAAGGCCCCGTGGCGGGGGTCGGTGCGCTCTCGCTTCGCAGAGAGCGCCGGGGAGCCCGAGCCGAACGGGTGCGAAACGGCCGTGAGCGAGCCGCGCTCTCGGGCGCTCTCGGTTCCGGTGAACGCCGTTCTGAGATCGGACCCCGAGCGGAACGGGGGGAAACTGAGCGGAGCGCTGCCGGGTGATCGTTGCGTCTCTCGTGGGACTGGTGGACCGATAAGAGCATCCCGTTCACCGGATCGCCTCGTGAAGCTTGTCGCTCGCCGATCCTGCGATTCGCCTGTCCCGCGCGCCGCACCAACAGCCGCTCCGCACGCCACAGACGCTTCATCAGGCGGTTCCCGACCGTCCAGCCCTCGCGATGCAGCAGGGTTGGTTCCATGCGGGGATGTACCTCCACCCGCGACGCGGGTGCACCATCGCGAGGTCCCGCATCCACGTCGATTTGATCGGGCGACCAACCGGTCCCGGTAGGGGTTCGGCGGCACCGGGCGGCGTTGCGTGCTCCGGTGCTGGCCCACCGCCCGGCAGGCACGCCGTTCGGACACGGCCATCACCATCGTCACGTGCTCGATCGCCCGGCGCCGCCGCCCAAACTGTCGGTGGCGCTCAGAACTCCCCCTTGGCCACCTCCTTGAGGATCTGGATGTCCAGCTGCTGGTCCGCCACCAGACGCTTCAGTCGGGCGTTCTCCTTCTCCAGATCCTTCAGCCGACGCACCGCGTCGCGGTCGACCGCCCCGTACTCGGCCCGCCAGCGGTGCCCCACCATGGACAGGACGTGACCTCGGACACCCCCAGCGAGCGGGCGACCTCCGCGATCGTGACGCCCTTGGCGAGCGCCTCGTCAGCCTGCCTCGGCTTCGCGAGGATCTCTTCCGGACGGTGACGTTTCCTGTTCGGACGCTTCATCAGAGACTTCTCCTCGCCCTTCGGGCCGGTCAAGTCTCTCACAAGGCATGGACCTGTTCAGCGAACCCCTGTCACCCCCGCGCAACCTCCGGAGCACACGCCGCGCGACGCGACCGTACGGTTGGCCGGAGCGGTCGCCTGGACCGTCGCCCGGAAATCGTCGAGTTGCGGCGTCGCCACCGTGCTCGGAATCAACCCGGCTTCGTGGCAACGCCGTTCTTCTCACGCGTCACACGGCGTCCTGCACGCCGGCCACGGCACGCCGGCTGTTCAACCCATCGATCTCACTTCCGGCCCACGATCGCCGCCGCCCGACCGTCGGCCTCGCGAATGGCAGCTGCGACATCGGCGGCCGTGACGGGCCGCGGCAGGTTGTGGATCGTCTCGCCGGCCTGTGTCGCCCGCATCGCGATGGCGTCGTAGTCGGCCATCGTGACCGACGTCAGACCGAGCTCGACGAGCGTCACCGGGAGGCCCACCGCGTGACAGAACCGCACGACCGTGGCGAACTCCTCCGCCGGCGTGCCGTCGAGCACCATCTGCACGAGCGTGCCGAAAGCGACCTTCTCGCCGTGGAGGGAGGCGTGGGTGCCGTGCAGGACGGTGAGGCCGTTGTGCACCGCGTGGGCGGCCGCGAGGCCAGCGCTCTCGAAGCCCAGCCCGGAGAGGAGCGTGTTGGCCTCGATGATCCTCTCCACCGTCGGTGTCACCCGGCGCTCGCGGGCGTCCGCGAGCGCCGCCTCGCCGTCGGCGAGCACAGTGTCGCGGCACGCGCGGGCGAGGGCGAGCGCACCCTGCGTCGTCGCCCCACCCCGCATGTTCGGCCGGCACGCCGTGGCCGCCGCGCGGGCCTCGTACCAGGTCGAGAGCGCGTCGCCCATGCCCGCCACGAGATAGCGGGCCGGCGCCCGGACGATCACGCCGCTGTCCACGAGAACGAGTTCGGGGTTACGGCCGTGGATGCGGTACGCTTCGGCGACTCCCGCGGCGTTGTAGACGACGCTCAGGGCGCTCGTGGGCGCATCGGTCGACGCCACAGTGGGGCACGACACGAATGGCAGGCCGATCGCGGCGGCGGCGGCCCGGGCGGCGTCGAGGCATTTGCCACCTCCTGCCCCGACGATCACCCCGGCGTCGAGGCTGCGGGCCTCCGCGGCGAGGGCGTCGATCTCGGCCTTCGTACATTCGCCGCCGAAGGTGCGCACCCGGTATTGCCAGCCGGCGGCGGACATGGCCGCAGCCCAGACGGGCGCGAGCGCCGCGACGGCCGAACGGCCCGCGACCACGAGCACGGGCCCGTGGAGGCCGAGCACGGCCATCTCGACGGCCAGTCTCTCGGTGACACCCTCGCCCTGGACGTAGCGAGACGGTGCGCAGAAGACGCGATGCATAGGTCCATTATCTCCTCTGCAGGCAGGCCAGCGTGTCGGTACGGAGTCCGATCACGTTGCACCGGCCGCCTTCGTTGCGTGACCTTCCCCCACTCTTGAGTCCACAGTTTACGCAGTAGTCGTCCGATTTGGTCTTCACCCTGATTTGATGCCACTCGAGCTGCGAGGAATTCGGGCCATCAGCGGCCTGCATTCCTCTGACCGAGTTCAGCGAATTCCGGGGGGGCAGCATGCCCAGGGCGCTGTGTGGACGTGCAGCATCGTAGTCGATCCGCCACGAAGTCAAGGTTCCCTCGGCGTCTTCGAGCGATTCGAAGACGTGCGCGTTCAGGGACTCCGCGCGCAGCCGCGCGTTGAACGACTCGATGTGCGCATTGTCCGTCGGCTTCCCGGGGCGGCTGAAGTCGAGCCTCACATCCTCTCGATAGGCCCACGCATCCAGCACGCGAAGCGAACTCCGTCCCGTTGTCGACCTGGATCACGGCCGGCTTCCGATGCGACCTCGAAAGCCGGTTGAGCACGTCGATCACGTCGTGCGCGGAGAACGATCCCCGGGCCTCGGTCGCCAACGCCTCGCGCGTGTACTGGTCGACCACGGTCAGCACGCGCATCCTGCGGCCGTCATGCAGCTGGTCGTGACAGAAGAGCATGCTCCACCGCTCGTCCCGGCGCGTCGGCACGACCGACGGGCCGCGAGTCACCACCGCCTTCCTGCGCCGCGGTCGATTTCGCCTGAGATTCATGCCTTCCATGCGATAGAGCCGCTCCGTGCGCTTGTGGTTGACCAGCCAGCCCTCGCGTCGCAGCAGCACGTGGATCCGCGGCGAGCCCCAGCTCGGGCGCACCGCGGCGATCTCCTTGATCCGCATGCGAAGCCCCTCCTGCCCGGGCCTGACGGACACGTAGCGGATCGTCGCCCGCGACGTGCACAGCACGCGGCACGCACGCCGCTCCGTCACCCGGTAGGCATCGCGTGCGTACCCGACAAGCCCACGGCGCTGGCCGGGCGTCAGACTTTTTTTCGGAGCACGTCCTGCAGGATCGCCTTGTCCAGGCTCAGGTCAGCGACCAGCCGCTTCAGCTTGGCATTCTCGTCCTCGAGCTGCTTCAGCCGGCGCACCTCCGCCACGCCCATCGCGCCGAACTTCTTCTTCCACCGGTAGAACGTCTGCTCGGACACGCCGGGCCGTCGGCAGATCTCCGCGATCGTCTGGCCCGTCGACTCCTGTGCCAGGGCGTAGGCGATCTGCTCTTCCGTGAAACGCTCCTTCTTCACGCGAACCTCCAACCAGCTTGGAGGCCGAAGTGTCCCAGATAACTCGCAGCCGGTTTGGCTCAGGAATAGGGGGAAGACCACCGGCCAATCAAGATACGAGTTCTGGCTTGTAACGTCCTATCCGGTCACGGCCCTTACTACAGCCCTCGCATTGCCTGAAACAGTCGGTGGACCCTCAGCAACGCTGCTCCGAAGGGTGCTGGAAGACGTCCCTGAAGTCGATGAAAGTAGAACGACGCGCGGTCAATCGCCTGGCGCCTGCGGAGGGCCGCTGTGGTTGTTCCACCATATCTCTGCAGAGCAGCACGAATCTGGTCCCAGGATCGATCGGACTCCGGAGGGCGCCGTCGCTCGCAAATCCATTCATAGAACTGACGATCGCGCACCTCGGCGCGAAGACTGGGCTCCGCAAGCAGTCGCTCACGACACCGATCCGCCATTGTTTTGGAAAGCTCATGGTCAGCTAGCCGATCCAGCACATGGTCGAGGTTGGAGAAGTCCTGTTCCACAGGGATGTAATGCTCATCCGCCTCTAGCAGGCCCCCGTAGTCGCCCCGGACTAGTACCTGGCAGCAGCCTGCCATGGCTGCCTCGAGGATGCGCGGGGACAGCACGCTGAAGACTTGCTGGCCGTCCAAGCCAGGGAAGCAATCGCGCTCTACTGCCTCGAAGGTTGCATCTGGATTCGCATGCAAGAACTCCCGCACCCTGCGATCAATCTCTCCCACTGGGTCGTGAACACTGCTTCCGCTCGGCGAGCCAAGGATGTACTTACAATTATGTAGAAATCTAATCCACGCGTCACCATTAATTCGATACCCATCACCCACTGCGATGTCCGTGACCAACTCACTTCCTGCAAGATGCGCTGCAAATCGATCGCCGATTGCCGCCTTGAGTTGTCCGAGCCTTCCCATGTTGTATGGAAGCCGTTTCACGCGATAGCCGACATCGATTGGGCGTTCCGCTAGCCGTCGGCCGTTAAGCGTCGCTAGCTCGGGATCAATCACTGACGTCCACCCTGCGGACACTTCCGATCGAGCGCAACATTTAGGGAGCAGAAGATGCCGGTACTCGAACGACGTCGTGTACACCAAGTCAACATTCAATTGTGTGAGCCACTCATCAAGAATAGAACTTCGATTGAACTCATCCATCGGCAGCGCAATCTTGAGTGCACGTCGTCCTGCGAAGACGGCCACCTCCTCGCGCACGCGTTCAAACATCGGCTTCGGTGCCCATCGGTAGCCCAACATGGACGAATCAAGCAGTACGGCGTCGAAGTCGAGCTTGGCCAGCCACTGGGGCAAAGGCTCCGCGACATCATGCAAAATGCGTGACACTGTCGGGATGCCGCCGCAAACCTTGAGAGCCTCATGACCAAACCGCGGCGAGATGGCCGAATCACGCACACGGTGCAGAATCAGAACCCCAATCTTCGTCCCCGATGTATGTTCGTTTGGCATTACCGGGCAGAGCCTACCCATTAAAGTTCGGAGTCTTCGGGAATCCGTGTGGGTGAGCCCGCCGCCGCGGCCTGATCCCGGGCCTGTCCGGCGGGCCCTACCGTGCGCGGATGCGCGACCGCGACCTCTACGCCCAGATCCTCGGAATCACCTCCCCGTGGCACGTCCCCGCCGGCAAGGTGGAGGTCATCGTCGAGCACCGTGGCACGGCCTGCTGCTCGCAATGCGGGAATTCCAGCCCGGGCTACGACTCGCGCCTGCGGCGCTGGCGTCACCTGGACACCTGCCAGCTGCAGACGTTGCTGGTGGCGGAGTTACCGCGCGTGGAGTGTCCGGAGCACGGCGTGCTGGTCACCATCTTCGGCCGGCAGGTGCCGGTGGACGTGGAGTACTGGC
>JBEIGD010000069.1:0-5095 GCA_040382075.1 Opitutaceae bacterium
TGAAGGAGATCGGGGCGGGGGTCGACGGCGCGCCGTGCAGACACGGCAGGAACCCGAGCACCAGCAGCGAGCGGAGGAGGAATCGGGACATCGGCGAGGACGGATGTGAGATGACGAAAAGGGCGGCTTGGACTCAGCCAAGCCGCCCATGGAGCAAACCTGGGCGCCGTCGGTCAGCCCGGGTTTGTGTCTCGGACATTAGAACCGGTACGTAACCGAGGCGCGGAGGTTGATGCCCGGACCAGCGTAGACAAAGAAGCGCGAGATGGAAGCCATAAGGTACTGCTTGTCGAAAACGTTGTCGATGTTGGCCTGATAGCTCCAAGGCCCGCGGACGTAACCGGCCGACAGATCCACCAGCGTGCGCGCCGGAAGGTAGAAGCTTGGTTGGTTCGGGATCAGATTGGAGGGGGTGCTGGCCGCGGTGAGACCGCTGACCGCGTCGCCGGGCCGCGCGTCCAGCCAGTTGGCACCAATCGAGACATTGAAGCCCTTCAGGGCCGCGCTCTGAAACTCGTAGCGGGCCCAGGCGGCGGCGGACTTCTCGGCGGTGCCGCGGAAGGGGATGTTGTTGGGGTCGCGGTTGGTGAAGTCGGTGTAGTGGCCGATCACCGTGAAGCCGTTGGTCACGGCGAAGCTACCCTCAAGTTCCCAGCCCTTGGCGCGGCGATCGGAGAAGAGCAGCGGGGCCGGGGGATTCGGCGGCGGCACCGCCAGGTTGGCGGGGTTCGGAATCGAGAAGGCGTTCTGCTCGATCTTGAAGTAGGTGACCGCGATCTGGAGGCGGCTCTCAAGCAGGTGCGCGCGGGCTCCGATCTCATTCTGGCTGCCGACCGAGAAATCGGGCGTGCCGGCCGGGGACAGGCTGGTCGAGACCGGCGAGGCGTTCTCGGAGTGGCCGTAGAAGAGGGATACGTCCTTGAGCGGCTTGACGACGACCCCGTAGTTGACGGTGGTCTTCTGGTTGTTGATGGACGACCAGCGGCGTCCCGGAATGTAGTCCTCGGCGCGGTTGCGCACGTAGAGCCGCGAGACCCCGCCGGATACGATGAGCCGGTCGTCGAACGCGGACACGCTTTCGTTGGCGTAGTACTGGCGGGTGAGTTCGAACAGCCCGTTGTACGTGTTCAGCGTGCGCAGATTGGTGTAGGGCCCAAGTACGATGGCGTCGAAGTTGATGGGCGAGTTGTTGATGTTTTCGGCGTAGACGGTTTGAGCGCCGTTGGGAAAGCGTCGCGTGTAGGCGAAACCGGCACTGGTGGTGGTCTTGATGTCAGCGAACGTGCGGCTGTAGACCCAGTCGTTCTGGAAATTCCGTCTCGTGTCTCGGACTTCGGAAATGGTGCCGCCGCGATTGAAGCTGCGGCTCGGCACGGGGGCGGGCGAAGGGGTGAACGTGGGACCGGGGCCGTAGACGAAGCCAGGGGTCCAGAGGCCGGTGCGGGGGTCGCGGGCTCCGCCTTCACCGTTGATCGCGGAGAGGTTCAGCTGGGTGTTGGCGAAGTAGAGGTAGGCCTGACGGACGGCCACCCGCACGGACAGATGCTCCGTGAGGTCGCTCGTGAAGAACGCCCGGTAGATCGCCCGGCGGTCGCGCCGCCACATGTCGTCAGCGTAGGCGGCGGCGGTCGGAGAGACGCCGGCGAGGAGACGGGCCGTGTTCGTGGAACTGGACGAGGGATCGATCGGGATGCCGAGGTAGAGCCCGGACAGCGAATTGGAGTAGTCAGCCTGCACCGTGAGTTTGCTGCTCGGGCCGATCTGCCAGGACAGGGAAGGAGCGAGGACCTGTCGCTGCACCTTGGTGTTGCCCCAGTAGTTGTCGTAGTCGCGGACTGCGCCAACCAGACGGTAGGCAAACTTGCTCTTGGCGTCGCCGATGCGACCGGTGGAGTCGATCTCCACGGCACCCGCGTCGAACATGCCGTACTCGACCTTCACGCTGTGGCGCGGCGCGACGAAGAGCGGCTTCTTGGTGACGTTGTTGATCGTGCCGCCCGGACTGCCGGTGGGGGAGAGGATGGCATTGGGCCCCTTCACGACCTCGATGCGGTCGATGAGGATCGGATCGAGGTTGCCCTGGTTAACGTCGAAGTTGAAGCCGTCGACGATCGCACCGTCGGTCTGGAATCCGCGGACGGTGATGCGATCGAGGCCGTTGGGAATCGTGGATTCCGTCACCCCGGGGACGTACTTCAGCGCGTCGAGGATGCGCGTCGCGCCGACGTCCTTGAGGAGTGCGTCGGTGACGACATTGATGGTCTGCGGTGAGTCGAAAATGGACGTGCGGAGGCGGCCGCCGCTGGTCGCTTCGGCGGCTTGGTAGCGATTGGGGGCCTGTCCGGAGACTTCGAAGGCGGAGAGCTTGACGACGTCACCGGCGGCGGGGGTCTGGGCGTCGACCGCAGTGGATGCGGCGAGCCAGCCGGCGACGGCGGCGAGGAGGGTACGGGGTGATTTCATTGGGTACTTGGTGGGTTTGGGTTGCTGGTCGGAAACAGGTCCGACCTCCCCAGCACGCGGTGCGGCTTCGGTGTTGCGCCTGCGGCCGACCACGAGAGCGCCGGTGGCGGCGTCGTGGGAGGCCTCGAGGCTTGAGCCGGCGAGCATGCGTTCCAGCGCTTCGCGCGGCGTGAACTGTCCGCGAACGGCATTTGTCGACTCGCCGCGCACCTTGTCGGTGACGAAGACGAGCGAGCGGTCCGAGGCGGCGGCGAACTGCCGGAGGGTCGTTGCGGCTTCGCCGCGAGGGAGGTCGAAGGCCCGCTTTGCCTCCGCCGTCGCTGCGCACAAGGGCGCCACCGCCACCGCCAGGCTGCACGAGGCGAGCACGACGGGAGCGGGGGAGAACGTCGGGGTGAAGCGGAGCAGGGCCACTAACCCTGTAACGCACGTTCGCAGGAAGTTGTTTACTCGCACCGGAAAAATTCAGACGCCGCGCGATTCCAGACGCGTCGCAGCACGCCCACTATGGCGCGAACAACCGGACGGTGACTCCATCGTGCTCGGCGCGCACGATGCCGTCGCGCTCCAGCAACCGCACGAACGCCTCGGCGTCATCGAGTGCAAACATCCCGCCGACGCGCCTCGCACCCAGCGCGGGATCAGCGATGACGATTTGGAGCGCGTGATGGCGGTTGAAGCGCGCGGCCACCTCGGCGAGCGGCAGGTCCGAGAAATCCATCACGCGACGCTGCCACGCGAGCGCGGCGCGCACGTCGCTGGGAGTAAGGCGCACGATTTCGACCGCCGGGGAGGCAGCGGCTGCCAGGGAGACCGTCACGCGCTCACCTGCGGCAAGCGCGGCGGGAGGCGGGCTGCGTCCTGCCCCGCGAACCGGATCGGCTCCCGACCGCGCGCCAGGATCCGAGCGTTCCACCTCGATCTTTCCTTCCGTGACCGTCACTTCGACGGCGCCGGGGGCGAAACGGACGTTGAACGCCGTGCCGACCGCGCGCACGGCCACGCCGGCGGCGTTCACGACGAAGGGTCGAGACGGATCATGCGCGACCTCGAAGTGCGCCTCGCCGGACTCAAGCTCGACGAGCCGTTCCGCTGCGGTGAACCGCACGCGCGCGGCGCTCGACGCGTTCAGCTCCAACGTCGAACCATCCTCGAGGCGCGTGCGTTCGTAGCCGGCGGGAGCCGTCGCGTAGCGCGTCCCTGGCGCAACGGTCGACTGCGGCATGCGCAGGCCGAAGAACGCGCCCACGGCCAATGCCGCCGCCAATCCGCCCCACGCCACGGGCCGCCGCCATCGCGTCGCCATCCCCCCGGCGGGCGCGGAGGCGGGCGCGGGCTTCGGCGGCGAGACGCGATCGAAATGCCGGTTCACCTCCTCGCGCCGGCCCGCGAGGCCGTCGAGATGCGCGATCACCTGCTCCAGATCGGCGATCGTCGCGGCGTGCCGCGGATCGCGGCGTCGCCATGCATCGAAGGCGGCGGCGCGCCCAGGCGCAAAGCCCTCATCGCGCTCCGCAAGCCACGCCATCGCCTCCGCCTCGATCGCCGCGGGGTCGCGGTGCTCAGGGGTCCCGCTCGACTTCATACCCCACCTTTCGCCGGTTCATCCGTGTCGAGCAGTCCTTGCAGGCGGAAGAGTCGCGCACAGGCGCGCACGCCCTTCATGAGGTGCACGCGCACGGTGGCCGGAGCGAGGCCGAGATGCGCCGCGATTTCGTTTGGTGAAAATCCGTCCACGTAACGCAACAGCATCACCTCGCGGCAGCGCTCCGGCAGGGTGCCGAGAGCCGCGAGCATCGCCTCGTGCCGTTGCGCAAGATCCAGGATCTCCGCCGCCCCGGGAGCCGGCTCGAGGAACTCGGCCTCGGCGGTCACCTCAATGGAGTCGACGGGAGTCCGGCGCGTCCGGCGGAAGCGGTCAATCGCGACATTATGAGCCGTCGTGAAGAGGAAGGCGCGCGCGTGGACGAGACGCTGGGTGTCCGTGATCCGCAGCAGGCGGACGTAGGTTTCCTGCACGAGGTCATCGTGATCGGGGAGGCTCGAGAAACGGCGAGACAGAAAAGCCCGCAACGCCGGTTCGTGCGGTCGAATGCTCTCGTCGAACCATACGGACTGGTCTGGAGATGTCATGGGGTCTCGTGGCGAGCCGGTCCCGCTACAAGGTTGCTTCGCATAGCCCCACGGAGCCGTCGAGTGAAAATCCGGTGCCAAAGTGACGCGGGGGGATTTCTTGGGGCGCGCTAAACGAAAGTGCGAGACCTGCGTCTAAGTGACAGGCGCATCGTTGCTCCAGGCGGGCTTGAAGTTCGCCTCGCTTCGCGCCGCGGAAGCGCCCGCGCAGGGACTTGGCCGGCAGAGCCTCCAAGCGAGGGTCAGGCGTTGCTCTTTGTTGTCCTGGGGATCCAGGCGACGAGCCTGCCGACGCGGCGACTCCCGCCTCCGGGTACGCGGACAAAGGACAAAGCCTGACCCTCCGTCGCGGTTAGCCCGCCGCGTAGCGTGCCGCGTCGTCCGCGACGGAGGCGGGCCGGCGCAGGGTCTCGATCTCGGCCAGCAGTTGCCTCTGCAGTTGCGCGTGCCGCGTGGTGAGGTAGGGGCTCTCGACCTCGATCTCCGGCGGGAACGGGAA
>JBEIGD010000070.1:0-4608 GCA_040382075.1 Opitutaceae bacterium
CAGGATGCCTTCGACGTCGGCCGTCTTCGAGGGGCCGGTGCACCAGATGATGTTCGGGTCGCTGCCCAGCGCCGCGACCGCTTCGGGGAGATCGATGTGGATGCGGGACCGCGGGACGACCGCCACGTGCACCCACGGCGCGAGGGCCGCGAGGCGGCGCGAGGTCGCCGCGTCGTTCAGGATCACGGTACCCGTCTCCGCAATCGCCCCGACCGCCGCCGTGATGCCGAACTGATAGTCGTCCACCCGCGTCCGGTCGAACTCGGTCTCGAAAACAATCTCCGCCGGAAACGCCGGCCGCAGCCACGCCACCAGCGCCGGATCACAGTAGCCGCGCCGCCAACCCGAGGCGACGAACAAGGCGACCAGTTCCGCGAGCGAGGAAATCGGGGTGCCGTTGACGAGCTTCAGGCGCTCCGTGAAGAGCGCCGCGGCATCCACGGCTCCGCGGGCGTTGCGCATGACCACGAGCTCGCGCTCCCAGTCCGGCGCCTCCGCCCGCTTCGGCAGCGGCGCGAGCGCCTGACGTACCCGTCCCAAGATGGCTTCGCGGTCGTTACTCATGGGTGTCGTGATGTGCGGGAGCCGGTGCGCGCGGACATGATCGGCAGAGGCAGGGTGACCGAGGGCGCAGTGAGCGGCGTCAGTTTCGCGCAGCTCCGCTTCCGGAGCCCGCCCGTTCCTTCTGGTGGGCGTGCAGCCAGCTGCGGAACGCACCGCCCCGCCACGTCGGCAGGGTGCGATGCGATTGCCACGCCTGCAGCGCCGCCACCGGCACGTACTTCGTCGGCAGCACGTTCATGATGCGCCCGCCGGCCAGCGCCGCCTTCCACGCGAACGGCTGCGACGCCATCACGGCCCAACCGCCCATCGCCGGCGTGCCGGCCGCGGCCGCCTCGCTGCCTTCGCGCTTCCCCTTTTCGCGCAAGCGCAGCAGGAGGTCGGGAATGGGGATGTTCACCGGACAGACTTCGTTGCACGCGCCGCACAGCGACGAGGCTTTGGGCAGATCCGCCATCGCCGGGAACCGCTCGCCCGCGAGCAGCGGCGAGAGCACGGCGCCGACGGGGCCGGGATAAACGCTGCGGTACGCATGACCGCTGGCCTGCCGGTAGACCGGGCACACGTTCAGGCACGCGCCACAACGGATGCAGCGCAGGATGTCCCGGCAGTCACTCGCCAGGACGTCGGTGCGCCCGTTGTCGACGAAGACCACGTGCATCTCCTCGGGACCGTCCGGCTGCGCCGGACCCCGGGGGCCGGAGATGAATTCCGTGTAGACCGTCAGCTGCTGCCCCGTGCCGCTGCGCGCGAGGAGGTTCAGCAGCAGGCCGAGGTCACGGTCCTTCGGCAGGATCTTCTCGATGCCCACCATCGCGATGTGGCACTTGGTCGCCGCGAGACAGAAGCGCGAATTGCCCTCGTTGGTCACGAGCACGACGCGCCCGCTCTCCGCGACCACGAAGTTGGCGCCGGTCAGGCCGACGTCCGCCTCGAGGTACTTGTGCCGCAGGTGCACGCGCGCCCGCCGCGTGATCGTCTCCGGGTCGTCGTTGTACGCGCCGAGACCGTGCCGCTCGAACGAGGTCGCGATCTCGCGGCGGTTCTTGTGGATGATCGGCTTGACGATGTGCGAGGGGTGGTCGCCGTCGATCTGGACGATGAATTCGCCGAGGTCGGTCTCGACGCACTCGATGCCGCGCTCCTCGAGGAAATGGCCGAGCTCGGTTTCCTCGCTGACCATCGTCTTGGCCTTCACCATCCGCTTCGCGCCGCGGGCCTGCAGGATTGAGTAGACGGCCTGGTTCGCGGCCTCCGCGGTGGCAGCCCAGTGCACGTGCACGCCGTTCGCCCGGAGCTTCGCCTCGACGGCCGGAAGGTAGGTATCGAGATTTTCGACGACGTGCTGCTTGATGTCGCCCGCGATCTTCCGGAGCTGATCCGGGTCGATGTAGTGATCGAACAGGACCTTGGTCCGCTTCTCGTGCCCGGCCTTCGATCCGCTGTGGACCGCGGCCTTCGTCTCCGGCCGGAGCCGGGCGGCATACTCGTCGATCTGCTGGAACTTCATCGGAAGAGGGGACGGAAAACGGGGAGCGGCGCGGGGAGGCGAGGGCGAGGGAGGAGGAAGCGTCGGGGTCGCGAGCGGACGATGGGGCGGCGACGTGCCTCAGCGCAGGACTCCGCCCTGCCGCAGCGAATCGCGCAGGACCTGGGCGAGGTGGAGGATGCGGAGCGGCCGGCCCTCCTTATCGGCCAGCCCGCTGAGGTGCATCAGGCAGCTCATGTCGACCGACACCAGCGCATCAGGCTGCGCGGCGCGGATGTGCTCGAGCTTCAGCGAACCCATCGCCGAGGAAATGGTCGGGAAGCTGACCGAGAACGTGCCGCCGAAGCCGCAGCACTGCTCGCCCTCGCCGAACGGCACGACCGTGAGGCCCGGGATCGACTCCAGCAGCCGCTGCGCCGCTTCACCCGTCGCCGTGCCTCGCGAGTGGCAGGAGCGATGGAACGCCAGGCGACCCTCGTAGCGGCCGGGCCACGAGGTGATGCCCAGGCCATGGACCAAGTAGTCGGCCAGTTCCCAGGTCCGCCGGCCGAGGGCCTCGACCTCCGCGAGGTCGCCCTCGCGCTCGAACTCAAGCGGCGCGCCGTGGAACATCATGGCCGCGCAGGAACCGCTCGGAACAATCACGGGCACGGAGCCGGCGAAGGTCTTCACGGTGTGCCGCACCACCTTGCGGGACGCGGCCCAGTCGCCGCCGTTGAAGGCGGGCTGGCCGCAGCAAGTCTGCCCCTCCGGGAATTCGACGGTCACCCCGAGATGCTCCAGCACCTCAACGGTGGCCCGGGCGACGTCGTCGTAAAACGCATCGCAGAGGCACGTGGCCATCAGTTGGACCCGGCGCTCGGTGATGGGCGACCTGTCGTGGTTCAGCATGGGAGCAGCGGTGGAACGTAAACCCGAAGCCCCGACGCGCAACCCAATTGGCGACCGGGTCGGTTTTTGTTGGCCGACCCTCGACCCTCGGCCCATTGTGCGTGAACCAACCCGCTTTCCCCATGGCCTCCTCGCCCCTTTACGTCGCCGCCGTCGATCTCGGCGCCACCAGCGGCCGCGTCATCCTCGGCACCTGGTCTCGTAACCAACTTTCCCTCAGGGAGATTCACCGTTTCAGCAACCGCTTCCTGACTCTGGGGGAGCACGCTTACTGGGACGTGCCGACGCTCTGGCATGAGGTGCGGGCGGGCCTGCGCGAAGCGGCGGCGCAGGTGCCGCGGGGCAAGCGGATCGCCTCGGTGGGCGTGGACGTGTGGGGCTGTGATCACGTGCTGCTGAACGATGCGGGGCGGCTGGTGTTTCCGGTGCACGCGTACCGCGACAATCGCACGCAGGCCGGATTGCGCAGGCTCGCCGGGACGCGGGCGGCGTTGGACCGGATCTACGCCGCGACCGGCATCCCGAACGTCTTCTACAACACGTCGCTGCAACTCGAGGAGACCGTCGCCAGTTGTCCGGCGATCACGGATCTGGCCACGCGCTGCCTGTTTCTCCCGGATTACTTCAATTACCTTCTGTCCGGACGCGCGGAGGTCGAATTCTCGGTCGCGAGCACCACCCAGCTGATCGATGTCCACGGCGTGGACTGGTCGCTGCCGGCGCTGAATCACTTCCGGATTCCGCCGGGCTGGCTTTCCAAGCCGATCCTGGCGGGAACCTCCCTCGGTACGGTGCAAAAGGGCGTGGCCGAGGGCGCGAGCGCACTGCAGGGGACGCGCGTGATCGCGGTGCCCGGGCACGACACGTCCTGCGCCTACGATGCGATGCCGGCGTCGCCGGATGGCACGGACCTCTATCTCAGCTCGGGCACGTGGTCGTTGGTCGGTTTCGAGAGCGACCGTCCGGTCCTCGGGGCCGAGGCGCTGGCAGCGCGGATCTCGAACGAGCGCACGGGTGACGGTCGCTATCGCCCGCTGACCAACGTCATCGGCCTGTGGCTGCTCGAAGGCACGCTACGGGACTTCGCGGCGCGTCCGACGAATGCGCGCGAATGGTCCACCCTGATCGCGGCCGCCGAGAAGCTGCCCGCACCGAAACTGCTGCTGGATGTCACGGACCCGGCGCTGAGCAACC
Organism: Opitutaceae bacterium; assembly: GCA_040382075.1. GTDB lineage: Bacteria > Verrucomicrobiota > Verrucomicrobiia > Opitutales > Opitutaceae > UBA6669. The sequence continues at coordinate 4,136 of JBEIGD010000070.1, forward strand.
CCACCTCGATGCGCGCCGCCATCGACGGGCAGCTGAAACGCCGCCGCGCCCGCGCCCCGCGGGAACTGGCCGGCTACGTGCGCCTGATCTGCGACTCGCTCGGGCAGGGCCACGCCGCCGCGAAGGCCGCCTTCGAACGCCTGGCCGGACGCCAGTTCAAGCGCATCCTGATGGTCGGCGGCGGGGCGAAGAACCGACTCCTCTGCCAAGCCACCGCCGACGCCGCTGGTATCCCGGTGGTGGCCTTCGACCTCGAAGGCTCCGCGGTCGGCAACCTCGCCTGCCAGCTGATCGCCCTGCGCGCCGTCCGCGACCTCGCCACCTTCCGCCGCCACCTCGGCGCCCAACTCGAGCAGCGGACCTACACCCCCCGCACCTGAGAGGGTCAGGGGTTGTGAGTTTTTAACGCCCCCCGGGGGGCCCGGGGATGAACGCGCGGGAGCCGGCGGACCAAGGGGGCGCACAAAAGACCA
>JBEIGD010000071.1:0-3574 GCA_040382075.1 Opitutaceae bacterium
AGGGTCAGGCTTTGTTGTTTGTCGTCGCTGGGCGGACCGCGGCGCATGTGCCACGTGAACATCTCCGGGTCCGACCGCGAGGACAAACAACAAAGCCTGACCCTCGGGCGGCTTCCGCGCAGAGTCGGCGAGCGATCAGGATGTGGGGTGCGGGGAAGGGCGCCGGCCGATCGCGAGGTGGTCACCCGGCCGGCGAGGGCGCAGCGTGCGGGGCGAGCGAGCAAGCGGGGTGGGCGGCGGAGCGGGCGTGCACTGCGGATTGACCGCGCCGCGTTCACTCCAACTGGGCCGTGAGGAAGGCGAGGACCGCCTCGGTGTTGGGGTGGCCGGGCTCGCCGAGGCGCCGGTCGATGCTGCGGTGGGTCGCCTCGGGATCGCCGAGTACGCGGGCCGGGATGCCGGCGGACGCGAGCGCCGTGCCGAGCCGCCGGGCCTGGATCGTGGTATCGGGGTTCGCCTCGATGTGCAGAATGAGGAAGGGCGGGATGCCCTTGCCGGGCGCGATGTGGGTCACGGCCGAGAACTCCCGGTGCTGCGCCTCGGTGCCGAACTTCGCGCGGTGGGTCGCCTTCGGCTCCGGCTGGCCGTGGACGCGCCGGCGGGTCTCGGCGGTGGCGATGATCGCGGGCAGGTCGAAGGTGTCGCCATCGACCGGCACGCAGCCTTTGAGCGCGGAGAACGGCACGCCTTCCGCCCGGAGGAGGCGATCGTCGGTGCAGAGCAACGCCGCGAGTTGCGCCCCGGCCGAGTAGCCCATCACGAAGATCCGGTCGGGGTCGCCGCCGTGCGCGGCGATCGAGCGGTGCACCCAGCCCAGCGCCCGGGCCACGTCGCCGATCAAGGTGCCCATGTCGACCTCCGGGAGGAGCCGGTAGTTGGTCGAGACGACGATGCAGCCCTTGGCCGTGAAGCACGCTGGCTTGAGGTCGACCTCCCCCTTGCTGCCGCTTGTCCAGCCGCCCCCGTGAATCCAGAAGACGACCGGCAGCCCGTTCGCCCCGGCCGGCGCGTAGACGTCGAGCGTGTGGCGCGCGTGACCGGTCGGCGCGTAGGGGATATCGCGGGTCACGGTGAAGGATGCGGCCATGGCGGTGGTGAGGGGGAGGAGCGCGAGGGCGGCAAGCTTCATGGCGCGACGGGGGCGGGGTGACCGAACCGCTTACGGTACGCGGGACATCGTAAAGCCGTCGTAGCCCTTGAGGCCGACCGTCTGGATCACCGTGCTCTCCCAGCCGAGGGCCTTGAGGTCCTCGCAATACCGACGGACCCCGAGCACCCGCGGATCCTCCGTCTGCGGGTCCACGATGGCGCCCTTGCGGACCACGTTGTCGCTGAGGATGACGGTTCCCGGCCGGGACAGTTTCCGTGTGAGCGCGAGGTAGGCGGGGTAGGACGGCTTGTCGGCGTCGATGAAGATGAGGTCGAAGGGCGCGACCCCTTCCGCGATCAGGCCCTGCAGCACCGCCTGACCGTCGCCGCACCGGACGGTCGCGCGGTCGCCCACCCCGGCGAGCGCGAGGTTTTCGCGGGCCAGCGTCGCGTACGCGGCGTTCACCTCGACGCTGAGGAGCGAACCGTCCTGCGGGAGGGCGCGCGTGAGCCAGATCGCACTGTAGCCCCCGAGGGTGCCCAGTTCGAGGACGCGCTTCGCTCCGGAGAGCTTGGCGAGCAGGGCGAGAAGTTGGCCCTGGCAAGGACTGACGTTGATGTCGGGCAGGCCGGCCCTCCGGCAACGCTCCAGCACGGTTTCCAGCGCCGGGTCGCTCCCGAGGAGCGTGCGTTCGAAGTACCGATCCACCGCGGTCCAAGTCTGCTCGTTCATGCGGGGACAATCCATGGCCGCACGGGGCCGTGGACGCAATCCACGAAGTCCCCGGCTCCGGGCACTGGCGAGGGCGGCTTCAGGACTCAGCCACGACCGGGATGCCCCTCAGGCGAAAGTGACCGGCGGCGGCTCGGCGACCGGCAAGATCCTCGCCGAGACTATGCCCAGTTACTTCGCGAGGTCGCCGGGCTTGATGCCCTCGCCGAGCACGAAGCTTGCCCCGACGGCGCCGACGACCGCCTGGGCGCGGTCGAGCGCGAGGTCGCGGCGGAAGCGGTAGACGACCTCGAGGCCGGTGCAATGCGCGCCGATGAAATGCGCGACGCCGAACTCGCGAAGCTTGCCCGCGGTCTGGTCCAGCGTCGGCTCCGAGGCCCGGAAGAGGTGGATGCCGCCGATCAGGGCATGCACCGGGGCGGCGCGCACGACGGTGCGGGCATGCTCGATGATGTTCATGACGCCCGCGTGTCCGCAGCCGGTCAGGATGACGAGGCCCTGCGCAGTGTCGCAGACGAGCGCCATGTCTTCGGGCAGCGTGTCCTCGATGCGGCCGCCGGGCGTGACGATCACGCCCTGTCCGCTCCAGTTGCGCTCGTCATACTTGCGCGGAACGGGACCGGTCAGCCAGACGCCGGGGAAAATCTCGCGCGGGCCGTTGCACACCTCGAACGTGCCGCCACTGGCTTCGTAGTCGCGCTTCGCATCGAGCATCAATGTCTGTTGCGGCGCGTTTCTCGAATCGGCGCGCACGTGGAAAATCCCTTCGCCCACAAACGTGCGGGCAAGGGCAGCGGGGTTCTGGCTGGCCGCAGCCCGTCGCACGGCGAGAAACCCGCCGGTGTGATCCGAGTGCGAATGGCTGAGGACCACGTCGGGCACGGTGGCCAGATCGATTCGCAGCGCCTCGGCATTACGCAGGACGACGTCGGGGTGATTTCCCGTGTCGAACAGAAGCCGGTGGCCATCGGCCTCGACCAGAGCTGCGAAGCCCCATTCACCGATGCCATTACCATCGGCGAGCATCGTGGATAGGAGGGTGATCCGGAGTGACTGAACGTGCCGGGATCCCGCCGACTCGGCGGAGAGCGCGGATGCGGCGACAAGACAGAACAACGTGAACAGCGTGCGCGGGTGCATGTCAGGACCGGACGTCGGCCCGAGACCCTACCGGGATGGCTGCGCGATTGCGATCCGCGAATGGATGGTCAGTCCGTCCGCCGTCCCCAGAGCGGCCCCGCTTCGGCGTGCGCCACGCCGCGCAGCCACGCAGTCGTTTACCTGACACACGTTAAAGGCGATATACATAAAGTAACATGTCCTCGCGTTGGCTCGAGTCGTCCTTGCCGGGGTCTCTGGCCAAGCCCTACGTGCATGTGCTGTTTGGAGCACGTCGGACGGGACACGCCCTGGGGAGGGTCAGGCTTTGTTGTTTGTCGTCGCTGGGCTGGCTGCGGCGCGCTTTCCGTGTGAATATCTCCGAGTCCGCCCGCGAAGACAAACAACAAAGCCTGACCCTCCGTCGGAGTCCGTGAGCATCTCCGAGTCCGACCGCGAGGACAAACTACAAAGCCTGACCCTCGGGCGGAGCCCGTCGGAGCCCCGAGGAGGGCGTAGAGTAGCACTTAAAGTAATCGCCTTCGGGTCCGTTACCCCGGCTGGCCTGATTCAAGATCGTAGAGCATGCGCCAGATGCGGTCCATCTCGCCACGCTCCACCACCTGCAACGGGGTCGAACCATCGAAGGCCGTA
>JBEIGD010000072.1:0-2411 GCA_040382075.1 Opitutaceae bacterium
CTGCGCCCCGCCGGCAAGTCGCGCCAGATCTCGGCCGACGCCACGCGCACCCTGATCGGCAAGCTGCAGGTCTCCCCGGTGATGGCGCCGGCCAAAGTGGCAATCCTGCACGAGGTGGATCGGATGAACACCGCGGCGGCAAATGTCTTCCTCAAGACGCTCGAGGAGCCGCCGCGCGACACCACGTTGCTGCTGCTCACCACGCGACCTTACGCGCTGTTGCCGACCATCCGGAGCCGCGTGCTGATCTTCCGCTTCCCGACGGCGGGCACCGCGGTGGCGGCGGACGGCTGGCCGGCGTGGTTGGAGGACTACCAGGCCTGGCTCGGGCGCCTCGTCGAGGGCGTGGGGGGCGACCGCAAGGCGGTGGCGGACCAGGTTCTGGGCCTCTACGGCCTCGTGGCGCGGTTCAGCGCGGTGCTGGAAAACGCGACCGCGGAGGCGTGGAAGGTGGAGAAGGCGAAGCTCCCCGCGGAACTAGACGACGACGAGCAGGTGGCGATCGAGACCGGTCTCGCCGTTGGCCTGCGTACCCGGCTCTTGGTGGAGATCGAGCACGCCACCCGCGCCTTCGCCCTGCCTAGGCTCCGGGAAGGCGACGAGCCGACGCGCCGCGCGCTGGTCGCGGCCGTGGGGCAATTGGAGCAGGATACCGCCCTGCTGCGACTCAACCTGAACGAGGCGGCGGCCCTCGAGGGATTCCTCCTCGCGAGCCTCCGCGCCTGGAGTCGGCGCTAATCAGACCACCGTGCCGGCGGGCAGGTGAACGTTCTTGGGCACCACCAGCACCCCGTCGCGGATGATGACCGAGCCGCTGACATAGCTCCCGTCGGCTTTGCCCTGCGGCGAGAGCACGCAGCCGTCGCCGATCCGCGTGTTCTTGTCGATGATCGCGCCGGAGATGCGGCAGTTGCGCCCGATCCCAAGGTGCGGCCGGCCGGCGAGGCGGTTGGCGTCGTGCTGGCCCTCGTCCTCGTACTCATCGTTGCCCATCAGGATCGAATCCTCGACGTGGCTGCCCTCCCCGATCACGCAGCGGACCCCGAGTACCGCGCGCTTGAGGCTTGAATCGGTGATGATACAGCCATCGCCAATGACGGCGTGGTCGATCTGGCAGCGGTTCACTTTGGAGGCGGGCAGGAAGCGCGCGTGGGTGTAGATCGGCGCCGAGGGGTCGTAGAAGTTGAACGGGGGGAGCGGCTGCGCGAGGGCCAGGTTCGCCTCGAAGAAGGCGCGCACGGTGCCGATGTCTTCCCAGTAGCCCTCGAAGAGGTGGGCGAAGAGTTTTCGCTTCCCGAGTAGGCCGGGAATGACCTCCTTGCCGAAGTCCGTCATCGCGTTGTCGAGCGCCATCTCGAGCACGTAGCGGTTGAAGACGTAGATGCCCATCGAGGCGAGGCAGCGGCGCTCGGGGTTCGGCGACAGCTCAGCCTCGAGGGCGGGGCTGACCGCCAGGCTCTCGATTACGGCGGGATCCTTAGGTTTCTCGACAAAGCGGACGATGCCGTGGTCGTCGCGCACCTCCATCAGGCCTAGGCCGGCGACCTTGGAGACTGGGACCGGGATCGCGGCGATCGTGACGTCGGCCGCGTTGGCGAGGTGCTCGGCGATGATCCGGCGGAAATCCATCCGGTAGAGCTGGTCGCCGGAGAGGATGAGCACGAGGTCGTGCGGAAAATTGCGGAAGTGGAGCAGGTTGCGTCGGACGGCGTCGGCCGTGCCCTGATACCAGTCGGAACCCCGCTCGGTCTGCTCCGCGGCTAGGATGTCGACGAAGCCCCCGCCGAAGGGGTCAAAGTGGTACGTGCTCTGGACGTGGCGGTGGAGGGACTGTGTCTGGAACTGCGTGAGCAGGAACATCCGGTTGATGTCGCTGTTCAGGCAGTTGCTGATCGGAATATCGACCAGCCGGTACTTGCCGGCGAGGGGGACGGCCGGCTTACAGCGCTCGAGCGTGAGGGGCTGCAGGCGGGTGCCGCGGCCTCCGCCCATGATGACGGCGAGGACTCGTTTCTGGGTGTTCATCGGTGGTGGAGGGAGGAGCGGTCGGGCTTGCCCCACGTTTGACCGCGCCCCAGCTTTCGCCAGCACTTTCTGCCTATGACCCACGTCCTCGTCACCGGCGCCGCCGGCTTCATCGGCAGTCACACCGTCGACCAGTTGCTGGCGGCAGGGCACCGGGTGACGGCGGTGGACAATTTCCGGACGGGCCGGCGGGAGAACCTAGCCGGGGCGCTACGCTCGACGGCTTGCCGGCTGGTCGAGGCGGATGTGTCGGCGGAGGACGTGCTAGGGCAGCTGGTGGCGGCGGAGCGGCCGGGGGCGATCGTGCACCTGGCGGCGCTGGTGAGCGTACCGGAGAGCATCCGGGATCCGGAGCTTAACTTCCGGCTGAACGTCGTCGCGACCCA
>JBEIGD010000073.1:0-1865 GCA_040382075.1 Opitutaceae bacterium
CGCCCCGTCCGCGTGGTCCTCGAAACGTTGATCGGCGGAATGCAATCGACGGGCAAGAACGGCCAACCTTTCCGCCCCGAACTCGGTGAAACGGTGATCGCCGTGCAACTCGCCGGCGCGACCGCGTGGCATCTCCTATCCCCCGGCTCCCGTTCCGTGCCCTATACGGACGCGGGGTGGAACGCCTACGAGTCCGAGCGCCGGCTGCGGCTCGACGCCATCAACCGCGCCGCGCGCGCCGCCCGCCGCGCGGAGCACGCCGTCTATTGGGATTCCCGCCGCACCGCTGCCGCCGCCTGGCTACGCTCTTCCCGCGAAGAACCCGTGCCCGCACTCCCCCCTGGTTTTCCCGGCCAAAACGTCGTTGACCACTTCATCGGCGCCCGCATCGCGGAAGTCTCCGGCCAGACCGCCCCGCGCCGCCCCGAAGGCGGCGTCGACTTTCATCGCGAGATCAAGCCGATCCTCGAAGCCCGGTGCTACAGCTGCCATCAGGGTTCGAAGGTCAAGGGCGGCCTCCGCCTCGACACTCGCAACGCCACCTTCGCCGGCGGTGCGAACGATGGCCCTGCGGTCACGCCCCATCGGCCGACGGAAAGTTCGATCCTCCGGCGAATTACCAGCACCGATCCGGAGGAAATTATGCCGGCCAAAGGCGATCCGCTGCCTGCGCCCGAAATCGCCCTGCTCCGCCGCTGGATCGAGGAAGGCGCGCCGTGGCCGGACGTGGCCGTAGCCAGCTTCGAGCTCACCCCGCTCGCCGACGACCTGACTTTTTTGCGCCGGGCCACCTTGGATACCATCGGGGTCGTGCCCTCCGAGGACGAGATCGCGGCTTTGCGCGCGGAACGGGCACCTGACCGCCGCGCCCGTGTCATCGATCGCCTTCTCAACGATCCACGGTGGGCCGACCACCAGATGGGCTATTGGCTCGATGTCCTTGCCGAGAATCCGAACCTCATTAATCCCACGCTCAACAACACCGGCCCGTTCCGCTGGTGGCTTCACGAATCCCTCGTCGACAACAAACCGCTCGACCTGTTCGTCACTGAACTGCTGCGCCTAGAGGGCAGCGAACGCTTCGGTGGCCCGGCTGGTTTCGGCGTCGCCTCGCAGAACGACGTCCCGATGGCAGCCAAGGGCATCATCGTCAGCTCCGCTTTCCTCGGGGTCGAAATGAAGTGCGCGCGCTGCCACGACGCCCCGACCCACGTCTCGAAACAGCGTGAGCTGATCGAGCTATCCGCGATGCTTGAGACCAAGCCGATCAAGCTGCCGGCCACGAGCAGTGTAGTCCTCGACAGCCTTCGCGCCGGCGGCCGCGAACCCCTGATCGAGGTGACGCTCGCACCCGGTACCGCCGTGGCCCCGGCTTGGCCCTTCGCGCGCTTCTGCGACGAAAGCGTCGCCACTGCGCTGGCCCGCGAGCCGGACAGCACCCGCGACCGTCTCGCCGCCCTGATCACCGCGCCGCAGAACGAGCGCTTCGCCCAAGTGATGGCCAATCGCATCTGGCAGCGTCTGATGGGCCGCGGTCTCGTTCCCACCGTCGGGGACTGGGAAAAGTCTGAACCCTCCCACCCCCAGCTGCTCCGCTGGCTCGGCCGCGAGCTCGTCCGCTCCGGCTACGACGCGAAGGCCCTGGCCCGGATCCTCCTCAACTCCCACGCCTACCAGCGCGCCGTTGATCCCGCACTCGCCGAGACCAGCCCGCTCTTCACCGCCCCGGCCCCGCGCCGCATCGGTGCCGAACAGTTGGTCGACTCACTCTTTGCGGCCACCGGCAAACCCTTCGTGCTCGAGCCCATCAACCTCGACGTCGACAGCGTCCGCACCATTGACAACGCCCTCGACCTTGGACGCGC